>NZ_APLF01000010.1 GCF_000355905.1 Psychroflexus gondwanensis ACAM 44
ACGGATAAGACAACAAGTTGTGTTATATCCATTTTATCAAAGCACTAATCTAAGGGATTTTTTATTGTTTTAAAAGTATTTGTTGCCACATGAGTGTAAATTTCTGTCGTTTTAGTCGATTGATGCCCTAATAGTACCTGTATTTGTCTTAAGTCAACCCCTGCTTCTAATAGATGCGTAGCAAAACTATGCCTCAGCATATGTGGCGTTACTGTAATTTTAATATTAGCTTTAAAAGCCGCTTTCTTTACTACGTTAACAACAGCTTGACCACTATATTTACCGCCTTTCTGCCCTTCAAACAGATACTTTTTCGGTTTCCAATCTTTATAATAGCAGCGTAAATCTAACAATGCATTTTGTGATAATAAGGTAAGCCTATCCTTATTCCCTTTACCTTGTTTTATCCGTACAAGCATACGTTTACTATCTATATCTTCAATTTTTAAATTGATCAATTCGCTTCGGCGTAAACCAGAGCCGTAGAGCAGTTCAACAATACACCTGTGTTTAAGGTTATTGGTTTGGGCGATAAGGGCCAAAACATCTTCCTTGGAAATTATAATAGGTAGCTTGAACTCTTTTCTGGGTCTTTCTACCTCATAAAACCGATTGGGCATACCCAATACAACTTCATAATAAAATTTGATGGCGTTGATGGCTTGATTAATGCAAGAGTTGGACTTATGCTGGCGAATAAGCAGTTGTAGATACCCCCGTATATGGCTTTCATTAATGGCGTGCAAATCTATATCTGGATACTGGTTTATGAAGTGTTCAAAAAAATGAACATAAGTGCGTATCGTGCTATTTGCATAGCGTTTAAGCTCTAGTTTTAATAAGTATTCTTCTGGACAACGACGGTGCTGTTCTGTGACTTTTCGCCTTCTGTACCAGTCAATATCTACCTCTTCATTAGTCGTATGAATAGGTCTATTGGTCAGAAATCGATTATAATTAATCCAAGCGACTCCTTTGAAAGTAGTGTAAATAGTAGACAGGTTGTTTTTGGTATTTAAAACATAGGCCATATTATAATGCGCACTCCATTTAGGATTATCCAGACTTTTTATAAGCGCCTGTAAAACCTTATCGGGTGTAAACTTGATGCCTATCATTTTTTTATTGTTGATCATCAAATGATAGAGAGTAATGTTCTTGAGCATATTCATAATTCAATACTACATTAGTTTTAACTAATAAAAAGTATATTAGCCGTATAATATACGTTTAACAATGATTGATCATAAAATCTGTCCAGTTTGTGAATCTCCCCTCAAAGGAAGATCAGATAAGAAGTTTTGCTCTACAAAATGCAAGTCGATTCACCAGTACGAAACTCGGCAGGAAAAAGAAGCCTTCTATTTGGAAGTAGACCGACGATTGAAAACGAATCGGAAAGTTTTAAAAACATATAATTTTAGGGGATTTACTACTGTGCGGAAAGAATTGCTTATCAACGATGGGTTTGATCCTAATTTTTTCACGCACTACTGGAAAAATAGCAAAGGAGATATCTATCTTTTCGTTTACGATTATGGATTTTTAGACCTTAAAAAGTCAGGGAAGGACAAATACCTTATTGTACAATGGCAAGAGTATATGAGAAAATAAATACTTTAGAACGCTTAGCTAGTTTCTCAGCAATCAAGAAAAAAAACTCCCGCCAACCTCTAGGATAGATTAAAGAAGTTTAAATGCATAAGTCAGAATCAAAAAAACTCTTAAAGTAGATAGTTTGTAATGTCCCTGAGCGAGAACAAGCTTACGTGCCTTGGAAGGCAGGTCGGACCACTTACATGAATTTTGACTTTAGTAATTTCAATTTTCTTTTGCCACTTCCTCCTTTCCAATACTTTTCTCTTCTCCTAGCTTCTTTTCTATCCACACATTCTTCAGTATAAATCAGCAAAAAAGGAGCCTAAGCTTTGTCGATTTGTTAAGTCTCTTTTGATGGGTTTGAGATCTTTGAAGAACGTTAGATTAAAGACTTTAGGATTAGATGGTGCTTTAAAGTATGTAAATAAATCCTCAGAACTTTTAAGCTACTCATCTCAATTCAAGCTTCTTCAAGATATAAATCTCTATCGCTTTGGATAATAAAGTTGAGAAAAAACTTTAAGAAATGTATCTAAAGAAATGAAAGCAAACTAGAGTAAATTCAAAATAAAGAAAGAAACAGAAAGTACTTAAAACAAAAAAGCCTTCCAATAAAGGAAGGCTTTGTACCTAGGGCGGGAATCGAACCCGCACATCGTAAGATACTGGGTTTTGAATCCAGCGCGTCTACCAATTCCGCCACCTAGGCAATTGGAATGGTAAAAATATGAAAATATTTCTTTTCTCATCGAAAATAGTGCTGTTATTTATCCCCAACTTCAATTATTTATCTAAATTTGCAATCCATAAAATCGGATATCCTCCAAAAGGTCAATTAGTTATGGCAGACGTAGAAAAAGTAGCAAAAATTTTCGCTTGTTCACAAAGCGAAACTCTAGCAAAATCCATCGCAGAATCCTATGGTATTCCATTAGGGAATATCAATACGATGCATTTTAGCGATGGAGAGTTTCAGCCTTCATTCGAGGAAAGCGTAAGAGGCTCTCGAGTATTTATTATTGGCTCTACCAATCCTAACGCAGACAACTTGATGGAGATGCTCTTGATGTTGGATGCTGCAAAGCGCTCTTCTGCAAGGCACATTACCGCAGTCCTCCCCTATTTTGGTTGGGCTCGCCAAGATAGAAAAGATAAGCCAAGAGTTCCTATTGCTGCCAAAATGGTGGCCAAAATGCTAGAAACCGCTGGAGCAACCCGTATTATAACTATGGACCTTCACGCAGACCAGATCCAAGGCTTTTTTGAAAAACCTGTGGATCACCTGTATGCGTCTACTGTCTTTTTACCCTATCTCAGAAGCCTCAACTTAAGTGATCTTACAATAGCTTCTCCCGATATGGGCGGATCTAAAAGAGCTTATGCCTATTCCAAATTTTTAGAAAGTGATGTCGTTATCTGTTACAAACAGCGGGCAAAAGCCAATAAGATTTTGCATATGGAATTGATTGGTGACGTGACTGGTAAGAATGTAGTGCTAGTCGATGATATGGTAGATACCGCAGGAACTTTGACCCATGCTGCCAATTTGATGATAGAAAGAGGTGCTAAAAGTGTAAGAGCAGTATGCTCACACCCTGTATTGTCTGGAAATGCTTATGAAAAGCTAGAAGAATCCAAATTAGAAGAATTGATTGTCACGGATAGTATTCCGTTGAAAAAAGACAGTCCAAAAATAAAAGTACTGAGCTGTGCAGATTTGTTTGCAGATGTGATGAAAGCCGTCCATTATAACAAATCCATCAGCGGTAAGTTTTTAATGTAGTTTAATTTAATTTAATTTTTATGAAATCGATTACGATCAATGGATCTAAAAGAGAAAGCGTAGGCAAAAAAGCTACGAAAGCCTTACGTAATGCTGGAGAGGTCCCTTGCGTTATTTACGGGGGGGATAATATCGTGCATTTTTCTGCGTCAGAAGTGTCTTTCAATAAGTTGATTTACACGCCAGATGTACACACCGTAGTAGTTGCCCTAGATGGCACCAATACGAATGCTGTACTTCAAGATATTCAATTCCACCCTGTGACAGATGACATTCTGCACATTGATTTCTACGAATTCCACGAAGGACAGGAAATCACTATGGAAATTCCTGTTCATTCTGAAGGTGTTCCTAAAGGAGTGAAAAATGGTGGGGTATTGAGATTTAACTTAAGACGTATGATGGTAAGAGGTCTTGCAAAAAACCTACCAGATTTTATCTTAGCAGATGTAACTCCGCTTAAAATTGGACAAAAAATGTATGTCACGGCGGTTGCAAGTGAAGATTATAAAATCATGCACCCAGACAATACATTAATTTGTCAAGTGAGAACCTCTAGAAATGTATCGCTTATCGGCGTTGATGAAGACGAAGACGATGAAAACGAAGAAGGAGCAGAAGGTGAAGAAAATGCTGCTGAAGGAGAGGGAAACTCTTCTGAAGATAGCAAAGAATAAATCTGAAGCTTATAATTTATTAAAAGCATCCTGTTTTTTCAGGATGCTTTTTTATTTTTACAAAAAATCGAATGAGAGCTTTTTTTGCCAGACTTCTAACCAAGGATAAAAAAGAAGAGGAAAACCCTATGAAGAAATTTTTGATTGTTGGTCTAGGTAACCCTGGCCCAAAATATGAAAATACCCGACACAACATCGGTTTTAAGATTCTGGATGCCTTGGCAGAAAAAAAAGAAGTGAGTTTTGAACCAGATCGCTATGGGGATAAAGCCGAAGTGTCTTTTAAAGGTCGTAAGTTTATTCTCATAAAACCCAGTACATTTATGAACCTGAGTGGTAAAGCCGTAAGATATTGGCTCGATAAAGAAAACATCGCCATAGACAACCTTATGGTGGTCACCGATGACCTGAACCTCAACTTTGGGATTTTTCGCCTCAAGGCAAAAGGAAGCGACGGTGGACATAATGGTCTTAAACATATCCAAAGCATACTCCAAACTACTCAATACCCGCGATTCCGGTTTGGAATAAGTGATGAGTTTTCCAAAGGAAGACAAATTGATTATGTCCTAAGCGAATGGAGTGACGAAGAAAAAAACCAACTCAAAGAACGATTGGACGCCTCTGCAGAGCTAATTTTATCTTTTGGAACCGCAGGAATCCATAATACTATGAACGCCTTTAATGGAAAATAGATACGCGTGAAAATTTACAATAATGTTTCAGAATTCGATTCTAGTATTCCAACGGTAGTGACCATTGGAACCTTCGACGGAGTGCATTTGGGCCACAGAAAGATCATAAAACGCCTTATTGATTCTACAGAAAAAGGTCACTTACAAACCGCCCTACTCACCTTCTACCCTCATCCTAGGATGGTCTTGCAACAAAGCGAAGACTTAAAATTGATCAATACCATTGAGGAACGAAAATTAATCTTGGAGGAAACTGGCTTGGAACACCTCATCGTGCATCCCTTTACTATGGATTTTTCAAGGTTATCTGCCCGAGAATATGTCGAAGAGATTTTAGTGAAATCCTTGAATGCCAAAAAAATAGTGATTGGCTACGATCATCACTTTGGAAGAAATAGAACCGCAAATATCGAAGACCTTAAGGAATTTGGTAAAGAGTTCAATTTTGAAGTTCTTGAAATCTCGAAACAAGATATCGAAGATGTAGCGGTGAGCTCTACCAAAATACGCCGATCTTTGGAAGATGGCGATCTGGAGACTGCCAATAAATACCTTTCCCTCCCCTTTTTCCTCTCTGGAGAAATCGTAAGAGGTAAAGGCCTTGGAAAAAATATGGGATATCCCACCGCCAATATGGACATAGAAGAGTCCTATAAACTCATCCCCAAAGAAGGGGTGTATGTGGTCGCGTCTGTGATAAACGGCGATAAGCACTTTGGTATGATGAATATAGGGACCAATCCCACCGTTGGCGGACAAAACCGCAGCATAGAAACCTATTTCTTTGACTTGGACAAGGATTTATACGGGCAACACCTTCATATCCAATTGCTGAAACGCATACGAAGTGAAGTGAAATTCGATGGTTTAGACGCCTTAGTTGAAGCCATGAGAGCCGATGAGGTCTTTGCGAAAAACTACATAAAGGTCTTCAATAATGAATAAACTCCTCTTTAAGCAAGTTGATAATTCTCCACTCATCGTGTTTAGAATTATTTTTGGTTTGCTTATTGCCTTGGAGGCTTGGGGAGCTATAGCTACAGGTTGGGTTCGCAGAACTTTAGTCGAACCTAAGTTTACCTTCAACTTTATAGGATTCGATTTTTTGCAGCCTATTCCAGAACCAGGAATGTATATCTACTTTGGACTCATGGGGTCCTTTGGCATCTTAATCATGCTTGGAGTCAAATATAGATTGAGCGTTATTGCCTATACCGTGTTGTGGACTTGCGTGTACTTAATGCAAAAAACTTCCTACAATAATCACTATTACCTTCTTATCCTTCTCCTTATCTTTATGTGTATTGTTCCTGCACATACTTACTTGTCTTATGATGCTAGAAAAAATCCGAATCTGAGGTCTATAAAAATGCCCAACTGGGTCGTTCTATTTTTAATAGCTCAAGTCTGGATTGTGTATACCTATGCAAGTCTGGCCAAATTTTATCCAGACTGGTTAGACGGGACTTTTCCAGAACTTTTAATGAAAGGTCGAGCACATTATTGGCTCATTGGAGACCTCCTCCAACACCAATGGACGCATGTGGGCATCACTTATTTTGGCATTTTATTCGATTTACTCGTCGTTCCTCTACTCTTATGGAAGAGAACACGGGTAACTGTGTTCTGGATCAGTGTATTCTTCCATCTCTTCAACAGCATCGTGTTTCAGATTGGAATTTTCCCCTACATGTCGCTGGCATTTACGGTATTCTTTTTCCCAAAGCAGTATATCCAACAGACGTTTCTTAAATCCAAGCCATTTTACAGTAAAGACGCCTACGATTCTCCAAAATCAGCTCCATTAATCAAAACTTTTTTTGCAGTGTGGTTTATACTCCAGCTGCTCTTGCCACTACGTCATCATTTCATAAAAGGAGAGGTTCTATGGACCGAAGAAGGCCATAGAATGAGCTGGAGAATGATGCTAAGGTCAAAAACAGGTTACTCGAGCTTTAGGATAAAAAACCTCACCACCGGCGAAACCAATTACGTTGAACTTGAGCAGTATTTAACTCAAAAGCAAAGACGACAACTTATTAAACCCGATGGGATTTGGCAATTTACCCAACACCTTAAAGAAGAGTATGCCGCAAAGGAAATTCCTATAGAAATATACGCTCGTATAAAAGTGGGTATTAATGGAAGACAGCCTCAATTTCTTATAGATCCTAAATTAGATTTGACGACCATCACTTGGAACTATTTTTCTCATAACGATTGGATTTTACCTCAGCCTGAATCGATACCTTAAACCTTGTTCTCTAATTCAATACCAAGGGTTTTTGACGTCCCATCCATTCGTATAGTTTTGCCTTTGGTGGTTTGTGTATATTCAAATTCTGGAGGAACAAGATCATACTCTTTAGCTTTTTTAGCATAATAAGCCTGCTTAGAAAGTTGAATGATTTCTACACCATGAAAAATCTCTCCAAATTGATCTTGACTTATCACTTCTAAAATCAATCGAATACAGTTGGATAAATGAATCAAATTCACTGGCCCTTCTGGATTTTGCAAGCCTTTTCTTCCTGCGAGAAAGTGAATAGGATGCCTGCCTTCTCCCACCAAACCTCCAAATCTTAACACACTAGCTTTGGCCGGGCTCAAATTCAGGATAAGTTGTTCTGCCTCTACAAGGGGATTCGCCTTGATTTCTGAAGAGCTAAATACATACTGCTCGCTATAGTCAGGAATACTTTCATGATCTTCAAAAACACCGGTAGAACTGATGTATAAAACTTTTGAAAGTGATGAAGCTGAAATAGCCTGTAACAAAGGCTTGACCTTAGCGATATAATTGGAGTTGGGATTTCGCCTTAAGCCTGGTGGAATATCGATAATCAAAATTTCAGAACCTTCAAGAAAGCTAGCGATATCGCCAAGGATTTTCTCCTCCTTCAATTCAATTTTGAAAGGCTGAATCCCTGCTGACTTAAGCACTTCTAATTTATCTTCAGAAGTCGAAGAGCCTTTGATAGTATATCCTTTTTCAATCAAGGATTTTGCCAATGGTATTCCTAACCAACCACATCCTAAAATAGAAATCTGTGTGGACATTATAAATTCAATTTTTGTTGGGTTATAATAGCATCGTTCACGATAAATGGTTTGGGGATCATTTCTACAGGGCGTTTTTTTACTGAAAATAAAGGATGACTCAACAAATCAAAACTGATTTCATTAAAGGTAAACTCAACAGGTTGTGTTTTGTCCACTTCAAATTCAAATGACAATGGAACTTGGTTCACTACATAATAGTCGATGATGTTTTTCTGAAACCGATTGGTGTGCACATGGGCACTTTCTTCATCATTTGCTTCATAAAAATCGGCGGTGACTCCATTAACTGTGAATGATTTAAAATTGGCTCTTGTAGCTTCTGACACTACAATTCTATTTAAATTTCGTTGAAAATCTACTTGTATTCTGAATTTTTTAAACCTTGGGCTTGAAGGTTCTAAGGTATCCACTTGAATTTGAGAACTAGGGATGGCTTTCAAGTCTGCTATTGACGATTTGGTATAGGCCGAATTGTATTTACTCTGGTAATCTAGTGAAGCGGTTAAGTCCTTGGCTTCTTTAAAATAAGGGGAAGTCCACGAGTCTAACTCATCGTCGTAAGTGAACCAATGGGCTGTATCGGTACTAGAGTCTAAAGCATAGACTAAGCTATTAGGAAGCGGCTGCGTTTCAGAAAAACCAGACCCAAGATGCGCTTTTATAAAAAAACCTATCGCCACCAGTAAAGCTAAAGTGGCAACCCCTTTTTTAATAGAAAAATAGCCAAAGATGGGCAATAAGTTACCAAATAACAAAACGGTGAAAACAGCACTCACCACTCCCATTTTAAGACCTAATCCCACGGGGAAAAATTGAATAAATGGAGCTATAATGCTTAAGGAAGGCAGTATCAAAATCAGAAGAAAAAGATAAGACGGCACTTGAAGCCTTACCATTAAGAAAAAAGCAAAGAGCGTAAAAAGTAAGGGGATAATAAAAAAGGCTGCTCCTTTAAGAAATATATTCAATAAAAACAAAACTATAAACCAGGTTAGAAGAGGAGCAATCATAGCGTTTTTAGGGTTTAACCTATGGTCGAAAAACTGATAGATACTAAACACCAAGAACAAAGAAAAGGCTACAAAAACAACGATATAATCATGCCCATTATAGGGGAATCCCTGTAAAATGGTGGAGTACTCTGGATAAATCTGTAGCAATAATGGCCAGGCAAAATAGATGAGGAATCCAGATAAAAATAAACTGAGCAACCAAGGGACAAAACCTAAGAAAATTTCTTTTCTGGTCAACGACTTGGTTTTTAGTCCATAAATTAAGATAAAGATGAAGATCGCAAAAGCAACAGCATAAATGATCCACACCCATGAAAATGGATAATGAAAAAGTCCCAAACCTGTTACTGTAAAATAGACTTGATCCTGCTGGGAGGTTAAGTCTGAAAGATCTGTATTGGAAAAGGCTTTTAGTGAAGACATCAGGTAATCCCCTTGATGGGATAAAGAACCTTTGTCCAGCCGACTTGGTGTATCCAAGGCGGTATGGTAATCGAAATGATCGTCTATAAAGGCAAAGAAAAAGCTGGGGACATCTGCAATTTCTCTAAATACTGTAGAGTCTGTGTCGTTGGGTAGAAGTTTATACACGCTATACATAAGAGAGTTGGCGAGCGGATGTTGGCCTTGGGATTCTCCAAAAAGGTCAATCAGTTTAGAATTCCCATAATTGGTCTCCACAATCATATTACTTGGGCCTCCACTTCCTCGAGATTCAAAATTCAGAACCAAACCCACCTCATTGATCCATGGGTGCTCTTTGGCAAATAATTCTGCCCCAGAAAGGCCTACTTCTTCACCATCGGAAAAAAGAATAATAATGTCATTTTGAAAAGAAGGCTTGCTCGCTTTAAAAGCTCTTACTGCTTCTAGTATGGCAGCTACTCCAGAAGCTGCATCGCTAGCTCCGGGCGAGGAATGAACGGCAGAATCGTAGTGAGAAAGGAGTAATAAAGCCTTAGAGTTTGGCAATGGATCGGTGGCTTCTAGCCTTGTAATAATATTTTCTGGAGCGGTGAGTACCCCCTTCTTGGAGAGCACAAAGCCTTGCTGAGTTTGAACTTGAAGATCCATTTTTTCAAGTTCATTTACAATATAATTTCGTTTGGAATTATGGGCGTCAGAACCTATGTAGTGGGGTTCGTCACCAATATTTTTGACGTGCTCAAAAGCCCTTAAGGTTGAAAAATCTTTAGATTGAGTGGATAAATCGGTGATTTCTGAAGGATAAAGGTCGTAAAAGACATACCAAACGGCAGTAACGATCACAAGTAAACTTATAATGGCTTTATAATCTTTTTTTCTCATTAGTCCCTTTTTACCAAAGCATAATAATCCTCCTCCAAAGGTAGATAACCTTGGTCATAAATGAAGTAATACACCCGACCAGATTTTGTGGTGTAGAGATTCGTGAAATAGGTAAAATTAAAGCCTTTTTCTAAGAGTTTGTCTCGAGTGGTTTTCGTTTTTTGATCTGTATTGATGCTTTGTAAAATTCTGTAATTTTTTTTAAGCTTATTGTTGACGTTCCTTACTATCTTCCTAGACTCACTATTCAGCCTATTATTGTAGGTACTCCTACAATAATCGGAACAGAACTTTTTGTCGATTCTTCCCGACAGCGGTTCCTCACAGGAGAGGCATTTGGGTTTTTCCATAGCTTAAGGGGTTAAGTGCATGGTAAATATAAAAAAATCCCTCAATAGTTATATTGAGGGATTGGAAGACTTACTGTCAAGACCTAGTCTACAATTTTAAATTCTGAACGTCGATTTTCTTCGTGTTCTTCGTCACTACATCCAGAAGTACAATCGTTTATTGGCTCAGTTTTCCCTTTACCTTCAGAGGATAATCTTTCGGGATCAACTCCGTTATCGGTTAAGTAGTCTACTGTACTTTTAGCTCTGTCTTGAGATAATTTCATGTTGTAAGCTTCAGAACCTCTTTCATCGGTATGGCTCACCACTTGAATGTTAATGTCTCCATTTTCTTTAAGAATTTCAATTAGCTTATCCAATTCCAAAGCGGCTTCAGGTCGAATATCAGCTTTGTCGTAATCAAAAAAGATGCGTCCCTGAAGAATAAGAATCTCCGCTTCAGTAGAGGTCATCTCTGGCACTAAAGCGACTCTCATCACCATTTGTAATTGAGGAACTTCAAAAGAATTGGATTGACTCTCATAGCCTTCAGCATTCACTTGCAAATCAAATTTCTTTCCGGTTGGTAAAAAGTTGTTGCTATTCCCACTAGCATCGGTTCTGCTCCTAGAATATTCGTTTTGGGTAGTATCGTAGAAAATAAGTTGTGCATCTTGGATATGAACTTCAGTATGAGCATCCACAACTTCAACCAATACAGAAGTTTGTTCTAGTGGGCTTACCAATTTCGCCCCATATATATTATCGGTTCGTTCTTCTTTTTTAGTGCTGGTCCTATTAGAAGACACAAAGCCCAACTCTACGTTGCCGTTATAAGTAAACGCAAAATCATCGGCATTACTGTTTAACGGCAGACCTAAGTTTTGAGGAGGTGTAAAGTCTCCAGAATCTTTTTTAGAATAGAAAACATCCAAACCACCAAGACCTAGATGTCCATCGCTTGAGAAATACAGCATATCCTCTTCATCGACAAATGGAAAGTTTTCTCTTCCCTCTGTATTGACAGTGGGGCCTAAGTTCTGCGGAGATCCGTAAGTTCCATCGGCATTAATATCCACAACATAGAGATCTGAAGATCCATAACCTCCGGCTCTATCACTTGAAAAATAAAGCTGACTCCCGTCTGGGCTTAACGCTGGGTTTGCATTGGAAAATGAAATATCATTAAAAGGCAAGTCTTGGATATCTTGAAACATTCCGTTAACAAGGCTTGCTTTATAAATTTTAAGGTGGTTCACTCCATTGTCATCTTTTCTATACTTTTCCTCTAAAAAGTCGTTTCTGGTAAAGTATAAAGTCGATCTATCCTTAGTGATAGCAATAGAGCCTTCGTGGTATTTGGTATTGATATCTCCTGTGATTTCAATTGGATTTTTGAACGTCCCCCCAATATTTTCAGCCACAAAAATATCTAGAGAAGGTTCGTTATCCCATCCGTAGGTTTTGCGAGATTCGTTCCTTGCGGAAACGAAATAAAGTTTTCCATCAAACTGGTAAGCTCCAAAATCTGAGAAATCCGAGCTTAAACTGAGTTTATTCAATTCAAATCTTGGGGTCATCGATTGTAAGTCCATCAGGTAGTCTGGATTTTCTAAAAAGGCCTTTGCCCTTTCATCTCTTGGCGCTTTTTCGGCAAAATCGAGCATTGCTTTTTTGAAATCATCGTACTCTTCGTTAATCAAAAGAGTTTGAGCGTAATTAAAATAATCTATTGCATCTGGATTCCTAGTACTTCTAAGATAACGCTTGAATAATCGCTCAGACGCCTCGAAGTTGGAAGTCTTCATATTTGCTATTGCCAATTGTTTATAAACGTAAGCATTTGCTTTTCCCTTTTGAATTAATTTTTCGTAAGCTTCAATCGCATCGACATAGGCAAAGCGGTCGAAGTATTTATCTGCTTTTTGGGTATCGCTGTTCTGTGACCAAAGCATGGTTGATGCCAAGCAACAGAAAATACTCAATATATATAGGTTTTTCATAATCATGTGGATTTCAGTTTAAAAATAACGAGGAGAAACGTAAGTTTTCTTATTGAAGAAAATATCGAAAATAATAAAGGCCTCGTAAGAAGGTTCTTTTAGGTTTGAAGTAGTAGCATCATAAGCAAAACCAACTTGTATCCAGTCTGTAGCTCTAACGCTGGCTAAAGCACTAATTGCATCTTCATATCTGTAGGAAGCGCCTACTTCAAACTTGTCGTAGAATAAAAAATTGGCATTCAAATCAAAAGAGACTGCTGAACTCAATTCAGATTTCACTAAAGTAGAGGGTTTGAATTTGATAAAATCATTGACATCAAACACATAACCTGCTGTAACGAAATAGTGTTGTTTTTCTGAACCAAAATCTCTTCCATCCACCTCTAAGTGAGTAGAACTTAAGAAATTTGGCATAGAAAGACCTACATAAAATTTGTCTGTATAATATAAAACCCCAGCACCTACACTAGGATAGGTTCCACTAATATCCTCTTGAAAAGCAGGATCCATTTCATCTTGGAAATACAAGTCTGTAAAGTTACTACTTTGCAGTGTTGCTCCAGCTTTTATACCAAAAGCCAACTTGCTATTAGCCCCAACATCTATAGTATAAGATATATCTGCGTAAAGATTGGTTTCATCTACAGGACCTATTTGATCACTAATAGCTGATAATCCAACGCCAAGACCGTTTCCTAAAGGGGTATGGGCATTAAAGGTGAATGTTTGGGGAGCGCCCTCTATTCCAGACCACTGCTCTCTGTACAAAGCACCAATAGAAAGGCTTTCTTTAGAGCCCGCATAAGCTGGGTTAATGACGTTCATATTATACATGTATTGCGTATACTGAGGATCTTGCTGCGCTGTAACAGTGGTGATAGTAAACAAACACAAGATGGCGAAAAGAGGTATATATATTTTTTTCATGGATAGGGTTTTCTTCAACTAAGCTATAAAGACTTATTGTTCTACATTAATGTACAGGTCTCCTTTTGTATTGAAACCGTATTCGGGATCTTCGGTTTCGAAAGTAATATCATAAAAATAAGTCCCTGTCACCAAGCTATTTCCGTTATCGGAATCTCCGATAAATTCGTCTCTATAGTTGTCTTTCTCGTAAATCTTTCGACCATTTCTGTCGAAAATTTCTAAAGTGGCAATTCCAGTTCGGTCTGCAAGACAAGACAAATCAAAATTATCATTAAGCCCATCTTCATTTGGAGAAATTCCCTTAGAAATTTTACATTCATTTTGATTGGCATTAAGTTCATCTGAATCATCTGAGCTACACGAAGAAGCTAAAATTAAGCAGGAGAAAATAATAAGGTAGGTTTTGAAATTCATAAAGTTTGATTATTTATAATAAACGAATTAAGGAAATTTTTAGTATTTAAAGTCTAAATTTAGTCAATAAAGTTAAAAGAAAAATAAAAGGCCACCTCCATTTCTTTAAATTTCCAAAATCTTAAAGTGAGAAGTGAACTGAAGTATTTTTCATAATTTTGTTTTATAAAATAAACCATGATAGACGCTCAAAATACAACCTATGAAACAGCAGTCCTTATTGGGATTGTTAATCAGTTTCAAGATGAAGAAAAATCCAAGGAATATCTAGACGAATTAGAATTCCTTACCTATACTGCTGGTGGAGAAGTTTTGAAACGTTTTCAACAAAAATTGGAGGTTCCAAATCCTAAAACTTTTATAGGAAAAGGAAAATTAGAACAGGTAAGAGATTATGTGGAAGAACATCAAGTAGGTACTGCTATTTTTGATGACGAATTATCTCCTGGTCAACAAAGGAGTATCGAAAAAATACTCAAGTGCAAAGTAGTCGATAGAACCTACCTCATTCTCGATATTTTCGCTCAACGGGCAAAAACAAGTAACGCAAGCACTCAAGTAGAACTCGCACAGTACGAATATTTATTACCAAGGCTGGCCGGTCTTTGGACTCACTTGGAGAGACAACGTGGTGGTATTGGTATGCGAGGCCCTGGTGAAACTGAAATTGAAACCGATAGACGGATTGTAAGAGATAAAATCACTTTGCTTAAGAAAAAGCTAAAAACCATAGACAAGCAGATGGCTGTTCAACGCGGGAACAGAGGAAGCCTTGTAAGAGTTGCTCTCGTAGGCTATACCAATGTTGGTAAATCTACGCTGATGAATGTGATAAGCAAAAGTGAAGTTTTTGCAGAAAATAAGTTGTTCGCTACCTTAGATACCACGGTAAGAAAAGTAGTGATTCGTAATCTTCCCTTCTTGCTTACCGATACAGTAGGCTTTATAAGAAAGTTACCCACTCAACTTGTGGAGTCTTTCAAATCCACCTTAGATGAAGTCAGAGAGGCCGACTTGCTTTTGCATGTAGTCGATATCTCTCATGAAAATTTCGAAGATCACATCGAGTCTGTAAATAGTATTTTAGACGATATTAATGCTAAAGATAAACCTTGTATCATGGTCTTTAATAAGATTGACAATTACGAGCCTGAAGTGATCGAAAAAGATGATTTGATGGTTGAAAAATCTTATCAACATTACACTCTTGAGGAGTGGAAAAAAACTTGGATGCAGCGGGAAGGCGATAATGTTTTATTTATCTCAGCAACAGAGAAAGAAAATATTGAAGAGTTTAGAAAGAAAGTCTACGAAACCGTTAGAAAGATTCACATCACCCGTTTTCCATATAACAACTTCTTATATCCAGAATACGAAGCTTATACTGGGGATGAGGAGGAGGAAATAGAGGATTAGATCCAACTCTTAATTTTCAAAAAAGGGCTGAAGCTCTTTAAGCTGTTTCAAGTCCTTGAGTTTTTCAACATTAATAGGTTTTTCTACAAAATCGATAACGACTGGATAGGTGTCAGATTTTTCTTTATCGGAAAGATCTATTGAAGAGGTAACAACCAAAACATAACAGTATTTGGTTAATCCGTGAGTTTTGAGTTCATCCATAAATTGCCAGCCATCAAGGTTTGGCATATTTACATCTAGAAAAATCAAAAACTTTGTATCCTCATTCTTGTATTCTGAAATATAATCTAAAGTCTCATATCCGTTTAAGAACGACTTAGGATGACTAGAAAATCCCGCATGATTCATCATTTTCTCATGGATGAAAAGGACCATTTTGTCATCGTCCACATTTAAAACTTCTAATTTCATGCGTTTATTTTTATTGAGTTTTAAGTAAGGTACTCATAAATTAAAGATTTTTTTGGCTTATAAGTCTTGTTTAGGAAGATTAAAACTAAACGTACTTCCGGAGCCTGATTCAGAAGTTACCCAGATGTCACCTCCTAGGTTTAAGATGATTTTTTTACAAACTGCTAGCCCCATCCCTACTCCAGCATCGCTTTGGGAATCTTCCTTGTAAAAGGGTCTAAAGATTTTGACTAGGTTTGAGTCTTTTATACCCAACCCATTATCAGAAATATGAACAACCCATTGATCAGTTTCATCATCAATCTTTATTTCAATGACTAAGGATTTTTCTTTAGATCTGTACTTTATAGCATTACCTATTAAATTCCGTAAGACTATTGAAAATAGGGTTTTAGAGGTCTGAATTTTAGGAAGTTCAGAATAGTTTATGGCAATAGTATTAGATTTGATAATTGGTAAATTAAGATCTATAATACTTTCTATAATCGGCTCTACATCTACGTTTTCAATGACATTTTTCTGAGAGGTCAATTTGGCAAAAGCAAGTATCTCATAGATAAGCGCTGTCATTTTATGAGTGCTTTGTGTGGCGTAGTTGATGTATTGCAAAGCCTCTTCACCAAGGCTTGTTCCTGTTTCTCTTTGCAATAGTTCTAAAAATCCTTGAATGCTATCTAAAGGGTTTTTAAGATCGTGAGCTATAGCATATGCAATTTCTTCGGTTTGATTCTTTTGAGCTTCCAATTGAGAATAGACTTTTTCTAACTCTAAAGATTTCTTACGAGACTCAAAAAGGCGTTCTACAAGTTTTGCTAGAGATTTAAGAGCCTGTATTTGTGATGTAGATAAGACTTTAGGCTTGTTATCGATAACACACAGGGTACCTAAGGCATAGCCGTCCTTACTCATAAGAGGCATGCCCGCATAAAAAGCAATTTTCGGGTCTTTTGTAACTAAGGGGTTTTCTTTAAATCTGTCATCTAAAGTAGCATCATTGACAATAAGTAGTTTTTCTGGAGTATTAATAGCATGTGCGCAAAAGGCCGTATCTCTTGAAGTTTCCTTCAAATCTATTCCTTGACTAGATTTAAAGACTTGCTTTTTGGAATCAATTAGTGTGATAAGTGATATGGAAGTACCACAAATGTCTGAAGCTAGTTTTGTAATTAAATCATAATCTTCATCTGAAAGATTTTCAAGTAACTGGTGGCTTTGTAAAGCTTTTAAGCGTTCTACTTCATTATCTGGAATCGGCGGCTTTTTCATATAAATGTGACTTTTAGGGAATCTTTTTGTTGAAATCCTCCCGTCATCAACTTTTAAATTGAAGTTAATTTCATTCGTCTAAATTAGGCATATTTTCTCAAAACAAAGCAATTAAAAGTGTTTTTACAGGAATCCTTTTTGAGGGAAATCCCACTCAAAAATTTTAGATGTGATTTTGGGTTTCTACTCTTTTATATTGGAGATATCTTGCAAGCTTCCAACCATTCTTAAGGCCTTTCCCCGATCATCTCTAATGATAGTTCCTCTATCCAAAACAGAAGTATAAGTCCCATCACTTTTCATAAGACGGTAGGATTCCTTCCAATGATCGGCAGTTGAATCTTTGAGAGAAGCTTCAAAAGAAATTTGAATCCTTTCTCTTTCTTCGGGATGGATTTTGTTTAACCACATTACTTCACTGTCTCTAAACTCTTTGGGATCATATCCAAAAAGTTTTTTAAGACCAAGACCCCAGGATAAAGAATTGTTTTGAATATCAAGATCCCAAACGGCATCTATAACGGTTTCTGAGAGAATTTCAAACTTTTCAATTTGTGTTCTTAGATCTTCAACAATCGCCTTCTTATCTGTTGTGTCTCTAAAATAGATTGAAAGTAGCTTCTTAGAAGGATAAGCACTCACCTCAAACCATTTTTTTAAATTTTCAAAATAGCTTTCAAAATGAATGCTTTCTTGTTTCTCCATAGATTCCCTATACTTTATATCGAGTGTATTTCCATTAAAGTCATCAAAAACCTCCCATAAATGTTTTCCTAGAATTTCTGATTTCTTTACAGATAAAATTTCCTCAGCACTTTTATTCCAATATTTAACAATCCATTGTTCATCAACCACAAAAAAACCATCGGTAATATTATCTAGAATCTGATTCTTTTCCTGAAGGAGTTTCTTCTCTTTCAATTCAGACTCCTTATAGCCTTGTATATTTTGTAAAGATCCAAACAACTTGACTAGAATGTTATTCTCAAATTCTTGTTCTACAACAATTCGAAACCAATTCTTTGTACCATCAGGAAGGGCAATCTGGGTGTCAAACTCCTCAATTTGTTTCGTTTCAATTTTTGAAGATCTTAGCTTAGCTAGGTCGTGATTCAAATTTAACAGTGAATTTAGTTCAGATATCCTACCAACAAAAGACTCTTTTTGACCAAGCATGAATTTTGCATTTTCACTTAAATACGTTTTATCATTTTCTAAATCAAGTTCCCAAGTTCCCGTTTTAGAGAGTATATTAGTTTTTTCGAGTAACTCCTCTAACTTAATTTTCTCTGTAATATCCCTTCCTACACAATAAACATCGTCACTTCCTTTTAAGCTAAACACCCTCCAAGAAACATATAACATAGTGTTATTTTGAGAATTTAAGCGTATATCGGTATAGTGATTTCCAGGCAGTTGGCTGGCAGCAAAAAGTGTTTCTTGAGCTTCGTTCCGATCTTCATTATGGATAAACTCTAGGAAGGGCGTCGACAAAAACTCATCTTTGCTGATGCCAAGAAAATCGGAAGCGTGTTTATTCACCTTCTTTAAATAGCCGTCTTTTCCAGTGATGCACATAAAATCTGGAGCATATTCAAAGAAGCTGGTCAATTCATTTTCAGCTTGTTTTCTAGAAATTTCATTGGCCAATTGTATAGAAAAATCATCAAAAATAGAACGAAGGCTTTCCTCTCGAGAATAAGTATGAGTAAAGCCTAGTAGCACTACTCCCAAAATAGAACCGTGAGACTGAATTGGAAAGGCATAACTCAATTTTATATTTGTGCCTTCCTCCAAATGTATATCATCTTCATGAATCGTGATGAGCGGTTCATTCGTTTTAATTATTTTCTCCACAACACTTTTGTAGAATATGCTAGTGCCGTGGCTTTCCAAATCGACAACTTTTCCTCCCCTAAGCTCTACAGATTTGGTTATTTTTTTGGAATAGGAATCGAAAAGCCAAATCTCATTCACATAAGACCCTAATTGATTTTCTATCTCTTGCAGGACCTTTACTAATAAGGTGTCTAAAGGTATATATTCCGCAAAAATTTTATGAGTCTGAGAGAGAAGCTGACGCTTTGTTATACTATTCTTCAGGTCATTAATATCTCTATTGATCACTACCCAGTGTGTATACCAGCCTTGATTATCCATGATGGGAGTGATGGATAGATTGTTCCAAAACTCTAGGTTTTGTTTTGTAAAATTTAAAAGGTCAATTTCTACTGGATCCCAATTTTTCAATTTTTTATTTAAATCTGTAAATGCTGCTTTGTTTTTATCGGTCACATAAAACTCGAGTGGGGTTTTACCGATGATGTCTGAGCTATCATAACCAAATAAGTCTTGGAAGCTAGAATTGGCATAAATAATCTCTGAGTCTAGAAAATTATCGTTGTGGACTTTGGCCATCAAAATGGAATCTTTTGCTCCTGCTACCAATTTTTCTAAAAGACCCAGATGGTCTTCTCGCTTTACCGCTTTAGTGATGTCTTGCAGAGCTCCAACAAGTCGAGTAGCTTCTCCTTCCTTATTTCTGATGATGATTACGTTCTCTCTTACATTGGCATAGGATCCATCCTTTTTCAAAAATCTATAGTCGAACGTCCATTTCTTTAAGTCTTTATCTTCTTTTGCTAGTTTTAAACTATTCAAAAAAGAGCGGACGTCATTAGGATGGATCTTAGACTCCCAGAAAGACTTTGAAACTATATTGCCCTCTTTTTTGTATCCAAAAAGTCGCTCATAGCCTTCCCCCCAGTACAATTTATCGCTTTTTAAATCACATTCCCATACAGCATCCGAGGTAGCTTGAGAAGCAAAATCGAACCTGCTTTTTGCTTGCTCTAGTTCTTCCCTAGCATAATAACTTTCAGTGACATCTGTCACTGTAGAAATCATAAGATTCTGATCATACAAAGGGATATTTTTAGCATCAATAATTTTTACCTGATTTGATTTTGTGGTGATCCTTAAATTTTGCCACTGCATTTTTTCAGGATTTCGAGAGGCGATATCACTTAAGATTCTTTCCGAAATCTCTTTCCTATAATTAACCTCTGGATATACTTTTTCAAAAAATTCTGATACATTTTGAAGCTCTTCAGCTTTCCTGCCATAGATGTTTTCAAACTTTTTGTTGATGTAAACCGTGGTATTATCGTCTATTTTATTGACAGCAATACCTAAGGGAAGAGATTCAAAAATTCTTTGAAAAAAAGCAGTATCTAAAGTTTTGTTGATATTATTGAAGCGAGATTTCTCCTTATAGCTTTGAGTGACCATAACAAAGAAATATGGTGTCTCTTTAATGCCAACGCGTTCACATTTGAAATTGAAATCCTTGTGATTGAAACTCAGTTGGAACTCTGCTATTGATGACGATTTAGGTTTTTTTGAAAGGGACTCTAATTGAGATGCAATGAATTTTGAAGATTTTTCGTCAATTCGCAGTGTTTCTTTTAAAAACGAAGCCAAACTTACTCTGGAATCTTTATGACTCAAGCAATCAAAAAATATTTTAAATTTTTGGCTACACCCCGCTGCTTCAAGGCCTTTTTTAGAACTTCTTACCAAAAATGCCGGAGATTCAAAATAATCCAGTATCTGCTTTAATTCAATAAACTCCTCGGACATATATTAATAGTATTGATTAAGTGTAAATTCTACAGCTATATACATATTAAATCAACAAAAAAATTGAAGATCTCAAATATAAAACTCGTTATTATTACATAAATTTAACGAAAAAATAATTACAATGGACTTAAGGTATCTTATAATATTCTGTGTTATAGCTTGTTGGAAGAGTTATGGTCAAAAGCCAGCCAATTCAGATAAGTTTGCTCATACATTCTCTATCATCGCTCAAGATCCTGTTACTGGCGATATGGCTGTAGGTGTGCAAAGCCATTGGTTTTCTGTAGGAACTGCTGTCCCTTGGGGAAAATCTGGAGTGGGAGTTGTTGCCACTCAATCTTTTGTGAATGAACGCTACGGACACGAAGGCTTGGAACTGATGCAAAAGGGACTCAATGCTAAGGAAGCTATGGAAAAACTCAAAAAAGAAGATGCCGGTGTTCACTATAGACAAGTCGCTATGCTTTCCAGAGACGGAACTATTGCCGCCTTTACAGGTGAAAAATGTGTTGAAGCCGCATTGCACCTTATTGGAGATCACTACAGCATCCAAGCCAATATGATGGAAGACAAAAACGTGGTTTATGCTATGAGACAGGCCTTTGAGGAAAATGATGATTTAGACCTAGCAGAACGTATCGTCGCTGCTATGGAGGCTGCTCAAAACAGTGGCGGAGATATTCGTGGGAAACAATCTTCTGCACTCATCCTTGTTGGCAAGGACCCCGCAGAACACCCCTGGTTAGACAAAAAGATAGATCTACGGGTAGATGATCACAAAACGCCCGTAGAAGAATTATCGCGTTTACTCAATAGCCATAGAGCCTATGAGTTTATGGCTAGTGGAGATGTTGCCATGGAGAATAAAGATGCCGAAGCTGCCCTGAAAGCTTACAATTCTGCCGAAAAGTTGCTTCCCAATAATGAGGAAATTAAATTTTGGAAGGCAGTTGCACTAGTGAATTCAAATCAAGTCAAGATGTCTATTCCTATTTTTGAACGTCTGTTCATGAATGATAAACGATGGCAACGCCTCTTAAAACGCTTACCAGAATCTGACTTAATAACAATAGAAAAATCAGCATTGGATTACTTATTAAACTTATAACCTTATAACCTTATGAAAAATTATCTTTTATTACTTGCCAGTATATTACTTATCGCTTGTCACGATAGCCCAAAGCTTAGTAAAGAAAAAAATGTCCCTAAACCCGCAAAATTCGGTATTGTTATTCATGGTGGCGCTGGTGTTATCAAAAAAGAATTTATGACAGACTCTTTGCAAAAAGCTTATGAGGACAAATTAAAAGAAGCTATAGAAGTGGGACATACCATCCTTTCTGAAGGAGGCACTGCTTTGGAAGCGGTCCAAAGAACCATTAATATCATGGAAGATTCTCCTCTGTTCAATTCTGGAAAAGGAGCAGTGTTGAATGCAGATGGTATTGCCGAACTAGATGCCTCGATAATGGATGGAAAAACCAGAAATGCAGGAGCTATTTCTGGTGTACAACATATCAAAAACCCTATTAACCTCGCTTTTAAAGTCATGGAAGAATCCGATCATGTGATGCTAAGTGCTGCAGGTGCTGAAGATTTTGCCAAGCTAAATGGACTAGAATTTGTAGAAAACTCATATTTTATAACAGACAATAGAAAAAAAGCACTGGAAGCTTCAAAAGCAAAAGAGCAAGGAGTCTCTAATGGAAATAAGTTTTTCTTGAGCAATGAAAAATTTGGGACTGTTGGCTGTGCTGCTTTAGACCAGGAAGGCAACTTAGCCGCAGGCACCTCTACTGGTGGAATGACCAACAAAAAATATGGAAGAATTGGAGACTCGCCTATCATTGGCGCTGGTACTTATGCCAATAATAAAACCTGTGCAATTTCTGCAACGGGTCATGGCGAATACTTTATTAGAGGGGTGGTTGCTTACGATATTTCTGCACTTATGGAATACCAAGGCATCAGTCTAGAGCAAGCAGCAAAACGAGTGATCCAAAAGAAACTTACCGATATGGGGGGAACAGGCGGCATCATAGGTATTGATAATGAAGGAAAAATGGTCATGGAATTCAATACTCCAGGAATGTTTAGAGCGTCTAAAACCATGAAAGGTGAAACCATTATTAAAATGTACGAGGACTAACCTTAACCTTTGATTTCTAGTTGTTCCTTGGCAACATCAACATCTATTGTAGGCTGCTGACACGTTTTGTGTTCACAGACATATATTTTAGTTTCTGAAAGTTCTCGAGGTAATTTTCCTTTTAAAAGTGCCAAGTTTTCTTCATGTCCGCCCAAGAAAATAGAATTTTGACAGAAGCTATGCTGAAGTTCCAATGCTTTTTGCTTAGCCTCTTTCCCCATGATAGCCACTTCATAGAAGGGATGTGAAAACCACCCGGACAGGATTTGCCAATTGGCATAGTAAGGCCCCGATTTATGAAGTTTTGATCTGACTTGGTTCCACATTTTCTCTGATGCTTTGGTATAAATTGAGTCGTCAAAAAAGTGCCCCATCAAAAACAAAGATTTAGCTAAAGACGAGTTGGAGGCAGGAATCACATTATCATTAATTTCAAAGGTTTTTGAAATAAGCTGCTCTCCTTTGGTCGATGAGTAATAAAATAGTCCTGTTGAAGAGTCCAAGAAGTCTTCTAGACAAATGTTCACCAAATCTTTAGCTGTGTTTAAATAAAGTATATTAAAACTCACTTGGTATACCTTAATAAGCGCCTCCACCAAAAAAGCATAGTCATCCAAAAAACCATATATAAACTTAGAGTCTGAACTTTTGGTTCGTAGTAATTTTCCATTTTCAGTCATCATAGACGCTAATAAAAACTGGGCATTCTTTTCTGCTAAGTCTAAGTATTCTGGTTCTTTCAAGGCTGTATACGCATCCACCAATCCCGTAATCATCATCGCATTCCACGAGGTGATAATTTTATGATCTAGCGGAGGATGGGGCCTTTCCCATCGAATCTGATATAATTTGTGCTTCAGTTGATTGAGATCACTTTGGAATTTTTCAGGATTTAAATTTTTAGCTTTTGCATAAGAGTCTGGTGTTTGTTGACTAAACAAAATATTCCTGGGCGATTCCCAGTTACCTCGCTCAGTTACATTATAAAAGCTTTGAGCTAGGTTTAATTCTTCTTCGGTTAACACCTCAGAAAGTTCTTTATAAGACCACACGTAATACTTTCCTTCTTCCCCTTCACTATCGGCATCTAGAGAAGCATAAAACCCATAATCCTTGCTCATGAGCTCTTTGCTCACGAAATCAATAGTGTCTGTAATCACTTGTTTGTATATGGGCTTGGGCGCCAACTTTTGGGTGTTCGCGTACAAACTAATCGACAAAGCATTATCGTAAAGCATTTTTTCAAAATGTGGCGAAAACCAATCAGCATCCACAGAATATCTTGAGAATCCACCGCCAATTTGATCATAAATACCTCCCAGAGCCATTTCATCTAATGTTTTCGTTACCATCTCTAGAACCGAATGCTCTTTGGTAAAATCATAGTATTGAAGTAAAAACTGCCAAGAGTTGGCCATTGGAAATTTAGGCGCCCCCTTAAAACCTCCGCGATCTCCATCTACTATTTTTTGCCAGTTCACCATTAGGTCTTGGTATTCTGATTTGGAAAATTGAATGTCTCCTTCCTCTGCTGGACTCAATTCTTGAGCCAACTGTATACCGTCTGTTAACTTTTCTGCAGTGTCCAGAAGAGACTTATAATCTCGAGAATAGGCTTTAGCGATGTTTGACAACACTTTTTTCCAGTTTTCTTTAGGAAAATAAGTGGCTGCATAAAAAGGTCTACCGTCTGGTAAGGCAAAGGCATTGAGCGGCCAGCCTCCACGACCTGTTAGCATTTGAGCCGCCTCCATATAAATATGATCAATATCTGGGCGCTCTTCCCTATCAATTTTAATACAAATGAAGTGGGTATTCATGAGCTCGGCTACTCCAGTATCCTCAAAAGATTCATGAGCCATAACGTGACACCAATGGCAAGCGGCATAGCCTACACTAATCAAAATAGGCTTGTTTTCCTGCTGCGCACGCTCCAAAACTTCAGGACTCCATTCCTCCCAATTCACAGGATTCTCTGCATGTTGCAATAAATAGGGACTTGAAGCAAATTGAAGATCATTTTTGAATCCAGACATAAGGTAAGTTTTTTATCAAAATTACATTTTATTACTGCCTTCAAAATCTAAAACCATCTTAAAACTGATAATTTTAAAACTTAACCTGATTGAGTTAAGTTCACTCAACGAAGCCCTATAAAATTGGAAAGCGTTTTAAAATTCTGTATTTTCAACCTAAATTAATAAACTCATGATCAATAAAACTGTAAATAATGTTACCGAAGCTTTAGAGGGCATTCACGATGGAATGACCTTTATGCTTGGAGGCTTCGGCCTTAGCGGTATTCCCGAAAATTGTATTCAAGAACTTGTGAAACGCAATGTGAAAGACGTGACTTGCATCTCAAACAATGCCGGTGTTGACGATTTTGGACTAGGCTTGCTTCTGAAGAAAAAACAAATCAAAAAAATGATCTCTTCCTATGTAGGAGAAAACGCTGAATTTGAGAGACAAATGCTCAGCGGAGAATTGGAAGTAGATTTAATTCCACAAGGCACTTTAGCCGAACGATGTAGAGCTGCGCAAAATGGTATTCCTGCCTTTTATACCCCTGCCGGTTATGGTACCGAAGTCGCCGAAGGAAAGGAAGTTAGAGATTTTGATGGAAAACCGCATATCATGGAAGAGGCTTTCAAGGCTGACTTTGCATTTGTAAAAGCATGGAAAGGAGATGAAGCTGGAAATCTTATTTTTAAAGGTACCGCTAGAAACTTCAATCCATTAATGTGTGGAGCAGCCAAAGTTACTGTGGTGGAAGTCGAACAACTTGTAAAACCAGGAGAACTCGATCCTAATTTCATCCATATCCCAGGTATTTTTGTTCAGCGCATTTTTCAAGGAGAGAAGTACGAAAAGCGAATTGAACAGAGAACCACACAATCTTAAAAATCAACTTTTGAAACCAAAGACTTATGTTAGATAAAAATGGAATTGCAAAACGGATTGCCCAAGAAGTCCAAGATGGCTTTTACGTAAATCTGGGCATTGGTATACCTACTCTCGTAGCCAATTATGTGAGAGACGACATTGAATTAGAATTCCAAAGCGAAAATGGAATTTTGGGAATGGGGCCTTTCCCGAGGGAAGAAGATGTAGATGCAGACCTCATTAACGCCGGAAAACAAACGATTACTGCATTACCCAGCGCTAGTTTTTTCGACTCAGCTCTCAGCTTTGGCATGATTCGCGGTCAACACGTTGACTTAACCATTTTAGGGGCGATGGAAGTCGCTCAAAATGGAAATATCGCCAATTGGAAAATCCCAGGTAAGATGGTGAAAGGAATGGGCGGCGCTATGGATCTTGTAGGCTCTGCAAAAAACATAATTGTAGCGATGATGCACACCAATAAAGCTGGAGACTCTAAGCTTTTAAAGACCTGTTCTTTACCGTTAACGGGAGTTGAATGCGTTACTAAAATAGTAACCAATTTGGCCGTCCTCGATATTGTAGATAAAAAATTCAGACTTTTGGAAAGAGCTCCAGGAGTAAGTGTAGAAGCTATTCAACAAGCAACCGAAGGAGATTTAATCGTAGAAGGAGACATTCCTGAAATGAAATTATAAGCCTTATACTTCATAAAAACTAAAAAGCGCTAACCTTAAGATTAGCGCTTTTATTTTTTTATGAAACCGAGGTTAATTAGTCTATAAGAATAACAACTTTATTATCGTTCAATTCAATAACACCTCCAGAAATATCAAAACACATTTTTGAATCTTCTTGATAAAACTTATCTTTTGAACCCTTAGGTAAGTTTACAGAAGAGTCTAGCTTGATAGATCCACTCTTTAAGACGGACACCACGGGAGCGTGATTGTCCAACATCTGGAACTCTCCATTAATTCCTGGAACGCTGACGGATTTTACCTCATCGCTTAGAATTATTTGCTCTGGACTTACTATTTCTAAATGCATGTGTTTAAGTTTCAGACTAGTTTTCGTTCAACATTTTCTCACCTGCTTCAATCGCCTCTTCAATAGAGCCTTTCAAGTTGAAAGCAGCTTCTGGAATATGATCTAATTCACCATCCATAATCATATTGAATCCTTTAATGGTCTCTTTAATATCTACCAACACTCCTTTAAGACCAGTAAATTGCTCAGCAACGTGGAAAGGCTGTGAAAGGAATCGTTGTACACGACGTGCTCTAGACACAGAAAGTTTATCTTCTTCAGATAATTCTTCCATACCTAAAATGGCGATAATATCTTGTAATTCTTTATATTTTTGTAATAGTTCCTTAACTCGTTGTGCACAGTCGTAATGGTCATCTCCAAGAATTTCTCTGGTTAAAATTCTAGAGGTAGAATCCAATGGATCTACTGCTGGATAAATACCAAGTTCTGCAATTTTTCTAGACAATACTGTAGTAGCGTCCAAGTGAGAGAATGTTGTTGCTGGAGCTGGATCGGTTAAATCATCTGCAGGAACATAAACCGCTTGTACGGAAGTAATAGATCCTTTTTTGGTCGATGTAATTCGCTCTTGCATAGCTCCCATCTCTGTCGCTAAGGTTGGTTGGTAACCAACGGCAGAAGGCATACGTCCAAGCAATGCAGATACTTCTGAACCTGCTTGAGTAAACCTAAAGATATTATCCACGAAGAAAAGAACGTCTTTTCCCTGTGCCTCCCCTGCACCATCACGGAAATATTCTGCGATCGTTAAGCCCGATAAAGCCACACGAGCACGAGCTCCAGGAGGTTCGTTCATTTGTCCAAAAACGAAAGTCGCTTTTGATTCTTTCATTCCAGCTTTGTCCACTTTTTCCAAGTCCCATCCGCCTTCTTCCATAGAATGCATAAAATCATCTCCGTATTTGATAATACCAGATTCAAGCATCTCTCTCAACAGATCATTTCCTTCTCTTGTTCGTTCTCCAACGCCAGCAAATACAGAAAGACCACCGTGACCTTTAGCGATGTTATTAATCAATTCTTGAATAAGAACGGTTTTACCAACACCAGCACCACCAAACAATCCAATCTTACCCCCTTTTGAGTAAGGTTCAATCAAATCGATAACTTTAATCCCGGTTAAAAGCACTTCTGTAGAGACCGCTAAGTCCTCAAACTTAGGCGCATCTCTATGGATAGACATTCCATCTTTTCCAGTTTTTGGAAGATCTCCTAATCCATCAATAGCATCTCCTGTGACATTAAACAAACGGCCATAGATATCTTTACCTATTGGCATTTGTATGGGATATCCCGTACTCAAGACTTCTACTCCACGGCTTAATCCATCTGCAGAATCCATCGCAATGGTTCTCACAGTGTTTTCACCAATATGAGATTGAACTTCAAGAATTAAGTCAGATTTGTTTTCACGTTTAACCTCCAATGAATCATAGATTCTTGGCAAGTCTTTAGTGTTTTCGAATTCTACATCGATAACCGGACCTATAATTTTATTGATTTTACCTTTAACTTTAGACATTATCTAAGGATTTTATTTGATGGCTTTTCTAAAAAAGCCGTATTTAAAATTTTTGCAAATATATATTATTTAAATAAATCTTTTATAACAAAGACCTATTTTATAAAAAATGATTGATTCTATTCTACGGTTACAGATTTCGCAAGATTCCTGGGTTGATCGACGTTCTTACCGAGCATAACTGCAATATGGTAGGAGAAAAGTTGCAAAGGAATAGTCGTTAGCAAGGGAGTAAGAGCTTCAAAAGTTTCAGGAACCTCTATGACGTGGTCTGCGATGTTCTTCACAGACGTATCCCCTTCAGTGACAACCGCTATAATTTTACCCTTTCGAGATTTAATTTCTTGGATATTACTCACTACCTTTTCGTAATGCCCTTTTTTAGTAGCAATAACAACTACAGGCATATGTTCATCTATAAGAGCGATTGGGCCATGTTTCATCTCTGCAGCTGGGTAACCTTCTGCATGGATGTATGAAATTTCTTTAAGCTTAAGTGCCCCTTCAAGCGCAACAGGGAAATTATAACCTCTACCAAGGTATAGGCAATTTTTAGCATTTTTATAAACAGCGGCAACTTTCATAATATGATCGTTGGACTGTAAAGCTTTCTCTATTTTTGAAGGTATTTGCTCCATTTCATTCAAATACATGTGATAATCTGAATTGGAAATCGACCCTTTAGCTTTTCCTAGTTTTAGTGCCATTAAACTCAAAATAGTAATTTGAGTGGTAAAGGCTTTTGTCGAGGCTACACCTATTTCTGGGCCCGCATGGGTATAAGCACCTGCATGGGTTTCCCTAGATATTGAAGACCCTACAACATTACAAACTCCAAAAACAAAAGCTCCGTTCTCTTTGGCTAGCTTGATAGCCGCCATCGTATCTGCGGTTTCACCACTTTGAGAAATTGCAATCACGACATCGTCTTTGTTGATCACAGGATTACGATACCTAAATTCTGAGGCATATTCAACTTCGACTGGGATTCTAGCCAAGTCTTCAAAAATATATTCGGAGACCAAGCCAGCATGCCAAGAGGTTCCGCAAGCCACGACTATAATTCGCTTAGCGTTTAAAAATTTTTCTAAGTTATCATCAACACCAGCCATCCTTATGATTCCACGGTCTGCAAGCATTCTACCTCTGTAGGTGTCTTTTATGGCGCTAGGCTGCTCATAAATTTCTTTCAGCATGAAATGTTCATACCCTGCTTTCTCTATTTGATCAAGGTTCAATTGAAGCTTTTGAACATAAGGGTCTACTAAAGAATCATCCTTAATTTTTCTAACTTTAATCTTCTTCCCTAATCTCACAACAGCCATTTCGCCATCTTCAAGATAAATGGCCTTTTTGGTATATTCAATAAAAGGGGAAGCGTCGGAAGCTATATAATATTCGTCGTCACCTACACCAATAGCTAAAGGGCTACCAAGTCTAGCCACGACAATCTCATTGGGTTTGGTTCTGTCAAAAACAGCTATGGCATAAGCGCCTATGGTTTGGTTAAGGGCAATTTGTACTGCTTTACCGAGCTTTACTTTCTCATTGATCATGATATCTTCTATCAAATTGACCAACACTTCAGTATCTGTGTCTGATGAAAATATATATCCTCTGTTTTGTAATTCTGTTTTTAGAGATTCATAATTTTCAATAATTCCATTATGAATAATCGCCAGTTTACCTGAATTAGAACAATGAGGATGTGAGTTCACATCATTAGGCTCCCCGTGGGTAGCCCAACGGGTATGACCTATTCCAACGGTTCCTTTAAGCGCAATTTCAGATTCACATTTATGCTGTAAATCTGCTACTTTGCCTTTTGTTTTACAAATATTAAGGTCGTTTCCATCGTAAATAGCTATGCCGGCGCTGTCGTATCCTCTATATTCAAGACGCTTTAAGCCTTTTAAAATAATGGGATAAGCTTGCTCTTTTCCTATATATCCTACAATTCCGCACATAATATTGTATTAGTTAGTTTCTGTATAAAATATGTTCAACTTGAGTTTTTTAGCTTCTACAGCAGATCGGTTACCGTGAATTACAATACCCCTTGGAGTCTCTACCATGCTTCTTGGAACAAACTCAAAAGCCTCTGATTGAGAATTCCTAGTGTTAACCAAACTGGTTTGATTCACGTTGGAAGAAACATAAAGACCTAGTCGCACATTAGTTGAATCGTTATTTAAAATATTGCTGATGTAAGATGTTAATCTTATTTTATAAAAAGGCTCACCGTTTTCATCTAACCTTAAAGGACCTAGATGAACTTGTCTTGATAAATTAGGATTATCAGCAGCTGTAGGATCTCTTCTATAATCTTCAAGAACTCTTTGATCGTCTAAATTTGTCAAGAAAACTCTATTAATCCTATTTTTATTAGATGGCGCTACCTCTTCATTTAAATAAAGATTCAAGTTGGCCTCATTAATCAACCAGTTGTTTTCTCTTAATTGATCTAACTCATCAGACACGCCATTTCCATCTGTATCTGGCCCTGTAAAAAGTTCTATCACTGCAGAAGAGCCTTCTCCTCCTTTCAAATAAATATTTTCTTCTCCTTCTTCTATATTCTGGTTAGATAAATCTACATTGAAATTATTATCGTATAAATTCAACTTATTTCCACCAAAATTCAAAGCGTATTGACTATAAAGGGTGTCAGTTGTAGTCGTTCCATCCTCTTCCTCAACCTGAGTTTCATTGTTATAATAAATTGTAATATTCGCATCCGCATTCGCAAGATTGAACATTGACATGGAATACACTGGCTGTTGTTGCTCCGCTTCAATTAAAAACCCTCTCAAATAGTTTCTGAATGCATTATTACTAACTAAAAATTGAGAATTTTCAGGAGCGAGTATTTTTTCTTGAAAATACTGAGTTGGCATTTTAATACGAATTCTAGGTGAAAGATTTAAAGTATCTATAAGGTCTGTGGTAGTTTGCTCAAAAAGAATAACGCTGTTTGTTAAATCTGTTGGCTTTATCACGTCTGAAGTCACCAAAGGCGTATTTTCTATATTTGGGCTGAATTCATCCCCTTGATCTGAGTAGTAAATTTGATTCTCTTCAAACTCTCCATTTTCACCAGGATCTAAGTCTCTAAGAAACTGATTGGACTCGTAAATATTAATTTTGAAACTCCCCTCTCCGTAAATAGAATCCAATTCATAAACCCCAGATTCTATCTCTCTACTAAAAAAAGGAAGAGTAAATACTACTGAATCTATTATAGGATTTTCTCCAAAATCAGGTCTCGTTTGTGATAAACTGACTTGGGTAAGGATTTTAGTTTCGGAGATACCAAATACCGGATCTACGTATCCTCCTAAAAAGTAATTATTAAATCCATTGGTTTGTACCGAAGTATATTTCTCGCTGTAAGCCACTATATTGTCTAATTCGTAAGGTGGAGGAACTTCTAAACTATTAATAAAGTCTGTACCGACTTCTGAATATTCATTCTCACAGGACAATAACAACACTAAAGCAAAAACTGAGGCTAAACTTCTTAAGGCAACTTTATACATAGAATTAATCTTCTTCTTCATTTAAAATATCTTTCAAGTAGTAGGTTTGATAAGCATTTGCCATTTCTTCTCGTTTTGTGTAAGGCAAAGTAGGAAGATCTAGCTTTTCGATATAGGCCTTCAGGTCTTCAGAGATTTCCTCGCTCCCAATCACCAAACCATCAGAATTGTCTATCGCAACTTTCAGTATATTGCTGTAAGTTGGATTATCCAAATGAGCAATAGCATCATCTTCAATTCCATCAAACAAAACTTTCTTTTTCATATCTTCATCTAACGCACCATCAAAACTTTGATTGTATATAGACGTCACAATTTTAGATTCAGAAAATAAAGGCTCATTTCCATAATAATGTCTCAAATACATGGGAAGTAAAGAAGACATCCAACCATGAACGTGGATAATATCTGGAGACCAGTTCAATTTCTTCACGGTTTCTATGACCCCTTTTGCAAAGAAAATGGCGCGCTCATCGTTATCTTCAAATAACACACCATCTTCATCAGAAAACGTAGCTTTCCTCTTGAAGTAGTCTTCATTATCGATAAAATAAACTTGCATTCTTTCTTTTGGGATGGAAGCCACTTTTATGATCAGGGGCATATCCAAATCATTGATTACCAAATTCATTCCAGACAAGCGGATGACCTCATGAAGTTGATGCCTCCTCTCATTGATATTACCAAACCTTGGCATAAAAATACGCGTTTGACCACCAGCGGCGTTTATCAGTTTTGGAGCTTCAAAAGCAGTTGAAGAAATATCATTTTCTGGCAAATAAGGTACAACCTCGGATGAAACGTATAAAATGCGTTTATCTTTCATAAAATATTTACATTACGGATTAATGTCAAAAAGATTGCAAATTTACAAAAATTTATGCGGTTTCCCGTTAAAATATTAATATTGCAGATCCAAAACAGATACACTACTTGTGGTAATAAAATCGAAAGAATTCCTTCATAAAACTTTGGAGATCAATAAAAACAAAGGAGAGACTATTGGGCTAGTACCCACAATGGGGGCTCTTCACGACGGGCACCTAGCCCTCATAAGCTTCGCCTATAAATTTTGTGATGTCGTTGTCGTTAGTATTTTTGTAAATCCAACGCAGTTCAATAATGCCTCAGATTTGGAAAAATACCCTAGACATATAGAAAAAGATGCTGCTTTTTTAAAAAAACACAACTCTAAAACTCTAGTTTTCACTCCAAATGTTGAAGAGGTGTATGCAGATGGCCTTAAATCTGAGTCCTATAACTTTGGCAGTATAGTAGACTTCATGGAAGGCGAGTTTAGAGCTGGTCATTTTGATGGGGTTGGTAGTGTTTTAAAAAGGTTATTCACTATTGTTGATCCAGACAAAGCCTTTTTTGGCGAAAAAGATTATCAACAGCTCATGGCAGTCAAAAAGCTAGTAACCATCACCGGTCAGAAGGTCGAAATCATAGGATGTCCAACCAACAGAAATGAATTTGGTCTCGCACAAAGTTCTCGAAACTTCAGGCTTAACGACACTCAGCTCAAACAGGCTGAATTGATTTTTGAAGCATTAACTCAGGCCAGAAGTATGTTCGATGATTACAGTATTCTAGACATTGAAAAAGAAGTCAAGAAGAGATTTCAACAAAGCGCACTGGAGCTGGAGTACTTTTCGATTGTAAAAACGAAAGACCTTATCCCAACAACAACCAAAGAACCAAAAGAAGCCTACAGAGGATTTATAGCCGCATTCCTTGGCGACGTAAGACTAATAGATAATATGGCTCTCAACTAATTTTAATATGCAAATACACCTCGTTAAATCTAAAATCCACCGAGTGACTGTCACTGGTGCAGACCTCAATTATATTGGAAGTATTACTATAGATGAAGATCTTATGGATGCTGCCAACCTAGTGGAAGGAGAAAAAATACAAGTCGTTAACAATTCTAATGGCGAACGACTTGAAACTTATGCAATACCTGGGGAAAGAGGAAGTGGTGAAATCACTTTAAATGGTGCTGCTGCTCGAAAAGTATCGCCTGGAGATATTCTTATCTTGATGGCTTATGCCATGATGACTCCAGAAGAAGCGAAAACATTTCAACCTAAGTTGGTTTTCCCTAATGAGAAAAATCTATTGAAATAACCATTATGAAAAAAGCCATCAAAAAATGGGTGAGAACAGTTGGCCCAATGGCATTAGGCCTGTTTTTTATATGGTTTTCCTTGTCCAAATTCACCTCGGAAGAGCTCGGTCAATTGTGGTTTAACATTAAAAATGTAGACATCACCTGGGTTGCTTTTTCCTTAGTCATGGGTATTGCTTCTCATTTGTCTAGGGCATATCGCTGGAGATTTTTACTGGAACCTGTTCAAATCTTTCCAAAGTTCTACAATTGTTTCCTGTCCTTGATGCTAGGGTATTTGGCGAATTTGGGCATCCCCAGATCTGGTGAAGTTTTAAGAGGTGCTACTTTAGCCTCTTATGAAGAGGTCAAGTTCGAAAAAACCTTCGGGACTATCATTACCGAAAGGCTGGTGGATCTCATAATGCTGCTTTCTATTGTGGGAATAGCCTCCCTCTCACAAAGCGATAAAATTTTTAGTTTTTTTAAAAGTCAAAATATCAATCCTTTTTTTGGAGGAATCATCATTGTTTCCATGATTTTAATGCTAATCATCGGCTTTAGAATTATAAAAAATAGCAAAAATACCTTGGTCCAAAAGCTCAAAAGTTTCATTGAAGAACTCTTTAAAGGAATGAAAAGTGTCTTTTCAATGAAGAAAAAAAAGCAGTTTTTACTACATACGTTTTTTATTTGGGGACTTTATGTCGGTATGTTTTACGTCTTAAAATTTGCTTTTCCAGATACACAGGACTTAGGAATACAGGCCACTTTGGTCGCTTTCATCTTTGGAGCCTTTGCAATGTCTATCACCAATGGTGGTATAGGCTTGTATCCTATCGCCATAGGTATAGCATTCAACGCTTTTGGTGTTTCCAACGCCACAGGAGAAGCCTTTGGATGGGTGATGTGGGGAACACAAACTGCCCTAGTCATTGTCTTAGGAGGGCTTTCCTTTATAATTTTGCCCCTATTAAATAGACGATAATTTTAGTACATTAGCAGTCCAAACCAACAACTATGAAGCTAATTTTACTTCTATTTATTTGCTTTTTTTTTCAACATTCTGAAGTTTTTTCCCAAACCGAATACATAGAAGTCAATTCATCTATTCTGAAGGAGTCCCGACAAATCAAACTTCAATTACCCAGAAATTACAACTCAAGTGAAAAAGAGTATCCTATTCTTATTGTCTTGGATGGTGATTATTTATTCGAACCCTTTGCAGGCAATGTCGACTATTTGAGTTACTGGGAAATCATTCCAGAAGCCATCGTTGTAGGGATCAATCAAGCTGGACACCGCCGTGAAGATGGACTTCTAGACGAAGTGGATGAGTTGCCTACCTCCACTGGAGCAGATTTCTATGAGTTTATTGGTTTAGAAGTTTTAAAATATCTAGACGATAATTACAGAACTACTCCATTTGCTATCATTGCAGGTTTGGACTATATGGCCAACTTTTCAAACTTTTATCTTCTAAAGCAAAACCCTCTTTTCAGCGGTTATATCAATTTCAGTCCAGACGTTACCCCACTATTACCAGAACGGCTTAAAAGAAAATTGGATAAAATTGACAATAAGATTTGGTATTACTTGGGAACGGCAGAAAATGATATCCCTGAATTAAAAAATAAAATAAAAACCTTGGATTCCTACTTAGCAATTTGTAAAAATCCTAATGTCAATTATCGCTTTGAGACTTTTGAAGATAAAGATCATTTTAGCTTTGTAGCAGATGCGATTCCAAAAGCCTTGACCTCCATTTTCGAAACCTATGGTCCTATATCAGACTTAGAATATCAATCTAAATTACTTACCTCTTCATCTCCTTCCACTTACCTAGAAGATAAATACTTTACAATCCAAGAATTATATGCTTTAGAAATTCCTGTAAGAGTGGTGGATTTTCTTAAAACAGCAGATGCTATAGAAGAAAAAGAACTTTGGGATGATTACCAAAACTTGAGTAAACTTGCCAAAAAGGAAGTTTCGGGTACTGTTTTACACCACTATTTTCAAGGGCGCTATTTTGAGAAAGCTGGCCAGCCAAAAAGAGCCATCAAGGAATATCAAGCGGCTTATGGCCTAGAAAGTGCTGGATACCTCAACAGTGATGTTCTGTTAGGAAAGGCAGATGCACTTATACAAACATTTGGATATTAATTTTATGGCAAAAACCAAAACCACCTATTTCTGTCAAAACTGCGGGGCTCAATATGCCAGATGGCAAGGACAATGTAACGCTTGTAAAGAATGGAATACGCTGGCAGAAGAAGTGGTAGAAAAGAAACCTGAGAAAACCTGGAAACCCTACACCTCCAATTCTCCCAAAAGGATTTCGAAACCACAACGCATCAATGACATCAAGATTGGAAAAGAAATAAGAATTCCGACTTCCAATCAAGAGTTCAATAGGGTTTTAGGAGGAGGGATAGTCCCCGGCAGCATCACCCTACTAGGAGGTGAACCCGGGGTTGGTAAAAGTACATTGTTGCTTCAGCTATCCTTGAGCTTCAAACAAAAAGTCCTCTATGTGTCAGGGGAGGAAAGTCAACAGCAGATTAAGATGCGAGCAGAGCGAATCAATAAACAGGAGTCCAACTGTTTTATTCTTTCTGAGACCAAAACCCAACTTATTTTCTCTCAAATAGAAACTTTAGAGCCAGAAATTTTAATCATAGATTCTATACAAACCCTACATACCGATTATGTAGAAAGTTCACCAGGTAGCGTTTCTCAAGTAAGAGAATGTACCGCCGAGCTTATAAAATACGCCAAAGAAACCAATGTCCCCGTCATTTTGATAGGGCATATCAACAAAGAAGGAAGCATTGCAGGACCCAAGGTTTTGGAACATATGGTAGATACTGTTCTTCAGTTTGAGGGAGATAAAAACTACGCTTACCGAATCCTAAGAGCTCACAAAAATCGATTTGGATCCACCCACGAATTGGGTATTTATGAAATGCAAGCAGGGGGTCTGGTAGAAGTTTCCAATCCTTCTGACATACTTATCTCAAAAACTGAAACTCACCTAAGTGGAACAGCCATTGCTGCAACTCTCGAAGGAATGAGGCCTATGATGATTGAAATCCAAGCGCTGGTGAGCTCTGCTGTTTATGGCACTCCTCAACGATCTGCAACGGGTTATAACCTTAAACGGCTCAACATGATTTTGGCAGTTTTAGAGAAGAGAGCAGGATTTCGACTAGGGGCCAAAGACGTGTTTCTAAACATCACAGGAGGTATTAGTATAGACGACCCCGCCATAGACTTGGCCGTCGTCGCCGCTATTTTATCTTCCAACGAAGATGTTTCTATTTCAAAAGACATTTGCTTTGCTGCCGAAGTCGGTTTAGCAGGAGAAATAAGGCCGGTTACTCGCGTAGAACAGCGGGTTATAGAAGCAGAAAAACTTGGTTTTGCTTCCATATTAATTGCGAAACAGAGTAAACTCCCAAAAACCGATTATAAAATCAATATCCTCCGTGTCGCCAAAATTGAAGACGTCGTCGATGTTTTATTTTAAAAAATTTTCTTCAATGCTTTTTTCTTCGGAATTTAATGCAGCAAGTTTAAAAGCCTAGATACTTACCTCAACTTAATGTAAGCTTCAATCTTGCGTCTAGACATCGTAAAGAAAAACTGAAGTTAAGTTGAATTGAAACTTCTGAAGCACTTGGATAGGGATAAAATATGATAGTTTTATCCTGAAGTCTTAAGTTCGTTTCAGGATTTTGTAAACTATAAAGCCATAGTTTTTAGCTTTATCCTCGGCGTGAAAATTTAAAATAAAGTTCATTTTTAGATTTTCCAATTACAGCAGTGTCATTTGGATAAAATCCTTATTTTTGCGAACTATTAGAAATCGAGCAAAAATGAGCAACAAATTTCCTGAGTATAAAGGACTTGACCTTCCAAGAATCGCAGATGATATCATCACTTTTTGGGATGAAAATGCTATTTTTAAGAAAAGTGTAGACGAGCGAGAAGGTGCAGAACCATTCATTTTCTTTGAAGGCCCACCATCTGCCAATGGAATGCCTGGGATACATCACGTGATGGCTCGAAGCATTAAAGACATTTTTTGCAGATACAAAACCCAAAAAGGATTTCAAGTTAAACGTAAGGCAGGCTGGGATACGCATGGCTTACCCGTAGAACTTAAAGTTGAAAAAGAACTTGGAATTTCTAAAGAAGACATAGGAACCAAAATTTCGGTAGAAGATTACAACAAAGCCTGTAAGGAAGCTGTAATGCGTTATACCGACGTATGGAACGACTTAACCAAGAAGATTGGTTATTGGGTAGATATGGAAAATCCATATGTGAGCTACAAGTCCAAATACATGGAAACCGTATGGTGGCTATTATCCGAGATTTATAAAAAAGGCCTGATTTACAAAGGCTACACTATACAGCCTTATTCACCAAAAGCAGGAACTGGCTTAAGTTCTCATGAGCTTAATCAGCCAGGAACCTATCAAGATGTGACCGACACAACGGTAACAGCTCAGTTCAAAGCTATTAAATCTACATTACCAAAAGACTTACAAGATATAGAAGGGGAGATTTACTTCTTAGCCTGGACCACAACCCCTTGGACACTGCCAAGTAATACAGCACTTACCGTAGGAAAAAAAATTGATTATGTTGTTGTAAAATCTTACAACCAATACACTTTCGAACCTACCAATGTCATAGCTGCCAAAGACCTCGTCTCTTCACTTTTCAAAAAGAAGTTTGTGAAAGTCGACTCAGAAGAAGAACTTCATAGCTATAAAGAAAGCGATAAAAAAATTCCTTACTTAATTTCGAAAGCTGTTAAAGGAAAAGATCTAGTAGAATCCAGATATGAGCAATTAATGAAGTTTGCTCAGCCGTATTACACTCCAGAAAACGCATTTAGAGTTATCGCAGGAGACTTTGTTACTACTGAAGACGGAACAGGTATAGTGCATACCGCTCCCACTTTTGGTGCAGATGATGCGATGGTTTGTAAACAAACTCAACCAGAAGTTCCGGGAATGCTCGTGAAGGATGAAAATGATAACCTAGTTCCTCTCGTCGATCTGAAAGGGAGATTCCGATCGGAAGTTGGACATCTTGCAGGTAAGTATGTCAAAAACGAATACTACGAGGATGGAGAAGCTCCTGAGAAATCTGTAGATGTAGAAATCGCCATTCAGTTGAAGGAAGAAAATAAAGCCTTTTTAGTAGAAAAATACGTTCACTCTTATCCAAATTGTTGGAGAACCGATAAGCCTATCCTCTATTATCCTTTGGATTCCTGGTTTATTAAAGTAACTGACTTTAAAGATAGGATGCACGACCTCAACAAAACAATCAATTGGAAGCCCGCTTCTACTGGCGAAGGTCGTTTTGGGAACTGGTTGGCAAATGCCAACGATTGGAACCTATCTCGCTCAAGATATTGGGGAATTCCTCTCCCCATCTGGAGAACCGAAGAAGGCAAAGAAGAAATTATCATTGGGTCTATAAAAGAGCTTAAAGAAGAAATACAAAAAGCCATAGACGCTGGGATAATGGAGTCCGATCCTTTTGAAAAATTCGATATCAACGATCTGAGTGATGAGAACTACGAAACTGTAGATTTACATAAAAATATCGTTGACCAAATCACCTTAGTATCTCCTTCTGGACACCCCATGAAGAGAGAAGCAGACCTTATAGATGTGTGGTTCGATTCTGGATCTATGCCTTATGCTCAGTGGCATTATCCTTTTGAAAATAAAGAAAAAGTCGAAAACACCTGGCGATCTGCAGACTTTATCGCTGAAGGTGTAGACCAAACCCGAGGTTGGTTTTATACCTTACATGCTATTGCTACGATGATTTTTGATGATGTAGCCTATAAAAATGTCGTCTCCAACGGACTGGTTTTAGATAAAAACGGACAAAAAATGTCCAAGCGTTTAGGGAATGCTGCCGATCCTTTTGAAACTTTGAAAACCTACGGCCCAGATGCTACTCGCTGGTATATGATAACCAATGCAAACCCTTGGGATAATTTGAAGTTTGATTTAGATGGTATTGGAGAGGTTCAGCGTAAATTTTTTGGAACACTCTACAACACCTATTCCTTCTTCTCTATGTATGCCAATTTGGATCATTTTGAGTACAAAGAAGACGATATTGAATTGGCTAAGCGGCCTGAAATTGACCGCTGGATACTTTCAGAATTAAACACGCTTATACAAACCGTTGATGGGCTATATGCGAGTTATGAACCTACAAAGGCCACGCGAGCAATTTCAGAATTTGTTCAAGAAAATATGAGTAATTGGTATGTGAGATTAAGTCGAAGACGCTTCTGGAAAGGAGAGTACAAAAGCGATAAAATTTCAGCCTACCAAACCCTGTTTACGTGTTTAAAGACCATTGCACAGCTCTCTGCTCCAGTAGCTCCTTTCTTTTCTGATAGGCTGTACAAAGATTTAACATCAAGTACTATTGGGGATCACAAAGAGAGCGTACATTTGGCCGAATTTCCAAAACAAGATCTTTCCCTTATCGACAAAGAATTAGAGCACAAGATGCAGATGGCACAGGCTATCTCATCGCTTGCCCTATCCTTGAGAAAGAAGGAAATGATAAAAGTAAGGCAACCTTTAAAAAGGATAATGATTCCAGTTTTGGATCCTACTATTAAAGAACAAATCGCTGAAGTGGCTGAGCTTATTAAATCTGAAATTAATGTGAAAACCATAGAGTTTATAGACGACACCTCGGGTATTCTCGTGAAAGATATCAAGCCTAACTTTAAAGTATTAGGCCCTCGATTTGGAAAGAATATGAAGCATGTAGCACAAGCTATCCAAAAGATGGATGCGAAGGCTATCGCTCACCTTGAACGCCAAAAAGCAATTGAACTACAGGTAAATGGAGAGGCGACCATGATCAGCCTAGAAGAAGTTGAAATCCTTTCTCAAGATATTGAAGGATGGCTGGTTGCTAGTGGAAATGGATTGACAGTAGCACTGGATGTGACCCTTAACGAGGAACTCGTAAATGAGGGAATTGCTAGAGAACTGGTCAACAGGATTCAAAACCTAAGAAAAGATTCTGGCCTTGAAGTGACCGATAGAATCGTTATCAACCTTCAAGACGGAAACCATCTTTCTAAAGCTGTTCACGATAACTTAGACTATATAAAAACAGAAACCCTAACCAATACTATAAATCTAACAGAGAAAGTTGAAAACGGATTACAGATAGAATTTGATGATGTAGTCACCGTTTTAGCTATTGAAAAACAAACGTAAAATGATAGAACAAAGTAAACAAAAGGAATATTATTCCGATAACGACCTAGCAGAATTCAAAAAACTGATTCTCGACAAAATTGAAAAAGCTCAAAAGCAACTACAGTTATACGAAGATGCTTACAAGAACGGAAGCAGCAACGATACAGAAGATACTGCTCCAACCTTTAAATCCTTTGACGACGGGAGTAACACCTTAAGTAAAGAGGCCAATTCTCAATTGGCTATTCGCCAAGGTAAATTTATCCGTGATTTGAAAAATGCACTCATCCGTATTGAAAATAAAACATATGGAATCTGCCGTGTGACTGGAAAGTTGATTCGTAAAGAACGTTTAATCTTAGTCCCGCATGCCACCTTGAGCATAGAGGCCAAAAACAAACAATAATAAATTTAGAGTTTTACCTAAAGTGAATAAAAAGTAAAAAACTCCCAGTTAGGGAGTTTTATATACCCACTGTTTGTAGGGGTTTTTAGAAAGCATAGAGTTGTAATATTTGGGTTCGCCAGTTACTTCAGGCCCTAACCAAGCAGGCGTCTCGAAAGTTTCATCCTCCGCCGAAAGTTCAATTTCAGCGATGGTTAACCCTTGGTTTTCTCCATAAAATTCGTCGACTTCAAAAATATGCTGTCCCACATTAACGTAATAGCGCCTCTTTTCAATTTGACCAGGCTCACATAATTTAAGCAAGGCTTTTGCCTCTTCATAAGAAACTTCAGTTTCCCACTCAAATCTAGATAATCCAGAAGCTGAGCTTAGCCCTTTGACCGTCAGGAAGCCTTTTTTATCTGTCATACGAACCCTCACTGTTCTGGACTTTTCAGAATTGAGAAAGCCCTGAGCAATTCTTAAGCTTTTGAAAGCTTCCCGCTTATAAGCATCGGAATGGACTAGGAATTTACGTTCAATCTCTTGCATCAAATAATAATCTTTTCTCTAATCGATTTTGCTAATTCTTGAAACTCATCTTCTGTTAAAGACACTTTCTTTTCAAAACGCATGTCATCCATCGTTTGTAACGGAATAAGGTGCACGTGGACGTGTGGGACTTCAAGACCCACTACAGCCATACCAATTCGTTTGCAATTAACAACAGACTCGAGACCATGGGCGACTTTCTTGGAAAAGGCCATAAGCTTCAAATAGGTCTCATCGCCTAGATCAAAAATCTTATCGACTTCCACCTTGGGAACGCAAAGAGTATGGCCCTTAGCATTGGGGTTTATATCCAGAAAAGCGATAAAGTCATCGTTTTCTGCTACTTTATAGGAGGGTATGTCTCCTGAAATAATTTTAGAAAATAATGTTGACATAGGTTTCTGTTTAATTAGAGTTACGCTGCTCCAGTTCGACCTGAAATTCTTCCATAACCGGTTTTACAGTGCTTTCAGGAATATCTTCTATCCGGATATACATGAGCCCATCTACAGAATTATTGAAGAGTGGATCCACATTAAAAGCAACAACTTTAGCATTTTGCTTAATATACTTTTTGATGAGAACTGGAAGCCTGAGGTTACCAGGTTCAATTTCATCTATAATTTTATCAAATTTATTCAAATTAGCCTTAGTAGAATCAAAAATAAAATCCTTGTCGGCATCTTTTAGCTTCACTTTAAACTCTTTTTTGGGTCTTACAAATTGAGCCACGTAGGGATCGTAATAATTGGATTTCATAAATTCAATCATCATAGATTTTGAAAAGTTAGAGAATTTATTACTGATGCTCACTCCACCAATAAGGTATTTATGTTCTGGATACCTCAGCGTACAATGTACAATTCCTTTCCAGAGTAAAAAAAGGGGCATTGGCTTTTGTTGGTACTCGGCGGTTATGAACGCCCGACCCATTTCTATGGACTCGCTCAACATTTTATGCAATTCGGGTTCAAATCGGAAAAGCTCATTGAGATAGAAACCATCAATTCCGTGTTTTTTATAAATATCCTTTCCTAGACCCATTCTATAAGCTCCCACCAATTTCTTGGCTTGGTTATCCCACAAAAACATGTGCTGATAGAAGTCATCGTAATGGTCTAGGTCTACAGATTTATTAGTCCCCTCACCCACAGACCTAAAGGTGATTTCCCTTAGCCTGCCTATTTCTAAGACTATATTTGGGATGTACTTTCGCTCTGCAATAAAAACCTCGTAATTATTGCTCACCAGAAGCCGTCTTGATTGGTCTCTGCAAGCTTGTACTTCTCCTTCTAAGGCCTCGCAAGCTATTTCGTTGGCGATGGTCTTAGGGGGTCGTTTTATAGGGAATTTAATCTGCTTAGGTAAATTTTCTAATAGCGTTTTCTTTTCGTATGAATTTGCTAAGAAATAGGTTTTTTGCCTTAAAAAACTGGAGTAGTTATCCAAGTCTGTTAGGTCATTTTGATCTGCTACCGAAATTGGATTTCCTATCCTTACCCGAATAGGTCTATGTCCTTGATTAAGCGTTTCGCTAGGGAGCTTTGCAGTTCTAAGCGCATCATTCAGCTTGGATAAGCGATAAAATGAAGCGGAATTCCTAGCGTGAAAATATACTGGAATCACAGGGACTTCTACTTTTTTAATCAACTTCATCGCCTCGTCGGACCAGGGTTTATCTACCACCCTTCGCCCTTCCTGATAGGTCGACACTTCTCCGGCAGGAAAAACCCCAAAAGGACTTCCAGACTGTATATGAGCTAGAGCTTGCTTTAACCCAGAAAGGCTCGACTTTACCTCTTTTCTAGTTTCAAACGGGTTTACAGGCATGATGTAGGGCTTTAAAGGCAGTAACCGATGGAGCAAAAAATTGGCGACTACCTTAAAGTCAGGTCGGTGTTCTAAAAATAATTTAATAAGGATTAAGCCATCTACAGCTCCTAAAGGATGATTAGAAATCGTAACAAAAGGTCCTGTTTTAGGAATACGCTTGAGGTCTTTTTCGGGAATTTCGAACTCTACATCGAGATGCAAAAGAACGGCATCTATAAATTCAAGCCCCTCCAAGTGAGCATATTCATCGTAAATGTCATTGAGTTCTGAAATCCTAGTCGTCTGCATAATGAAGTTACCCATTACATTGCCAAGTATCCCAAATTTGGATAAATTGAGACCATTTGCAATTTCACTCGCAGTAATAAAACCCATAGATAAATTGATTTAAAAGTAAAGATACTAAAGATTAATAATTCGTTTAGGATTGTTTTGCTTTATAAATCATTGATGGATATTATTTTTTAGACTTATTTTGTTCCTCAAGTAAATCACGTATTTCAGCTAAAAGTTCAATGTTTTTAGGAGTAGTTTCAGCCGGATTGGTTTCATCCTCAGACCTTGTTCTTAATCTATTAAAGGACAAGTGTATAGCACTTTACTACGAAATTTAAAATTTACGGTTAAACCGTAATAAATGTACGGTCAAACCGTAATTATAAGAGGATAGTAAGTTTTATCTTTATAAAAATTAAAGTATAAGATTAAAATCAAAATTTGAAAAAGGAGAATGTTTCTACAAGGTAGAAGCACTCCCAGTAAATTGACATGTTTAAACTACATCGTATTTCGAAAAAAAGATAGGGTTTTACATGAGAACTCCAATCTGCTTATTAAGATAAATTAGCCTTGTTAAGTAATAATTAACCTACTTATGTTATAAAACTGAGTATAACTATATATTTAAAATTTACGAAAATGAAAAATTTATTTTTTACCCTAATATTGTTGTTAATTGGAAATGTTACTTTTGCAGACAATAAGCTTAATTTCAATGATATTGAAATTTTTAGAAGTTGTACAATAGCTATAACGACAACTACAACTAATATGTTTGGTCAACAAGAAACAAGTACATCTTATCATTATCTTGGTGAGGTTGCAAATAATGGTTTCGGCAATTTAGATTGTCAAATGAGAGCTGATAGATACTTAGCCTTATACGCAGACTAGTAACAAATAATTAAATCAGTTATGAAATCAATTTTATCAAATATCCTTATTATTTTTCCTTTTTTTGTGTTTGGACAAAACACTATTATGGCTGAATATTTACATACGTCTGAAACATCTAATGCTAAAATGTCTAAGCGGATAGTGCTATATGCAAGTAATGAAAAGGCCAAGCAAGTACATTTTAAATCTCAACTTAATGAGGAAAATGAGTATGGCGCAAGCTTAAAGGAGGATGGGAGTATTTCTATCATAGAAAAACCGAGCGATTTTAATAATGTGTGGTATTATAAAGCTTCAACAAAAGATATTGTAAAATCTGTAGTAAACTCCAATACCAATTATATTGTTTATGATACAGGTCTAGACTATGATTGGGAAATTACTGATGAAGTTGATAGCGTTGGAAACTATCAAGTGATAAAAGCAACTACCTATTTTAGGGGTAGAGCTTTAATCGCTTGGTTCGCTCCAGCGATTCCTATAAGTTTTGGCCCTTGGAAGATCAATGGACTCCCAGGCTTGATTCTGAAGATGTATGACGAAGATCGAAAATTTACTTGGACAGTTACCAAACTTAATCTTAATGCAGAGCTAACAGAAGATAGTCTTGAGCCTCAAATTAGCGATGAAGCTAAAGAAATGACTTATCAAGAGGGCCTAAATATGTCTAGAAAAGCTTATGATGAAAAACAAAAACGAATCAATACAAAATTAGGTGGAAGAGGGGGAAACTTTAGGACTGTTCGACATAGAGACCAAGATTTGGAAAGAAAATATGAATGGGAAGAAAATTAAGTAAACATTGAATAAACTATCCATATTAAAACATATACTACCATTCCTATTTGTTTTGATAGGAATGTTTAGTTATTCCCAAACCCAAATTGAAGGAACTATACAAGACAGCTTAGGAAATCCTATAGGCTACGTGAACGTATTACTTCAGCCAGTTGAGAGCAGCAGAATTTTGGCTTATACCGCTACTCAACAAGATGGCAATTATCAACTCAACGTTAACAAAATAGGTGAGTTGAAAGTAGTATTTGTCTCTTTAGGCTATTCCAAAAAAGAAATCATAATCAACCTCAACGGTCAAGAGTCCATTGAAGTTAATGCCGTCCTTTTTGAAGAAGAAATGCTATTAGAGAATGTTAATATTGAGGGAGAACGACCCATTTCTATAAAAAAGGACACTATAATATTCGATGCGGATAGTTTTAGACGTGGTAGTGAAGTAGTGGTTGAAGATTTACTCAAAAATCTGCCTGGTGTGCAAGTCGACGGCGATGGCACCATAAAAGTAGGTGATCGTGAAATTGAACGACTCATGGTAGATGGCGACGATTTGTTTGAAAAAGGCTACAAAGTCTTGAGTAAGAATATGACTTCGGATGCCGTAGATAAAATTGAAATCTATGATAAGTATTCAAGTAACAAGCTACTCAAAGGCATTGAGGAGAGTGACCGGGTTGCTATGAATATTAAACTAAAAGACGACTACAACCAACAGTGGTTTGGAAATGCAGATGTTGGTATTGGAGGTTTGGATAAATTATACCAAAAAAACAGAGTAAACCTGATGTCTTTTGGTAAAAAAAGTAAGTACTACTTCTTAGGTAATTCTAATAATATAGGCGAAGACGCTATTGGAGATGTGAGCCAAATGATTAGGCCAATGCGGTTTAATCAACCAGGAAGTGTTGGGGATGGCGAACGTGCCAGTTCTTTAATCAGTCTTTATACAAATGTACCTCAATTAAAACGAGAGCGTACCAATTTTAATGACTCCAGACTGGTTTCCTTAAATGCGATTCATAATCTGAGTGAGGATATGAAACTGCGAACACTTGGATTTTTCAATTGGGACAAAAATGAATTTTTCAGAAACACTGCAACTCAGTTTTTACTCAACGATAAAAACTTTACCAATACAGAAGATTTTTCCCTCACAAAAAACAAGTTTTTAGGTTTTGGAAAAATGGATTACACCTATGATATTTCAGACAACCAAATGCTAGAATATACGGGAAGTTTCAATAGTAGTGATATAAATTCTGACAGCAACTTGATTTTCAATGGAAATTCTACTCTAGAAAGCTTGCAAGATGATAATCAACAGATAGACCAAAAATTGTTGTACACCCATAAACTCAATGAGAAAGAAGTACTTTTGTTGAGCGGAAGATACATCAATGATAAAAGTCCTCAAACTTATGTCAACAATCAATTTCTATTTGCTGATCTATTTGAGGATGAAAATAATATTGAGAATGTGGGTCAATTCAGTCAAAACACCATGGATTTTTATGGTACCGAAATTGAATATAAAAATCGTAAAGAGAACAAAAATTTAATTGAAGTGGTCGTAGGAGCAACTTACCGTAAAGACCAATTAGAATCTACTTTTCAATTAATAGACGAAAATGAAATCCGCATTGAACCTGAAGACTTTCAAAATCTAACGAATTACGAAGTTTTAGACTTTTATGCCAAAGGAGATTACCTTTATAAATTAGGAGAAAACCTCAACCTAACCGGGAAAATTGAAGCACATCAATTGATGAATAGTCTGGAAAATATCAATCAGGTAAATCAAAACCAAGACTTTTTTTATTTGCAACCCCAGTTAGGCATACGTTGGAAGTTGAATGACCAAAATACTCTTTTAGGCAGTTATACCTACTCTACCAATAATGCTTCTATCATCGATGTATATCCAAATAATATTTTGACCAACTTCAGGGGATTTATTCTTGGCTTTGGGAAGCCTACACAACTTAATTCGAGCAATTATATCCTAAACTATAGACTAGGTAACTTTGGGGATAAATTCTTTGCAAATGCGAGTGTCAATTATATCCAAAATCATGATTTTTTCTCCAACCGTTCTTTCATTCAGCAAGAATTTCAAATCAATGAGAAGATATTAATTGAAAATCAGGAATTGTTTTCTGCAAATACCACTGTTGACCGCTATATAAAAGCTATTTCGTCTAACCTGAAGTTGAAATTGAATTATAGCCAGACCAACTTTATCAACTTTGTGAATCAGTCTGGACAACGTGAAATCAAAAACCAGAGTTATAGTTATGGACTGGAGTTAAGATCGGGTTTCCTATCGGGGTTTAATTACCATGTAGGGACAGAATTTAGAACTTCTGAAGTAAAGACCTTACAGAACAATTTCAGCAACACCTTCAGCAATACGGATAACTTTACTTTTTTAGATTTAAGTTATGTGTTTTCAGACCGATTTAATATGTCGCTGAATACAGAGTATTATTACTTTGGAAATCTGGAAAGCGATAACGACTATTATTTTTCAGACTTATCTGCTATGTACATTACTAAAAACAAAAAACTCAATTTTGGCTTAAGTGCCAAAAACCTTTTTGACACTCGAACCTTTAGGAACTTCAATATTACAGATATTTCTACAAGTACAACTAGCTATAGACTTCTCCCAAGAATTATCTTGCTTAATGTGAATTTTAAATTTTAGACTTATTTTGTTCCTTAAGTAAGTCACGTATTTCAGCTAAAAGTTCAATGTTTTTGGGAGTAGTTTCAGCCGGATTGGTTTCATCCTCAGACTTTGTTCTTAATCTATTTATGATCTTGATGACTGCAAAAATAGATAAGGCAATGATCAAAAAGTCTATGGACGTTTGGAAAAAGTTACCGTAGGTTAATTGCATAGCCTCATGAGTGATGACGCCATTTTGTATAATTTCCTCTCTTAAGACTAGGCTAAGCTCTTTAAAATTGACATTTCCTATTACAATACCCAAAAGTGGCATCACGACATCATCCACCAAGGAGGTCACAATTTTGCTAAAGGCGGTCCCGATAATGATACCGATTGCCATATCGAACATATTCCCCTTAATAGCGAATTCTTTAAATTCTTTAATGATTTTCATCTGAAAGTAATTTTAATTTAAACTGAAAAAGTTAAGTCTTTAAGAAAGATGAATTTCGGTAGGCATTTCAAAAGTAATAGGCTTGGAGGTAAGGTCTTTAGACTCCAGTCTGTTAATGAGTAATTCTGCAGCTTTAGATCCAATTTTCATTGCATTTTGATCTATATAGTCGATTCTTGGATAGCTCAAAAGTGAGTTTTTCTCGTCTGAAAATCCAATCAGCGGGATTTCAGAACTGGTATTAGGCTTTTCTGATTTTAAAATACTCTTAAACATGAGGGAAGAGGTATTATCTGCTGAAATGACACCATCGATCTCCTGCATAGATAAAAAGGCTTTAATGAGCCCATGAGGGTCTGAAGATGCCGTAAGGTCTAAACTTAGACTGTGGTTGACTTCTATGCCCTTATCCCTAAGAGCGTTTTCATAACCTTCTTTTCTCAACTGACCTAAGTTTAGGTCCTCGATATTGCTTACAAAAGCAATTTTAGTTTTGCCTTTAGAAATTAAAATTCGCGTGGCATCATAAACCGATTTCTTATCATCAATCACCACCTTATCGCAGTCAACTTGATCTGTAGTCCGATCAAACAACACTAATCCTTTTTTATTCAGTGCAATTTGGTCTATATGTTTAAAATCATCCTGAGCTAGACTTTCTGAAGATAACGAAAGAATAAAACCATCTACTCGTCCTTGCATCAATAAATCAAGACTTTGCGCCTCTTTTTTCAACTGGTCGTGACTTACGCAGACGATGGTATCGTAATTATGTTCCGCCGCATAGTCTTCTATGCCATGAAGTACTTGAGCGAAAAAAGGATTGAGGATATCAGGGATAATCACCCCTATCGTATTGGTTTTATTTACTTTAAGTGCAAGAGCTGTTTTATTGGGTCTATAATTATAAAGTTCAGCTGCTTCTTTGATTCGCTTTTTGGTGCCTTCACTAATATCTTTAGCATCGTGAAGTGCCTTAGACACTGTTGAGACAGAGACGTTTAGTTGCTTGGCAAGTTCTTTTAGAGTGATCATAACAGATTAGCGTATCCTTAATATGATCAAACATACGCTATTTTAATAAGTCTTTAAATTTATTTTTTTACTAATTTAATAGATTTTAAACCATCTTTTACCTGACTATTAGCCTAATAGAGTTAATAGCCTTGGCCTCCCAATCACATAATTTTGAGCGATCAAAACCAGTAGTGATTGAGACAACTCCCTTCAAAACTTTTAGAGTTCAAAAGAGCTTGAAAGTTGAGCTTGAGAATCTTCACCAACATAAACCTGAAAACTTCCCTCTTCTATTAAAAATTCACCGTCGTTGTTATAAAATCCAAGCTGTTTATCTTGAAGTTGAAAGCTTAAAACCCTGCTTTCTCCTGTGTTAAGCTCCACCTGTTCAAAAGCTTTTAATTCTCTAACGGGTCTAGTGACACTTGCAAATTCATCCTGCAGATAAAGTTGTGTAGTGACTTTTCCAGATTTTTGGCCTGTGTTTGTCACCCTTACAGAGACACTCACAGTCTTGTTTTCGGTATATGAATTATCAATTGTTAACTCCTCAAAATCGAAAGTAGTATAACTTAACCCAAAGCCAAAAGGATATAAGGGCGTGTGCTTTTCATCGGTGTAGTGAGACCAAAATACCTCTCCAGGAGATGGGAGTTTAGGTCTTCCGGTCGATTTATGGTTGTAATAAATAGGAACTTGCCCGACATGACGTGGAAACGTCATCGGTAATTTTCCACTAGGATTGTAATCCCCATAAAGGATTTCAGCGATCGCGTTACCACTTTCAGATCCTAAATGCCATGCTTCTACTATCGCGGGGATGTGCTCATCTGCCCAAGGTATAGCTAGAGGTCTTCCATTTTGTAAAACCAAGACAATGTTGGGGTTTACCTTATACACTTGCTCTAAGAGGTCTTGTTGTACTCCTGGCAAATCCAATCGAGTTCTGCTTCGACCTTCTCCGCTCTGTAAACCATGCTCCCCTAACACCATGATGACTACATCCGCAGATTTGGCTGTAGCAATAGCCTCAGGAAAACCACTTTTATCGGTGTTATTTATAGTTAGCTCTTGTGTAAATTGCTTTTTCCCCGTGACCACATCTGCACCCTTAGAATAACTATAGTTATTTTTAGTGTACGCATTTAGACCTTCTAAAACAGAAACAGCAGTGCCATCATCCGCAGCGATTCTCCAACTCCCTAAAGGAGACGTTTTATCATCTGCTAAAGCTCCAATCACTGCAATGTTTTGTCCTGAAGATTTTAGAGGTAACGTATTGTTCTCATTTTTTAAGAGAACAATCGATTTTTTGGCCATATCCAAAACATCTTTTTTGAACTTTGGATTGTAAATTGTTTCCTTTTCCCTTTCTATTGAACAATACTTATAGGGATCTTCAAAAAGACCTAATTCGAATTTAACTTTCAGAATACGACGTGCGGCATCAGTGATAAGTGCTTCATCGACTTCACCATCTTTCACAAGACTCACCAATTGCTCTACATAATGGTAGGATTCCATGTCCATATCGGATCCTGCAATAACTCCTGACTTAGCTGCTTCACGGCCATTTTTTGCAAGACCATGTGCAACCATTTCACCTACAGAATCCCAGTCTGAAACCACAAAACCCTGAAAGTCCCATTTCTCTTTTAAAATATCTCTTAGCAGAAATTTATCTCCAGTAGAAGGAATCCCGTTAACCACATTAAAGGCGTTCATCACCGTCTTTACCTCTGCGTCTAAAGAAGCTCGAAAAGGGGGGAACACCACATTGTAAAGAGTTGAAGTTCCAATATCTACTGTATTGTATTCTCGACCTGCCTCTGCAAACCCGTAGGCTGCAAAATGTTTTGCAGTAGCGGCAACCGTGTTCACCGCAGATAAATCATCGCCTTGAAACCCTCGTATTCTAGCTTTAGCAATTTCGCTTCCCAAAAAAGGATCTTCACCAGCTCCTTCCATAACACGACCCCAACGAGCGTCTCTAGAAATATCAACCATTGGTGCAAACGTCCAATTGATGCCGGCCGCAGAAGCTTCTTCAGCAGCGACTTCTGCAGATCTTTGGATGGCTTTTAGATCCCAACTTGCGGCTTCGGCAAGTGGAATAGGGCTTATAGTCTTATATCCATGAATTACATCGAAGCCAAAAATTAGCGGGATCCCCAATCTGCTTTCTTCTACTGCTAGTTTTTGAACAGCCTTGATGTTTTCTACTCCATGAACGTTTAGCATGGAACCAACCAAGCCTTTTTTAATCTGTTCTAGCTTATTGGCCGCTCTGCCTTCATTGGGTTGAGGCCCCGTAAAGTCCATAAACCCACTGTACTGGTTCATCTGGCCAATTTTCTCTTCCAGAGTCATTTTAGCCAAAAGCTCTTGCACTTGGGCGTCGATAGTTTTGGAGGAATTTATATTTGCAGGGTTTTGCTGACAAGATAAAATGAGTATAGCAATACTCATATAAATAAAATGTTTAAAATTCATGTGTTGTTTATTGTGCGGTTTACTTATTCGAATGATTAATTAGATTTTACAAATACTTGTTTAAAAATAGTATTCATAAAAGAACGTTTGACAAATCAAATCAGACTTATTTAAAGCAATAATATCAAAAAGAGGATGTTTGAATCCTCTTTTTTGATATTGATAAGAAACTTATGATATTATGCCTATTCTTCTGAAGTAATTATAAACCACCAGTCAAACTCAGAATTACCATCAGTTATCTTTAAAGTCATTTCATTAGGCTCAGAACGATCAAATATTTGATAATTGTGTGTACCCGTATAGTAACCTATAAACCCTAGTCCTGATAGACTAATAGTTTCTGCACCACCAGGATTGATGAGTTGCCAGGTAGTTTGAAAATCTTCAAGAGGTAAATTTTCTATATCATCACCATTAGGCGTTCCGCCGGAGCTGCCCAATTGATCTACATAAGCACCTCGTCCAAATACAGTCCCTGAAGTATCATCGTTATTGACGTTTGTAATAAGCTTGAAGGTTCCGTCTGAATCAAAAATATAGCGATCATCATACATTCCTACACCAACTTTTTCTTCAGGAGCTACACCGAAAAATTCAACAGGTATATTCCCACCAACAGGACCTAGACCAAAATGACCTGGCACTGAAGATTTAATTCTCCATGTTTTTGAAGTGACAGCATCAGGATTATTGGGATCAAAATCATAGAGCTTAGCCTTTAATTCTACAGGCGGTTCATAAGTTGCTAAAACCTCAACATCAAATGTTTCAGATGAAGAAACACCACCTTTACCGTAAGCTATAACGGAAATAGTATAAGAATTAACACCTAAAGTGGAAAATATAAAAGATGCTGATCCTGATGGGGCATTCTTTTTATTGGATTGGTAAACAAAACCATAAGAGATTGCATTGTCTGCTTTGGCTGTAAAAATAACTTCTCCAGAGCCATCGCCATTAGGATTTTCGCTATCGGCACCAATGATTTCTGCAGTAATATCAATATTTGATGGGGCATTAATTTCCCCAAATTGTTGATCATCATCCTGGCAACTTACTATAACAAGCAGTACAAGAAGACTTAGAATTATGTGATTATATTTTTTCATTGTCTAAAAATTTAATTGTAAAAATAGAAGTTATCGATATACACTGTATCGTCTGCATCTGCTTCAACTAGGTTATCAAAAATTAACTGAGTAACAGCAGAAAGATCCATATCAAAATCCGCAAGTGGGATATCCACACTTACCCATTCTCCTAAAGTTAAAGCTCCAGCATTTGCTAAGTCCTCCTGTACTGGGTCTAAAGCAGTATTCACTAGCTTAAGTCCTAAACTTTCTGCATTTGGGGACCAATAGTCAAAATGGACATGTGTCATACTTGTTAAATCAGTAGGATTACCATAATCTGTAACAATTCCTAAGAAATCAAAGTTTGTAAATAACATGGCATTATTTCCATCTACTGCAACCTCCTCATAGCCTGAACCAGACCATACAGTTGGTAGTTCACTTACAGTAATGGATGTATATGCATCACTATAGATTGAAATTACGTTTGAAGCGTCTTGCGTAGGAACTGGAGCTGATGCAGTTGGCTGTTGTGCTACATCTTTTGAAAAGTATAAGTTATCGATATAAACAGTAGCAGGGTTTCCTGCGGTATCAAACAATAACTGAGTCACTTGGGATCTATCCATAGCATAATCTGCTAGAGGAAATTTTACGCTCACCCACTGGCCTGAAGTAATAGGTTCTACAAATTCTATATCTTCTTCACCAATGACAGTATTAACTAATTTAAAACCTAGTGCAGAAGCATCGGGAGTCCAGTAGTCAAAATGCACATAGTCCATATCAGTTAAGTCAGTTGGATTTCCATAGTCCGTTACAATACCGGTAAAAGCAAGATTAGAATACTTAATAGTATTATCACCCTCAATTATAACTTCTTCAAAGTTAGTGTCCGACCACTCTGTTGGTAATTCCGTAACCGTGATTGGTGTATATCTATCACTATAGATAGCAATAACATTTGGAGAAGGTTCCGCTGGTCTTGGTGCAGCAACAACTGGCACTAAAATCTCTTCTACAAAAAAGTCTTCTTCTACATAAGTTGTGGTTTGTGATGCAGCACCCATAACTTCAACTGAAATCGTATATGCTCCAGATTGTTGATACGTGTAAGATAATGTTTCTTCGATTGAACCACTAACTACAGACTCAACACCCTCTTCACCAAAATCAACTTCAAAGCTTGTCGCAAAGTCAGCAGTTACAGAAACATTTACAGTATTGGATTCAACTCCATCATTTTCGATGGTAACTTCAAGATTTTCGGGTGCATTGAAGGACACTTCTATAGGTTGAACTGACTCTGTTTGCTTATCAGCCGCATTCATGGCTACAAGAGTTAAATCAAAAGTGCCTTCCGCATAAATGTGCGAAAGTGATTCTCCAACACTGATGGTATCTGAAAGTTCACTTCCATCGCCAAAATCAGCATAAAAAAGGTTCACATTTTCAGCTTTAGGCAGGATAGTCACCAGTCCTGAATTATCTTGAGTAAAACTGATCTTAGCATCAATATTGGAAGGAGCCCCAATTGGTATATCTTGAAGACCCTCATCATCAGAACATGATACAGTAAACACTGCAATCATGAGTAGGTATAATATTAAAAATTGCTTTTTCATCTCTGTTATGTATTAGTAGTTTGCGTTTTGTTCCCAATTTCCTTGAGAAAATTGAATTTCTTCAAGTGGTACAGGGAAAACTTCATTTTTGTTTGGAGTAAATCCATCAATCACGTTGGCTGCTCTTCCAGTTCTCACTAAATCAAAGAAACGGTGTCCTTCACCTACAAGCTCTAGTCGTCTTTGAGTATATATCTCTTCAGTTAACTGGCCTCCTGATAAATTCACATCATCTAATCCTGCTCTTTCACGAACTTCGTTCACATAATCTAATGCTAATTGATCGTTGATACCTCCTCTATTTAAAGCTTCAGCTGCCATCAATAGAACATCAGCATAACGGATAGCTCTGTAATTGTTTGGCTGTGTCAAATTAGCATCCCCTAAATTATCATTTTGTCTAGGGATATACTTTCTATTGTAATACCCGGTATGACCTGTTGTAGGGTCTTGGTTTCCTATGGTAAAAGTTGCTCCTGTGTCTGCAGCCCAAGCTTCAATGTTCAAGATAGAAACATCTCTTCTTAAGTCGTCTAAATCAAAGGCATTATAAGTTTCTTCAGTAGGTAAATTAAAGCCAAATCCAGATTCAAAGACAGGACCGTTGTAGCCTCTTACACCACTAAATCCTACCATGACATTACCTTCACTACATTGTAAACAATCAAAACTAGCTCCTTGGGCTTGACCGGAATATTGAATTTCAAAAACAGATTCTGCACTATTTTCAGCTTCAAATTCAAAAAGGTCTTCGTATTCTTCATCGCCTTCTGTTCCATACAAATGAAACTGTTGTGAACCAATAACAGCATCAAACAAAGGGGCCGCTAGATTAAATTCATCTTGGTACAAGTGCACCTTACCAAGAAGTGCCTGGGCAGAAGCTTTGGAAGCTCGTCCTATTTCTAAAGCCTGGGAAGACATATTCGGTATGGCCAGAGAAAGATCATTCTCGATATATTGGTATACTAAATCAATCGATGTTCTGGGCAGAGATGTTTCTTCACCTAGTTCAAATTTACCTTCTGGCTTAATAGGTATAGCCCCGAACCATTTTACTAGTTCAAAATTGAAATAAGCTCTTAAAAAACGTGCTTCAGCAATAATTTGCTCCTTACCTTCAAAATCTATCTTATCAGCATTTTCAAGGATATAAGATGCTCTGTAAACACCAGCGAAATTGAAATCCCAAATATCATCCAGATTATTGTTATCTGGGGTATGAGCCATTCTATCTACCTGCTGCCATCCTACAACGTCGGTTGCACTTTCTCCTCCGGCATGCGTATTGTCTGAAGCAATTTCTCCAAGAATAACATTAACATAAGTAGACTGCAAAATATCATAGGAGCCAATCAATGCGTTTTGAAAGTCTTCTTCATCCTCAAAAAAGTTTTCTGAGGTAAGTCGGTAAGGTGGTTCTAGTTCCACAAAATCGTCTGAGCATGATACTAAGGCTAATGCCATTAAAATCATGAACCATTGGTTATATATTGTCTTTGCCATTTTCATTCGTTTAAAGTTTAACATTTAGTCCAAGTGTATAGGTTCTTGGCAGCGGATAGAATCCAAGATCAATTCCTCCTCCAATTGGAGCTCCTGTGGAGGCTGTAGGATCGTATCCGGAGTATTCTGTAAAGGTAAATGCGTTATCAACTTTAGCATAAATTTTAACTCCATTGATACCAAAAGCCTTTAAGTTTTCAACGGGAACATTATAACCCAGAGAAATGGTTTGTATTCTTAAAAAGGAACCGTCCTCAACAAAATAGTCTGAAAATAATTTATTGGCTGTAGCTCCAGTTGTCACTCGAGGCTCTGTAGAAGAGGTCCCAGGACCTGTCCAACGATTTAATCGTCTACTTAACATATTAACGTTGATCTGATCTCTTTCAAAATTTCTTACAATTTCATTGCCTAAGTTAGCAAAAGAATAAGCGCTAAAGTCGAAGTTTTTGTAAGTAAAAGATAAATTCAGACCCATGGTTACATCTGGTATTGGGTCACCAATATACGTTCTATCATCTTGACTTATAACACCATCTCCGTTCGTATCTACAAACCTTAAATCACCAGGACTAGCTTCAACACCTGCAAGTTGAGATTGAGAAGGATGTGCCTCTACTTCAGCTTGAGACTGGAATATTCCATCAGTCTTAAGACCGTAAAAATATCCTAAAGGTAATCCTACTTCCATTCTGGATGGAGGTTGCTGACCTACACTAAACTGGCCACCTTCTAGGAACTCTGCACCGTTAATTTGAGTAACCTCGTTATCGATAGTACTTACGTTATAATTGATAGAGAATGAAAAGTCATCACTAAAATCTTTACTATATCCCAATGTGGCTTCAAAACCAGTGTTTTTAACTGTACCTGCGTTGATGGTTGGAGCAGAGCTCCCTGGAGCTGCTATTCCAAATATACCTGAGGTTGGTATTCCTGGTATCAGTAGATCTTCCCTTGTGTTATCGTAATAATCTAATGTTATGTCCAGGTCATTATTGAATAATTGAAGATCTAGACCTATATCCAATTTCTTAGCGGTTTCCCACTTCACGCTTGGATTAGCTAAGGGACCTAGAGCTTGTCCAGTAGTCAGACCTTGGTCTGGACCAAATAAGTACTCTGCTTCACCACTCAGAACAGATAAAAAGAGAAAATCTCCAATCTGGTCATTTCCAAGTTCACCGTAACTTGCTCTTAGCTTAGCAAAATTTAAAATATCATTAGTTCCAATAAAATCCTCTTCAGTCAATAACCATCCGGCTGTTACTGAAGGAAACCATCCAGTAGAATTATTAGGTCCAAATCGAGATGAAGTATCCCTTCTTAATATGGCCGAAAACAAATATTTATCTTGATAATCAAATTCAAATCTTGTGAAGTAAGATAATCTTCTAAACTCGCTTACAAATGATCCATTAGTTTGATTTCCTTCTCCAACACCAGTAGCAGAACCTAAGTCAGCAAAGTCATAGCTATTCCTTAGAACGCCTGTTCTAGAACCAAATAAACCTTCTCCATGAGACCTAAACACGGTTAAACCTGTTGTGTTTGTGACGTCCAATTCACCAAAAAATGTTTTTTCTATGGTATTGAACAAGTCAAATGTGTAATCATAAAAATCTTGCTGATCCAGATCGACTTGATTGACAGGTCTATTAAATACTTTTCCCGTTCCGAAATTAAACTCTGGGAAAAATTCTCTATTATTTAATTTAGAAGAATTGAATCCATATCTGGCGGTTAATTTAAAATCCTTGATATACTCTAGCTCAGCTTGAAAGGATCCACTTAGTCGATTACTCTCAAAATCGTTGAAGGTATTATTGATTTGCGCAAGTGGGTTAACCACTTCGTTGCCCAAATCTATAGTGCCATCCAAATTATTTTGGCTCCGATTGATGACTGGAGCAATATTGATGGCGTTGAAAAGAACCGAACCCAACCCAAATGAATTTATGCCTTGAGATCTATTGTTGGTGAAGAACACATTAGCACTCACATTTAAAAAATCTCTCACATCTGTGTTTAGGGAAATGCTGGCTGTTGTTCTCTTAAAGTTAGATTTATCGGGAGCAACAATACCACCTTGGTCTAGATGAGATGCGCTAAAGGAATAATCGGTATTCTCGGACCCACCTCTTATAGATACATTATTGCTGATGACTGTGGGAGTTTCAAAAACTTGATCTTGCCAATCTGTATTATTGTTAATTTGAGATAGATTAGTAAATGGCAAATCTTGACCTGCGTTAGCATATTTTTCATTGGTCAGTAACACATATTCGTTGGCGTTTAATAAAGGCAATTTTCTTGTTGTTTCCTGCAGACCAACGTAAGTATTATAAGACACCACTGCAGACTGATTTCTTTTTCCTCTTTTGGTTTCGATAAGAACAACCCCATTTGCTCCTATGGAACCATAAATAGCAGCTTGTGCATCTTTTAGGACTGTTATGGACTCAATATCTTGAGGATTAATAGAATTTAAACCACCGTCGTACTGAGCACCATTTAAGATAATTAATGGTGAACTATTTCCATTGGTGGATACTCCTCTAATTCTAATATTGGATTCTGCCCCAGGCGCACCAGATTGAGGAGTTACACTTACCCCTGCAGAAGTTCCCTGTAATGCAGTAGCAGCATTGATGGGTTCAAGATCCTGAATAGATTCAGAATTAACAGTAGAAACAGAGCCCGTGATTTTTCGTTTACTACTAGAACCGTATCCAATCACCACTACATCATCCAAAGACTCAGTATCGGCCTCTAGCTGAACATCAAATTGGGTTCGCCCTGCAACTTTTATCTTCAAGGTTTTAAACCCTAAATAGGAAAATACTAAAGTTGCGCTCTCTTGGACCGAAGGCAATATAAAGTTACCGTCAAAATCTGTGGTTGTCCCTTGTGTAGTGCCCTCTACGATGACATTCACTCCTAGTAAAGGCATCCCAGATTCTTTATCTGCCACACTGCCTTCTATATCTCTCTCCTGCGAAAACAGGCAAAGCGAGAAAAAGCAAAACGTCGTTAACAAAATATTTTTAATCATATCTATTGTTTGTTTAACGTAAATCTAACACTAAGTACATCACAATGAGTTTTTTATGAATTACAAAAAAACTACAAGTTGTTAAAATATAGGATTTTTGAGACATAATAGTATCTCGTCGCCTATTTATAGTGAGCTGAATAGACTTGTTAAATTTTTAACTACAACGTTGTATTTCAGTATTTTAGTCCGTTTGTAGTGGTAATGTAGAGTAGAAAGTGGCAATTGTATTGGTTCTATATTTCCAAAATATAATCGGTTAGGCCAATTTCACGGGGTAAGTCCATTTTTTTACGCAAACGATATCGTTTCACTTCTACACTTTTTGTAGATATATTGAAAAGCGGAGCGATCTCTTTCGACGATAAGTTCAAACGCAAGTAAGCGCTTAGTCTTAAATCATTTGGCGTTAAGGAGTTATGTTTAGATTTCATCTTTTTCAAAAAGTCTTTATCCGCATTATTAAAGGCTTCTTCGAAGATCTTCCAATCGTCTGAATTGTTGATGTTTTTATCGATAATCTTAATCACTTTCTTAGAAGAGGCTTGTAAAGGTTTAGATTTTTGGAGTTCCTCTTTTATTGAATTTAGAAATTCATTTTTCTTAATTAAGCTCATCGTAGATACAGCCAACTCTCTATTCTTGCTTTCTATATCTTGTTTGAGCTGTTCATTTTTAACTTGCATAAGTTCTTGTTCGTTTTCAAGCTCTTTAAGCTCCAATTCCTGGTTAGCTTTTCGCTTTAATTCAATTTTTTGCTTCTTATAATAGCGTCTATAGAAAGTGTGAACCACTGAAAAGAAAACAATTGAAATTAAAAGATAAACCATAAGCATAAGGTTTGAAAAAGCAAAAGGACGCTCTACAGTATATACAAACGATTTGGGACTGGTTTGGTACCGCTCCCCAATTCGTGCTCTCACCTGAAATTCATAGTCTCCATAAGACAGGTTGCTATATGTCATTTCGTTTTTTGACCCCCAAGCAGTCCAGTCTTCTAAAAACCCTTTGAGGCGAAATTGATATTCGGGAGAAAAGTATTTTTCAAAGTGCGGGACACTAAAACTAAAATGAATGTTATTGAACTTGTTCTTCAATACTGCTGGTTGGTCTGTGGTCAATGATACCGGTTCTTTTCCATTTTCCCAATACTGTACGGAAGTGAGATTAAGAGGTTGGTCTATTTTTGATTTAGAAAATTTATTGTAATTGATGACCATATAGCCTTGTGTAAGGCCCAATAAATATTCATCGTCGTTTAACTGAAGAATGTTTTCATAACCCGCCATCGTTCCTCTAGAGTCAGATGTAATTGGAATGGAAGCTAGCCTGTAACTATCATTTACTTTCCCTTGTAAGGTGAAATCTATACTGTTTTTATTGAAACTCCACAGGCCGATTTCTCCATCAGTTACTGCTAATTTTCCAGAGGAGTAAGTCTCTTCTGAATACATCTGGCTTAGTAAACTGTCTTTTTGAAAAGTATTGTCATCCATCTGAAATTTCCAAATGCCTTTTTGGTGGGCGTAATACACTTGGCCTTTAAATTTAGCCAAACTAGAGTATAGGCCTTTTTCTAGATCTAAGTATTGGTAGATTTTAGAAACTTGAGTGAAATCTTTGTCTAAGCTTATCCGATAAACGCCTTTGTATTCATGATCAATTAAAACTTCATTGGGTGATATGAATTCAACAAATTTTGAGGACACGTCAAAGTTTTTAATTTTATTACGAAACTGCCATTGACCGCTCACCTTCTCTAAAACACTCAAACCTGAATAATTACCCTGTAGAATAAGGCTTGGTTGATTTGGGACTGTCTTAAAGCACCAGGTGCCTAGTAAGTCCGAGAGTTGCTCAAAATCGTTATCTCCCACCACAAACGTCCCGTTGTTATGGCCGCAAAATAAAGTATCATCAATGCTTTTAAGAGTCCATACTTGTCCTTTGGATCCTTCCACAAGTTTAAAGTCCTCGCCAGGGCTTTCAACTGTTCTATAGAAAAGGCCTTGATTTGTTCCCAAATAGAGACGATTATTGTGAACGATAGAAGTATATATGGTGCCCAAAATTCCTTTATCGTCATTAAAAACACTGATAGACGAATTTATATTAACACAATCAATACCATTATCGAGTCCAAGCCAAACATTCCTGTCTATATCCTCAAAGACAGATAAAACAGTATTGTTGGTAAGGCTCTCCTGCTGTGAAATTTGATTTATAATGCGACCTTCGGGAGTAAGAAAAATAGCCCCTTGAGAAATAGTCCCTAAAACAAGGCCTCCATCCGTTTTTTGTAAACTTGCATATACATTGAAGGTATTAAGGCGAGTAAAATTGGAAGGCCATAATTGAGGTGCCTCCTCTAATGTATAAATCCCTTCTGTTTCAGTTTGCACCAAGATTTGATTCTTGTAGGTATAAAGATTGGTTATAAGATTGGTTGTAAAGAAATCGTGGTTTGAGACCAGAGAAGGAGTTCCGTCTTCAATTTTGAAGAGCCCTTTATTCACAATTTGAAAATAAAGATCGGACTCTAACTTAAACATTTTTGAAATGGAGCCTTCAATAGAAATTTTATTGACGGACTTATCATCGGTATGATAGGTATATAAATGATCTAAAGATTGGAAAATGATCCAGTCTTCAAGACGTTCAATAGTCCAGAATTGTTCATCTGTACCAATAGAATCAATAATATCGAGAGATAGTGAATTATAGTCAAGCTCACCTGTAGATTGTTTTTCCCAATATCCAAATTCACGATAACTCCCCGAGTATATTTTATCATCATGAAAAAAAACGGAGCGAAGAATGGTTTGGTTAGGAGATGGATATAGCGTCCAGGCTTCCCCGTCATACTCCAATAATCCCTTATTATTGGCAATGTAGATGTGCTTGTTTTCTCCTTGTGTAATGGACCAGTTCTGGTTGTCGGCTTGATAGTCTTTAGGCGAAAAACTTAAAACAGGAGGTAATTCCTGTGAGTAACTACTTCCTAAAAAGCAAAAGAACAAACAAACGTGTAAACTTACACGAAACATTATATTATTGAGTTTGTAACTCTTAATCCCAAATATCTTCAAGCTCTTCAAGTGATTTGTTTTTAGTTTCTGGTATAAATTTGTAGGTGAACACTATGATAAATAGTATAAACCCTATAAATATAAAATAAGGCAGTGATCCATTCCAAAAGCTATTCATATTGGTTTCACTTTCAGAAACGACTGGAAAAAATTGCGACACTACGTAATTCGATGCCCATTGGGCTGCTACAGCAATAGACATGGCAGCACTTCGGATTCGATTGGGGAACATCTCGGAGAGCAAAACCCAAACGACAGGTCCCATTGACATCGCAAACGACGCTATAAAAAGCAATACACCTATTAAAGAAACCAAACCAACACTTTGTTGCTGAAGACTAATACCGAGTAGAGAAAATCCAATGATCATTCCGACGCTTCCTATATAAATCAGCGGTTTTCTTCCGAATTTATCCACGGAGAACATGGCGATAAAAGTGAAAATTAAATTGATAAAAGCTAAAAGGATTTGTTGTAATAAAACATCCTCTTTACCAAAGCCTAGGGCTTTTTCAAAAATATCTGAGCCATAGTACAACACGGCGTTTATCCCAGTAAATTGTTGTAGCATGGAAAATATAGTCCCTATACATATAATTCCTAGAATGGCTTTCGAAAAAAAGTTGACTTTAGGCTTTTCTAGATTTTGATCTATCGATTCCTGAATTTGATGAGCCTCTTTCTTGGCCAATTCGCTTCCATGGATTTTTAAAAGAGTGCCATAACCTTCTTCAGGTCTCTGCATCAAGTATAACCACCTTGGACTTTTAGGAACAAAAAACAACAGAACCAAAAACAAGCCACTGGGAATTAACTCCGACCAAAACATCCGCCGCCAGCCAAAGGCAATATTCTCGGCGACAGTTAACTTATCGCCAATAAAGTAAGTCACCAAAAACACTACAAAAAACCCAATAACAATAGCCAATTGATAAAAGGTAACTAAAGTTCCACGCTTGTGTGACGGGGCAATTTCAGCAATATACATGGGAGCAGACATAGAGGCTATACCTATACCAAGACCCCCTATAATCCTAAAAACGACCAATAAACTAACGGACTCAGGTAAAAAAGAAGGCAAGCCAGAGCCCCATGCGGAAATTGTAAATAAAGCGGCAGAAATTATCAATGAATACTTTCTTCCAATTTTCATGCTCAGGTAACCCGCACTCAACGCCCCTAGAAGACAACCTATTAAGGCCGACCCAACTACCCAACCTTTTAAAGCTGGATCTAAGTCAAAGTGCTGACTCAGATAGTATTGAGCACCATTAATCACACCAGTATCATAACCAAACAAGAATCCGCCTAGTGCAGATACGGATGTAATGAGCAATAAAAACGTTTTAGACTTCATCAATTATTTTTTGCACAGCAAAATAGAAAACATATTTCAAATATACATCACTATATCGATAGAGATTTTTTGAAGTTTTGTATGGGTTCAAAATTAAACACTACTGCGGTCGAAGTTAATAATTCAAAAATAAAAGGATTAGAGAATATACATTTTTAGAGCAATCTGATCTAGCAGTCAGAAAATAACGGCTAGCTGCTTTGAGTCTAAATCTCTTTAGCGAAAGAGTAGATTAAATTATAAGAGAGCTCAAAAACAACTTACACTTCTAAACAGGTAATTTAAGTTCTAGATGGCATAACAAAAAATTGAAAGATTAAAAAAAGTTTAGTATTTAGGTTAAATCGAAGTCAAAAATTTTAAAAGCTACCCAATACCTCTTATATTTAATAAAATTAGAAATTATGAGTCAAGTAAAAGCTTATGGCGCTAAAGCCAGCGATGCAGATTTAAAACAATTAGATATCAAAAGAAGAGAACTTCTTCCTAATGATATACATATAGAAATAGATTATTGTGGTGTTTGCCATAGTGATATACACCAAGTTAGAAACGATTGGAAGAATTCTAAATATCCCGTTATTCCAGGTCATGAGATTATAGGACATGTTGTAGCTATTGGAAAAGACGTTACCAAATTTAAAGAAGGCCAAAAAGTGGGTGTTGGTTGTATGGTAGATTCTTGCCAAAACTGCGAAGCTTGTGATGAAGGCCTAGAGCAATTCTGTGAAAACGGAATGACAGCCACTTACAATAGTCCCGATGAACATTTAGGAGGACAGACTTTCGGAGGCTATTCAGAAGAAATCGTAGTAGACGAGAAATTTGTATTGAATGTCCCAGAAAAATTAGATATAAAAGGTGTGCCCCCTTTATTATGTGCTGGTATCACAACTTGGTCACCACTAAAACAATGGAACGTGCAGAAAGGAGATAAAGTAGGAGTTGTGGGTCTTGGAGGCCTTGGACATATGGGAATTAAATTCGCTCATGCGCTAGGGGCTCATGTGGTTATGATTACAACTTCCCCAAGTAAAAGTGAAGATGCAGAACGCCTTGGAGCAGATGAAGTATTGGTTTCTAAAAATGAAGAAGACATGAAGAAACATGCCAATTCTTTCGACTTTATATTGAACACTGTCCCGGTAGGTCATGATGTGAATCCTTATTTAAACTTACTTAAGCGAGACAAAACCATGTGTTTGGTTGGCGCCATAGAACCTCTTAAAGGAGTAAACGGCGGAGCGTTGATTGTAAAAAGAAAGCGACTAGCTGGTTCTCTTATTGGAGGGATCAAAGAAACTCAAGAAATGTTGGATTTCTGTGGTGAGCATAATATTGTTTCCGATGTGGAGATGATCGATATGCAAAATATCAATACTGCCTTTGAAAGAGTGGTTAATTCAGACGTCAAATACAGATTTGTCATTGACATGCAATCTTTAAAAAACTAAATAAAAATTAGTTTAATATAAGTTCAATCCCCTTTTGAAATGATTTCAAAAGGGGATTTTTTTTTACTCCTTATATTCCCATGCTTTCAGGGTCTCCAGCGAGATATACTCGAGCATTTTTTCATGGCAAGATTCTAGTCGCAAGTGAAGAGGATGCCCAGCTTCCTTACTTTTCAACCACACTCCCATACAAATACACCACCAATCACCTGGTTTCAACCCTGGAAAACTCCATTGCGGTTTAGGACTCACCAGATCGTTCCCTCTAGCTTTGTTCCATTCCAAAAATCCCTCGGTCACTTTTGCCGCAACAATATGGAGACCGGGATCTTGGTCGGAATATTTGCAAAACCCATCTCGAAAAGCCCCCGTCATAGGATCGTAAGAACAGGCTTGTAATTCTGTACCCAATACATTTTTCATCATTCTTTTTTCTTCTGAATTTGCCGTAAGTTAAGCAATAATAGGCAAAGTTAATGAGCTTTATAGCTAAGAAATCACCTAGATAGGATGCTGAAATTCAGGAAAAATAAAGGACTAAAATTCAAGTGATGTTGTTAGGTCAACTGAAGTCGGCGTAACGAAAAATCCTTAAAATTAATAATCAGGTCAATTTGAATAAAATGGATTTAGAGACAATACTTCCAAAGCGGAATTAGAAGTTTATTGGTTAGAATTTGCCAAAAGTAAATTCAAAGATATTAAAAGAAAGGCTAGTCTTTCCTGCCTAAATTCGGATATGCAGGTAGGTTTGTTTTTCCAGATCCTTCAGAATGGGCGATGCAAATCGAGGAACGAGATTCACAAACACTTAAAACAGCGAATACAAGAGCGAACTAAAAAAGAATAAAAGGTTTAAGTATTTCAACTACATCAAATTGACAATAAATAAGCACAGGAAAAAGTCAAATCTTGAAGCAGGATCACTTATTCCTAAGTAAGTCCTTTTTATATCAATGGATATTTTGATGAATTTTGATACAGATTGAACGAAATTGGAAGCAAGAAAACTATATTGCACAATTTTATTTCAAAAATGATTAAGAACCTAAGTTATATCGCAGCAAATTAATATGCAAAGTACAAATATTAGCATCCTATTTTTAATAATTTACGTTGCGGGAATTATAGCCGTAGGTATCTGGAATAGAAAGAGTGAAAGCAGTGAAGATTTCTTTCTGGCTTCCAGAAAACTCCCTGCTTGGTTATTGGCCGTTACTTTTATAGCCTCTTGGTGGGGCGGTGGTTCTGCTATAGATCTTGTAGATCATGCTCACAGAAATGGCATTAGCTCTTTTTGGATTTATGGGGTGCCTGTATTAATAGCGACTGCCCTTTTGTTTCTATTTGCTAGAGGAATTAGAAATATAGGGTCTATTTCGCAACCACAACTTATGGAACAACGCTACAACAGCACAGTTTCACTACTACTTACTGTTTTTATTATCATTTTTATGGTCATTGCCGCAACAGTTCAGGTCATTGTCGTAGGTAAATTCTTCCAGGCATTTTTTGATCTCAGCTATCAAACCGGTGCGATTATAGGTACGCTAATCGTGTTGACCTATTCCTTATTTGGTGGCTTTAAAGGCGTGGTGCTCACCGATTTACTTCAGTTTCTATTCTTTTTATTTACTGCCGTATTTTTGTTCTACACTGCCTACACCCAGTCGGGCGGCATGGAAGCTGTAAAAATGACAGCCCTTGCCAATAATAAAAGTGGTTACACGTCCTTTTTTAGTGACGTTTCTGATAATTTGGCCTATGTTATTACTTTTGGTACCTCGTGGATGATTCAGGCAAATATTTGGCAACGCATTTCTGCAGCAAAAAAATCTACAGACGCCAGAAAAATGATGATTATTAGTTTCCTCGCTTTTATTCCGCTCTATCTTATGGTGACTTATACAGGCATGTTTGCTTCTGTATTTTATGAAAGCGTTCCCAAAAGTGGAATTGTTCCCAATATGATTAGCAATATTTCAAATCCGTTAATTAGCGCTCTTCTTTTTGTGGGGCTAAGTGCGGCGATTATGTCTACCATGGATTCTCTTATCAATACCGGGGCACTTTCTTTAACTTTAGATATTTATAAAGAATATATAAACCCTAGGGCAAGTGCTGCTCATAACGTTACCATAGGCAGAATCTCCACCTTTATTATTGGTGCCATCGCTTTGCTAATAGCTTTAGAAATAAAATCGGTATTAACCATCGCCTGGATAGGGTCTGATTTTCTGACCAGTGGAGCATTCATACCCTTAATCTTGGGCTTCTTATGGGCAAGGGGAACAGCTACAGCTGCTACAATTTCTATGTTATTTGGGTTGGTATTTTCTAGCTATAATCTCCTGGTAGCTCTTGGCGCTCCCTTACCCGTTGCCTGGGAAATAGCCTCGGTTACACAAGCCTTAATCGGCATTTCCATTTCACTGATTTTATACGTGGGCTTTAGTTTTATAACTAAAACCGATCTAGAAAAAAGCAGAAGCTTTATCAGAAAAGCGAATATCTTAAACCGGACATACGATTAATATCAAATTGAATTTATAATGTCGTAGAAATAAATTGAATTACACTACGACGTAGCTCAGCACAGGTTTTTTGATGGATTGAAGTTAAAAATAATTAGCATAGCCTTAGTTACGGTATTTATTTTTGATAAAAAGCAGGCAAAAAAAGCCTGTGCCGAATCCGTTTTGGTAAAACGATGTATTGCGACAGTATAGGTTTAAATTGGCATAAGGCCCCTTCAGAAGAACATAGACAGAATTGACAATAAATTCGCTAAGGGTAAAGTCAATTGTAGGATATCTTAAGTCATAATACCATACAGATCTCTAGTTTACAAAAATAAAAAAAAGTTTACTGGATAAATTTTGACTTTTATCCTGTAGAAATTGCAAATATCTTTGACACAAAACATGAGCCTAAAAAAATGAAATGTATTTCGCGTTAAGAATTAGTCAACTTCATGACCCCGTGAAGCCTCCAATATTGAAAACCAATCCTGTAAACTTAAGTCTATAGCTAAAGCGGCTTTCAATACTTTCAGTCTTGTCATTTGGGTAGTCCCAACAACAGGTCTAATCCCGATGGGATGCACATTTAAAAAGGCAATGGCAAGTTGAGCTTTTTCACACTCATACTTTGTTGCCATTTCTTCTAGGGTTTTATCTAGAATAGGATTGTCCTGGTGTAAAGTATTTATACCTCCCAAAGGACTCCAAGCCATGGTTAGAATGTATTTACAAAGATGGTGCTGAAGAATATCATTTGTAAAAGGCTGTGGATGGTTTAAAGAACATTGCAACTGGTGTCCTTCTACTTCTACATACGCGCTTAATAAATCCATTTGCTGTGTTGTAAAATTAGACACGCCAAAGTGTTTAATTTTACCTTGTTCTTTCAAATAAATTATAGATTTAGCAATCTCTTGCAGATCCATCAATGGACTTGGCCTATGGAGTAAAAACGCATCTAAATAGCCACAATTCAAATTAGAAATAGATTGCTCTGCTTGTGCTATGATATACTCTGAATCATATTGATAATGCTTCACTCGATTATCTCGAGCGGAATTTGGCAATTGTATCCCACATTTAGAGATTAACTGAATGGAGTCTCGTTCAATTTTACTTTCTGTAAACGCTTTACCAAACTCAGCTTCTGTGGTATAATCTCCGTAAATATCAGCATGATCGAAGGTGGTGACACCAAGGCTGAGGCAGTCTTCAATTTGACTGGCCATTTGGTTGGTAGACATTTGCTTTCCCCACCTGCCCCACGTCATACATCCTTGTATAAGTTTAGACGTATACATCTGTAATTATTTTATTGTTAATAACCAAGTTTATGCCTCACCCGACTCAAGACTCCTCCAGCAACCTCTTTTGCTTTACTAGCTCCTATGCTTAACAGGTTATCGATCTCTGCTTTATTGTTCATAAAATAATCGAACCTTTCCCGTTCTTCAGAATAAGTAGTGAGAATCAAATCGAACAAGGCTTGCTTCGCATGACCATACCCAAACCCTCCAGCTAGGTAATTTGACTTTAAGGCTTCAACTTGAGTTTTAGAGCCAATCAATTTATAAATCTGAAATACATTACAGGTTTCAGGATCTTTAGGATCTTCTAAGGGCGTACTGTCCGTTTCGATTTGCATAATTTGCTTGCGCAATTTCTTATCGGTCTGGAAAATATTTATGGTATTGCCTTTAGACTTACTCATTTTAGCACCATCGGTTCCTGGGACGTATTTGGAAGATTCAGATAATTTGGCTTCAGGCAACACAAAGGTGTCGCCATATTGAGCGTGGAAGCGTTCGGCCACATCCCTGGTCATTTCAATATGTTGTAATTGATCTTTACCAACGGGAATAAATTCAGCATCATAGAGCAAAATATCCGCGGCCATCAACATAGGATAGCTAAATAAGCCCGCATTAACATCGCTCAACCGATCTGCTTTATCTTTAAACGAATGGGCTAAAGTTAGACGTTGGTATGGAAACATACAGTTTAAGTACCACATGAGTTCAGTTACTTGTGGGACATCACTTTGTCTATAAAAGGTCGATTTTTCGACATCTAACCCAAATGCAAGCCAGGTGGCAGCAGTGGCGTAGGTATTTTCTTTTAAGACTTCAGCGTCCTTTATTTGGGTAAGAGAATGTAGATTAGCAATAAATAGAAACGACTCATTCTTTGGAGAATTAGCCAATTCGATAGCAGGGATAATTGCCCCTAATAAATTTCCCAAATGTGGAGTCCCAGTGCTCTGGACACCCGTTAATATTCTAGACATAAAAATGGATATATTACAAATTGAGTCAAAGATAAATGTTTTGTTCAACCGAACCCATTCAATTTATTAAATTTGCCGCCTATGGTATGGATTAAGAACATTTTGATAGTCGTTTGGAGAATTTGGTTTTACATCATTGTCATTACTCCTCTTGTCATTCTATTGCCCTTTTTACTCATCACCACGTCCAAAGAAAAATGGTATCCCGGTACTTTCCGTATTGGTAAACTTTGGGCATCCATAGTTTTATACGGCATGGGCTTTTTTCCGAAAGTCACTTACAACACGCATCTCGATAAGCGAAAAAGCTATATGCTAACTGCCAACCACTCGAGTATGATCGATATTATGATGATGATTTATGTCTCCAAAACCCCTTTTGTATTCATCGGGAAACGGGAGCTAGCCAAACTTCCTGTTTTTGGATTAATTTATAGACGCTCTTGTATTTTGGTAGACAGAAGGAATGCAAAAAGTAGAAAAAATGCTTTTATGGAAGCCCAAAGACGCTTAAAAGATGGCGTCAGTATTTGTATTTTTCCTGAAGGCGGCGTCCCCAACGATATTACAAAGGTTTTGGATGAATTTAAAGATGGAGCCTTTCGACTCTCCATAGAACATCACATACCTATTGTGCCCATTTCATTTCCAGATAGCAAAAAAAGATTTCGTTATGGCTTCACCTCAGGAAGTCCAGGGGTTTTGAGAGCTGTTGTTCACCCTTTAATCCATACCAAAGGCCTTGAACTCACTTTCGAAAACCGTAAGCGTCTTAAGCGGGAAACTGCTGCCGCTATCGCCTCCGAACTTTACTGGTAAGGAAGAGTTGACAATGACTTCCTATTTCATTATATTAACGCTAAGTTTTTAATATAGTAAACGTATGGCTGGACATAGCAAATGGGCAAATATTAAACACAGAAAAGGGGCTCAAGATAAAAAGCGAGCTAAGCAATTTACGAGAGCGATCAAGGAAATTACAGTAGCGGTGAAGGAAGGCGGCGGAGATGATCCAGAAACTAATTCCACTCTACGCAATGCGATTTCAAACGCGAAAGGCGTAAACATGCCGAAAGATACCATAGAACGAGCCATCAAGAAAGCTTCTGGCGCCGATGCGGATACTTATGAGATGGTCACTTTTGAAGGTTATGGTCCTCATGGCATTGCCATTTACGTGGAATGCACTACCGATAATACCAACAGAACTGTCGCTTCCATCCGTTCTATTTTTAGTAAAAACGGAGGAGGTTTAGGCACCAATGGCTCCTTGGAATTTCTCTTTGATAGAAAAGGAGTGTTTATTCTGGACCAAGACCACGTAGAACTCAATTCTGAAGACTTAGAACTAGAATTGATAGACGGAGGAGCTTTGGATCTGGAAAAAGAGAAAGACCTCATAACCGTCTATACAGAATTCACTGATTTTGGTAAAATGGCGTCAAAACTTGAAACGCTCCATATCGAACCTAAAAACGCGGAAGTCCAACGTATTCCTTTAAACACAACTGAGCTCCCTTTGGAAGAGGCGATGCAAATCTTGAATCTCATCGATAAGTTTGAAGAGGATGACGACGTCCAAAACGTCTATCATACCTTAAAGATTACCGATGAATTGATTTCCGAAATTGAAAACAAATAATTAAAACCTAATAAAATGAAAAAATTATATTTGATCTTAAGTCTCTGTTTAATACTGTTTACGGAAATAAGTTTTGCTCAAGAAGACCAGATCACACCTACGGATAAGACTATTTTTGACGTTAATTATTACATCGGCTTTGGAATGATTTACTCAGATGCTCTCAACATCAATCCTTTTCTAAGCGAAAGTAATGTTCCGACAGTAAGGAGATTTCCTTTTGAATTTTCGTTTGGTCTGGTAGGTGATTTTGGTAAAAATCGAATTGATCTAGATTTCGGGTTTTACAATCAAGAGCGAGAACGTGATAATTTCGAACATCAATTAACCTCAGGTACGCTTTCACTGAGATATCTTAGGAATGTTCTACAGTTTGAAAATGAAGATCGAATTTATGCTGGTTTAGCCATTAATTACATGACATCAGAGCTAGAGTTTTTCAATAAAAATGAAACAATCGATTTAAATGAACCAGGAAGTTTTGGAGATGTTGCAAAGCTCGACCTTTATCAATTCCATATTGGCCCAAGCATTGGTTATTCTATATTCACGTCTGATGAGAATGAGGAATTTGTTAGATTTCAACTAAGTTACGACATAAACATCTTCACTAATAACTGGGATTCTGACTATGCCAGACTATCTAATAGCATTGAAGAAACCGGAAACCGATTCAGGTTTCAAGCAATCTTTCCATTCTGATACATCAAGGGTTTTTATTCTTTAGAACTAACGCGATGATTGCCGAAAAGAAAACTCCAGATCCTAGGTTATTAAAAATCGCTTGACTGATATAGCTGTTGAGATTATAAATCTGTTCTAAGCCTTCCCTAGGAATGCCTTGTGCTGCTCTTACCTCCACAATATTTGAAAAGAATTCTGGAGTCACAAATTCTGCCATGATGTAAATGGCTGCTGGAGACAAGCCTCCAATTACTGCTGAAAGAACTACTCCAGAAATAAAGGCTTTTTGCCAAGTGATTTCACCTTTGTAGTAAAGCTCTCGTTTTTCTCGAATTGCTAACACATACACCAAAATTTGAGGGATCATGAGCCAAAACGAAAATATAGCTTGGCTACTCACGTGTTCATCGTGGTAGCCTAAGTATTTTTCAAAATAGACCCAAGCGATGCTTATAGCTGTATATACGGAAGCCCACTTTAATTCAATTTCAAATTTCTTCATCCTTGAATCTTGATGTTAATGGTTCATCAGTACCCACTCTCCTTTATCAATTAAAGGGATCGCTTGCTTGTACTTCATGGATTTTTCTTCACCAGAACCCACATGCTTGATGGTCACTTTATCGTTTCTACCAATTTTTGGCTGATCTCTAACGATGGTTTCAACAACCTGTTGTTGTTGACTAGCCTGAGCCCCAGCTTTTCTAGATTGGGCTGCGCGCTCATCTAAGTTTTGGATCTCTTCTTTTTGAGTTTGTAACTGCTCTTTGGACTTTAGTTGTCTAGCTTCAGTAATTTGATCTGGTTCACGCTGTGGTAACTCTCCTTTGAATAAGAAAGAAATCACCTCTTTATTCACCTCTTCAATCATGACTTTAAACAGTTCAAAAGCTTCAAACTTATAGATCAATAAAGGATCTTTCTGCTCGTGAACAGCCAATTGAACACTTTGCTTTAACTCATCCATCTTACGAAGGTGGTTTTTCCAAGCTTCATCGATAATGGCTAGAGAAATGTTCTTTTCAAAGTCGGTAATCAAGTCTTTTCCTTCAGTTTCATAGGCCCTCTTCAAGTTTGTAACGACTTGAAGTGTCTTTTGGCCATCGGTAAAGGGAACTGCAATACGTTCAAATTTTTCTCCCTGCTTTTCAAACACTTGTTTGATCACTGGAAAAGCCTCTTCAGCATTGTTTATCATTTTAGCTTTATAGTTCTCATAAGCTTGTTTGTAAACAATTCCCGCCGTTTTTTGAACAGCTTGCTTTTCAAATTGTGCTTTAGATACTGGAGAGTTCATCGAGAAGAAACGAATCAACTCAAACTCAAAGTTTTCAAAGTCAGTATTGGCATTATTGAAATCTGTGATCACCTCGGCGGTATCAAAAATCATATTGGCAATATCGATTCTCAATCGTTCACCATATAGTGCGTTATAACGTCTCTTATAGATAACTTCTCTTTGAGCGTTCATCACATCATCATACTCCAGCAAACGCTTACGAATACCGAAGTTGTTCTCTTCTACTTTCTTCTGAGCGCGCTCTATGGATTTTGAAATCATAGAATGCTGGATCACTTCTCCCTCTTCCAAGCCCATTCTATCCATCAATTTGGCAATTTTCTCACTACCAAATAAACGCATCAAATTATCTTCTAAAGACACATAAAACTGTGAGCTTCCTGGATCTCCTTGACGACCAGCACGTCCTCTCAACTGCCTATCGACACGTCTAGAATCGTGGCGCTCTGTACCGATGATAGCTAAACCACCAGCGTCTTTTACGTCTTTAGACAATTTAATATCCGTACCACGGCCAGCCATATTGGTGGCTATAGTAACAATACCTCCTTTACCCGCTTCAGCAACAATATCTGCTTCGCGTTTGTGCAATTTGGCGTTCAATACATTATGGGGAACTGAGCGTAATTTCAACATACGACTCAGTAATTCTGAAATTTCTACAGAAGTAGTTCCTATTAATATAGGTCTGCCTTTTGCAGAAAGTTGTGCCACTTCGTCGATAATGGCATTGTATTTTTCACGCTTAGTCTTAAAGACCTTGTCTTGTTTATCGTCTCTAGAGATGCGCTTATTAGTTGGAATTTCCATGACATCTAACTTATAGATCTCCCAGAATTCTCCAGCTTCTGTCATCGCTGTACCCGTCATCCCAGACAACTTATTGTACATTCTAAAGTAATTCTGAAGCGTTACCGTCGCAAATGTTTGAGTGGCATCTTCAATCTTTACATTTTCTTTGGCTTCAATCGCCTGATGGAGACCATCAGAATAACGACGCCCGTCCATGATCCTACCGGTTTGCTCATCTACAATCTTCACCTTGTTTTCCATCACCACATATTCGGTGTCTTTTTCAAACAACGTATAGGCTTTCAGCAATTGTCTTAGCGTGTGAATTCGCTCACTTTTAATGCTAAAATCTCTATATAACTCTTCTTTTTTCTCTGCTTCTTCTTCTTTAGGTAAGCCTAATTTTTCGATTTGGGCAATTTCCACCCCAATTTCAGGCATTACAAAGAAATCTTTGTTATCCTCTCCAGAAAGGAAATCGATTCCTTTATCGGTGAGGTCTATTTGGTTGCTTTTCTCTTCAATAGTAAAATACAATTCGGCATCTACCTTAGGCATTTCCTTATTGTTGTCTTGCATATAGAAATTTTCAGTTTTCTGGAGCAATTGCTTCACCCCTTCTTCACTTAAAAATTTAATTAAGGCCTTATTTTTTGGCAAGCCACGGAATACTCTCAACAGTTGTAATCCCCCTTCTTTGGTTTCGCCTTCTTTGATCAGTTTTTTAGCTTCCGCCAAAACACCAGTTAATTGTTTACGTTGAACTTCAACAATTTGAGCGATTTGCGGCTTTAAGTTTTCAAACTCATGCACATCGCCTTTAGGAACAGGTCCAGAAATAATAAGTGGTGTTCTAGCATCATCAATCAACACCGAATCCACCTCATCCACAATCGCATAATGGTGTGGACGCTGGACGAGATCATCTGGAGAGTGACTCATGTTATCTCTTAAATAATCAAAACCAAACTCGTTGTTGGTTCCGTAGGTAATATCCGCATTATAAGCTTTACGTCTAGCTTCAGAATTAGGCTTATAGTAGTCTATACAATCCACGCTTAACCCATGAAATTCAAACATAGGCGCCATCCAAGCACTATCCCTTTTGGCCAGATAATCGTTGACTGTAACTAAGTGAACGCCATCACCACTTAAAGCGTTTAGGTACATCGGCAAGGTCGCCACCAAGGTTTTACCTTCCCCCGTTTGCATTTCAGCAATTATCCCCTGGTGCATTGCAATACCCCCAATCAATTGGACATCATAATGAATCATGTCCCAAGTAATTGGCTTACCCGCTGCATCCCACGAGTTGTTCCAAATGGCTTTGTCGCCGTTTAGGTTTACATAGTCTTTGGAAGCCGAAAGCGTTCTGTCAAATTCTGTAGCACTGACTTCTAAACTTGTATTGTGGAAAAAACGCTTGGCAGTTTCTTTCACCGTTGCAAAAGCTTCCGGAAGAATATCATTAAGCACCTCTTCGGTCGTTTTATAAATTTCGGCCTTTAGATCGTCAATTTCACCATAAAAGTTCTCTTTCACATCAATATCTGGCTCATGTTCAGCCTTCTCTTCCAGCGCATCGATCTGCGACTGCAAGTCTGCGGTGGCCTCTTTAATCGTCGTCTTAAAACGAGAGGTATTTTGACGGAGTTCGTCTATGCTTAGCGCTTCAAACTGACTTTCGAAACTTTTGATTTGATCAACAATTGGAGTAATAGCTTTAAGATCTTTCTTGGTCTTATCGCCTACAAATACTTTTAATACGGAATCTAAAACACCCATAAGTGGCTTTATTAATTTAGTGATTCAAAGGTAACGAAAAAAAAAGTCTCTTTACGAGACTTTTAGAGTGAATTTGGGAACAGAAAAGTTAATATTCGTCTTCGTTCCAAAGATAATCGTCATCTGTAGGATAATCTGGCCAGATTTCCTCTATAGAGTCGTAGGTGTCGCCTTCATCTTCTATGGATTGTAAGTTTTCTACAACTTCAAGTGGGGCCCCCGTTCGTATGGCATAATCAATCAATTCGTCTTTGGTTGCTGGCCAAGGCGCATCACTTAGGTAGGAAGCAAGTTCTAAAGTCCAATACATTGCAAGGATATTTTAATTTTTGCAAATGTAATTTTTTTAGCGTAACAGTCAACATTTTTAAGAATTATTTCAACCTAAACTTCAGCTAAGCCTCTGATTTCAAATTGCTTTTGAATTTGGTGGTGAGTGGTGAGTGGTGAGTGGTGAGTGGTGAGTTAAAATAATTTTGAATTATTAATTAAGAATTTTTAATTAAATACATGTCAGTTCGAGCCTGCCTGCGTTCCTTGGTAGGCAGGTAAATTTTACTTTTGAAAAAAGTGAAATTTGTATCGAGAACTCGATTAAACACCTGACTTCAAAGCACTTCTCGATACAATTTTCTATCGAAAATCACTCGAAGTGACAGCCTTGAAGTGATTGACGACCTATATTTCATATTTAAAATTTCAAAATTGACAATTCAAATTTTAATGGAGCTATTAGTGGTGAGTGGTGGGTTAGTATAGTGGTGTAGTAGTATAATGGTGTAATAGTATACTGGTGTAGTGGATTTTGGTGAGCCGTGAGTGGTAAATATTGAATACCGAATAAAGAATAGTCAATAAATAATAATGAATACAGAATAACGAATGATGAACAGTGAATAGTCGTGAGTGGTGAGTTAAAATAATTTTGAATTATTAATTAAGAATTTTTAATTAAATACATGTCAGTTCGAGCCTGCCTGCGTTCCTTGGTAGGCAGGTAAATTTTGCTTTTGAAAAAAGTGAAATTTGTATCGAGAACTCGATTAAGCCTAAGGGAGTAGTGAGAGGTGAGTGGTAGACTGGTGTGATAGTATAATGGTGTAGTGGATTTTGGTTAGCCGTGAGTGGTGAGAGGTGAATTAGAGGAATTTAAAATTATACTCTTGTTTTATCATTCGGCTATGTAATAACTCGGAACTATTCAACTCGGAACCCCAGAACCCGCAACCCTCCAACTCGCTAACTCGCTCGGTAAAATAATGAATGGTGAGTGGTGATTGGTGAAATGGTGAGTTATTTTTCATCTGTGGCTGGGGGTTCCGTAGGATTTTCTATTTTTTTTCAAAAAGCCTAGTCCCCAAAGCTTTGGGGATTTGTTTCTTTTTTGGGCGATGCAAAAAAGAAAAGAAAGTAAGTCTATCTGTAGCATAATTTAAAGGTCTAATAGCTGTGAGTAGTAAGTCGTGAGTGGTGAAATGGTGAGTGGTGAGTGGTGGGTAGTATAATGGTGTAATAGTATAGTGGTGTAGTGGATTTTGGTGAGTGGTGAAATGGTGAGTCGTGAGTCGTGAAATGGTGAGTGGTGGCTGAGTGACCCGCTTTTTGTAGCGGGGTGTATCGAAGCCAGGTTGAGAAATGTCATTTCATATTTAAAATTTCAAAATTGAAAATTCAAATTTTAATAATGACTTATTATTCGAATACACGACTAGTGACAAAGATCTTTCGTCACTGCGTTTCCCTCGAGATGACAATAGTGAATTCAAGGCTTCAAGTTCCACGATACATAAAAAACCGGCCTATTGAAAAAAAGTTAAAAATCAAGGAAGCAGCTTGGGAAAAGAGATGAAAATCTGTTTGAGTCACGCTTTTACGTGATGAGTTATTTTTCATCTGTGGCTGGGGGTTCCGTAGGATTTTCTAGTTTTTTTCAAACAGCCTAGTCTTTTTTGTTTCTTTTTTGGGCGATGCAAAAAAGAAAGGAGACAGTAAATGATATAGAGACATCGACTAAGCTCCTGACTTAAAACTACTTCTCGATACAATTTTCTATCGAAAATCACTCGAAGTGACAAGTGAGTCGTGAGTAGTGAGTCGTGAGTGGTGAATAGTGAATTAGAGGTATTTGAAATTACGCATCCATTCTATCATTCGGCTATGCAATAACTCGGAACTCTCCAACTCGGAACCCCAGAACCCGCAACCCTCCAACTCAAAACCCCAGAACCCGCAACCCTCCAACTCGCAACTAGCTAGAAGTATCAGGAATCCACTTTACCTCATCGGCATTTTTCTGCTTGGCAATACATCTTGCTAACACAAAAAGGTAATCTGAAAGTCGATTCAAATACTGAAGTACCTTCTCATCGAAAGGTTCTAAATTGAACAAGGCAGTACAAATACGCTCTGCACGTCGGCACACTGTTCTGGCGACATGGCAATGAGACACTGCTGGATGTCCACCTGGCAACACAAAATGAGTCATTTCTGGTAAATCTTCGTTCATCCTGTCGATTTCATTCTCCAAAAAGAGAATGTCTTCTTCTTTAAGCTTTGGAATTTTACTTGCATTGGATGCTTTCCCCGGATCTGAAGCCAAAATGGCGCCAACAGTAAATAGCTTTTCCTGTATGGTGATTAAACCCGTTTTAGAATCTGCATCTAGATCCTGATCACGGACCAAGCCAAGGTTTGCATTTAGCTCATCTACAGTTCCATAGCTATCGATACGGATATTGTGTTTAGCAACCCGTTTTCCACCGAACAGCGAAGTAGTGCCTTTATCTCCAGTTTTAGTATATATTTTCATTAGATCTCAATTTTTTTCAAAGATAAAGATATGAAGAGTAAAAGAAGACCTGTAGATGAATTAGTAATTTAAAAAATTGATCCTATTTCATTTCATATTTAAAATTACAAAATTGATAGTTCAAATTTTAATGGAGCTATTAGTCGTGAGTGGTGAGTGGTGAGTGGTAGACTGGTGTAATAGTATAGTGGTGTAGTGGTATAATGGATTTTTGGTGAGTGGTGAGTGGTGAATTAGAGGTATTTGAAATTACGCATCCATTCTATCATTCGGCTATGCAATAACCCGGAACTATTCAACCCGGAACTTCCCAACTCGCTAACTCGCTCGGTAAAATAATGAATGGTGAGTGGTGGTTAGTATAATGGTGTAATAGTAAAGTGGTGTAGTGGATTTTTGGTGAGTAGTAAGAGGTGGATTATATTTCATATTTAAAATTTAAAAATTGACAATTCAAATTTTAATGGAGCTATTAGTGGTGAGTGGTGAGTGGTGAGTGGTGAATACTGAATATTGAATACCGAATGATGAACAGTGAATAGTCGTGAGTGGTAAGCTTTGTCATGCTGAATTTATTTCAGCATCTTCATTAACTTTATTACACTTCTCGATACAATTTTCTATCGAAAATCACTCGAAGTGACAGCCTTGAAGTGATTGACGACCTATATTTCATATTTAAAATTTCAAAATTGACAATTCAAATTTTCAAGGTGACTAATTATACAAAAAGTGACAAAGATCTTTCGTCACTGCGTTTCCCTCGAGATGACAATAGTGAATTCAAGGCTTCAAGTTCCACGATACAAAGAAAACCGGCCTATTGAAAAAAAGTTAAAAATCAAGGAAGCAGCTTGGGAAAAGAGATGAAAATCTGTTTGAGTCATGCTTTTGCATGATGAGTTATTTTTCATCTGTGGCTGGGGGTTCCGTAGGATTTTCTATTTTTTTTCAAAAAGCCTAGTCTTTTTTGTTTCTTTTTTGGGCGATGCAAAAAAGAAAGGAGACAGTAAATGATATAGAGACATCGACTAAACTAATAACTTAAAACTACTTCTCGATACAATTTTCTATCGAAAATCACTCGAAGTGACAAGTGAGTCGTGAGTGGTGAGTGGTGGATACTGAATATTGAATACCGAATAAAGAATAAGGTTTGCTGAACGCAGAATAAGGAACATTTAATAAATAATAATGAATACAGAATAACGAATGATGAACAGTGAATAGTTGTGAGTGGTGAGCTTTGTCATGCTGCCCCGAAGTCTCGGGATCATCTGTCAGTTCGAGTAATGGGTTTGTGGCGATAGACCAAAACCATTGTATCGAGAACTCGACTAAGCTTCGGACTTCAAACTACTTCTCGATACAATTTTCTATCGAAAATCACTCGAAGTGACAAGTGAGTTGTGAGTCGTGAGTGGTGGATACTGAATATTGAATAAAGAATAAGGTTTGCTGAACGCAGAATTAAGGAACATTGAATAAATAATAATGAATACAGAATAACGAATGATGAACAGTGAATAGTTGTGAGTGGTAAGCTTTGTCATGCTGCACCGAAGTCTCGGGATCATCTGTTAGTTCGAGTAATGGGTTTGTGGCGATAGACCAAAACCATTGTATCGAGAACTCTTTTTAGCTCCTGACTTAAGACTACTTCTCGATACAATTTTCTATCGAAAATCACTCGAAGTGACATTGCGTCTTAAGCCGCAGAACATCACTTAAACAGATTCCGCATCTCGGCTATCGCCTTGCACGGAATGAGAGAAAAGATCTTTCGTCACTGCGTTTCCCTCAAGATGACAATAACATTAAAGACCCCTAGCCTACCTAGAAACAATTAACCAAAAACTGTCAACTATAAACGCATTAAAACTCCTGCTTAGCTTCTTCGTAATACTCCCTGAACAATTCCAGTAAAGCAATAGAGGTTTTTGTCAAGTTTTTGGTTTCAAGTAAGATTCCAAAGTAAAGCTTAGAGTTTTTAGGACTATTTTCAGTATCCCGAATTCTTTCAATTTGCTTCTGTAACAAATTGGAAATCTTCTCTAATACTTTACGCTCGTCGGTGATGAGCTGTTGAATGCTATCGAATTCTTGTGATTGGAAGGCTTTGACAAGATGGCCGTATACCTCATCAAGATCTCTTTGAACGCCTTTTAAATCCCGAATTTGATTGAATAACAGATTCTTGTGATTATTGCTCACGTGAGTATGACTACTCCTGGTGATATAAGCCAGAGACTGAACCATATCCTGAAGATAATCTAAAGTCAGCACATAAAACTTGGAGGCTTCTACATTAGTATCTTCTAAAGACTTGATGTAGTAAAAAACATTATCCTTCAATTCATCTATCACAACATCTAACTCCTCCTGGCTTTTCAAGCTCTTTTTAAGTCGACTTAAATCGTGGTAGCCCAAGTTATTCACAACGTCTAAAAGCAAATTGTTCACTCCTGAAATCACCTTTACAATGTTTTCAGAAGATTCTTTGGTGATTTCATTAATCGTAATGATATCGGTTTTATTAAATTTCTTATGATCTCGTTCAAACTTAACCCGTTTGGAGTGTTTTACAGCGCTTTTAATAATAGACACTAAGGCAAAAACCAATAAAATTGCAATCGCATAATAAGAGCCAAACCAAATAATAAGCGATAATAGTCCCGCTGCGGTAAAGGCGATCGCTGCTGTGGCAATCCAACTACCAATCACATTAAACACCCCCGCAACCCGATATACAGCGCTTTCTCTCCCCCAAGCTCGATCTCCAAAGGAAGTTCCCATAGCTACCATAAACGTGACGTAAGTGGTTGATAAAGGCAAAGTATAACTCGTCCCCAAAGAAATTAGAATACTCGCTAAAACTAAATTAACGGATGCTCTCAATAAATCAAATGCTGGTTTAGCAACTCCTTTTTTATAACCAAAAGCCTTTTCAGGATAGATAAACCTACTGTTGATTTTATTTTGAATAGAATCTGGTAATACTTGAGAAAACGTCTGACCCACAAAAACAGAATACCTCACCACGGTTCTGGATAAGAAGTTAGGTTTAAAGCGTTCCTGGCCCTCTCCTTGACGACCTAGGTTCACTCCCGTTTGAACAACATACTGAGCTTTACTAGAAAACCAAAGGGTCACCACCATAATTGCTCCTGCAATTACCAATAAGAATACAGGCGTTTGGACTTCGCCCGATAAGCCATCCATCAGAAATTCTGAAGGCAATACCCCCGAGGCTAGAAACGCCTCTTGCCATAAGATAAAGGATTGCCAAGCGGCGATGCTCACTCCAATAAAGTTGACCAAATCGTTTCCTGCAAAAGCCAGGGCTAATGCAAAAGTACCTATAACCACAATCACCTTCAGAATATGACAACGAAAAACTTGAATGAGAAGTTGGGAGATGGCCGCCCAGAACACAAAACTAAAGCCAATAATTAAGAGTTTATTATCTAAGACACTCTCAATGATATTTTGGTCTAAAAAAGTAATGGAATTGGTTCCTTTCAGAAGTATAAAATAAGTAATTGCCGACAGGGAAACGCCCCCGTAAAGAGCGCCAATGTATTTCAATTTTCTATGGTAGTCAAAAGTGAAAATCAGTCTGGAAACAAACTGAACCACAGCGCCAACCCCAAAAGCGATGAAAACCGAAATCAAGATGCCAAAGCTAATTTCAGAGGCTTTTTGGACATTGATGAACTGCTCAAGGCCTCCGATGCCTTCGCCAGTTTCATATAGCTTAAGCAATGAAATCACTACGGCAGCACCCAACAATTCGAACACCACAGAAACGGTTGTCGACGTAGGAATTCCAATAGAATTGAAGAAATCCAGCAAAAGAATATCGGTAATAAGGACCGCTAAAAAAATGATGATGATTTCATCAAAAAAGAAGAGTTCAGGATTAAAGATACCTTTCCTAGCCACTTCCATAAGCCCTGAGGAAAACACGGCTCCAACCAAAACCCCTAGACCTGCTACAATCAGAATTGTACGCATGGGAACAGCTTTGGAGCCAATGGCAGAATTTAGGAAATTTACCGCATCATTACTGACCCCTACCACCAAATCGGCGATGGCTAAGAGAAATAAGAGAACAATAAGGGAAATATACAGCGTTTCCATTCCAAAAAATCAACCGCAAAAGTCCTGCTTTTCTTCGATTTAAGTCATGTATTTACTGTTATGAAATGATTAAGTTAATGGGGGCACTGGTTTTTGTGAGAGGCAGAACGGTGTAATGGTGTAGTGGTGAGAAGTGAGTTGTGAGTTGTGAGTGGTGAGTGGTGAGTGGTGGGTTGTGAGTCGTGAGTGGTGAGTTGTGAGTGGTGAGTCGTGAGAAGTGAGTTGTGAGTGGTGGCTATCGAATAACGAATAAAAAATAACGAATGATGAACAGTGAATAGTCTTTAGAGGTGAGAGGTGGGTTTGAATAATTATTAATTTATAATTGTGAATTTTTAATTGAAAAAATGTCAGTTCGAGCCTGCCTGCGTTCCTTGGTAGGCAGGTAAATTTTACTTTTGAAAAAAGTGAAATTTGTATCGAGAACTCGATTAAACACCTGACTTCAAAGCACTTCTCGATACAATTTTCTATCGAAAATCACTCGAAGTGACAGCCTTGAAGTGACAAGTTTCTCGATACAAAGAAAAATGGCCTACTTTTTATGGAATTTGGAAAACAAAAAAGTGGTGAAGAAAGGATAATGGAACAAAGCACTAGTGAAACGGTTTGCTTTGCGTGGTGGAGCCGCTTTTGTAGTTTTCTAAGACATAAAAATAAGCCTAGTCTTTTTTGTTTCTTTTTTGGGCGAAGCAAAAAAGAAAAGAAAGTAAATGATATAGAAAGCTGGATTAATCTCATAATTTCAAACTACTTCTCGATACAATTTTCTATCGAAAATCACTCGAAGTGACAGCCTTGAAGTGATTGACGACCTATATTTCATATTTAAAATTTCAAAATTGACAATTCAAATTTTAATGAAGCTATTAGTGGTGGGTGGTGAGTGGTGAGTGGTGAGTGGTGAGTTTAAATAATTTGAATTGAATACATGTCAGTTCGAGTAATGGGTTTGTGGCGACAGACCAAAACCATTGTATCGAGAACTCGACTAAGCCCAAGGGAGGTATTAGTGGTGAGTGGTAAGCTTTGTCATGCTGCCCCGAAGTCTCGGGATCATTTCAGCATCTTCATTAACTTTATTACACTTCTCGATACAATTTTCTATCGAAAATCACTCGAAGTGACAAGTGAGTGGTGAGTCTTGAGAGGTGAACTGGTAGACTAGTGGCTGAAATCTCTCGTCACTGCGTTTCCCTCAAGATGACAATTGTACGTTCAAGGTGACAAGTCTCTCGATACAAAGAAAAATGGCCTATTGAAAAAAATTTGAAAATCAAGGAAGCAGCTTGGGAGAAGAGATGAAAATCTGTTTGAGTCACGCTTTTGCGTGATGAGTTATTTTTCATCTGTGGCTGGGGATTCCGTAGAATTTTCTAGTTTTTTTCAAACAGCCTAGTCTTTTTTGTTTCTTTTTTGGGCGATGCAAAAAAGAAAGAGAGAGTAAATGATATAGAGACATCGACTAAGCTCCTGACTTAAAACTACTTCTCGATACAATTTTCTATCGAAAATCACCTGCCTTTCAAGGAAAGCAGGCAGGCTCGAAGTGACAGCCTAGAACTTGTAGACTGGTAGACTATCGAATAGTGAACACTGAATAACAAATGATGAACAGTGAATAGTCTTGAGAGATGAAAGGTGAGTTTGAATATATGTCAGTTCGAGTGAATTTTGCTTTTGAAAAAAGTGAAATTTGTATCGAGAACTCGACTAAGCTAATAACTTCAAAGCACTTCTAGATACAATTTTCTATCGAAAATCACTCGAAGTGACAGCCTCGAGGCTTCAAGTTCCACGACACAAAGAAAACGGCCTATTGAAAAAAATTTGAAAATCAAGGAAGCAGCTTGGGAGAAGAGATGAAAATCTGTTTGAGTCACGCTTTTGCGTGATGAGTTATTTTTCATCTGTGGCTGGGGGTTCCGTAGGATTTTCTAGTTTTTTTCAAACAGCCTAGCCCTTTTTGGTTACTTTTTACGGCGATGGTAAAAAGTAATGAAAGCAATAATTTTATCTAGAGCTTAAATAAGAAATTACTTAAAGCCTAAATACATCACTTAAACAGATTCCGTATCGCGGCTATCGCCTTTCACGGAATGGGAGAGATTCCGCATCCCGCTGTCGCTTGCACGGAATGGAGAGATTCCGTATCGCGGCTATCGCCTTACACGGAATGGGAGGAACGAAGAAACTCCGCAAGATTGCTCTTGCGGAGTTTAATTTATAAGTTAAAACTAGATTTATCTCAATTCGAAAGACACACGTCTTACAATTTGTCTAGCTTCTTCAGAATTTTTATCTACTGAACTATCTACTCCTCCACCTCTATAGCTTAAACGAGATGCTTCAATACCTGAAGCAATCACAATGTCAAACACTTTTTTAGCACGGTTTTCAGAGAGTGTATTGTTGTATTCTGTATTTCCAATTTGATCTGCATAACCTGTTAACATTGCCTCAGCTTCTGGATGTGCTCTCATGTATTTTACGATTTGATTGATGGCATTTAGAGAGTAATATTCTGGCTGAGTACTATCAAATCTAAAGTACACATTGATAAGATCATCATTGGCATCTGGCTTAACGCCTTCTACACCACCTGCAAAATAGGTTTCGCTAGCAAATTCTTTGGTCACGTACATTTTCTGTAGAGACTTTTCTATTTCGTCTGGAACCCCGTTTTGGTTTAAGTCGATTGACTCTCCTTTGGTATTCACCGCCACTCCAGAGGTTGTATTTGGCTCTCTGTCTAGGTAATCTGCAACGCCGTCTTTATCGGTGTCTTGCATATCACGTTGTATTTTAGCCAATTCGTTTTCTAATTCTTCTACGCGTTCTCCAAACAGCTTTTTAGGTGAATTATCTAACCAGTCTGCATGCTTTTCATTATCACCTAAGTAGATGGATACTCCTGCGGTTGCTGAAACGACCATTCCATCAAAGTTTCGAGTTTGGTTGTTTTGACGACCATCATAAGTTAAATCTTGACCTAAATTCCCAATCACAGACAAGTCTAAGTTAAAAGAAAAACGATCGGTTATTTTGATTTGTGGTGTAATTCCTGCCATAAAGTTGACTAGTGTTTCACTTTCATTTGCTAAGACTGCATTTTCTGGTAAGGAAATATGACTCATCCCCGCTCCAGCGTGAAATAAAAGATTGAAACGTTGTGTGAACTCTCTAAAGCCTAAAATATTACCAAGGTTAGCCACCCCTTCTAAGTTAGCCCGAAAAAATTCGGTGTCCATATCAAAAGCAGGATCGCCAGTATTGGTACTTTCAAAGTATAATCCACTCACTTTAAGACCAAATTTATCATTGAACATATATCTAGCCCCTACTTCAAAGGCTAAATCCTGCAGTTTTGTATCAAAAAACACCCCTTCCGAGGCAGGTGTAATTGGTGAAGAAGCTTTGGCAACGCCAGCTCCTATATCAATAGAAAATCTGTTATAGTCTGGAATTAAACTTGAGCTTTCTTGCGCGTAGGTACTTAACGTGAAGGCTGCAAAAACAAAGCCTAATAAAGTAATTTTTTTCATAATATTGATTTTATAAAAACAAATATATAGTCTCCGTGTTAAATAGCTTGTAGAATTTAATCGAAAATTCACTTTTATAGGCTAATTATCTAAAAAATATTAACTTTTGTTTCTGAGTTGCTTTAGTTGGGATAAAATTGCTATGTTTTTTTAAGAAAATGCCATGACGTCTTTAAAAAAGGTAAAATAAAAATAGTTTGAGTCTCATTAAATGATACGACCTGGATTCCCAACGACTTTGGAATGACTTGGTATATGATCTATCACCACTGTCCCCGCACCAATTACACAGTGCTCACCAATTTTAATCTCAGGGATAATAATCGCACCCGCCCCAACATGTGTCCCTTTCCCAATAGTCACTCCACCACAAACAGTAGCATTGGGAGACACGTGGACAAAATCTTCGAGGCTGCAATCGTGTTCTATAACCGCCCCTGTATTCACAATACAGTGTTCACCGATTTTAGTAAAGGCATTCACCACAGCCATTGGCATAATGACACTTCCTTTCTGCAGTTTTGTTTCTTCTGAAATATGGGCAGAGGAATGTACTAGAGCTCTAGAAAACGAACTTGAATTGAGACGTTGCATTAAATGCTCGCGTGTGGAGTTATTACCAATACTCAAGAATAAAGGATAGCGCTGAAATTGTTCGGGAAAGTCTGAAGGCTTTAAGACCTTATGATTCAGTAACTGAGTGACTGATGGGTTATCGTCAAAAATAAAACCTATCTCCAGGCCCTCTATGGATCTAATGATATCCAAAATAACTTTAGCATGACCGCTTGCTCCGTATAAAGACACTTTACTCATTTCCTTCAAATTTTGACATGCCCACTTGCCCGTTTTGAGAAATCCCCTCAGACACCAGCACTTTTTTAAGGGTCAAAAATAGAATTTTACAGTCTAGTACAAAACTTTGCTGCTCTACATACTCCACATCCCTTTTAAACTTATCGCTCCAAGAGAGCGCATTTCTTCCATTCACCTGAGCCCAGCCTGTGATTCCAGGTTTTACCTCATGTCGCCTTTTTTGCTCTAGAGTGTACAAAGGCAAGTATTCGGGCAATAAGGGTCTTGGCCCAACTAAACTCATATCCCCTTTTAAAACATTCAAGAGTTGTGGAATTTCATCTAGCGAGGTTTTACGCACAAAGCTCCCTACTGCCGTCAGTCGTTCTGCATCCGGCAGTAAGTTGCCGTTTTTGTCTTTATTATCAGTCATCGTTTTAAACTTGATGATACTAAACAATCGCTCGTTTTCCCCCGGACGGGTTTGAAAGAAAAAAGGCTTTCCGTTATTGGCGATGGCTAACAGTAGTGTAACTATAATAAAAATTGGGCTCAACAGGATTAAACCGATAAGAGCGGCGAGGAAATCTAGGAAGGGTTTTATGGTTGTTTTATACATTTTTTTTGTATATGTTGATTACTTGTAAAATGCTAATCCAGAGAGCTATCGGGATAGCATGACAAGCAACGAGTGTCATCCTGAACTTGTTTCAGGATCTAGGCCTTAGTCTAATGGTTTATACAAATCTTCCCATTCAGGGTTATCTTGTTCTATCAAATTGATCTTCCATTGCCGATGCCAGTTTTTTAATTGTTTTTCTCTAGTTATAGCATCTTCTATATATTGAAATTCTTCAAAATAAACGAGCCGTTTTAGTTTATATGTTGACGTAAATTTACTGCCGCAGCCTTTAAGATGGCGCTCCATTCTATCATCCAGCCCACCTGTAACACCTATGTATAAACTACCTTTAGGTTTATTAGTGAGAATGTAAACGGAATAGTTATGGTGGTTTCGCTTAGGCATTGCTTATTTTCTGATGATGCGTGTTAGATCCTGAAATAAATTCAGGATGACAAAAATTGGTTCAGGATCTTTTTTATGATATAAAGCTCATTACTATTCACAATTCACCGCTCACTGATTACTACTCACAATTCACTGCCCACTATTCACTAGCAACCGCTTATACTCCTCCAACAGAGCCTCCCACACCAATTTCTGCTCATACCGTGAGGTGATCATTTCACGGGAGTTAGAGGCTAAGTGTTTATACAATTGCTCATCTTCCACCAATCTCAGCATTTTTTCTTGCAAGGCTTTTGTGTTTTTAGGTGGGATAATTAATCCATTTTTACCGTCTTCAATGATTTCATTACACCCATTAATATCAGTTACAATAGAAGGCAAACCCATGGCTCCCGCTTGCATAACCACATTAGGGAAGCCTTCCCGGTAGCTTGGGAAGACTAGGGCATTACTGATGGCGAAATAAGGACGGACATCGGGTTGAAAACCTGTGGTGATAATAGTGAGGTTGCTTTCGATCTCGTTGAGCGTTTGGTCTTGTAAAGGGTCGAGTTCAGTTTCTAAAGGACCGACGAGAAGTAATTTGTAGTGAGTTGACTGGTTAACTAGTTGACTGGTTAACCCCTTAAAGGCATTTACCAATTCATTAACTCCTTTATCACTAACCAGGCGACCGACGAACACAAACACAAAGTCTTTTTCGCCTAGGCCTAGTTGAGCTCTAAGTTCCTGTTTTGAATTTTTTGTATATAAGCTAGGGTTAAAAAAAGTAGTGTCGATACCGTTGGAACTTCCATTGCCAATCATCTTCACCTTGGATTTGTTTGTAAAGCGATGACTAAGTATAAACTCTTCCAAGCCCTTACTATTGGGATAAACTTTGGTGGCAAAGGAGTAAGTTAATTTCTCTACCGTATCGAGAACAAAGCGTTTAATCCCTTGAGCTTCCATCAGAGGCAATCCAGCTACGGTATGCAAGCGAAAAGGAACCCCAGCAAGATTAGCCGCCAACATCCCTACAATACCAGCTTTAGGCGTATGAGTATGGACAATTGCCGGTTTTTCCTTTTTAAATAGCTTGTATAGTTTCCAAACTGATTTTAAATCTTTAAAGGGGGTAATCTGGCGTGTCATCTCGACCTCCTGCACCTTGACTCCTTCCCGATTAGCTACCTCTTCCAAGTCTTTAGTTGATCCTGAAGACACACATAAAACTTCAAAAAAAGCACTCATATACCTTGGCTGACCTTTTAACAAGTATTGTAAAGAAAGCGGAACGGTGGTAAGGCGAATGAGTTTATGGTTTAAAGAATTCATTTTCATGCTTTGAGAAATAACAGCTGTTATGGCTACAAACAGAAACGGCATATACATCATTTTGGTTCTCATAAATAAACCCAAGTTGGAATATCGTTCTATGTACAACGCGGAGGCTATGATAAAAAATAAAAAAGACACCTTCATCCACCTTGAAAAAGCAAGGGTTTTGAAATTTTTGAACACTAGTAACAAACCAAATAACACGAACAGCAAGCTGATTATATTTTCTAAACTTGCTAACAGAGTAAAAGCGTTATAGGCATCAAAAAATAAGGGTCTAAAGTTGAGAGAGAATAGCTTATAAACATAATTGTAATCTAACATAGGGACATATCCGGAAGTTTCCTTTAAGGATAGGACCGAAAACTCATTATAATGTTGAATCCTGGACCAATCAAAATATCTTATCTTAGATATTTTTAGCATTAGAAAAAACAATCCAGTGCAAGACAAAACTGCTCCACTAAAGACTAAAAGTCTCAACTTATGTGATAATTTCCTATCTAAAATAAAAACGATGATAGCAGAAGTGAGTAACATAAAAGCCACGTGAGGACGTAACATGACGAGTAAGAAAACACCAATACTTCCTTGATACCATCTCTTGGCAATAGACAAACTAGAATAAAAGATAGCAGAAATACTCCAAAAGACAATTACTTCTTTACTTATTAAAGAATTCCACACGTGCAGATTAGGTTGAATTAAAATAAAACCTAGTAGTATAAAAATTAAGAGGTTACCAGAAGACTTAATGTTTAAGACCTTATAAGCCCATTTACTAAAAAGGTAAATCCCCCAAAAACCAATACAAGCGTAAATAAGATTCCCAAACCAAAAAGGTAAATCCAACTTTAAGAACGGATAGTTTAGAAAAAGCATAAAGGGTGTACCCACCCTAAAAAAATCTAGCCAATTGTATTGATGAATATCGTAGTTGAGAAACCAGTATAACGTGGAGTCTGAAGTATTAGTAATAACATATGTATAAGTAAAATAACCTACTATAACGTGAAATAAAAATAAAAAATAGCTTGACTTCAAATTGTATTGTTAACTATGTTTATTTTGAGATTTAAGTTTTCTTTCGTGAGCATAAGAAAGCGTCCACATCATAAAAATTATAAAACCAGGTAAAAACATATTTCTCATTCTAATCATGATTCCCACATTGCCAAGACTAAATGAAAAAGCTATAGACCCAATAAGCATAAATAGAATAAGTCCTTTTATTACAAAGGGCGCTTTTTTAAATGCTAAATAAGGTTTGTTTCTTAACACTTTAAGACTAAGTAGGACTAATAATAAATTTTCAAAGGAAGCGATTAGAGCAGGTAATCCATTAACATCAAAAAAGAAAGGACGAAAATAAAAAGCAAAAAGTTTTGCCGGAAAAGAGGAAGATTGGCTTAATCGAGAACCAGTTTCTTCTCTACTTAATAAAGCTGATTTATCTTCAGAAAATTTCACAATACTTTCAGTCGATATTTCTTCTACTTTCACAAACTCTAATACGGAAGGTAAGATGATTATACTTCCGACAATAAGAATCCCAGCAAGAAAAAATCGCTTTACACCTCCAATTTTTGTGTGAAATAAGTAGGCTAAGCCAAATGAAATTAAAAGAAATAAAACCATATGTGGTCTTATAAAAAAAGACAGCCCCAATGAAATGACAATTAAAAATAAGCGCTTCTTTATAGATAACAAAGCGTAAGTAAACATCCCGATACATAAGAACAACAAGCTATCTTTCCCCACGCCAGAGGACCAAAAATGCAAATTGGGTAGAAAAAATATTAAAGGGAAAATGAAAAATTTTCCAATTTTAGTATTGTGGGGGATCGTTTCTAAAGCTGTCAAATAAAAATATACCATACCAACAAAACCTACAAAACTGAAAAGTAAAGTATTGTTGAAAAAATTTAAATCTAAAATTTTTAAAGGCATATAATTTAAAGCAAAAACGAAATAGGTCCCTTTTTTATTTAATATGTAATTCCAGAACTCAATAAAGTTCATTTTTTGGGACGTAATGAAATAATACCATGCATCTCCGCCGCCATTTCTAGTAAAAAAATAAAAACCTACAGATACTAAAATGTGAAAAATCCAGATTTTTCTTAAAACTAATAGTTCGGTTTTTGAGAGATTATTTTTAAATCTATTTATAAAAATAAATCCAATTATTATTAATAAAAGCGTGTAAAAAAAATTCATTTAAGACCTTATAATTGAAATTAATCGGTCTGATGCTTTCTCTACATTGTAAGTATCTATAACTTTATCATAACCGTTTAAACCATGTTTACGAGATATTCCAGTATCATTTAAATAGAAAGAAAGTTTTTCATACCATCCTCTAATTGAATTAACTAAAAACCCATTAACATTATCTTCTACAACTTGCATATTCATACCTACCGCAGAAGCAATCACAGGTTTTTTGCATCCCATATATTGTATTAATTTATATGCACACTTTCCTTTTTCCCACCCAGAATCTTCTAGTGGCATTATCCCGACATCAAATTTTAATATTTCATCAACTTCTGAATCTTCACGCCAGCTGATATATTTCACATTTTTCTCAAAGCTTAGCCTTTCTGCTCCAGAACCTATAATATGAAGATAAACGTCATATTTTAAAGTAATTTTTTCTAAAACACTCTCAATATTTTTGACATATCTAAAAGTGGAAGGTGAACCAATCCAACCTATTACTTGCTTTTTGTTTCTTTTAATTATCGATTTATTATATCTATTTAAATCAATTACAGTTGGAATAATATCTATATGTTTTGCGCCAGCTTGTATAGCTCTTTCAGCCAGATATGAGTTACCTGCGACAACAAAAGAACTATATCTCATCACTTTATCAATTTTATATTTTAAAAGTTGGCGAATTATTTTATTTGGATGCTTATCATAATTATGAAATATAGCATCATCATAATCAACTATGTATTTTATACCTAAATAGAATAGAATAATTTCTACCCAAGCAGGCATATAGGGGAAGAGTTCTTTTTCAATTATTAGGTGGTTATGCTTTGAAATTTTCAATAAATAAAAAAATCTCTTCACATAAGACCTAAGAATTAAAAATTTTGAAGAATGACCATCATACAATTTTTCCAAGTAGGTATCCGAAAATAACGGATAAACCTCAATAGTGTAACCAGCTGCTTCTAAGTAAGGAAAATATTGAAAACTACGCAATCGACTACTAGCGCCTAATCGTGAGTATTTTGTAAAATAAAGTATTTTCACAATTGATCAAGTACTTTAAGGTAACTTTCTGAACTTTTCTCAAGGGAAAAATAATTAATACCTATGTCCCTTAATGTATCTAAATTGTAGCCTTTAATGTTTTCGGCAAATATAGTAGCCTCTTTTATAGAATTAGGATTTTTATAATCATATAAATAAGCCGTTGTTAAATTATTTAGAATTTTCCCACTATTGCCGATTCCCTTTGAAAAAATTACTGGTAAGCCCATTAATAGATATTCACCTAGTTTTATTGCAGATACAGCTTTCATACTTCTTGTTGGTTTTATAAAGCCTAAAGCAATATCTGCAGCCGATAAATAAAAAGGAACTTCGTAAGGCTTAACTTCCATTATATTGATGTCCTCAATATAATTAGCTGGTAAGTCTTCATTATTTATGTACGACGACGATAAAATCAACAATTTACCTCTAGAGTTTTTGATTTTATAAGCAATAAAGAACTTAATCATTAATTTTAAATCGTACTTATTTCCATCTAAAGAGCCACAATAAACAAAAACTTTTTCATTTTCTTGATAACCGAGATCTTTCCGAATACGTTCTCTATCCTTTTTATTAAAAATAAATTTTGATTGATCCCTTCCATTTAAAACAACAAAAAAATTAATCTTGGTCTTTAAATGGTGTTGCTTAGTATGCATATTTATCGCTTCATTAGAACGAACTATAACTGCATTTGCAGAATTAATTAATTTAGATTCTTCTTTCTTTAGAATTTTGTATTGTATACTTGATATGGGTAGGCCAGAAAATTCTATCCTTTCCATTAATGGCATCCCGTCAGCATCAAAAATTACTTTCAACCCTTTTATATTTAAACGGTTTACCATCATTGCAGGTAATGAACTGCGAGGCATGAGGATATCAATCTTATGAAAATTTATATAATGTTTTAAAATTTTAATACCTTTAAAAATAGTAAACAAACTGCCAGCACTAGTTAAGGGCTTACGGTAGACTTTTTCTGATGTGTATTTAATCTCTGCTTTTTTAGCAGAAGCCTCAATTACCTCTTTTTTTTCTTTATCTGCCCAAGTAAATTGCATCACATGAAATTCATATGCCCCATGCTTTTGTATTTGGTTAAAAATAGGAAAAAATAGACTTTCCAAGTATGTTGTTTGCGGGCCATCCCATGAAATGAAAAGTATTTTTCGTATCATATAACTAACTTAATTTATATATTAAATTTTTTAGTCTTAAAAAAAATTTAGCAATACGATTTGTATGATAATTTTTTAAAATTAAATAAAAGCTTATGTCTCTATAAGTTTTAAATATTAAATCTTTTAAATTATAATTACTCAAATAAGGTCTAGAAAAAAGTTGATAAGAGTCACGCAGATTGTTACTAAATAATTCAGATTGATTATTCATTACACTTTCAAAATGAGATCTGTACTTGACTGTAGCCTTATTGATATGTTCAATATCATAATCATTTTTAAAAAGTTTTAACAAAAAGGGCTGATCTTCCAATAATTTAAATCTCTCGTCAAAACCTTCCAAACTTTTTATAATACTTTTTTTTATAAATAAAGTAGGAATATTGAGCATAATTGGATATCTAAAATAGCTCTTTTTTTTAGAATTTTTATCTTTACTACCAAACCATTTTGCGACAATATTATAGTTATTAGTTATTTCATTTAATTCACCTTTTTGATTAAAAACAACCATATTACTAAAATAAAGCGGCAAATTTGATTTTTTAGTAGCATCAGTATTTATTTTTATACAATCCTTTAATAAAACATCGTCCCCAGCAATCAACTTTATCCATTCACCCTCAGAAGCTTTAACTCCACGATTACAATTGGCAGGAATCCCCGAGTTATTTTTTACAGTTATTAATTTTGTATTTACAAATTCACTTTGACTTCTATCAAGCCACTCTTGGCATATTACTATGGTTTCATCAGTAGAGCCGTCATCACTGATGATCAACTCTATATTTTTATAAGTTTGTGCTTTACAACTTTCTAGGGTCTCTAGCACATACTTCGAGGAATTATAAGTGATTACTACAATACTCACTAGTGGTTGTTCTGCTTTCACTTCTTTCTATTTTTAATTAAATCCATTAATTGTTTTAAGCTTTTAATTTCTAAAATATTGCTAATTTCTTTTAAGGCAAAAAAACTCAATAAAACACCAATAACTGCAGAAGTTATACTTCCCCAAAAAGAGGAAAGGTATTGGATTGCTGTAAAAGCAATAATAAAAGATGTGGACAACAAAATCATACGTTTGATCACCCCACCATTCCATTTAAAATTGTTCTCTGTTCTAATAAAAAAATACATATAAATAACATGTAAAATATATAAACCAAAAAAAGCAATACCCGCACCTTCCAGTCCGAAGTAAGTGATAAAAAAATAAGTAAACACAAGTAGAATGACATTTGATAAAACTTGAGTTAAAAGAAATTTTTTTCCTTTTGCTCTAGCAATAAATAGATAACCCATTGGCCAGGAAATTGTTCTTAAAAATACTCCTAAAATCATCCACTGTAAAATGGGAAAGGCATCTAGGTATTCTCGGGAATACAATAGACGTATGGCTAATGGAGCAATTGCCATCGTAAACATAAGACCAGGTGCAGCCAGCATCATACCCACCTGAGTCTGTTCGTTAATCAATTGAATTTCTTTTTTAGAATCAAAAGCTACAGCGGTAAGTCTTGGGTAAAAATCTTTTCCCATAGCCTGCAAAATGACACCTATATATAATCCGCTTAAGGCAAAAGCTGCCTGATAGATTCCTGCATCAGCCAAGCTAAGGTCTCTAATTATGATAACTCTAATCAAATATGCTGAAAGAATAGCAGCGAGAGCACCTCCCATAAACGAAAATCCGAGCTTAATCATGCCTCTAGACTCCTCAAAAGCGTCTTGCCAGCTGACTTTTATACTCTGTATTTTAATTTTCCTAGCGTAATAAAACGAAACCAGAAACTGTCCCGTTGCTAAGACTACTAAATAATAACTAATGCCATCAAAATTAAAGAAATAAATCAATGGCAAACTTAAAATTGTCCCCATTAAGCTAGAAAGAATAGACATGCGAGCTAAATCTTTTATGCGCCGCATACCTTGGATCAAAGCACTTTGCCCAGCCTGAATTAAATTAAAAAACACAGCAATGGAGAGTAACCTTATTTCAAACGTATATTCTGAAGTATCAAAGGTAAATTGAGATAAAGGTTGAGCAAAAATGACGGTGAGTAATAAACCTGCAAACCCTGTAAAAACCACAATTTTTCTAAGACTCTTTACAACGAGGCTTAATTTTTCTTGATTACCTTTTGAATTAGCTTGCGCAATATCTCTTACCGCAGAGTTATCTATACCCAAACTTGATAAACTTTGAATAAAAGAAGTTGACGATTGCAAAGCACCAATTAAACCAGTGCCTGAAGGCCCTAGGAGTAAAGCAATCACTTTAGATCTTGCTATATTTAATAGTATTGTAATTACAGATGACCCCCCAATGATAGAAGTTGACTTCAGTATGGATTTAGAGCTACTCAACTAGATATTTAGATTTTAAAATAAAATTATACTTTTTCAAAAATTCAATCGAAATTTCACTATTAATCTCTTTATCAATTTCTTTTCCTTTTTTAAAATCTAAATTCGGGATAAAACCAATTATCTTTTTTTTAAGTGAAGCAGAAAATTTATTTCTAAATATGGAGGGAGTGTAATGGATTAAAGTCTTTCTTAAATTATTATTTTTAGCATAAAATTTTCCTTTATTTTTTATGGACTTGTTTTGATGACTCAATATCATAATTTCATCCGACACTAAATTAAAAACTTCATTTAATTTATACTTCCCTTTAATTAGCCTTTCATATTTTAATAATTCAATATTGTTAAACCCTTGTTGGTATATAAAGCTTATTAAATAAGAATAGTCATAAATACTACAATACTCACTTAAGGCAAAATCATTTATAGATTTTATTTTACTTTTATCAAGATTATAAAACAATTCTTGATAATATGATCTAATCGAGTCAATTGGATTTCTCAAAACAATTAGAATCACAGGATCGAATTGACCTAATAAATTGGATAGATATTTTAGTTTATCCTTCCAAGAAAGTTGATTTTGTTCAACTAAAAACATTTCTTCAGATATTAGAACGTTACTTTTTTTCAACGTTTTTTCAATAAAATTAACGTCAATATCATAAGTTTTATTTATAACATCATTATAAAGTATTTTACATATCGAATCATCATTTGTCACCCTTGGTTGTTTTACTCCTTGATAGGTTAAATTTTCTATTTTATTTTCAATAAAATAATATTGAAAAGAAGTAGTAGCAGTTTTTGGCGGACCTATGTGAACGTAGAGTTTATTCATTAATTATAGAAGTTATTGAATTTATTTGTCTAGTATTTAATCCAACCCACAATGGTAAACTAATTGATGTATTGGCGAGTTCTTCTGCAATGGGAAAATCTCCTTTTTTATAGCCAAGGTACTTGTAAGCTTTTTGTAGATGTGGTGGAATAGGATAATGTATTAAAGTCCCTACCCCTTTATTGTTTAAATGTTCCTGTAGTTCCTCTCGTTTGCTTGTTCTTACCACATATAAATGATAGACATGATCTGCATTGGATGCGAGTTTTGGCAATATTAAATTAGACCCTACTAAAATTTCATTATAAGTTTCAGCAATTTCCTTTCGTTCTTGAGTCCAGTCGTTGAGATATTGAAGTTTAACCGATAAAAGAGCAGCTTGTAACTCGTCTAGTCGTCTATTGAGACCCACATAATTATTATGGTATTTTTTGTGGCTGCCATAATTCCTTAAGGCTTTAATCTTTTCAGCAATCTCTTCCTTATTTGTGGTAACAGCACCAGCATCTCCAAGCGCCCCTAAATTTTTTCCAGGGTAGAAACTAACACCATTGGCATGACCAAAACTTCCTGTCAGTTTTCCATTATAACTAGAACCATGGGCTTGCGCATTATCTTCTACCACATACAAATCATAAGCTTCCGCGAGCTTCATAATATAGTCCATTTCACAAGCTTGACCGTATAAATGAACAGGCATAATAGCCTTGGTTCTTTTTGTTATCTTTTGCTCTATAAGTTCTGGGTTGATATTGTAAGTATCTATTCTTGGCTCAACAAATACAGGGGTTGCCCCAACGGTTGTAATGGCTATTACACTGGCTATATAGGTATTTGAAGGTACTATCACTTCATCACCTTTTCCAATATTCAATGCTTGTAAAGCAAGAATTAAAGCGTCTAAACCATTACTTACCCCTACGCAATACTTGGTTTGATTGTATTTGGCATAACTGGCTTCAAAAGTTTGAAGCTTTTCTCCCATAATGTACCAATAGCTATCGTAAACATCGCTAAAAGCTTGATGCATTTCAGAACGAATTTGTTCGTGCATAGGTTGAAAATTTAGAAAAGGTATTTTATTCATTATCTCTTACTAATTTATTTTCCTTGATTTTCCATAAGTTATTCTCGCTATCTCTATAGCTGTTCTTACCTATCAACACCATTTTAGAACCATCATCATTTAACCACGACGAAATTCTTGCAGGGCTTCCTATAACTAAAGCTCGGTCTGGTACATTTTTGGTCACGACACTTCCAGCGCCTATCATTGCATATTTCCCAATTTCTATTCCACCTAATATAGTTGCATTCGCACCTATAGACGCATAATTCTTGACTATTGTTTTTTGAAATGAACTAGGATAAACTTTGGATCGAGGCGTTTTATCATTAACAAAAGTAACATTTGGACCAACGAATACGTCGCTTGCAATTCTTAAACCATCCCAAATTTGAACCCCTGGCTTTATAGTTACTCGATCCCCTATGATAACATCATTTTCAATAAAAACGTGACAATTGATGTTACAATTTTCACCAAGAACAGCATTTTCTAAAATGATTGTAAATTGCCAAACATTAGTATTATGGCCAATAGTTTTAGACTTTACTTCGGCTAACTTATGTATCATTTTTTATAGCTTAAAAATTCATTATAATTTCTGATATAATCTTTTTCATCATACTTATGAGAAGCTAAAACCAAACATATTGCTCCAGATGAAAAGTTATTTATTTTTCTCCATAAACCCGATGTAAAATACAACCCTTTATTGGGTCGATTAAGTGAGAACGTTTTTTCGGTTTCACCATCACCTACAATAACATCAAAACTTCCGCATACAGCGATAATTAATTGTTTTAAATCTTTATGAGCATGGCCGCCTCTTTCTTCACCACTTGGTACATCGTATAAATAATAGATACGCTTGACTTCAAATGGGACTTCTTTATTATTTTCTACAACAGAGATATGTCCTCGTCTATCTCCAATTTGGTCGATAGTGATTAATTTGCAATCGTTTGTTTTCGTGGTTTTCATGTTAAACTTTCGATATTTCTAATGTAGTCATCGCCGTCATATTTTTTGCTTGAAAGATGTAAGGATACTGCATTAGTTGAGTGATTTTCTATATGACGCCATGTTTTGGAAGATATATATATGGCATTGTAAGATCGGTTAAGTTGATATGTTTCTTTCTCACCATCTTTATGTGTAATCACCACATCGAAACTTCCAGACAAAGCGATAATAATTTCTTCTTGTGTCTTATAGGCATGCCCACCTCTTTGTTGGCCTCCAGGCACATCGTAAGTCCAAAACACACGCTCAACTTTAAAAGGAATATGCGTATTCTCCTGAAGAAAAGTCAAGTTTCCTCTATCATCTTCAATTTTTGGTAAATTTATTAGCTTAACAGTTTCTGCCATCTTTTTATGGATAAATCATAGACTTAAGTTTATATAAGAATGCTTTAATGTGAGTTTATTTGAGCATACCACTCAACACCTCCACAATCCGTTCAGCGGCTTTACCATCCCATTTTTCGGGGATTTGGCCTTGCTTCCAATGACCAGCGAAGAGTTTTTCTAAAGCGGGTTTTATCCTTTTAGGGGCCGTGCCAATGAGCTCATTGGTGCCTATATCTATCGTTTCTGGGCGCTCGGTGTTGTCCCGTAGCGTGATGCAGGGGACGTTCATCACCGTGGTTTCTTCGGTAATCCCGCCAGAGTCGGTTAACACGCCTTTGGCATGCTTTACCAAGTAATTAAATTCTAGGTAGCCTAATGGTTCTACCAGATGAATGTTTTTCATAAGGATTCCTGCTTTTTCCAAAATGCCCTTGGTCCGGGGATGGATGGGAAACACCACCGGCATCCCTTGCGTGTTATCGTCTATGCTTTGGATAAATTCCTTTAGTTTATGTTCCTCATCTACGTTGGCTGGTCGGTGCATGGTCATCACCAGATAGTTTTTTTCTTTTAAACCCAGCTCCTTCCAAACCTCGGGTTGTTGAAGTCGGCTTTCGTTAGCGCGTAAGGTATCGATCATCACATTCCCCGTAAAGAAAATCTGTTCCTGGCGGTGTCCTTCTCGTAAAAGGTTATCTCCCGCCAAAGTGGAGGTCGTAAAGAAATAGTCGGTAATGCTATCGGTGAGCATGCGGTTTATTTCCTCGGGCATGCTTCTATCCCAAGACCGGATACCGGCTTCGACGTGAGCTACGTTTACGCCTAACTTTTTGGCCACAATACTACAAGCCATGGTAGAGGTGACATCGCCCACCACCATCACCAAATCGGTAGGATGGGCTAGTAACTCCTTTTCGAAGGCCAACATAATCGAAGCGGTTTGCTCGGCTTGAGAACCCCCTCCACACTCCAAGTTAACGTCGGGATGCGGGATATTAAGTTGTCTAAAAAAGTCTCACTCATCTTCTCATCATAATGCTGACCTGTATGCACTAAACGACAAGTGATGGAACTCTTTGACTTTTGAATAGCATGAAGGATGGGCGCGATTTTCATGAAATTGGGTCTCGCCCCAGCGATAAGTGTGATGTTCATTGTTTTGGTTTTGTTATTTTGGGTTTACCATTTCGGGTTGCGGGTTTTTTTATTTCGGGTTGTTCTATTTCGGGTTACGGGGTTTTTTATTTCGGGTTTTTTATTTCGGGTTGCGGGTTTTGTTATTCCGGGTTTTTTATTTCGGGTTACGGGGTTTTTTATTCCGGGTTGTATTATTCCGGGTTTTTTATTTCGGGTTTTTTTATTTCGGGTTGTTTTATTTCGGGTTTTGTTATTTCGGGTTGCGGGTTTTTTTATTTCGGGTTTTTTATTTCGGGTTCTCTATTTCGAGTTGTTCTATTTCGGGTTTACCATTTCGGGTTGTATTATTCCGGGTTTCGGGTTTTTTATTTCGGGTTTGTCAACTTGCCAACGTGGAACCCGCCAACCCGCCAACTTGAGAACCCGCCAACTCGGAACCCGCTAACTCGGAACCCGCCAACTCGGAACCCGCCAACTCGGAACCCCTAAACTCGGAACGCGTCAACCCGCCAGCTCGGAACCCGCCAACCCGCCAACTCGCCAACGCGGAACGCGTCAACCCGCCAACGCAGAACCCGCCAACTTTGAACTCGCAAACCCGCAAACCCGCAAACCTAAGAACTATATTTACTCGGTGGTTCAGTGAACTTTTTCCCTTTGTAAGGCGAGGTTTTCAAGTAATTCATCAAAGCCCCTAGTTGATTAGCTATTGTATTGGTCTTTTCTTTTAGCTCGTTAAATTCATTTTGATTAATTATTTCGATATCTAAAGCGCGATACAGTTGTGAAATGAGCTCACCTGCACTGCCTTTAGAATAGGATAGAAAATTTTTAAACTCCTTGTTCCCGTCGCGTTCAAAACCTTCCGCAATATTATCCATAATACTCCCGCTTGTCTTAAACAAGTGATTTATAAGAAAGCCTCTGTTCTGATCTTGTCGTTTTGATAAAATTTCAAACATCCTTTTGTTTAAACTTCTACTGGCCTGCCAAACTTTAAGATCCTCGAAGGTTGTGATTGTTGCCATTTCTTTTGGGTTTTGTTATTTCGGGTTGTTTTATTTCGGGTTTACCATTTCGGGGTTTGTTATTTCGGGTTGTTCTATTTCGGGTTATTTTATTCCGGGTTACGGGTTTTTTTATTTCGGGTTGTACTATTTCGGGTTTCGGGTTTTGTTATTTCGGGTTTTGTTATTCCGGGTTACGGGTTATTTTATTCCGGGTTTGTCAACTCGCTAACGTGGAACCCGCTAACTCGAAACTCGCCAACCCACCAACCCGCCAACTCGCAAACGCGGAACCCGTCAACGCGGAACCCGTCAACTCGCTAACTCGGAACCCGCTAACTCGGAACGCGTCAACTCGGAACCCGCTAACTCGGAACTCGCCAACTCGCCAACTCGAGAACTCGCCAACTCGCCAACGCGGAACGCGTCAACCCGCCAACATGAGAACCCGCCAACTCGACAACCCGCTAACCAACTTAAGGATTAGAAACGGCTTCGCCGTGGTGAGTCCCATAGTAAGGTCACCGCAGCGCGTTTTAAAACCTCTAAGATACGCTCACAAGAGTTTACTCATCCAATAATTTAGGCAGTTTAGCACAGGATTGATATAGAGGAAATAGGATGAGTTTTCTCGTTAAGGCTATCCATAGATTTTGCAATTACAAAGTAGGTGAGTTTCTTAAATAAAACCAAAGGTTTTGGGAGTTATTTTTCGTGTAATTGTATATTGGTGTAATGGTGGAGTGGTGTAATGGTGTAGTTGGAGAGTCGAAGAGTCATTAGTCAAGTGGTCTAGGGTGATCTCAATGTGCTGCTAAGGGGAATTATTTCAAAATTCAAATCTCAAATTTACTATCTCAAAATTTAAAATGTTTTCGTGTATTCGTGTGATGGTGGAGTGGAGTAATGGTGGAGTGGTGTTTTCGTGTATTCGTGTATTCGTCTAGTGGTGTAATGGTGTAGTAGGATAGTTGGAAGTTGGTAGTCTGTAGTCAGATGGTCGAGAGTGATCCCCGATGTGGTGCTAAGGGGAATGATTCTAATTGAATATTAAAATAAGCTATCCATTGTTATTTATTCATATAAATTATTTGCACTTAGGTAGTGCGTTTATTTAATAATTTGCACTATTGTAGTGCGTATTTAGCCATTAGCTTGTCATCTCGAGGGAAACGCAGTGACGAGAGATCTTTTCTCCCATTCCGTGCAAGGTGATAGCCGCGATGCGGAATCTGTTTAAGTAATATATTTAGGCTTTAAGTAATTTCTTGTTTAAGCTTTAGATAGAA
>NZ_APLF01000011.1 GCF_000355905.1 Psychroflexus gondwanensis ACAM 44
TGCTTTCGTTATTTTAATTCCTAAGTTGCTTTAACAAATGATTGAAACAACTTATCATTTAGTTTATTGTATGAGGAAAAGAACTCTCAATATCAGCAATAACCGCATCGATTTTAACCAAAAGTGAGTCTGCTCTAGGCAACAAACTTGTATATCCTGCTTTTTTTGTAAACACAATACCTTGAAAAGCAAGCATTAATTTATTCTTGTCAAAACTTTCCCATAATAATTCATTTTCCTTATTTGAATACAAGGAATTGTCCATAGGCATAGGATATTGAAATGAATATTCACTTAGATTGTTTCTGTAAAACTCACCAACACTTTCCTGTGTTTTTGTTAAATCGTTCATTCTGAAACTTATATTGATCATCTGGATAGAAAGATTGTCTGGTACTAATCTCAATTGATTGTTCGAAACTAGTGAGATGTACGTATCATTCTTTAATTCCGTGAATGCATAGTAAATTGGTGAAAACTCGTATAATGCAATTTTTTTAAGTGTATCAGATAATAAAACCGAAGAGTTCAATCGTTCCGTTATTTGATTTATAAATTTTAAATCTTTTTCCATTGCCAGTTTTCTACGCTCTAAATAGACGGCATTGTTTCTTAAATCTTTTATATAATTAAGGATTATGTCATCCGTGAGATTCTTTTCAATTCTTGCTTCATTCCAGTTATTCACTTGAAGTGCTAGTAAAATACCAATCATTACCAACGCAATTTCTCCAATTGCGTATATCAGGTATTTGCTGAACTTATTTTCAGTCAGCATTTTTTGTCTAATTTTTCTAAAGAATTTAAGCATTGGTTAGCGGTTTGTGGTAATGAAGCACAACATCCCTATAAACCCTATTCAAATCTCAGTATAGGGTATATATCTATTTAGGACGTTGTTTTATTTTATTTTAATCTAAAGTAATACTTTCATACATAGTATCCAATGGACTTTTTATCAACCACTAAAACTCAAGCATATCATCCAGCGTTTAATCGTAAAGCCATTGAATTATGGGTTTACCTTCTTTAAGGGTTTAGATGAATTGATTTTTAAGTAGCTAATCAGTTAAGGCCTTCTATATCAGCTTTAGAAATGATTGTTTTTAAAGCTCTTTCCTTTAAAACATTCAAAAATAGAATTTGATATAAACAATTTAAGAATCAACCTTGATAAGGGTCAACTTTTTATTCTTGTTTGTACGATCAGAAAGTGATTTTGAAATCTGGCTGAAGGAAATTTGAAGTGGATTTCTTAAATAGGAAACATCTAAAACTATGTTTTGACTTTTTTTAAAAAATATGACATTACATTTCCCTCTTTGTTGATGATGACTTCAAAATATTTATAATACACCACATTTTTTCCAAGAGCGGTATTTTCCCCAGCTGTTTCTTTAATTAATTTTAATGCGATAGCCTTTTTATCTTTAAAATTGCTAGCATTTAAAAATTGTGGCTCAATAACTGATTCGCCTAAAGTGTTTATATAACCAAAATATACAATACCATCCTTTTCTTTTTCTATTAAGCACAGACCGTCTCTAAAAATAGGATAGGTTGCATAGTCAAATACTGTGCTTACTAAATCGCTTCTATAGTCGATAACAATGCTACCATCGGTGTCAATAATCGCCCACTGATCTCCTTTTTGGATAGCGGCTAAATCTTCATGAAATGGAGAAATGTAATCTAAATTTTCCAGTGTTTGAGATACCCCTAGAAAAGGTAAACTGAAGATGATGAAACTTATGAATTTGATTTTTCCCATGATTTAAATATTTTAAGAATTATATCCTAAATATACTAGCCTACATAAGGTTTTGAAATGATATTCGTCATGCTTAATATCAAAACTGATCATTTACTTCAAAAGGCAATAGTTAATTAGTTATAAAGGAAGGGGGCTTGTTGAGTTGAAATTATACTACAAATAGGATAATGACTCGATTGAAAAATCAGTTGAAAGTCATTTCAACGTTCACTAAGATAAAGATCAACTTGACTCCCATACAGTCAGCAAGGATCTTCTTCACCCAAAAGTCAATTCTGATGTGGAAGAGATTTTGGATAAGGTAGAGTATAGGGAGTTGGAAGTTTAGGTTGAAAAAAGCCAGATAAACCTTTTGTAAATAAATCAATGGCTCCGTCAGCGGAAATCAATAGCCAAGTTTAAAAGCCATTGATGAGATGTTGAAAATTTGGTTGATAAATTTTAAATGCGAGAATTTACTCTGCGATTACATCTCAAAGCCATTCAATCCAACAATCAATTTTCTTACATTCTTTTAGCACCAATTGTTTATCTCTTCTTTCAAGCATCTAAGTGTAGGCGGCTTTCATACTTTTTGATCAAGTCCATCGGTTAAAAATACACATCTTAAGTACAATCGTTTTTTTGTAACTTACTTGCTAATTAAAACACAAGATTTATGAAAAAAATTACTCTAGCACTTGCACTATTAACTTTTAGTGTTCAGGCCCAAGACTTCCCTTTACCGTATTGTGAGATTACAGATGCTAACGAGGTTTTTGTGGAAGAAATAACATCAGTTGATTTTGCAGGAACCAGCATTTCAAATACAAATTTGGGCAATGTTTTAATCGATGAAACAGCAAATGTGGTAAATATAGCTCAAGACGAAACCTATACGATAGAAGTTTCCGGTAATACATATGGTAATTTTGACAATGATATTGTTGCGTTTATTGATTGGAACCAGAATAACGTCTTAGACGATACAGGTGAAATTTACGAAATAGGGACACTTACCAACTCCACAGGTAGCGATGGGGTTTCAGTTTCTTTTGCTATTACTGTCCCAACGGATGCGGTATTAGGCACAACACGGATTAGACTCACAAAAACATATCAAGATGTTGATTCTCCTGCCGAAATAAACCCTTGTGGTATACAATTCAATCCTTTTGGACAAGGAGTTTTTCCAGGCTATGGACAAGCTTTAGATTTTACCTTACAGATAGATACATCTTTAAATATTGGTGAGTTCGACGTTAGTGACTTAGTCGTATATCCAATGCCAGCAAAAGATGTTTTAAATATATCCTATAAATCTTCAATAAATAATATAAAGATTTATAACCTTTTAGGGCAAGAAGTGTATTCCAAAAATACCAATTCAGATAGTTTACAACTAGACTTAGCCTCGCTTACTGTTGGCAGTTATATTGTAAAATTATTTACGGAACAAGTTCAACATAGCTTTAAAATTATAAAGCAGTAGAAGTCGTTGAATAACAACATAAGATTAGTATTTAAAACGGAGACACGAAATATCGTGTCTCCGTTTTTTGTTTTTGAAACCCCCGAAAGTGGTGGTTAGAAAAAGCTGTAATTTTTTATTTTTTTTATAAAGTAGAGAATATAAGACTTTCAATACACTACCAACTCTAAAACGATTAGCTATATGTTTAAAAAATATAAAATTTTCGTAAAATAGCTTGTGCATTAATTCATTTACTACATTTATAAACTTAAAACTATACTAGCATGGCAAAATCTCAAGATTCAAAGAAAAATGTAAAAAAAGAGGCAGCACTAACCCCTAAAGAAAAAAAGGCAGCAAAATTGGCTAAAAAAGCAAAGCGCACCTAAAGGTTTAATCGCTTATAATAAAACACTTTTTTTGTGAATCGAAAGATGAAATCAATCCATTTCCAAGGCTTGACTCACCTTTTATTTTCACGATACTTAAGGTAAGAACATTGGCTTTCTTATTGATCAAACAATAGTCTTGCATAGAAAGATCTTGTCGTGACTGAGTGTCGGGGTAGGGTGAGAACTTATAACGCACGTCCGCTTCAACTGTAAGCTTATAAATCAAGTGTATTCTGGAACCTTACCGACTACCCCCACATAAAACTTCTGTAACTCTTTTAAATCCTTTTTATAATCCCCTGTCGTGTAAAAGGGTTCTGAAATCTTGACCGTCTTTGTAGAGTAATCGAAGGCTACAGCAGTAATTGGGACTTTTGCATCTTGAGCGATGTAGTAAAATCCACTCTTCCATTTTTCTACCTTTTTTCTTGTTCCTTCTGGAGCTATAGAGAGATGAAATTCTTCTTTAGCGTTGAACATACTTACAATCTGTTCCACTTTATTTTGCTTAGAGGACCGTTCGATGGGAACTCCACCCATCCACTTGAAATACCAACCCAATGGAGAATCAAAAAGCTCCTTTTTGCCCACAAAACTAATGGGCACTTTTAAAATATTCCTTGTGAATACACCAACAAAGAAATCATGCCAGCTCGTGTGAGGGAGGACTATAACTACAGTCTTTGGGGTGTCTTTATAAAATTGCCCCTTAATTGACCAACCTAAAAGAGTTTGAAATATAAATTTGGCTAATAGCATTGTAAAGTAGTAAAGTTGTTATGGTAATTAATTTTCTATAATCCTGTATATCTTCCACATTGCATGTGGTGTTATTTTTGTAAAAATACACCTCAAATCGATTATTATTATAATTCATAGAATAAATTCTTTACTTGCTATCTTCTATTCAAGTCTTCATTACAACCAACTTAAACTTCAGGGCGATATCCAATAAATTGAAAACTAAATTGTCCATCAAAAAAACAACTATAAATTCAGTTTATAAATCTATAAGCCCAGAAGGATATTATTAAAAAATAATAGAGAAAAGAGATATTTTTAGCTCAGTTTTTTGATTCGACTTATATGTCTCAGGCATATCTAAAAGGCTTTATTCCAACCCAGAGGGTGACTAAAGAAACGAATAGGTAAGGCGTTTCACTTTGTAAGTAAAGTGACTTTACGAACGTCTTAGTCTTATATGTCTCAGTCTATGAGTTTTCTAGCTCTTTCTTTTTATTGTATCCAATGCGCCCAGCAACAGCTGAAATTAATAACATGACTGGCATTGCCAACTTCCAGTGGGGACAAGAAAAATAGGCGCAAATCATAAGCCCAAAAGCTAGCCCGCTTACCCAAAAAAGTATGATGTGAAGTTTAAGCATAAAATATAAACTAAATTTTAAAGGCGTTTCCCTAAAAACAAAATGTCAATGCGTTTATCGGCTTTAGCTTATGGGAATCATTGTAAAATAAACATTTCAAATAAAAGTCTGATTATAAAAGTATTTAAATTATAAGTTAATAAATCTACTGAAGAAAAAGCTCTTTTCTACTTCAACTCTTCTTAAAATCTTCACTATTTAAATTGTGATCAATGGCTAAAAAAAGTTGACCATTAGGACCCTCATTTTCGATTAAAACTGGAGCAAGTGCTCCTGGTAAAACCTCTTCTACAGCATAATCAGCACTTGAACCCCCTAAATCAGTTCGCAACCAACTAGGATCCAGCCTATTTATTCTCACACCTGTGTTTTCGAGCTTTACGGCAATATCATCAGTAAGTTTATTAACAGCCCACTTTGAAGCACCATAAGGGGCAAGTTCGGGCTGATCTTCTATTCCAGAAGTAAGATTGACTACACGTCCGAAACCATTTTCTATCATTATTGGAATGAACGCCGAAGACAATTTATACATTGCATAGACATTGACTTTAAAACTAGTCATCCAATCCTCAAAACTATGGCTCCAAAAGTCATGACGATAAGGAGACATGATCGCTGCATTATTGTATAAAATATCAACACTGATTTTAAGGTCTTTTACCTGTTCTATCAAGTCATCTAATTGTGACTCATCAGATAATTCTCCATAGACACAGTGAGCGTTTACTTTAAACTTTTCCAACATCTTGAGGGTTTTAGAACAACTTTCTGGGGATCTTCCATGTATGATAATGTTGCAACCTAAATTTGCCAATCCTAGGGCGACTTGTTGGCCTATTCCTCGACTTGATCCTGTTATGAGGGCGTTCCTATTTTTTACCTGAATCATAATAATTTTTAAGTGAAAATTTAATTAATCAGAATTTAAGCTAACGTTAAAAGCTCAAAATTCTTTTATATTCTGTAATATATGTAATGTAATGAATCCCATAATGTCTCTTACCTTGAAAAGTCACAATTTCAACGATGTGATATCTCAGCATTGCTTTTTCGAACTACTAATTGATTGCACTGTTTTTACGATTTTTGCACAGCTATTTTAAATGTAATATATTGTTAGGCTATTCATAAAAGTAAACCCTTGCACTTAAAGTCTTACCTTTCTCTGTTAATTATATTGTGCTGTGTTAGTCAGGCCGATGCACAGTTGAATGCACAAGTCACTGGTGATGCGATCGACCAAGGTAATAATTGCTACACTATCACTAAAGACCAAGAGTTTCAAGTTGGCGGGGTATGGTATAACAACCCTATTGATTTTGATACAGATTTTACTATTTTCTATCAAAATAATTTTGGGTTTAGAGATTTTGACGGAGCAGACGGTATGGCCTTAGTATTTAAGGATAATCCTACTCCCATTTTAGGGGATCCAGGAGGAGGTTTGGGCTATTCAGGCATAACTCCTTCTTTGACTATTGAATTTGATACTTTCCAGAATACCGACTTTGGCGATCCTGTTGGTGATCATATCTCAATAATGCGCAATGGAAATCCCGATCATAATTCAGGTGATAATTTAGGAGGACCTGTTTTGGCTAATGGGACAAATCAAAATATAGAAGATGGTATTGCACATGAAGTAAGAATCGAGTGGGATGCCTTTACCAACACCTTAAGTGTATTTTTTGATTGTCTGTTGCGCCTTACCTTCACTGCTGATGTGAAAAACACTATTTTCTCAGGTGATGATACAGTTTTCTTCGGTTTTGTGGGCTCTACAGGAGGTAATACTAATATCCATGAGGTATGTTTTAATCGGGTCTCTTTTGTGGATAATCTACAACTGGATGATGAGGTTATTTGTGAAAATGGAGCTGTCCAAGTAGATGCTAGTATTCCTAGCGGATTTACCTACAGTTGGACTCCTACTAATGGGGTAAGTGATCCAAATAGTCCAAATCCAGTCTTGTCGCCTGCCGCAACTACAATCTATACAGTGACTATTAGCGATGTTTGTGGAGAAACGACCACAGAAGAATTAACGGTTACAGTAAAACCATTCATCACTACGGAACCTGTTTTTAATCCTGTTCCGCCCATCTGCCAGGGGGACTCCTTAAATCCGTTACCCACAACATCAATGGATGGGATTACTGGAACATGGTCACCTGAATTGAATAATTCTATAACTACGACTTATACATTTATGCCTTTAACTTCGGAATGTGCGCCTGAAACCACTCTGGTTATTGAGGTTATTCCTTCTGAGATTCCTATCTTCACTCCTGTTGATCCCGTTTGTCCTGGTGAGTTTTTAGCAGATTTACCTATAACTTCAAACAATGGTATTACGGGGACTTGGACACCCGGTATAAATAATATGGTAACGACAGTCTACACCTTCACACCAGACTTAGGACAAGGTTGTGCGACGCTTACAACGCTTGAAATTCTTATAACCGATCCCGATATTCCCACATTTAATCCCATTGATCCTATTTGTGTAGGAGAAACCCTCGAAGAATTGCCCACCACTTCCAATGAAGGGATTACGGGATCCTGGTCACCGGCATTAAATAATAGGGTCACCACCTTCTATTCATTTGAGCCAAATCCTGGTCAGTGTGCTTCTGATAACGTAAGCCTAGAAATTCAAGTCATTCCTATAAGCCAACTTTCTATAGATATCGATCTTAGTTCAGAAGCGTTTAGTGAAAACCAAGTTGCAGTCATTAATGTTTTTGGAGGAACAGGTGCTTATGAGTTTCAGTTGAATAATGGCGATTGGGTAGAAGAGAATACCTTTAGTCAGCTTCAAGGTTGTGAAGAATATGAAATAAGAGTTCGTGAAATTTCAGGCTGCAGTAATATCGCGATTGAGAACTTCCGAGTTTTAGATTATCCTAAGTTTTTTACACCTAATGGGGATTCTAGAAATGACAGTTGGAATATTGAGTGCTTAAAAGATCAAGTAGGTGCAAGGATTAGTATTTATGATCGCTATGGTAAATTGCTAGCTTCTATAAACCCAAGTCGTTTGGGCTGGGATGGTACTTACAACGGCGCTTTTATGCCAACAAATGACTATTGGTTTAGAGTGGAATACCTCAACAAGGAAGGCCAGCCAAAAGTCTTTACTTCAAATTTCACCCTAAAGCGCTAATCGGACCTAAGCCGTATTGCTTTTCGAGACTCAAGTTTGATTTTCATCGCGTTTAGTTGCAAACGAAAGAACAAAAGAGATAAATTTTAAGTAGTTTCATCTTTAAATCGGCACAATTATGAAAAAGGTCATCATCGCTTCAAAGAATCCCGTCAAAATCCAATCCGTTAAAAATGGATTTGAAAAAATGTTCCCTGACCAAGAATTTGAATTTAAAGGAGTTTCAACGCCTTCCGGTGTTGCCGATCAACCTTTTAGCAATAGCGAAACTTTTCTCGGAGCCAAAAATAGAGCAAATACTATTTTTACGAAATTTGAAGACGCCGATTTTCATGTTGGAATTGAGGGTGGAATAGAACATTTTGAAAATGAAATGGAAGCTTTTGCATGGGTCTTCATCATATCTAAGGAGAAGTGTGGAAAAGCGAGAACAGGAACTTTTTTTCTTCCCAATGAAGTAGTTAAGCTCATAAAAGAGGGGAAAGAACTCGGGGATGCCGATGATATCGTTTTTAACCGTCGTAACTCCAAACAAGAGAATGGGGCTGTAGGAATTTTGACAGGAGATGTTATCGACAGGACCAAGTATTATACAGAAGCGGTAATTTTAGCCCTTATTCCATTTAAGAATGTGGATTTGTATTAGAGATTTTTGTCTTTTTATAACTTACTTTCCTATGTTCATTGCACCATTAGACTCTCCTTGCTTCAGTCATCGAGATCTATAACAAGACCTAATCAGTTTTGTAATTGGATGAGGTTTGGCTCTGTTTTTTTTGAAAAACTCGTTATATCTCTCTGGTTTTACATCACAAAACAATAGTTTAGAGTGATTTTTAAAGAAATAATAAGAAAACAATGATCACAAAACTTATCGTCCTATCCGTTTATGTCGCTATTCTATTTTTAATCGGAATACTCGCTTCACGGAGAGTTAATAGTATGAGCGATTACTATCTAGGAGGTAAAAAAATGGGCTTTTGGGCGGTTGCTTTTTCGGCTAGAGCAACCGGTGAATCTGGATGGCTATTAATAGGTCTTACGGGAATGGGAGCCATTGCTGGATATTCTGGTTATTGGGTGGTTGCCGGTGAAGTCCTCGGTGTTTTTCTGTCTTGGCAGTTTATGGCCAAAAAATTCAAAAGGAGAACAGACGACTACAATTCTATTACCATTCCTGACTATCTCCAAAGTCATTTCAAATCTTCTACCAATACGCTCCGAATTTTATCGGCCTCTATTCTAGTGGTTTTCGTCGTCATTTACGTCGCCTCCCAAATGGATGTTACAGGAATTGCATTCGAATCCATGCTCAATATTGACTATCGAATTGGCGCCTTAGTCGGTTTTGGCATTGTTCTTCTCTACATTTTCATTGGTGGCTTTGTGGCTGCAGTTTGGTCGGATATGTTTCAGGGTATTTTAATGTTTTTTGGCTTGGTTTTAATCCCCATTGTGGTTTGGTTTTCCATGGACCATGGTGCTGGAGTTACTGAAGGCTTAAATGCAATTGACCCCACTCTCACTCAAATAATGGGCAGAAGTGAAGACGGATGGATGAACTTCTTTACAATTCTTGGTTTCTCTATGATTGGTTTGGGCTTCTTAGGATCACCTCAAGTTTATGTTCGCTTTATGTCTATTGAAAGTGAGAAAGAGATAGATAAAGGGAAGTGGGTAGCCTTGCTTTTTACGCTCTTAACCGATGCTGCAGCAGTAACGATAGGTATTCTAGCCCGAATTTATTTTACTAAAGAAGGGCAAGACCCTGAAGCCATATTGGGAACTGGCGGCGAAGATGTTTTGAGCATGATCACCCATGAGTTTTTACCCACCATTCTAGTAGCGATCTTTATTGCTATTGTGCTTTCAGCCATTATGTCGACTATCGACTCTCTTCTCATTCTGGCCTCTAGTGCCGTGACTCGCGATTTCTATCAGAAAATATTCAGACCAGATTTAAAAGATAAAGACTTAACGAAACTTTCAAGACTCGTTACTGTTGCCATGGCCATGGCTGCCCTTGGCATCGCTATTTTATTATATAACCTGTATCCGGACAGACAGGTTTTCTGGATTATGATTTTTGGATGGTCTGGAATTGCTGCTACGTTCTGCCCTGTCATTATTCTATCCCTTTTCTGGAAAGGCTATTCAGAACAAGGCGCGATTGTTTCTATGATTACCGGGTTTGTCTCAGTGATTCTATTCAAATTTGTATTTGCCAATTTGGAAGGAATAGGACCCTATTTTCAAGAATTAGATGTTCTGGCACCCTCTTTTGCGTTGGCAATGATGGCAGGATATATCGCTTCAAAAATATATCCTCCCAAGCCTAGTCATGTCACATAGAAGGCTCCTCATGAAAGGCTCTTCATGAAAGGCTTCCAAGTGATGAAAATTAAAAACCGAAGATTCTATTGTGGACTTTATAATGTGATATAAACATATAATCACAGTGGTTTACCTAAAATATTTACAGCTAAACGTGTATTATTGTTTAATATAATGAGTTGCGACGGATATTGACCCTACTGAGAAATGAAATTCAAAAGCTTTATTCTTACTATTCTGTTTTTTTGTTTTATTTCTAATGCGCAAAAGTTTGAACCAGAAGATGGTAAATGCCTGGTTTTTATTGGACAAGATTTAGAGGCAACCGGCGGTTTAAATGATTATAACGAAGGATATACAGATTTCTTTGATACTCCAGCAGGAGTAAGCCTATATACAAACTTATCCCCTGGAAATGAATCCTATGGACACTACAATAAAGGACTAGATGGAATTACAACCAAAGCCAATTGGGGTGCTGGGGATTCTTGGGCTAATCTATATTTACAAGATTCTACTTATCAAAATAGTGCTATTGCCATTGGATTGTCTTTTGTAAATAATGAAAGAAACGTTTCTAAAGGAAAGCATGATTCCTTATTTGAAGATCTTGCTGGTTGGATTAAACTTTCAAAACGACCGGTATTTTTAAGAATTGGATATGAGTTTGATGGTTGGGATTTGAATCATTATAAAAAGAAGCATTATTTGAATGCTTGGAAAAGAATTCACTCAATTTTCAAAAATTTGCAAGTAGATAATGTCGCCTTTGTATGGCAATCTAAAGGAACAGGGTCTGACCAAAAGACTCTAGAAGAATGCTACCCTGGTGATGATCTTGTAGATTGGCGCGCATATTCTTACTTTGGACAACCAGACCAAGAAATGCTCATTTTTGCAAGAAAACATAATAAACCTGTATTTATTTCAGAAGCAACACCTGTAAGACAAATAGATAATTTGTACTTTAATAGTGATTTGAAAAATAAAAAATTAGAAAAGAAAATATGGAAGGAATGGTTTGAACCTTTTTTCAAGATCATAAATGAGAACTCAGACGTAATCAAAGCCTTTAGTTACATAAATTCAGATTGGTATTCCCAACCTATGTGGGTTACTAACCCAACATTCAATAAAGTGGACTCTAGAATACAAGTAAGTACATATGTTTCTCGGAAATGGAAAGAAGAAATGGAAAAATCACAATACCTGAAAGCATCTGATGTATTATGGGATAAAACAGATAAAAACTAAGCCTTTCCCTGGTTTTTTCTAAAAATAATCGACACTTTTATTTAGAGTTGGGCGAGTGGTGACTTTTGAAATAAAATAATTCCGCGGGTTCTAGCCCGCAACTAAATAGTAATGCTAATCAGCAAGTTTACGGATGCTTAGCAAGAATTAAAATTCCATGCCATCTCCTCCTATGGTATTGAAGGCTTTTGAATCATCCCTTTTGAAGTTCACAACAGTCATAAATAGAAGTCTTAGGCCTTAAGGAAAATGAAGCGCAAAATGACAATAAAAGTGGTTATATAAAATTAACTCGGATAACTTTATCCGAGTTTAAAAATAATAGTATATTTACATTCTATAAATACAAAGAATGTTTTCTAAAAGTTGTGAATACGGAATAAAAGCTACACTCTTCATTGCGCAAAAATCGCAATGGGGAGAACGCGTTAGTTTAAAAGAAATCGCCACAGCGATAGATTCTCCTATTGCATTTACAGCGAAGATTTTACAAGTGCTTGCCAAGGCAAATATTATCACCTCTACCAAAGGTCTCCGTGGCGGTTATCAAATAGAGAAAGAACGTTTACCTAAGATTAATCTTAGACAAATAGTGGAAGCTATAGATGGGAATAGCCTGTTTCAAGGTTGTGCTTTAGGTCTCAACAAGTGTAATGCTAAAGAACCTTGCCCTTTGCACGATCAATTCGTAGCTATAAGAGATGAACTTAGTGTGGCACTTTCATCCTCCAATTTACTGGACGTGGCGATGGATCTTAATCTAGGCATATCAGTACTCAAAAGACAACGGTAAATCGAAAATATCATGAAACGGAAAAATTACGATACGGTGACTGAAGCTGTGGCTGACTTAAAAAAACTTGGCTATACCATTGATTTTTCAATATTAACTGAAAAGGAATGCCTTATTTGTCACTCAACAGCAACCGAATTGTCACCAGAGGATTTTGAAATTGACCAATTCTACAGATTTGAAGGGGAGAGCGATCCAGGTGATCAAATGATTGTTTATGCCATTTCCTCAAATAAAAATAATGTCAAAGGAGTTGTAGTAAACGCTTATGGAATTTATGCTGATAATGAGTCTTCGGCAATAGTAAAAAAGTTAAATACGAATCCAATTCAATAAATTATGGATATATTTAATAACATAATTCACTATTTCAAAAACAAAAGCGACACAGATGAAGGGTCTTCACCAACAGGCACTTGTCCTGTTTGTTGGGGATACCAGGAGTATGATAAAAAAATTAAAGAAGTAATTGAAGACAAGCAAATAGATATTAATAATCATAAAGACAGTTATATGATTATTCAAGAATTTATGAAACACCATATCGACGGAGTGAAATTGAAAGAAGGTAAAGTCACAAAATGTCCAAGCTGTTCGACAGATAATCTTAGGTAGATAACCTAAACTATCGAAGCTTCAAAAAAAATTAAAGTAAAATCAGATAAAAAGGTCTTTATATCCAAATTATGAAAAATAATTTATTACTTATTCTTCAAACCTCAGAGATTACATCAGAAAATTGGCTTTCGAGTCCAGGCGTTATTGGAACCATCGTCCTAATATTCATCGTCCTTTTTTTAGGAATATTTATTTTTATAAAGCGCCTCAATAGATATGTGGATGTTTTAGAAGATAATAAAAAGGACTTATCAGAAGAAGACTTTGAAAGACGACTCATCAACCTCGATAAGGCGGAAGTTGATCATATTCTAAAAGCGCGTCAGCAGGGTTTTAAAGATGAAGAAAAACCAGCAGATACTGTTGAAGCCCCTTCAAAATATAGCGGATTTATTAAAAAAATTATAGATCCTGAAAATCCATTATTTGACGAGAAAGCACGATCCACAACCCAAATAAAAATTTCAAAAGAACTTAAACAAATCATTGTCTGGTACTTGGGTGCAGGGATATTCTGGTTAGTTTTTGGAACCTTAGTAGGACAATATTTAGGGATGAAGTTTATCTGGCCAGACCTGGACAAGATCAGTTGGTTGTCGTTTGGTAGGCTACGTCCCGTGCATACAAATACTGTATTTTGGGGCTGGGCATCCTTGGCTATGGTAGGATTGGGGCATTACGTTGTGTCAAGAACATCCAATCGAGAAATCTTTAATTATAAATGGTCTAAAATTGCTTTCTGGTTAATCAATTCTTGCGTCTTTATAGGTAATATTTTTTTAATGGCAGGCATCAATAATGGTGGTGGAGAATACAGAGAATACATTTGGCCAATTATGGCGCTATTTGCTATTGGGCTTATCATTATCTTTTTCAATTTTTATAAAACCGTTGCAACACGAAAAATTTCAGAGATATACATATCCAACTGGTTTATTCTTGCATCGCTTATTTGGACGATTGTACTTGCCATTATTGGTTACTTCCCCAGCTACCAAGATGGTTTGGGAGAAACCGTCATCCAAGGCTATTATATGCACCAAGGTGTTGGGATGTGGTTTATGACCTTCACGTTGGGACTGGTTTATTATTTTCTACCATCAGCTCTAAACAAACCTATTTATTCCTATTCGCTGGGAGTGCTAGCATTCTGGACGCAAATGTTGTTTTATACTCTCATAGGAACACACCATTTTGTATTTAGTCCCCTGCCATGGTGGTTACAAACGGTTGCTATCGTATTCAGTGCGGGAATGTTTATCCCCGTATTTGCAGGTACGACTAACTTTCTTATGACCATGCGTGGCAGTTGGAATCATATATCGAAAAGCTATGTGCTTCCCTTCTTCTTGGTAGGTGTTGTATTCTACTTTGTCGGTTCGGTACAAGGAAGTTTCCAGGCGTTCCGATTTACGAACTACCTATGGCATTTTACAGATTTTAATGTAGCGCACTCGCATATGACGATGTACGGTATCATTACCTTTTTAATGTGGGCGTGTATTTACGCACTGCTTCCAAAAATAACAGGTAAAGAACCACCTCAAAATCTTGTAGGAGCTCATTTTTGGTTAGCATTTATTGGACTCATCGCTTATATGGTTTCCCTAATGGTTGGAGGAACATTGAAAGGATTAAGCTGGATTGAAGGCAATCCCTTTATAGAATCTGTTATACTAATGGAGAATTATTGGGTATGGCGTGCCGTAGGTGGTACTCTTATGTTTATATCGCATATCATTTTCGCCTATAATTTCTACCTGATGGTAAGAAAGAAAAAAAAGGTTAAGCATTCCTTCCTACCGGACAGGCAGGCGCAAAAAGAAACCTTAAATACACAATCAAATTAATTGTTAGCAAATGTTGAACTTACATAAAGACCATAAAAATCTCGTACTTATCGCTTTTAGTGTTTTTGTGGCACTTAGCATAGGGGTTGCAATTATACCTGCATACCAGATGCAAGAGTATGAGCCTATTCCAGGACAAAAGGACTTAACTAATTCTGAAAGAAAAGGTCTCGGGATTTATGTTTCTGAAAATTGTGTGGCCTGTCATACACAACAAGTGAGAAATATAGAAATGGATGCCGTTTGGGGCGATAGGCCCTCATTACCTTCAGATTATTTTTACAGCAAACAACGAATGGGTATTTGGAGGCAATCCCCATCGCTATTGGGAAGTGAACGGACAGGACCTGATCTTACAGACATTGGAAATAGGCAACCGAGTGACCAATGGCATTTATTGCATCTTTATAACCCAAGGTTAGTTGTAGAGGCTTCTATAATGCCAAGATATTCTTGGTTGTTTAGAAAAACAGATACCACAGCTATACAAGATGGCGATATTACCTTACCACGTGGCAATACACAAATGGAAGGTAGTGAAGTTATGGTTGCAAAAGAAGATGCTTTACACCTTGTAGCTTATTTAAAAAGTTTAAAGCAATTTTCTTTTGAAGATGCATCCCCTACAGAATTTATACCTGCCTTACCTAAAAAAGAGGGTAGCAATGCAACATCAACAAAATCAGAGCAATCTATGGGTGCCAATTTATACCAAAATAACTGTGCAGCCTGTCATCAAGGAAACGGACGTGGTGTGAAAGGTGCTTTTCCACCCCTTAATGGGAGCCTTATCGTTAATGATGAAAATCCAGAAATGCTCATCAAGATTATTTTAATGGGCTATGATGCGCGACAAGAATATGGAATGATGCCAGCGCTCGCAGACAATTTAACCGATGAAGAAATTAAGGCAATAGTAGATTACGAAAGATCCAGCTGGGGGAATAGCGCTCCAAAAGTACCAAAAGAAATCATTACCAGATTGAGAGATTCAATTTCAAATTTACCATAAGGATGGAGATAGATTTTTTAGATAACTTACAGAGTAGCTTTCTGGCCAAAGGCAGAAAACTTGCATTTAGCAAAAAATCAATTGTGAATATGCAGGCCTGCACCAATATCCTTAAAGAATCATGGTCGGAATATATAGGAGATACAACACGACTTGAAGCATTTTCTCTGCCTTTAGTGATAGAGTTTAAAACCATTGTTCACTCAAATAATTATAGAAAAAATGAAATATAAACTGTTTACAATTCTAGCTCTACTCATAAGTGCAGTAGGCCTCGCCTGTCCTGTTTGCGAATCTAAACAGCCTAAAGGGTTTGAGAACATTACCCACGGCGAAGGACCCGAGGGAGATATTGATTATATTATAATGTTGACTGCGGTAGTAATTGTGGGATACACGCTTATAATGAGTATAAAGTATCTCGTAAAACCAAAGGAAAAGAATGAAAACCACATCAAAAATTTGGTTCTAAACGAAGAAAATCTTTCAGACTAATGGAGAATAAAAGAAAAGTAACCGTGTTTCTGGATGACGAGAAAGTACCTTTTGGCGTGTTTGAGCCACCAGCGCAATTGGTGCTAGATACTACCAAGATTGCCGATGGTAAACACGAATTAAAAATAAAGGCTGTTTCTTCCAACGGTATTGAAGGCGTGCGTATCATCCCTTTTGAAGTACGGAATGGACCAGAAATTGCGGTGGTTGGCCTTAAGGAAAATGAAATCATAGAATCGAATACAGTAATAACCGTAAATGCCTATGGAAGCGAAACTTCAGAATCCTTTATCATTCGTGGTTCGGAAACCCCAAAGGCAGTTCCCTCTTGGGTTTGGGCGTGTATTATAGCCTTCGTGGGCTTTGCTATCTTTTATTTTATAACCCATTGGACGATGGATACTTATAAATCATTTTTTTAGATGAACGACATTACAAACAGAAAGGATATAGAATTAATGGTAGATACTTTCTATGGTTCAGTTCGGGAAGATGATCTTTTGGGTCCTATATTTAATAGGGTGATAAGAAATAATTGGCCCAAACATCTGGATACTATGTACCGCTTTTGGCAAACAGTGCTTTTACACGAATTTGCTTATAAAGGATCGCCCTTTGTCCCACATAGAAAATTACCAGTTGAAGCCCATCATTTTGAGCGCTGGATATATCATTTCAATTCTTCCATGGATGAGAATTTTGCTGGCAAAATAGCTGAAGAAGCAAAACTGAGAGCTCAGAAAATGGCTGAAATGTTTATGTACAAATTGAATACTAACAGTAACAAAAAAAGAAATACATGAAAACCGCATCACTTACAGAGAATCTTGTTTACAACGAAAAAAAACCTAGTATATCTATTTTGATAGAGACAGAAACCTCTAAAGAAATCCGGATTATTTTCAAAAAGGGCCAATTGATGAAAGAACACAAAACACCGTTCCCAATTGTTGTTGAGGTTTTTAAAGGCGCCATAGATTTTGGTGTTAATGGCACTAAACATCACCTCAAAGCTGGAAATCTTATCGCGTTGCAAGGTGGAGTTCCACATGATTTAATTGCCACAGAGGAAAGTACAGTTAGGTTATCTCTTTCTAAAAAAGATAAGCTTGAACGTGTCCAAAATGTTGAAACGTCTTAAATAGAGTATAATATGTCTTTTAGTCAAAGAGTAGGGGTTACCATACCAATCTTGTGGCTTGGCTTTGTGCTTTCTATTTCATTTATGGAAGCTTGGCTTAAGTTTCAAGCAGAAGGTGTTACACAGGTTATTGGGCTGAGTATTGGAAGGCTGGTCTTTGGTGTATTGAATAAAGTAGAGCTATTTTTTATGATAGCTCTTCTTTTTTCAACCTTAAAAGCTTACGGATTTAAAATAAATAAAACCTTAAAAACTATATTGATTTCGTTGTTGGTTATTTTGCTAGCGCAGACCTTTTATTTACTGCCTATGCTAGATCAACGAGCAGTAATGATAATCGATGGCACAATACCTGATTCAACATATTTGCATTTTTATTATGTTTTTTTAGAACTGCTTAAAGTTATATTATTAGCCATTTTTTCACATCAAATGTTATCCAAATACAAAGGGTGATACTAAATAAATTGGGCTGAAAGAAAATAAATAGTGAAGGATCTAGGATACGAAATCCAATCCATCAGTTTACCTACAAAACTTTAAAACAACTCCTATAAAGTTTAAGTCTATAATGTTTCCATTTCGAGTAATTATTAAAAAATAGGAGAGGGAACCAAACAATTGAGTAAAATAATAAGCAAAACACCTAAGAAAGCTAGGAGTAGGTAAAACTTAAGGTCTTTTATTTTATCCATTTTTAAAATGTTAAGTTCGTGAAGTTAAACTTGATTGATGCCTTAGGCTTTTCATCCAAGATTGGGTTAAACCATATTTTGTCCAAAAATTAGACTTTCTTTCTGCTATAGTTATGATATAATCTGAATGACTCTTGATAAAACTTTTTAAGCTTGAAGAAGCCCCAGAATATTGAATGGAAACTGGATACTTAGTGAAGGTTTGAATTTGAGAGTAGACCTTATTTTGATTTACCTTTTGAGTTTGTGTCATTTTGTCCTTACTAAAAAGGGAGACAATTTTAATGCTCCGACCAGCGGTGTTTGCCCAGGCATAACAATTCTTGAGTTTGCTTTTTAAAAGTTCAACCTCAAAACTAGAAGCCAGTACAAATTTTTGAGGTTTTTGTAGATGAGCAGACGTGGGTATAATCATCACAGGACATTCAGTGATGTTCTGGACGATACGCTTTGTATGGTCACTATTTCCTTTAGATTGGTCCTTTCCTAAAAGGACTACCAAATCTATGTCAAGATTTTCTATGGTTTTTCGCAGTCCTTCAATAAGGTATGTGTTTTTTGAAATAGTATTGAAATGGTGATTTTTGAGGTTGCTTTCGCCTCTGTATTTTTTGAGTATAGCTTTCAAATTCATTTCAGAATTGTACCTTGGTTTTTCAAACCAGTCGTCATCAGCCTGAAGAAGGTCTAGTGCATTTAGCCCCTCTATATTGTAAGTATATGAGTTCGAAAAATAAAAGTGGCATTCCTCTTGTTCAAAAAGAGTAATAGCATAATCCATAGCGCTTTCATTACTGAATTCAAAGTCCAAAGGGATCAAAATATTTTTCATTTTCCAAGGTTTCAATTCCGTTTATAGGCTGTTAATAATCTATAGATCGCTTTCCTTAGCTGATAGAAATTCTGCATTAATTCAGTATAAATAACTCGCTTCTTTTCATGTTCTTTTGCACGGGTTACATCGTATATTCTTTTTCCAAATTCATATTCATTATCCAATTCTTGCTCATATTTACAAAGAGTCCCCATAACTAAAGTGTTCTTTCTTCTTATTCCCATAAGAGCGGACTCTATATCTCTATCTTTTAATAACTGCTTTTCTATCAATTTCAATTGAGACAATTTATCATTTAGGACAGTAAGAGTATCGATCCACTGGGTGAGTTCGATGAGGTCTTTTTTGATACAGAGTCTTCTATGAATATCCTCTCTATATGATAAATCGATTTCCAAAAATAAACTCCCCTCAAGAGGGTTTTTTTAGCAAAGTAAATTGGCCTTGTACTTTATTAAAAAACTCATCTTTTAATCGTCTGTATTTATCCAGGTGATACAAATAACCTCTTCTGTAACTTTCGTGTTCGCTTATGTAAATCATATCGCACTGCATGTCTTCACATTCTATGATATCTCGCCTTGCACTCATATATTTTTGAAGAGCGCTAAGTAAAGCATCATTTTCTAAAGCTTTCTTTTGAAATTTTTCAAATATACTTTCATCATCCAGTTTACCATTCAAATCGTTGGAGCAAAGCCCAATAAGATTGGCCAGCTCTTTTTTGATATACTTCAAGTGATTGATCCAATTTTCCAATTCAATGGTATTGATTTTATGAGTCACATCCACCTCGGTATCGTGATTATATATTTCTGTTTCTAAAGGTTCCATTTTCAATTTTTATATGGGGATTTCAATTTTTTTATGAGTAAGATCCTGAGTTACAGCTACAATTTTAAGATGTTGTTTGCCCGAAGGAAAATCCCACACTATAGAATCTCCTTCAGAATACCCAAAAAGAGCAGCGCCCATAGGGGTGAGAATAGAGATTTTATTTTGCTTAAAATCTTTCTCTGAAGGGATAACAAGTTGTATTGTCCTTTCCCAGCCATTTTCGGAAGACACCCTTATTTTGCTATTAAAGCGTATAACGTCCTTAGGGATTTTAGCATCATCAACTATTTCAGCATTTTTCAATTCTTCGCTAAATCGTCTAAGAGAGTTTTGTATTTCAACATCTTCGGCATATCCCGAGATGTTGAGTATGCGCTTCAAATACACATACTCTTTTTTCTCTAATATTAAACTACCATATTTCATGCTAATTTCTATTTTAATTATGTTATCAAGGAAAAATACCTCTTTGTATATAGGCCTTTTCTATTCTTTTAATGGCGATACAATAAGCTGCAGTTCGGAAATCCATTGCTTCTTTTTCTGAATATTCGTAAACTTTATTAAATGATTCGAGTAGCTTTTTATCCAGCTTTGGCATCACTTCATCAAGTTGCCAAAATTCACCGTTTCTGTTTTGTAGCCATTCAAAATAGCTTGCTACAACACCTCCAGAGTTACATAAGATGTCAGGTATAATGGTGACACCACGTTCTATTAGTATTTTTTCTCCATCTACATCGGTAGGGCCGTTTGCGCCTTCAGCAACTAATGTAGCCTTAACTGTCATTGCATTGTCTTTGGTAATCTGTCCACCAAGCGCAGCTGGGATACAGATATCACATTCAGTTCCAAAAAACTCATCTTTATTTGAAGCTTCGGCATCTGGAAAATTAACTAAGCTACCGTTGTTCGATTCTGTGTAATTGAAAAGATCTTCAACTTTAATTCCATTTTGGTTTTCAATACTGCCAAAAGCATCTTGAACTGCAACTAATTTCGCACCTTCTCCTTCTAAAAAGTGAGAGGCCCAGTAGCCTACATTTCCAAAGCCTTGGACGATAAACGTCTTTCCTTCTAGGGTTTCATTTTTGCGTTCAAACCAAAATTTAATAGTGAGGAAAACGCCGTATCCTGTTGCTCGATCACGTCCTTCAAGACCGCCACTCCCATCTGGTTTTCCAGTGACTACGTGCTGGTTTGCAGTTCGTTCTGCTGGTGGTCGCGTACTCATATAAGTATCTGCAATCCATGCCATAGTTTGGCTATTGGTGTTTACATCTGGCGCAGGGATATCGTGTTCTGGTCCTATGTTGTCTGCCAATGCAAAAGTGAATCTTCGCGTAATTCGTTCTAGCTCAGATTGTGAATATTTAGAAGGATCTATCTGGATACCGCCTTTTCCTCCACCGTAAGGAAGTCCTGCCAAAGAGGTTTTCCAAGTCATCCACATAGCTAGAGCTTTTGCTGCATCAATATCTACCGTTGGGTGGTAGCGCAATCCTCCTTTGTAAGGTCCCAATGCATTATTGTGCTGTACTCTGTATCCTGTAAAGATTTCCATATCACCGTTATCCATTTTTACAGGGAAGTGAACAATAATTTCGTTATTTGTGATTTTTAATATTTTACGGATATTGGGGTTTAAATTGATTCGATCTGCAGCAGTGTTAAACTGCGCCATCACGTTATCCATTACACCTCTTTTGGATTTAGCTTTTTCTCTAGGTAATTCAGTGGTCATTGTTGTCATAATAAGTTTCCTTTTGTCAATGTGTTTTTGGTTTAAGTATACGCTATTTCTAGCTTGGGTTCTGTTCCCTTCTGTTCTCTTGGCCTGTTCTCAGAAGAGTGGTCGGTTTTCTTTTCATCAAACTCGCTGCAAGCCCAAACTTGATTTTTATGCTTAGTTAGAACACACGTACTTTGGTGTGAACAGGTTGGGCAAATATTGAATTGATTCTGACTCATAGTATATTGTTATTATTTCATATACTTAAAAGCAAGGGGTATGCCACTAGATATTCAATTACTAGCTAGTGTGCGAAAGCCCCTGTTGATAAAAGTCTTAACGATTTTATAAGAGTTCATCAGAAAATCGAGACTGGTGCAAAATGACCCGGGTGAGAAGAATTGTGTCGATAAGGATTAATCAGTAATTGAAGAATGTTGTTGTTTACGAGCCTTTTGTCTTTTGGTGAGTTTTGCTGATTACATTGTAATCTACTTGAAAAGAGAAAGTTTACACTAAAAATAATTTTGATTAAAGAAATGATTTAAAAGTGCTAATCTTCTAGCTTTAGCCTCAACGTTTTTCGGTCAATACCTAAAATATCTGCTGCCTTTGTTTTATTATTATTTGAAGCATTTAATACTTTTTGGATGTAGCGTTTCTCCATTTCTTTGAGAGGGACCAATTCATCTTTCGGAAATTTAATAGTAAATTTTAAAGCATCTGGCAGGTGCTCTACTTCAACAAGTTTGTCGCACATAATTACGGCATGTTGAATTACGTTTTCCAATTCTCTAATATTTCCTGGCCAATCATAACGTTGTAAAATAGCTGAGGCTTCTGGACTTATCTTCATAAAACGATCTTTATACTCTACTCCATACTTAAACAAGAATTTTTCAACCAGTAACGGAATGTCTTCTTTTCGCTCTCTTAGGGGAGCTACGTTTATTTCGACTACTGTAAGACGGTAATACAAATCCTCTCTAAAGCTCTCTTTGCGTATCATATCCTTTAGATTGCTATTGGTCGCTGCAATAACACGCACATCAACTTTCTCGGCTTTTTGAGCACCTATTTTTACGACTTCTTTTTCTTGAAGTACGCGTAACAAGCGAGCTTGAACAGAAGGTGAAGCATTGCCTATTTCGTCTAAAAAAATAGTGCCACCATGGGCGGCTTGAAAGAAGCCATCTCGTGATTTATCGGCACCGGTAAACGCCCCTTTGGTATAGCCAAACAACTCTGAGTCGAGAAGGTTTTCAGGAATCCCTCCACAATTCACAGCTATAAAAGGCGCTCTAGAAAATTTGCCTTGGTAATGAATGGCTCTGGCTACAAGTTCTTTTCCAGTTCCACTTTCGCCCTTTATAAATATGGTTGCTTTGTTGTTTTTTACGCGCTCTATAGTCTGGATAATCGTATTTATTTTTTCTGAATTGCCTATGATCTCTCCGTAAGCTTTATTTTTTTGAGATTCTGAAGACGGTAAGTCAGTATCAACAGTTTTTTTATTCTGAAGAGATTTTTGAACAGCCGTGCTTAATTCACTCTTGGTAAAGGGCTTGGTGAGATAGTCGACAACTCCCGACTTTATGGCGGCCAAAGAATCTTGGACCGATGGATACCCCGTCACAATTAATTTAGGGATTTCAGGATAGTGCTCCGAAATAAATTTTATGAGCTCAAAGCCATCAACTTCAGGCATCTTTAAATCTGTGATGAGTAAGTCAATTTTTGTATCGCGTAAAATCTGTACGGCTTCCTTTACAGAAACTGCTTTGAAGGTGTGGTAGTTCCATGACTGTAAATGGCGTTGAAGTAGCTCTAAGATATTGATGTCGTCATCAACAATAAGTATATTTTCCTTTTGCAATTGCATTAGCTAGGATTTTGGGAGTTTTACGGTAAATGTAGCGCCTTTGTCTTTATTGTTTTCTGCAGTGATAATACCATTATGACTGGCTACTATACCGTGAACTACGCTTAAGCCCATGCCAGAGCCATCTCCTGTAGGTTTTGTAGTGAAGAATGGTTGGAAAACTTTTTCCAAGGCTTCAGCTGTAAATCCAGTTCCCTCATCGGAAATTATGAGTATAATATAATTTTTATCCTCATGAGCTTCAATGGTTACTAATCCCCCTTTTTCAGAAAAATAGATGGCGTTTATGATCAAATTAAAAATGATTTGTGTAAGTTGGATGGTGTCTGCTCGAAGCAGAAGCGTCTCATCTTCTATTTTAACTATATACTTTACATCAGCTTTTTTGAAAGAAGCATCGAGTAAGGAAATGGCATTTTTGATGCTTGGGACTATATTGACTTCTTGCATTTTTTGAGGCATTTCACATGCAAAAAACATCAATTTTTTGACAACTTCTCTTGAGAATATAGCATTTTGTATGATTTTTTCCAGATCTCTAGAAACTTGAAGATCTCCTTTAAAATCGTCCTTCAATAATTCTGCAAAGCCTAAAATATTGGCTAGAGGTGTGTTTAACTCATGGGCAATACCTGCGGTAATTTCTCCTAGAATGCCCAATCGGTCTGCTCGCTCCATCTGTCTTTTGAGTGACGTCTCGTTTTGTTGTATCTCAATGCGCTCTAAAAGATTACCAACTTTTAAAGCAATGTTATCTAGTAATTGCTTTTCTTCTTTCAAAAACGAACTCTTATCCTTTTGCAATGAAGCTAGAATAGTGCCATTGGATTTATTGAACACCTTAATTTCAGAAGTTAGGTTTAGAGATGTATTAATGTGGCCTGTTCTTATAGAACTTAACGAGGTGTCGATTGCAATTTCAGTCTGTTTGGGAAATTGAAATCCTTTTTTGAGACTTAATCCAATTGCAGTTAAGGTTTCTTGAAGCTGCTCAACATCGGTATTCATAATAATAGAGGAGATTTCATAAAGGCAAGTCAACTCCTTAATTCGTTCTTTTAAATGGTCTTCTGTTACATTCATTATTCTTTAATAAGACACGTTATAGTAAACCTTTTTATTCGATGATATTTTGAAGTATTAAGTGAAACTAATTGATTACAAATGTATACCTAGTTCGTAGATGTAAAAACTAAATTCCTGAACACTCCTTATTTTTTTTAATCTAAACTAAAAATAGATGACACGACTCTAGACATAGGTTTTAAACCAATGAAATGTGAAATTAGGTTTATTTTTTTAGAATCATAAGTTATTATCCTCAGTGAGTTTAAAAATACAGAACCTTTTTCTTTGTTTTGCTTTTCCATTGCGCTACAAATACTCAAAATACAAATCACAATTTAACCAACTTACTTTAATGTAACCATGCGTTCATTCCAAAGTAACCAATAAATGCTCTTTCTTACTTAAGCTTCAGATTTAATGTAGCTCCCTTGTTTTACAGTAGGGTACCAGTCTTCATAGGTTTTAACATCATCTATTATGCGTTTGTTAATCAAAGACCGGTTGAGTTCTGAGAGGTCAGAACATCCTGCCGCTGCAAACAGCTCAGTAAATTCTCTTAATGTTTCGGATTGATAGTTTTTTACACGTTCCCATTCATCAGAAACCACAAGCCCTCTCATAGAAGCAGGATCGTTGGACGTTACACCTGTAGGACATTTATTAGTATCGCATTTCAAGGCTTGTATACAGCCTAAGGCAAGCATCATTCCTCGTGCTGAATTGCAGACATCTGCCCCTATACAAAGCGCTTTGAAAATATCAAAAGCTGTAAAAATTTTGGTCGCTGTAATCAATTTAATATCTTTTTTAATCCGTAACCATTGAGGGTGTCGACTGCAAAAATTAAGGCTTGTTCCCAAGGCATTCCAACGTAGTTAGAAAAATCGATGGGAGCTGCTCCTGTACCACCTTCAGCTCCATCCACTGTAATAAAGTCTGGTTTAATTCCCGTTTTGAGCATTTGTTTACAGATATCAATAAACTCTTTTTTGTTACCAATACACAATTTGAAACCAATGGGTTTTCCACCAGAAAGATGACGAAGTTTTTGAATAAAAATAATAAAACTTCAGCATCGTTAAAAGTACTATGTCCTGGAGGCGAAAGGACTTCAGTATAGGGTTCTACGCCTCTTATCTTTGCAATTTCTTCAGTTTTTTTGAGGCGGGCAACACACCACCATGACCTGGTTTTGCCCCTTGATAAATGTATGTTCGGTGATTCCTGTCTATAGGTTTCCCGTCGGTGTCCGCTTCTATGAAATATTGATGAATTTCGGGAACTATTATTTCCAATAAAAAACGGATATGGCCTATCACTGGAAAATTTCGAAGAATGCTATGTTCCTTTTGACTTAAGTCATAAATTCATAATCCAAAGATAGCTATCCCCAATACTGAAAATCCATAGACTGGCCAGATAACCGTACAGCTAATTAGAGTCACAATAAGTATTATTATGAAAGTAAATTGAATTGCTTTTCTTATGGTTTATTTTCTTTGATGATATCTTTTGTGAAGCTGCTTTATGTCTTCGATTAAATCTCCTTTTGCAGGTCCTTTTATGTCAGCATCTTTTATAAGATCTTCAACTGGGATGAAATTAATAGGCGCGTCTTTTACACCAAATTCTTTTAACCATTCCCCCAGTTGATGGCTGGAATGTAAATATACCAACCCACCAATTTTAACCCAACCATGAGCTGTTGCACACATGGGGCAATGTTCACCACTGGTATACATGGTGGTATTTTTTCTTTCTTCTTCTGAAAGGTTTTCTGCTGCCCATTTTGCCAATTCAATTTCGGGGTGTGCCAACACGTTGATCTCATTTACCCGATTGCGAGCAGTAGCGATTACTTCATCCCTTTGGTTTACCAAGATGGAACCAAAAGGCTCATCGCCAGCCATAAGTGCATCTTCGGCTAAAATAAGGCATTGCTTAAGATACTTCAGGTCTTTTTCTGTGAGCTCAGCTTTAGAATTTTCTATATTATTCCCATCGCTAAGAGTTGAGGAGTCGAGGGAATAATTGTTTTGATTCATTTTTTTTGAAGTATTACAACCCACAACGGCTATCGCAACAAGTAAAAGGCTAATTGTTCTATATTTCATTTTGAATTATTTTTATGATACATTGATTGTAGATTTTTCATCCGTTTCAGTTAAACTGGTTGTCTGCTTTCTCATCAGAAATAAATTTTCGCCTTCTTGTTAGAAAATGTTTGTTTACCATTTTTAAATCCTGCCAGTGGTTGAGCGATTTCACGAATGACATCTATAGCGCTTTTAGCCTCTAAAACTACAAAATTTGCGGGGGCTCCACTCTCGATAGTCACCTGCATAGATAAAAGTTGAGCGGCATTTTTAGTGATCATATCAAAGACTTCCTCTATAGCTTGGTCTTTGGAAAGTTGAGTGACATTAGCATACAGGTTTGCCATTCGAACAAGAGAGGCATCGCCAAAAGGAGTAAAGGCATTGAGAATATTATTGCTCGAAATAGTTGTAGAAACCCGATGTTTATTCAATTCATTAGCATTTACCATCCCTCTTGGGGTTAGAGAATCTTCATTACGGCCATTTAAAAAAATATCAGTTGCTGGTAAAACAGTAAGTGTAATTCCCCCTTCATTAAGAAGTTGGGCCATTATTTTGCGTTGTTCTCTAGACATCGCAGTAAGTTTAGTAACGTGCCCTATAGAAACACGACCTTGGTAATTTCGTTTTATGGTTTCTTCTACAACCTTTGGAATGCTAGAATGATTAGGATTTAAATCAAAATCGAGATGAAAGTCTACATTGACGTTATGTTTCTGAGCCAAGTCAAAAATCATTTCTATATGCTTTTCAGGGTCTTCATCTTTATAGGGACATCCGCCTACAAGATTGGCGCCGTTTTGTAAAGCCTCATCTAGCAGCTTGTGAGTTTTCATTTCTTGCGTAAGCCCTTCTTGGGCAAAAGCACAAATTTCTATATCGATAGCGAAAGCATATTTTTCACGTACTTTTTTAATAGCTTCAAAAGAGCGCAACTCAGTCTTAGAATCTGTTTCTACAAAAGTACGTAGCCCCATAGTTCCTTTTTTAATAGCCTTTTCTATGACGTAGCTTGCACGAGTAAAAACATCTTTTTCTGTAAATTCTTTCTTGGCCTTTCCAGTTTCGGCAACCGCCTCGTCTAGCGTTCCTTATTCAATCGTACACCGGTCCAAAATACAGGCTTTGTCTAAGTGAATATGGCTTTCGTAAAATCCTGAGCAAACAAACTGGTGGTTGGCATCATAGATTTTTTCAGCCAGCAAACTTCGACTTACTTCAGTATCAACATCATTGGGATTTACCAGTTCACTTATTCTACCATTTTTAACGGCAATGTGAACGGCTTCTTGGTATTCATTTAGTAATGCATTGGTGATGATCAAATCAAAATTCTTGTCCATGTTAAACTGTTTTACTTTGAAATATTAAATGTACCACAACAGTAGCAATGGAAAGAAACTCCTAAAACAGACATCCCAGCCCAACCGAAATGTTCTTAAAAATATGCTCCTAAGCTAGTGGCAGAGGCACCTCCTATAAAAAAAAACCGACCATGAAAATGATGTTAACACGGTTTCCAGACTCTGGATTTTTTCTAAAAATGATATTTTGATTTGTAATATGCAATGTTTGTATTCCTCGATCTACCAGAATTATATCTAAGATAAGACCAATAATGGAGTTCCCAGAATAGTAAAATATTACCCCGAGTAATCACCAAAATCATCGCTGAGAAAAGAATAATTTTGTGTTAGTACCTTTTCAATTCAATAACACAAACTACTTTGTTTTTTAGAACTATTCCGCCGTTGGTTTTTCAACAGTCTAAAAGTTTGTTATAACTATCAAAAAGGCATAAGCTAGAAATATGTTTTTTTACTAACTTTAGAATAAAACGATGCCAGAACTACCAGAAGTACAGGGTTATAAAACCTATATAGACAGCACCTCATTGCATCAACGCATTACCGAAGTAGATTGTCGGGATACCAAATTACTCAAAAAGCCCAAGGCAGATTTCGACGCTTATCTTTATAATCAAGAACTTACAGAGACCCAGCGCATTGGAAAATATTTGTTTCTTAAAACCACAGGAAAAAAAATACTGGTTATGCATTTTGGGATGACTGGACGCCCACACTATTATAAAAATGAAGAAGATCGACCAAAATTTGGTCATTTGGAGCTAAGCTTCGAAAATGGATTTCATTTTGCCTTTGAGAATAAGCGAAAGTTTGGGTGGTGGGACCTTATAGATTCTATCGCCGATTTTAAAGCATCGCATAAACTTAGTGACGACGCTAGAGATTTAACGCTTGAAGATTTTAAGCAGTCGTTTAATGGTCGTAAAACAGACATTAAGAAAATTATCATGGATCAAAGTGTTGCTGCGGGAGTAGGGAATTGGATGGCAGATGAAATTTTATACCAGTCGAAAATCCATCCTACCAAAAAAGTGATAGAAATGACAGATACGGATATAAAAAGCGTCTTTGATGCTATGAAAAAAGTCATTGAGGTTGCCATTGAAAATCACGCCCATTATAAGGATTTCCCTAAAACCTTTTTGATGCACTTTAGAAAAGAAGGAGCGACCTGTTACCATACGGGTGCCCAAATAGAGAAGATAAAAGTTGGTGGCAGAACGACCTATTTTTCGCCTCAGTGGCAGGAATTATAGATACTAGAACGGTCTAGGATTCCTCAAGTTGACAAAGTAGGGGCGAAGGCAAGGCGGCTTATATTTAATTTGTTATTTGATCTTTAAACTATCACTTTTCACTTAATTGCCCGCTATTTGCGCTTAACCAAAATTGGCAAAGTGTTTTTTATAAATCCAAAATCCCGAATGCTTCTGTGTGAGGAATATCGATTGAGATAATTGAGAATTTTGGAGAAATCCCTCTTTTAAGAAGCTCTAATGTATTTTTGGATCTTACATCGGATGTAACGAAGTGAGATATCGTTTTATCAAGGTCAGCTTGGGCGAATAGCTTAGAGTCGTTTGGAATAATTGCTCGAGGAGTCAACTTTTCAATTTCCACTTTATTCTCGCTAAAAATTATATTCGCAAAAACTCCTGTTCTTTCAGCTTCTTTTAAATTGAAGGATAATATCTGAAGATTTTTTAAAGGTAAATCTTCTAATTTTCCCATTACACAATATTCTGCAACCGAAATAGTTGAAATTTTTGTGATGATTTCATTTTCCAAAAAATACCTATAAAAGCCAACTGCATTTTTATGAAGAGGATCTTTATCGTTTAGAAGTCTAATAAAGAAACTTGTATCAAGTAGAACACTATGCTTCATACCCACCTCTCATATTTAATAACCATTCATCTGCATCTATTCCTTTCCAGTTATTTTTAGCCTTATTAATTAAAGTTTTCAGATAATCATTATCAAATTTAGGATTGTAGTCTATTAACTCAACTAGTTTTAATGATTTAGTATCAACTTCTCCTGTATCCATATTTTGCTTGCCAGTTGCTCTTACACCGTAGTTTTTATATAGTAAATTATCTTCCCTTTCTTTTAAAAATTCTTCTCCAGTTTCTATAGAAAGATATCCATAGTCAGAAGTATCTATATGAATATTTGCTTTGCTTTTCCCTCCGGCATCTTTTAAAATACCATAGAAGTAAAATTCAGCATCAACCCATGTATTTTCAGTTCTAAAGAATTTCGTAGAAGGATTTATTTTCAATTCAGCATCTTTTTCTAAAGACGTTTTAATTTGAAATTCATAATTCTTTTGACGAGATATTTTTTGAATCTCTTCAATTGCTCTTGCAGTCCTTAATTCAAGAAAATCAATATTATTTTGTGATTGGATTTGCGATAAAAGAGCACTAAATCCTATGACTGCTTGAATGGATGTTTTGAAAATATGTCGAACAGACCCTTCTTGAATATCGTAGGTAATAATAGGTCTGTCTTTTTTATGAGTAGGGTATAGCAAATCTTCCACATTTTGCAGTAAATATGCAATTTGTTTAATATCATAATTATCCGGACTTAAATTAAGATTCCCGGATTTTCCTACAACTCGAATTTCTATGCCACCAATTTTTTCCACAAATCAAAAATACAATTATTTTAAATTGGAGTTAGAATTTTGTTGAAATATCTTGCACAACAATCATGGTTAGCTTAAATGGAGTGGGTTAGGAACTCGGATTTGTAGGCTTCGCCTAAGTTTTGTTCTGAAGTTAATTATTTTCTTTAAAACTTATTCGACTATTTGTGATATGCGTTGTTACGTTGTAGAATCTAATTTTGAAATAAACTCTTCAAGCGTTCTTTCATCCATTCTTTCTTTTAAATCATTGGATAAATTAATTAATCTATTTTCATTGAAAGCTGGATTCAAGATATCTTGAATTAACATTTTCCTTTATATTAAAAAAAACAGATTCAACTTCTAAATCAGTTGAACTCTTTTCAGAAATATAAGGTTTGTAATTTATACCAATAGTATAATCTTGAGGATAATGTTCAAGCAGTTTTGTTTTTAATTTTTGATGAAAATTATTTAAATAGCGTTCTCGTTGACGCAAATCTGATCCTTTTGGCGAGTAGTCGGGATAGAATTCCGTCACTTCACAACCAATTTTCTTTCCTTTCCCTCTTAAGATAAAATCAGGAGATTCAAAATCTTCAATTTCATAAGATTGATTGGACGCTTGAAGATATTTTTCAACTGCCAATCTCTCTATTTCTTTTGCTGTTAGCATGATTTGTAAATGTTACACAACTCGTTATATCAATACAACACTACACATTTATCTGAAATTACTCCTGGATAAACTAACAAAAAAAATCAGGTTTGAATAATATCAATACTAGGTTGTGTTTACTAAATTAATACATAAAAACTGCACCCACCACTAGAATTATCCTTTATGAGCTGTTTTTTGATCAGTAGGTCCCTTCTTTAAAATATAGTGCTATCAGCTTGCTCTTGTTTTATAACTCTCCTTCGACTCGGACTCATTTTTAAAAGCCTTGTCGCATAAACTTATAGCATAAATAGGCTTGAGGCGCTTGATCCCTAGCTTCTTTCTTTAAATGAAGCTATTGGTTCTTAATTATGAATCTTAACAACTGACCAATATCATTTCTTGCTGAGCTAAAGCCATTTACTTTTAGTCCAGATAAAGGATGATATTGGAGAAGACAAATTCTATAGCGGTCAAAACGAAACGCTTTTTCGAAGAAATAGGAGATATGACCTATTTCGCAATTCGCTTTTTTAAAGAAGTAGTCACGTCTCCTTTTGAATGGAAGGAGTTGATTCGGCAATGCTTCCAGATGGGAAACCGTTCTTTTCTTCTAGTAGGGGTGACGGGGTTTATTTTAGGACTGGTTTTTACCCTTCAGTCCAGACCGACTTTGCTAGAACTTGGAGCTGTTTCTTGGATGCCCTCCATGGTGAGTATTTCTATTGTTCGCGAAATTGGTCCTGTTATCATTTCTTTAATTTGTGCAGGAAGAATTGGCTCTAGCATTGGAGCTGAACTTGGGAGTATGAAGGTGACCGAGCAGATTGATGCCATGGAAGTCTCAGGGACCAACCCGTTTAAATACCTTGTGGTCACTCGTATATTAGCAACCACATTAATGCTTCCTTTGCTTATTATTATGGGCGATGCTGTGGCTCTTTTTGGATCTGCCATTGTTGAAAATTTAAAGGGAGATGTGTCTTACGTGCTTTACTTTAATAAAGTATTTGACGCCCTTAAGTTTAGCGATGTCATTCCTGCGACGGTCAAGTCATTTTTCTTTGGTTTTGCTATTGGATTGGTAGGGTGTTATAAAGGATACAACTGCTCGAAAGGAACAGTTGGTGTTGGAGAAGCTTCTAATGCCGCTGTGGTTTATACCTCTATGTTGTTGTTTGTAATCGACTTTATTGCTGTTTTTTTAACCGATATATTCTTTTAAATATGAAGCAGGTTGTTTTAGAACTAAAGGATTTACGAAAAAGTTTTGGTGACAATCATGTGTTGAATGGTTTTAACCTAAAACTCTACGAAGGCGAAAACCTTGTCGTTATGGGTAAATCTGGATCTGGAAAATCGGTAATGATAAAATGCTTAGTCGGTTTGATGGGTGCTGATAGCGGATCTATTAAAATTAAAAATGACGATATTGTCTCTTTGGGCCAAAGAGAATTGGACATTTTGCGGACCGAAATTGGATTTTTATTTCAAGGAAGCGCTTTGTACGATTCTATGACGGTTCGAGAAAATCTCGAATTCCCTTTAAGAAGAAACAAAGACAAGATAAACACCGGTCAGACGACAGAAGAGCTTGTTGTGGAAGCTTTAGAAAATGTAGGTTTAGTGAGCGCTATCGATTTGATGCCTGCAGAGCTTTCTGGAGGAATGCAACGCCGGGTAGCTTTAGCCAGAGCCTTGATTTTGAAGCCGAAGATTATATTATACGATGAGCCTACCACAGGTCTCGATCCTATTACCTCCAAAGAAATTATTCAGCTTATGCGAACTATACAAAAAACCTATAAAACATCGTCTTTAATTATCACTCACGATGTGGATTGTGCTCGAGTGATTAGTAATAGGATGATCTTGCTCGTTGATGGTATTAATTATGCTGAAGGCACTTTTGAAGAGCTTTCCACGTCTGAAGATCCTAAAATTAAAGCCTTTTTTAAAAATTAAGTTATATGAAACAATCAGCCCCCCATAAAGCCCGTGTTGGATTATTTGTTGTTCTAGGTACCATTATTTTAGTGGCTGCTCTTTATTTTATTGGGAATAGGCAACATCTCTTTAGTAAAAATATGGAGGTTTATGCCGTTTTCCAAAATGTTAATGGCTTACAATTAGGCAATAATGTTCGCTATTCTGGGATCAATGTTGGTACAGTAGCTACTATTGAAATGATGGATGAGGCTACTATTGTTGTACAAATGATGGTGGAAGAAAAAACAGGAGCATTTATTAAAAAAGACGCTACTGCTACCATTGGCTCCGATGGTTTGGTAGGAAGCATGGTGATAAATATTCTTCCTGGTAAAAAGAATTTATTAACGATAAAGTCTGGAGATACCATAGATACCTATAGCAAAATAGGTGCAGACGATATGCTTTCAACCCTTAATGTGACCAATGAAAATGCAGCCTTACTCACCGCAGATCTATTGAAAATTACCAATAAGATTCTGCAAGGAGATGGTGCCTTAGGGGCGTTGATTACAGATTCCTTACTGACTCAAGACCTCCGCGCAACTTTGCAGAATTTAAAACAAACCACGGACGATGCTGGTGGACTTATAAGTACACTTCATTATAAATTTTCTAAAGTCGATATGGAAAAAAGTGCAGTAGGGATTCTTTTGAACGATACTTTGGTAGGTCACCAAGTCGGTGGTTTAATTACAAATTTAGAGCAATCTGGTGTAGATATTTCAGAAACAACTCAGCAACTGAATCTTATGATCTCTGAACTACAAGATAAAGAAAGTGCCTTCAATTATCTCACGAAAAATGAGACTTTGCCAAAAACCATAGATTCTACTATGGTTGAAATAAAAGAAGCTTCCCGAAAGCTTAATGAAAACATGGAAGCCTTAAAGCATAACTTTTTATTTCGGGGCTACTTCAGAAAACAGGAGCGCGCAGCGAGAAAAGAAGCTAAATCACGTAAAGAATAGAACGTATGAAAATCGAACATCTAGAAGAGCGCATTACAGATTATAAGCTCTCTATAAAAACTGTGGTTGACAAGAAAACAAAGTGGAAGGAACATACAAAGTCGTTTCTGCTCAACACCCTAACGGCTATTGTTGAAAAGTATGCGATTGGATGGAAAGTACAAGAGCTCAATTGGATTCATAATAGTGAAGCTATTAATATAAGTTTTGAATCGTTTCCAGAGGAACTCATGGATTGCACTAACCAAATTCCTGAATTCCAATTTATATCTGGTGGGGCCTTGGTGTTTTCGCAAACCTACAGTGGGGATGTATTTGTGATTGTATTATTTCCTGAAGTAGATGCTTCTCAGAAAAAAACAGACATAAGCTCTATGGCAGTGCTTGAGCCAAATGCGGATGGTTTCCGTAATTATCTGAAAACTAAATATGACTTCTCTACCGAAAAGTTATTGGTGGATAAAGCGCAATTACTCACCTTAACTGCACCCGAAATGACAGTTCTTGTTGGTGGGTTGCGCGTATTGGATGCCAATTATAAAGGCTCTAAACGCGGAGTTTTCACAAATAATCCTGGTACTTTAACCAACGATTTCTTCGTAAATCTTTTGGATATGGGTACAGAATGGAAGGCTACCTCAGAGACAGATGAAGAGTTTGAAGGCAGAGATAGAAAAACAGGTGATCTTAAATGGACTGCAACCCGAGCAGACCTTATTTTCGTTTCAAACTCTGAGCTTAGAGCCCTATCCGAGGTTTATGCCAGCAACGATGCAAAAGAGAAATTTGTAAATGACTTTGTAAAAGCTTGGACTAAAGTAATGAACCTCGATCGCTTTGATTTGCAATAATTTTGAATCTGAATAGATTGCATCCACTATTTATAGGCGCTTTGGTAAGCCTACACGAGGCAAAGACATTCCCAAAGGCTTATCAAACGGCTTACAAGTTACAACTCAATTGTGCTAAGTACTAAAACTTAAAATTATGGAAATGACAAAGTATTCTAAACTCTATCGAATTATTCATTGGGCAATAGCAGTTTCATTTCTGTTATTGTTAATTACGATCTTTTTGCGATTAACGTGGATGAACAAGTATAATGTGGCTGCTATCATACAAGAGTATTTGAGTGATACTGGCCAGAATTTATCTCAAGAACAACTCATTGTTTTAGCAAAAGAAATAAGACAGCCCATGTGGAACTGGCATATTTATTTAGGATATATATTGACAGGATTATTCAGTCTGCGTTTTATTCTTCCTCTTTTTGGAAAAATGAATTTTCAAAATCCTTTTGGTAAAAATCTATCCACTAAGGAGAAATTTCAAAAATGGACCTATATCATTTTTTATGTCTGTGTTGTTATTTCGTTAGCTACTGGCCTCATAATAGAATTTGGACCAAAAGAATTAAAAAAGCCAATGGAAGAAATCCATGTACTCGGTATTTATTACTTGATTGGATTTATCGTACTCCACGTGGCTGGTATACTTATAGCAGAATTTACAGACCAAAAAGGAATTATTTCAAGGATAGTAAGTGGCTCAAAAAAGGGAAATTAAAAAGCACGAAAGCACAACAAATAGCGAGTTGTATAAATACCCAAAAAAGATGGATTGATGGTTAAAAAAAAACAGATAATTGACCACTTTTTTTTGAGCTATAAAGTCAAATAATACTAAACAAATTTTATATTGAGGATGCGATGTTAGATTCTACTCTTGCGATCTCTCTTATCGATAATTGGGTAAAATTCAATTTGCGATATATCGTCGATCATAAAAAACGTAGGCTAACTCAGCATTTGCTAAACGAGGAGATTTATAAAAAAAATAAAAGAGACTGAAGGTCAAGTACGAATGGCCTCTACCACTTTAGAAGTGATTAAGATTCCTGATATAAAGAGTAGATCATAAGCTTCACTTTAGTTGAGAAATGTCATAGGATTTTACAGAATTAATAGTTAAGTTTAAACTGAAATAAAAATTAAAAGCTATGAATATCAATATCCAGTTTGTCAAAGTGGAGACTAGTGAAAGCTTGAGTGAGTTTATCACCGAGAAACTTCAAAGGATTTTTAAGAAATACGAATGGATAATTCGTATAGACGTCTTTATTAAAACCGAGAATGATCCTACCGAAATGGGAAATATCTGCGATATGGAGGTTAGCCTTCCTGGCCCAAAACTATTTGCAACCTCCAATGAAAAGAATTATGAAATGGCCGTAAAAGAAACTATTAGTGATATTGAGAGACAACTCAAAAAACGGAAAGCGAAATTTACAGATCAAAATATATCCTCTTAGTTAAAACCAACAGCTAAGTTTTAATTATGAAAACCGAAAGGAGCTACTGAATAAGTTTTAGAGTATTCAGTAGCTCCTTTATAGCATAACCTAGTTTTTGATGCTTTTGGGTGGTTTAAGCTATTCTATTCAGGCAATAACTTTTTTTTTAAAAAAACCTTATCTTGTTCTAAGTGGATTTTTAGGACTAGACATTTCTAAAACTCAACCACTAGAATGGCTATACTTCCACGACTCTCTAGTCCTATAAAATCTACTCTTTCTCAAAAAGCAGCCTTAATTTTGTAATCATGATAAGTTCGCTTTTATTTGTTCCCCCCAAGGCATCAGTTATGGTTTGAGCCGTTTTTAAAATAAGACTTTTCTTTTTCTCTGTAAACAGAGTTTTATGCTCCAAATAAAAATTTACAAAGTTTTTATAACACTCTTCAGAATCCATACGCTCATAATCAAACCAGTTAAACACGATGGAAATTTGATTAGCAGCATTGGTATTGAATTCATTATCGTAGTCGCTTTCGCTTTTCCATTCTTTTTCAACAATTTGAACTAAGGCCTTATATTCTTCTTCTTTTACGAGTTGGTCTGATGCTGAAATCGCATAGAAAAGCTCGCCAAGTTTTTGGTAAAAATATAATTCTGTCTTATGTATCTTTTCCATTAGTTCTATAAACCAAGTTAGTATATAACTAGATGTGAGTTTAAGCACTTTATTGAGCAATTATAAACCTGTTTAAATCCGTACATTCTACTATCTATTGGAATTTTTAAGCAGGTTTATAATTGCTATTAAAAGCATATCCTGTTGTTTACTTTACAAGCTTAATATTCTGTAGCACTCCAATTAATTGGATTTGGGTTAAAGGTAGCTGTGCCGCTCATCGTATTGCCTAAAAGAGTTCCTGTAAATAGATAGTAATCGTTGTTAGTGGTATCGGTATCAATATCATAAGTTAGTATATTTCCATTTAAAGACCAGGTTCCATAGGAGGTATAAGTCCCAGGCGAGCTAGGTTCATCATAAAGCGTAGTTCCATCTGGATTAAAAGTGACATCGCCATTCGCTGTTTGACCATTGTCATAAGTAATTAAAAAATCCCACATAGTGCCATCTAAACTTGATGTACTAAAAGATTGTTGTGCACCATAGCTTGTTCCTGCTGTAGATTTATTATCACTATTGGTAGCATAAATTCTAAAATAATAGGTCGTATTAGCAACTAAATCAGTAATTGTACTTGTAAAGGTATTTGATGATTCTGTAGTTTTATCGTCATCAATTGTAGGATTTTCACTAGTACTCCAGCAAACACCACGAGAAGTGATTTCATTAACTCCTTCAGAGGATACACTTCCGCTTATTTTTATTGAAGTGTAATTGGCTTCTAAATTACCACTCGTTGTTTCATTTGTTATAGTTGGAGCAAATAATTCATCTGTATCGTCTGACTCACAGCTTGAAATTGAAATGATAGATAGTAATACAAAAGCTTTAAAAATATGTTTTCTCATAATTAAAATGTTTTATTGACCTACTTCAGAGTTTGATTGGCTTTTCGGCTTATTCCCAACATTATTTTAAGTCAATTTTTTATAGTTACTTTTGGCTTAAAATAATTTTAATTACGAAGTAAGTTAGTAAAATTTTAACTAAAATTAGACGAATTGAGATGAAAGTTTGTTTTAGTCGGAATATTGGTCTCGAATTATAAGTGCCTTTAGATTATACATATCTTTTAAAATTGTAAAGAACTATGATATTCATCAGGTTTATATTTACGTATCTTTAAAAAATGGACGTATTTAAAAAAGGGACTAATATTTTTAAAATTCTTTCTGAAGCAGTTTCAGAAGGTATTGTTATCGTAAATACCTCTCACATTATCGTGGAGACCAACGACTCCGCCAATCAGATTTTCGGATATGAAAAAAAAGAATTGGTGGGGCAGCATTTGGATATTCTCATTCCCAACCAATACCGTCATGGGCATAATGAGCACGTGAGTGGGTTTATGGAAAAAGGGCAAAAGCGACAGATGGGCCGAGGGCGTGATTTATACGGCCGCCGCAAAGATGGTAGTGAATTCCCTGTTGAAGCAGGTCTTAATCCTTTTAGTGTTTATGAGAATGATTATGTGATGGCCCTAGTCATAGATATTTCGGTAAGAAAAAAAGCTGAACAGGAGTTGCAACATTGGGCAAAAATATTCAACGAATCTCTTAACGAGATTTTCATTTTTGATTCTAAAACGCTTCAATTTTTAAATGTAAATAAAGGAGCTTTAAAAAATATAGGCTATTCACTTGAAGAGCTTAAAACCATGACTCCTCTGGACATCAAGCCAGATTTTGATAAAGCTCAGTTTGTAGAAAAAATCACACCGCTGCTCGAGGATTCTCTGGAAAAGTTGAAATTTAATTCTGTCCATAAACGGAAAGATGGCACTCTATATCCTGTGGAAGTTCACCTTCAGAAATCATCTTTGCGAGAAAATGACATGCTGGTAGCTATAATACTCGATATTACAGAGCAGGAAAAATACACCCAGAAACTAGAGGAAACTGTTGACCAACGTACGCGTCAACTTCAAAAAGCCTTAACAAAAGAACAGGAACTAGGAGAACTAAAGACCAAGTTTTTGTCCTTGGTAGCTCATGAATTTAAAACGCCTCTTAGCGGCATAATGACCTCTGCGACTTTAGCTGGAAAATACCCCAAGGAAGAGCAGCAAGAGAAACGTGAAAAACATTTAAAAACGATTCGAGGTAAGGTCAAGTATTTGAATAATATCATCAACGATTTTTTATCCATAGAGCGTTTAGAAAGTGGAAAGTTTACTTATTCATTTTCAAAATTTCCTATTAGCAAAGTGGTAAATGAAGTTATTTATGATGCAAACATGCTTTTAAAAGAAAACCAGCATATTGAATATCCAGACCAGATAGATGCAATTTATTTAAACTTCGATGAAAAGATTTTAGAACTTATATTAACCAACCTCATCAATAATGCTATTAAGTATTCTTCTGAAGAGTCTACCGTTAATATTGTAGTTGAAGAAAATGAGGGTACATTAGTTTTTTATATTTGCGATGAAGGGATTGGAATTCCTGAAGCAGAACAGAAATATATTTTCAACAGATATTTTAGAGCAGAAAACGCTCTATTGAATCAAGGAACAGGTATTGGTCTAAATATTGTAAAAACCCACCTAGAAAATTTAGGAGGGACCATTACTTTTACAAGTATTGAAGGAAAGGGCTCAGAATTTAAGGTGAGCATCCCGTTAGAGACCTCTTAATATACAACTATGAAAACAATACTTTTAATAGAAGATGATAGCGCATTGAGGGAGAATACAGCAGAGCTACTAGAACTCTCAGATTACACGGTACATTCAGCCGCTAATGGAAAAATAGGTATCGAAGTTGCCAAAAAACAACTACCAGACCTTATTATTTGTGATATCATGATGCCAGAAGTCGATGGCTATGGGGTTTTGGAAGCGGTTTCTTTGGAGCCTACCACCACTCACATTCCCTTTATTTTTCTTTCAGCAAAAACCGAACATAAAGAAATACGAAAAGGAATGGATCTTGGCGCTGACGATTACCTCACCAAACCCTTCGAAGAAGAGGATTTGCTAAGTGCTATTGAGAGTCGGCTCGCTAAAGTTAAAATTCTTTCAACGATGAAAGAAACTCCTTCCCATACTAATGAAGCTGAAGAAGATGTTCGGAATCTAAATGAGCTAAAAAATCTTTTTGATGATACCGGAGAGATTTTGAAGTTTAAAAAGGGAGAAGTTATTTTTAAAGAAAGTGCGCCGTCTCATAAAATATTTCTTATTCTCAATGGGGTTGTTAAAAGTCATAAAATGGAGGAAAATGGTAAAGAGCTTATTACAGCCTTGTACAAACCTGATGACTTTTTAGGGTTTACCTCTTTTACAGGTAATATTCCATACCAAGAAACAGCTACTGCTGTAGAAGAAGTGGAATTGGCGGGTATCTCAAAAAATGAGTTAACTGCTATTTTAGCTCAAAATCAAAATGTCTCGTTGGAATTAATGAATCTCCTTACAGAGTCTGTTTCTGAAATAAAGAAGCAGTTACTGCAAATGGCTTACAGTTCAGTGAGAAAAAAAACAGCACAAACCCTACTTCAGTTTGCTTTTCTATTGAATAAAAAACCAGAGGATGCTATAAATATTTCTAGAAGTGATTTGGCAAGCGTAGCGGGCATAGCTCCAGAAAGTTTGATAAGAACTCTGTCTGAATTCAAGAAAAAAGGATTGATTGAAATAGCAGGCCGTAACATAAAAATTCTTCAATTGGAAAGTTTGGCAGAAGTACAATAATCCTTTAGTTGATTTTTATCATATTTATAAGTCGTTGACATCGATACTTTTGTTCCCACAATAATGACGATGCAGCATATTTTAATACCTACCGATTTTTCTCAGCATGCGTGGAACGCTACGAGCTATGCTTTACAGTTTTTTAAAAGTGTAAATACCACTTTTCATTTTTTACACATAGAAACGCCAAACGACCTAAGTAAGAATCCTTTGCATTACGATGACCTTATTTCTACAAAGATAATTCCGGAAAAAAAGATTTTAAAAATGAAAGAATGGATGCAAAAAGTGTCCACTTACGATACTTCAGTCAATCATAATTTCAAGCAGGAAAGTGTAAAGTCCTTTTTTGTAGAGGCTATAAAAACGTACATCATCAAGCATTCTATAGATTTGTTGGTTATGGGGTCTAAGGGATGTTATTGCCTTACAGGTAAGACTATTGGCAGTAAAACAGCCAAGGTTATTACACGAGTAAAATGCCCTGTGTTTATAATTCCAGAAAAAGCTGTTTTTAAAAAACCAATTCATATCGGTTTCCTTACCGATTTTAATATGGTTTATAAAAATAAGGTTATGCAGACTTTGCTGGAGGTGTCTCAAACTTACAAATCGTCAATTAATGTCTTGCGAGTAGCAGGGGCTAAAAAAATTTTAGAGGATTCTCAAAATAACAATCGAGAGCTTCTCAAAGACCAATTGAAAGAGGTTTCTCATAGCTTTCATGTCATAGAAAATCCAAACTTGGAAACGGCGGTTCAGTCCTTCGTAGATGTTATGCAAATTGATATGATCGCAATGATTGCCAAAAATTTAAACCTTTTTCAGCGTCTACTATTTAAACCAAAGGGTCCACAAAAAAACCATCCTATGCAGGTTCCATTTTTGGTTTTGCACGAATAAAAAATGCATTGCATAGGCGATTATGATATTTATCATTTTACAATCGACAGAGGTGAGTAATTTTAATCCCCTATTAAGGATTTAAAGCTCTATGCTACAAGTCAGACTTTCCAAGGTTGAGCTCGAAATTGTGAAATTAGGTGACGAATTCATCTTTGGTCGGTTCGTCTTAAAGTTCTTGAATAAACTTAAAAAATAACAACATGCTAAAGATATTGATTCCTACAGACTTCTCCGAAACTGCAAAAAATGCAATACAATATGGTTTGGAGCTATTCAAACATCAGGAGAGTGAATTTATAATTATGCATGCTTATGCAGATGAGGTGTATAAGAATGGGATGGAAATGGATCAAGAATCGTTCAATGTGTTCAAAGAAAACACCTGTCTGAAAGCGGAAAGTCAGCTACAAAACGAGGTGATAGAATTTTCTGAGCTTTCTCCAAATTCTAAACATACCTTTACTTACGAAGCCTGTTTTGGAAGCTTAGTGGATGAGACCAATGATAGTGTAGAAAGGGAAAATATCGACCTTGTGATTATGGGAACCAAAGGGGAGACCAACAATAAAGAGATCTCTTTTGGTAGCCACACACTCCAAGTTATAAAATATATTAAATGCCCAGTTTTAGCAATTCCAACAGGCTTTAAAGAGACCTCTCTTCACACTATCGGTTTTGCGACCGACTATATGCTTCCTTTTAAAAAGCGAGAGTTAAGATTACTGAGCACCTTGGCGATGCAGCTCTATGCCGTTATTTACATGGTATTTATCTCAGATTATAAAAGCTTATCTCGAAGACAACAAGACAATCGTTCCTTTTCAGAATACTGTTTAAGAGAAAACAAAACAGACTTTATCCAGGAAACTGGGAAAAATATTACTGAAGGAATAAATAAAGTATTACAAGAACAAAATTTCGACATGTTAGTGATGGTGAATCAAAGGCATTCGTATCTAGAAAACTTGCTTTATCATTCTACTATTGAAAAAATAGGCTTACAAATTAAGATTCCCTTTTTAGTCTTACAGAATCTAAATCGCTAACTCAACACTTGATATCATGAAACGAATACTCTTGCCTACAGATTTTTCTGATAATGCCTATAACTCCATACAATACGCATTGCAAATGTTCAAAGAGGATAGTTGTGAATTTTTTATTCTACACACCTATACTCCTGTCATGATTTCATCTGGAAGCATGTTGGATAGCGAAACAGCATTATCTCTTCATACCATAGCAGAAAAAAGTGCTCAAAAAAAGATGAATGCTCTTTTGGATAAGATTCAGAGTCAGTTTCCAAACCCAAAACACAGGACAAAAGGGCAGGTTTCCTTCAATTTACTGCTCCCTGAAATGGAGAACTTGATTAACGAAAAGAATATAGGTGTTGTAGTGATGGGTACTCAAGGAGCTACAGGAGCTAAAGAGGTCTTTATAGGAACACAAACCATGTATGCCATCAAGAAATTGAATTGTCCTTTATTGGCCGTACCTGCGAATTTTGACTACGAAGCTCCCAAAGATATTTTGTTTCCCACAGACTTTAATCTAAGGAAAACCAACACATATTTAACGATGCTTCGCGAACTTTGTAATAGTCACGTTTCTCGTTTGCATATTTTAAATGCGTATTATGGTTATCCACTCACTGATGCTCAACTTGAAACCAAATCTTTTTTAGACCATTATTTCATCCATACCGCACACTTATTTCACCTAGGTGAAGGCGGAGACGTACTTGAAGCTATACAGCAATTTCAGATAAAGATTAAGACCAATCTGATGGTAATGATTCATAATAAACATAATTTTTTAGAAAATATGCTTTTTAGACCTGTTATCAATCAAGTTGTATATCACACTCAGGTCCCCTTTTTAGTGATTCCTTCTGAAGAAAGACAATAAGGTCAGTTTTCAATCTTAGAAGGCTATTTTGAAATACATTAGTATTCCTAGAAATCAATTGATATGGCTAATGGAGACTGATAAATATCATAGTTCACAAGACGTATCTATTATATTTTTAATGCTATAAATACTAATGAAGGGTGTCTTTGAAAAAGAGCTTTTATGATCACTATGCCTAAAAGAAATTAAGGACGTTTCCGTGACTAGAATCTAATCTATTTTTAGAGGCTTTTGCTTAAAGGGGTTTGTTTTCCTAAGATTTTGTAGCCTTAAAAAATTTGATCTTGATAAAGAGACCTTAAATTTTTAGCATTTGTTTTTTCAGTTTTCTTATAACATCATAAATACAAATATCACCTTCATTTTTTGTCATTTTTACGAGTTTAATAGTTTAAAATCATGAAAGATAAAAGCTTTAAAATCATCAAGTCTTCTGGGGAAAAGGCAGATTTCTCTTTGTCTAAGCTAAGGAGGAGCTTATTCAGTAGTGGCGCCGATGAATTAACGGTAGATAATATCCTTAATGTTGTTCGAGACGAATTGTATCAGGGTATTTCTACTAAGGAAATTTACAATAGGGCTTTCGCCTTATTAAAGAAAAGTAAATCGATTTATGCCTCTAAGTATAAATTGAAAAAAGCCATCTACGAATTAGGGCCTACTGGATTTCCTTTTGAAAAATTTGTAGGTGCACTAATGACCTATTCTGGCTACAGTGTAAAAATTGGAGAAGTTTTACAAGGGAAATGCGTCTCACACGAAGTGGATATTGTTGCTATAAAAAACGGAGAACATATTGTAGCTGAATGTAAATTCCATAGTGCAAAAACAAACACTTGTAATGTAAAAGTACCCTTGTACATCAACTCGAGGTATCAAGATATTATCGCTGAAAAAAAGAATACAAAAGAATGTCCTAACGAGGGGTGGGTAGTAACCAATACACGTTTCACTTTAGATGCTATCACCTTTGGCTCATGTGTTGGACTTTATTTATTAAGCTGGGATTATCCCAAAGACAACGGCTTAAAAGATCGCATAGATAGGTTAGGCTTATATCCCGTTACCGTCTCCACACTTATCACTAATAGAGAAAAACAATTTTTATTGAGCAGAGATGTCGTGCTCTGCCGTCAATTATTAAACGATAGTTTTTACCTAGATCATTTGGGTATTTCAGAAACGAGGAAAACAAAAATACTATCTGAAATTTCAATGCTCTGTAACACACATTAAAATGAACACTATAAAAATCCATTTTTTAGGAGCTTCAGAAACAGTAACAGGATCTAAATTTCTATTGGAAACTCCTGAGCAAAACATACTTGTAGATTGTGGGATGTTTCAAGGTATAAAAGCCCTTAGAGAGCAAAATTGGCAGGACCTACCTTTTGAGGTTTCTTCAATTGACGTGGTCTTATTAACCCATGGTCACTTAGACCACACCGGTTATTTGCCAAGACTTGTAAAGCAGGGTTTTAAGGGCAAAATCATCGGGACCTTGCCTACGTTGGAAATTACTAAAATTATCCTGTTGGATAGTGCCAAGATCAATGAAGAAGATACAGAACGCGCTAATAAGGAAGATTATACCAAACACCATCCAGCTTTACCGTTTTATACCATAAAAGATGCGGAGCGGACTTTAAAGATGTTTAGCTCAACAGAAAAAGATAAATGGTACACACTTTCAGAACATATAAAATTCCGATTCAAATATAATGGACATATCATCGGTGCCACTTTTATTGAGCTAGAGATGTTTGGTGAAATGTTTGTGTTTTCTGGAGATATAGGAAGACAAGAAGATTTGCTTCTTAGGCCTCCACAAAAGCCTCAACGAGCAGATTACCTGTTTTTAGAAAGCACCTATGGTAATAAGCTTCATCCAAGAGATAGTGTGTCTGAAAAACTTATAGAACTCATCAACAAAACAGTTCATAATAAGGGGATTTTGATTATTCCATCCTTTGCTGTCGAACGCCTCCAAACCTTAATGTTTCTGTTATGGAAGCTTCATGATGAACACCGAATTCCAAATATCCCCATTTTTATAGATAGCCCGATGGGTAATAATGTACTTGGTGTTTTTGAACGGTTTGCAGCTTGGCATAAAATTCCACCTGCCGAATTTTTTGCTATGAAACACCGAATGAATATTATAGCCTCCTATAAAGAAACTTGGGAAACTATAGATGACCCTAGACCCAAAATAGTGATTGCAGGCAGCGGTATGGTGACTGGAGGTAGAGTATTGACTTACCTTAAGCAGCTCGTCGATAAGAAAAATACAAGTATTTTATTGGTGGGATACCAGGCTGAAGGGACTCGTGGTCGACAATTGTTGGAGGGGGCTCATGAATTGAAATTCTACGGAAAATATTACGATGTAAATGCCGAAGTTCACCATATAGAGAGCTTGTCTGCCCATGCAGATCAGGCCGGTATTTTGGATTGGTTAAGCGAACTCAAAAACACTCCCAAACGTACATTTTTAATTCACGGAGAGCCTACAGCTCTTCAAACCCTTAAAGTTAAGATTCAGGATACTTTTTCTTGGGAAGTGACGATTGCAAAACACAATCAAGTTTTGGAAATTTCGGTCTAAATCTTTTTAGAAAATCTCTTTATTTCCTTTTTAGTCGAAGAAGCTAAATTGCTTTTAGTAGTCTCAACAGATTATCTATAGCGGTTTAATTAATTCACCAGGTTGAATTGCTTTTTTAGTTCAATTGGTATTTCAGATAAGTGTCTCTAAACTGATAATTATCATTTTTAAACTACTGATTATAAGCTATTTTTAGGTAAACTAGTAGTAACCCTAAAATTTAAGCCTTATGTCTTTAGTAAACTATAACAGTAGAAGAACTCCGTGGTTTAATGGCGGGGTTGAAAAATGGTTAGGAAATGAGGAGATCTTTCTCGACACTTTCTTCGACCGAAAAGCCAAATTGCCAGCGATGAATATAAAGGAAAATCCTATTCATTTTGAAATAGAATTGGCCGTACCTGGCTTCGATAAGGAGGATATTGAAGTGAGCTTGGAGAACGATATCTTGCATATTCGAGCAGAAAAGAAAAATGAAATGGAAGAGGAAAATGAAAATGGCTATACCCATAAGGAGTTTAGTTACCATCCCCTAAAGCCTAAACTTCAGATACCAAAATCGGTCAACCAAAACAAAGAAGTGAAGTCCAACTACAAAAATGAAGTGCTCAAACTCCAACTCACCAAAAATGAGGACGCTTCAAAACCAACTAAAAAGAAAATAGAGGTAGTCTGAAAATATCTCATCGACATAAAAATATAAATGATGCTTTAAAAAAAAGCAGAGCAGAAGTTTTTCCATGAGATATTTAATCGTTTTTATAAGTGTTTTAAGCTTCGCTACTTTTTTGATAGGGTGCCGTTCTGCGACACTTATCCATGATTATAAAAACCAAGATATCAAAAGTTTTCAGGCTAGTAGACTACTTGTCGTTGGGATTTCAGCAGATAAAGAGGCAAGGCAATTGTATGAAACAACACTGGTCGAATCTTTAAAAAAAGAAGGGGTAAATGCTTTAAAAAGCATCACCTTCTTTGAAAACTCCTTTACAGACCAAAAGCAATCTCTTCAACAACTTAAAGCCATTGAGAAAAAGTTACTTAGGGCTAGGGTTGATGCCGTCTTATTTACAAAAATCACAAATCGAAAAGACAGAGTCACTTTGGTAAACGCTTATCAAAACTTCGCACAATCTTATCAAACCTTTAAAAATTACTATTATAATAATCAAAGTGCTTACTTAGAGAATAAGCATGAACAAGTCTATACCATTGAAACCTCTCTTTTTTGTATTTGCCCCGGACAAGAGCGCGAATTAATATGGCGAGGAGAGATGGAAGTTATAGAGAGCAAAAGACTAAGTCGAAATATACATCGCTATAAATCTTTACTTTTTAAAACCCTCAAGCAAAAAAAACTAGTATTGAACTGATGAATGTATTGATTTACAGTGCGAAGCCTTTCGAAATTTCCTTGATAAAAGAAGAGAATAAAGGTAGGTATGCAGTAAGCTTTACAGAGAAACGGTTAAGCTTAGTTACCGCTAAGCTAGCTATGAACTATGATGCGATTTCAATCTTCTCTGCAGATGATGCTTCTTCTGAAGTCCTCGAAAAGTTAAAAGCTATGGGGATTCACTACATCACCTTGAGATCTACGGGACACGATAATATCGATTTGAAAAAGGCAAGGCAGTTAGGCCTTAAAGTGGCTAATGTGCCAAGTTATTCCCCAAATTCTATTGCAGAACACGCTATAGCACTATGTTTGACTTTCAACAGAAAGATTGTTAAGGCACAACACCAAACCTTAGAATATAACTTTCTCTTAGATGATTTGATTGGCTTCAATCTACATCAAAAAAAGGTGGGAGTAATGGGAACAGGGAGTATTGGTGAAGTGCTCATCAAAATATTACATGGCTTTGGATGTTCTATTTTAGCAAATGATATACATAAAAATGAACAGTTGATAAAGGATTATAAGGTTCAATACGTCACTAAAGAAGTCATTGCTGAAAGCGCAGATATCATTTTTATATGTTTGCCTCTCAATAGTAATACTCGTTATCTTATTGATAAAGATTATTTGCATCAGTTGAAAAAGAAACCAGTTCTTATAAATATTGCGAGGGGAGCCATCGTGCATACAGAGGAACTTTTAAAAGCTTTGGACGCCAATGTGATAAGCGGTTATGCCACGGATGTATACGAATTTGAACACGGGGTGTTTTTTTATGACCGTTCTAAGGAGATACCCGAAGATCCAATATTACACCAACTGCTTTGTCATTCTAAAACACTAGTCACCCCACATCAAGGCTTTGCGACTAATGAAGCTTTACAAGCTATTATTTCAACAACTTTTAAAAACTTGAACGCTTGGGAAGCAGGAAAAGATTCTGCTTATGAATTGTCCTAATTATCCTTGTGAAGAAATAGTAATGGGATAAGAGTTCCGTAAGCTAATTGCGAAGTGTCTGAGCCAAAGAATAAGCGCTTAAGGAAAGTTTCCTTTTCAATACTTACAGCATGAAGGTCTATTTTCAATAGTTGTGTAGTCGTATTTAAGACGATCAATCCAGGGATGGTGTTGAGGTGAAAGTAGGTGTAGGGATAATCTTGAAAAAGCTTTTGGATACTTTGGTTATCTTCTTTTTCACTTGCTTCTGTTTGGCTGGTATCATCTAATTGGAGAACATTGAGTTGACACTTATGCATAGTTAAGATGTCCTTGAAAATATCTATCCCCTTAAAGGTCAATTTCTCCTCATCTTGCATAGAGAATAAGACTTCTTTAATACTTGAGTATGAATAATGTTCTGGGACCGTGAGTGTTGGGCAATCGACGTATCTTATCACTTGTAATGTATTACTCCCGAAAATCACCTCCGAGGCATCTGAGGCGCCGTTATTGCCCATTATGATGAGGTCTATAGCATTAAGCTCAACGGCTTGCTTGATGGCCGATACAAAATCATCATAATCAAACAATTCATGAAAAGTATAGGCTTGAGATTTGGTTTTTTTACTCAAAGCTTTGACTAAATTGTGAATTAAAGCTTTATTATTTTTTGAGATGCTGTCGTAAACGCTATCACTTTGTGAACCTGCAACGAGATCCGCAGTGATGTATTCTGACGACTTTTGAATATTGAGGATGTAGAAATGGCACTCTTCATTTTCGAAAAATTTCATCGCATATTCTATTGCGTTCTTAGAATTTTTTGAAAAGTCTGTAGGTAAAAGGATGTTTTTCATTTGTTGAAACATTTATACTATATAAAAGTACTATTTAAAATTTAGCTACACATGATAATAGTCAGTGAAGAATAGAATCTTAAATCGAAATTTGTCCTCAGTGTATAATGTAAAACCCAGGTAGAGTAGGTTCTACCTGGGTTTTTGTATGATCCTTTGGAAAGTTTGGCTAATTCCAACATGGATCATAATTAACAAGAAATAACTCTGTAAAAAGGACATTCATAATAGAGGTTATTTTGCTAATTGAGGATTGCTTCTTGAGTCGAGGCAACCCAATTCATACCCTTTTGGTAACGAACGATAACATTTTTATCGGTTGGGTCCATCACCAAGAGGTAAATCCATTCATTATCTAATAGGGATTTTAAATTTTCATTTTTGTTTAAAATTTCTTGTATTCTTTGCTTCGGAGCTTGAATTAAGACCGAAAGTCGCAGGGGTTGATGGTAGGCTTTTTCATCGGTTTCATTTACCGACTGCAGAGGAAGACCAATCTTTAGATCTCCGCCGTTTCCTTGGACTACCCCAAACTTACCCGTGATATTATGAGTAATTTTAGAGCCTCCTCCGTAGGTTTCGTTATCGACAGATGAGAAATAATAGTGATTGTTGATCCATTGTGTAACGACCATAGGGCCTTGCATAATCCCTTCTAAGGCACCACCTGTTGTATCCAGTTCCCAGTTATAAGAATGAAGAAAACAATTGCCGTTCAAGTTCATCGTTTTGGTAAGTGAACGAGGACCTACAATAAACCCTGCGTTTTTCGCTAAACCCCATTCTGGACGTGTTTCAGACCAATCGTTTGTTTTTTTATGTGCTGCCTTTACACTACCCAATCCTGAGCCTAAACGCTCTTCAGTAGCAGTTTGCTGGGCACGTTGCAAATCGATTTTCAATCGATCTAATTTTTCTTTATGAGAGTTTGGAACTTCAGAATCGAACACTACGATTTCATCTGTGGTGGTGTTGTGCTCTGCTCCAATGAAGACGGTTTCTTTTGGGATAGTGATTCCTTCTTCCTCTTTTAATAGAGTTCTAACTTCAGGAAGGTTAGCTAATTTAGCCAGCATTCTTGCATTATGCCTCCCTGGACTAGCTGCACAGGCGCCGCAATCCAAACTTGATCCAAATGGATTATTAGCTGAATGGCTGCCGTGTCCCACAAAAAGAACTAGTGGTGAAAACTGTCTCCATCCCATAAGAGCGAAGGCGGATTTTACAATAGCTACTTTTTCTTCTATGGGGATCCCATCGTCCGACGTATCTTTATTTTCAATGGGGTTGATCTTAGGCTCACAGCTCCCTTCGTGGGATAGTTTATTATCCTTATCAGGATGGTATAATTGTCCTGGAATTAGGGTGCGAGCAAGTAAAGAAATTCCATAAAAAACACCTGAACCTTCTACATAACCAAAAGCTGAGGGGAGCATGTTTTTCATGCGTTTCAAAAAGTAATCGGTGAATTTTTGGGTTTCCAGTCGTTTTTTATAGGCCGTCAATTCATGGCCTTTATCGGCTTGAGCAAATTCTGATACCGAATATGCAGAATTTAAAATAGGAGGGCATGATTTTCTGATGATCTCATTATCCAAAGGCTTATAGTCCATGGCGATTCCAAAAAAACCTGCGTAACCGAAGGTTTCATAATGGCCTTTAGATTCCACGTTTCTCCGGATTAGCTCAGACCGGGTATCGATGCAGAACACAAGTTGAGCCTCTGGAAGGGCATTCACTTTTTTCTCTTTGGGTTTATTTTTCAGGCCAGTTTCTAGTTTGTTTTGCCAGCTTTTTTCCCAAGCTTTTAGCCAAACATAGGAGAGGTCTATTGAAGAATTCCTATTTTCTGGATTGGGTTTAGTTGGAAGTATGTTGGCATCGATGTGGTTGGCTATCCATAAACGAACGGCTAAGTAATCTTCGAGCGTGATTTTACAATTTTGCTGCCAGATCGAATTTTCTTCTGCTCTATATTTTATATATCCAGTCCAGCCAGGTAAAGCAGCTAAGTGACTTTGAATAATCGTAAGACACTCTTCTTCAGAATACTTTTCTAAAATTTGAAGCAGAACCTCTTCACTAGTTTTAGGAATTTCAGATATAGATCGCACACGAACTTGGTTATCGTATGGAATCAAGTGTCTCCAAGCATCAAAAAAACCTTCGCTTTTATTGGGGAGTTCCCATTCTGCTAGCCCTTCATCGAGGAAAGCCATGAGCCATTTCAAAACCATCCGGTCCAAGTCGCCATTGGTATTTTGGGTTGGCTCGGACTTGTGAGAAGCCATTTCAGTAAGGCACTCTTCTGGAGATTGTTTTATATGATGTTCAGATAGAAGCGCGATTAATTCTTCGTTGTTTATTTCTCCTTGTTCCCAAGCTTCACGAAATACTGATGCCTTCGGGAAGGATTTCCCCCCGAGTAAGTGTTCAGCATCTCCTGCAGCTTTTTTGAAGTGAGCCTTCTCATAACCCGATAATGGATTTGAAGTCACAAAAGAATATAACGGCCAGGTTTTACCTACTACTCTGGAAGCTGTCTCAATCGTGTTTTGAAGCTGTTCTTTTGTCATTTTATTACTTTTTGTAAGTGAGGACTGTTTTATGATGAGGCTGAGACAAGTTGAGCAGCTTAACGTAGAGCCATGGTATTTTTCTGTACACTCCCAATTTCATAATAAAGAAACCGAGTAGGAAGATGATACCGAAAGTGATTTGTAACACGGTTAGAGAATGCGGGACTTCAATCATTGGCATTTCTATCATGATCGAGGTAACTACATTAAATAAAAGTGCATAAAGTCCTATCCCAGCTATAAATACTGCACTGGGTACTATTACTTTTTGTACAAATGTGAGACTTTGTTCTTTCACAATATTGTAGGTGGCTTGCCCAACGGTAATGGCGACGATAAGCGTTAAAAATATACTGCTATCGGTTAAGTTGGTTTTTCCTGTAAGTAAAGTAAATAACCCAGCACCTAGCGCTCCGAAAATCAATACCACTACAATTTGCATTGGATTGATTTTAAGGTCTATTGGCTTTCGAGGGGCGTTATTTGCAATTTCTTCTCCAGAAGATAAAAATAGATAGGCTTTATAGAAGCCGTGTAAGATCAAGTGGACCACTGCAGCATTAAAAAAGCCGAGTCCGCATTGCATAATCATAAATCCCATTTGGGCGATGGTAGAACAAGCCAATTTCTGCTTAACATTTACCTGAAGTAATTTTGTGAACTGCGCTATGATAGCGGTCAGTCCTCCGATGATAAAAATAAGAGTTAAGGTGTTGGAGGCAATGACTACTGTGGAAAACAAGGCCAATAATATCCCCGAACCATTTACAAAACCTGCATGCATCAATGCAGAGGCTGGAGTTGGAGCAGTCATTGCAGAAAGCAGCCAACGGTGAAAGGGATAAATAGCCGACTGTATAATGGCAGCTGTGATGATAAGTAGAGCGGCAATAAGAAGAAAATAAAAGGGTATTGACTCTAAATTATCGACAATGCCTGATAATGTATAGTGATTGGTTAAAAAGGCAAGCAAAATAACCCCAATACTCAAAAGCAGCGTTCCTGCTAGGAAAAACTTTTGAGAAAACTTTTGAGCCTCTCTGGCCTCTCCCCAATCTGAATTGACGCCTATCAGTCTTGCCATAAAAACACCCATGGCAAACCAAGATAGCAATAGAGCTAAAATATGATTCGACATGACGAAGACCATAACAGACCCCGTAAATCCCAAACTTAATAAGGTGAAGCGCTTGTGATACTTAAAGCCTTTGAGGTAATTTTTGGAATAAGTGCTTACAATTGCACTGAAAAAAGTGACAGTCGCCCAGATGAGAAGTGTAAATCCATTGATTCTGAAGGTATCAGTCCAATTCCATTGAGGTGTCTCGATCTGGTAATAGATAAGTGCACCCAAACTGGCTAGAAATAAGAGCCAAAGTAGGGGAGCAGCAATTTTAGAAATAACAGGATTTGAAGAGGTTTTAACAGGAGAGGTTAAAACTGATGGTGTTAGTGTGTTTGAGCTGGTATTCAAAGCCATTTATATAAATTTCAAGTTAAAGTTGAATATGAAAGTTGGGTAAAAGCTTTATCCTTTTTGTTTTAAGCTAATCGGCTATACTCAAATTCAAAATGCCGTTAATTTTTAAATTCTTTCCTTTTGCCTTTAGTTTAGCAATAAATTCTTCCGCAAGTCTTTTTTCTTTTTCCAATTCGTTTATGCGATTGCTTAACGGCTTTGGGTCATTGTTATGATCTCTTTCCCAAAGTTGCAGACCTTCTATCTTGTGGTAGTTGATTTTCTGGTTAATCAAAGCAGAGATAATGTCAGAAGCTTGAGAGGGTGTGAACTCGCCATCGACCAACTGGATGTTTTGTACTTTGACTTCCTTTGAAATTGTATTTTTTGTTTCCATAGGTTTTGATGATAAAATGATCACTGCAAATATTATATTTTTTAAACATTTATTTTTATTTATATTTGCAATGGTTTATATAAAAATTATTTATGAAATATACTTTACATCAACTTCAAATATTCTTGGAAATATCACAGTGTAAGAGCATAACGAAGACAGCAGAGACTCTTCATTTATCTCAGCCAGCAGTATCCATACAGTTGAAGAATTTACAGGATCAGTTTTCTATTCCTTTAACTGAAGTTGTTGGCAGAAAGCTATACGTTACTGAGTTTGGAATGGAAATCGCTAAAGCTGCTCAGAAAATCATCGAGGAAGTGGATGCCATAAACTATAAGTCTTTATCCTATGCTGGTAAACTTTCAGGTAAGATTAAAATCTCCGTTGCCTCCACGGGTAAATATGTGATGCCCTATTTTTTATCAGATTTTATGAACAAACATAAGGGCGTAGATTTGATCATGGACGTGACCAATAAAACTAAAGTCCTAAGGAGTATGGAGCGTAATGAAGTGGATTTTGCCCTCGTGTCTGTCCTTCCTAAAAAACTAAAAGTAAACTCCGTAGAACTTATGCAAAACCAATTGTACTTTGTAGGGGGCAGCCAACTCGAACTAGAACAAGTCCCTACCCAAAAAGAATTGTTTACTAAGTTGCCACTCATCTATCGAGAAGAAGGTTCTGCTACACGAAATGCCATGGAGCAATTTATAACTAAACATAGTTATCAAGTACGGAAAAAAATAGAACTGACTTCCAACGAGGCTGTTAAACAAGCTGTTCAGGCAGGCTTGGGATTTTCAATTATGCCACTGATTGGAATTAAAAATGAACTTAAGGAAAAAGAGTTACAAATTATTCCTGTAAAAGGTTTACCAATTTCTACCACATGGCAAGTCATTTGGCTAAGCTCTAAGAATCTTTCTCCTGCCGCAAAAACTTATCTAGAGTATCTAAAATTGAATAAAGAGCGTATTATTGAGTCACATTTTTCTTGGATTAAAAACTACCAATCATAAGAGGGTGGTGTAAGAATTCTGGTTTTTTTTAGACTATTATAAAATATAAACTTAAAACCTAAACGATGATGGATCAAAACTTTAAGGGCTTAAAGGCCATTTTTCTAAACTGTACACTCAAAACATCACCTCAAAAAAGCCATACCCGTTTACTGATGGATGTCTCTGTAAATATCATGAAAAAAGAAGGAGTAGAGGTTGAGGTTTTGAGACCTGTAGATTTCGACTTGCCAGTTGGTGTGCAGCCAGATATGAAAGAGCAAGGTGCAAATAAGGACGATTGGCCTCAGCTTTATAAAAAAATCATAGGCGCCGATATTTTAATTTTGGGAACTCCAATTTGGCTTGGAGAACGATCTTCAATCGCCTCCAAAGTTATAGAGCGTCTCTACGCTATGAGTGGCTATCAAAACGATAAAGGTCAATATGTGTATTACGGTAAAGCAGGGGGGTGTATCATTACTGGGAATGAAGATGGGGTAAAACATTGTGCAATGGGCATGCTTTACGCTTTACAGCACCTTGGTTATAGCATACCACCACAAGCAGATGCAGGATGGATAGGTGAAGTGGGGCCTGGCCCAAGTTATGGAGATACAGAATGGGATGGAAAAACATTGGACGAACCACAAGGGGTAAATTCCAATTTTACCAATAGGAATACGACCTTTATGACTTACAACTTGTTGCACCTAGCCAAAATGCTTAAAGATAAAGGCGGATACCCTTCTTATGGGAACTCACGGAAAGACTGGGATGCCGGAACCCGTTGGAATTTCGAAAATCCTGGATATAGATAGCTGGAAGAAGGTATTAATTCTTTTTTTAAGTAAGAAAAATGCATAATTTATAGAAATATAAATGGGCGTTCAAATTTAATAGGATAGGCTTCTTAAGCGGAGATATGGATGAGAATCAGAAACGTTTGTTAAAGATATTCATAAGCTGCAAACCTAATGCTGTTCATCAATTGAAAAATATCGATATTGGTTTATATTACTCATATAGATAATTCGATTGTCTAATTTTTTTAAAGTGAGACAGCAATACGATAATGAAATGAAAATAGCAGTATTTAGCACAAAAACCTATGATCAAGATTATTTTGAAAAATATGCTGAAGACTATAACTTTAAGTTTTCATTTTTTGAAACCTACTTAAATAAAGAGACTGCCAACCTAAGCATCGGTTTTGAAGCGGTTTGTATTTTCGTTAACGACACTGTCGACAGGGAAACTATAAAACGGCTATCTGAAAACGGCGTAAAACTTATTGCTTTGCGCTGCGCTGGCTTTAATAATGTAGATGTGGAAGCAGCTAAAGAGTATGATATCAAAGTGGTTCGGGTGCCTGCCTACTCACCACCGGCAGTGGCGGAACACGCCATGGCACTCATTTTGACCCTCAACCGTAAAACACACAAAGCTTACAATAGAGTAAGAGAAGGTAACTTTTCTTTAAAAAATCTTATCGGCTTCAATCTGTCTGGTAAAACGATTGGAGTTATAGGAACCGGACAAATCGGGGCAGCCTTTTGTCAAGTCATTAAAGGCTTTGGATGTAAAGTTATCGCCTTTGATATTTCAAAATCTGATGAATTGAAAGATTCTGGAGTAGAGTATTTGCCGTTGGACGACGTATTTAAACAATCTGATGTCTTATCTCTGCATTGCCCACTTAACACCCACACTCGACATATGGTCAATAAAGAATCAATTGCCTTGATGAAAACTGGAGTCATGATTATCAACACAAGTCGGGGAGCTCTCATCAATACTGTGGATGTTATTGAGGGACTTTCTAATGAGAAAATCGGGTATTTAGGGATTGATGTTTATGAACAAGAAGAAAACTTATTCTTTGAAGACTTGTCGGAAAGTATTATCCAAGATGATCTCATCTTAAGATTGAATGGCTTCCCAAATGTTTTGATTACTTCACACCAAGCCTATTTTACAAAAGAAGCTATGGAACAAATCACGACAACAACTCTTGAAAATATAAAAGCTTTTGAAAACCATCTGGAATTGAACAATGAAGTCAAGTAGGGGTATGTTTAAAAGAATACAGGTCTACACTTAAATATTTAAATAAAAGACCTGATATTCAAACCGATAACAAACTCAATACCGCCAATCTTTAGTTTCAAAATATCGTAGAAAGCTTAAAAGATAAGTCTTTACCTGACTCTATCGTTGATTCTATTAATACAATTATCCAAGACTTAAAATCAATTTCCGACGCTGAAAACACCTAAGGTCTCAACTAAAAACCAAGCAATTTACCCTAGTTAAGTTACTAGAAAAGCAGGTAAAAATCGTTCCTAAAACTACTATCGCAACATGTGGTTGGGTCTTGGTATGGTTACTATTGGCTCATCTATAGATCAAAAGGCTTTAAAGGAATGACGCCAACTCGACCTGGAAATTTAAGATTATCCCCATTCTTTGTCATAACACTTTTGTCTGTGACTTTTGAAAATCCCACGCCTGGTAAAAGAGTGATAAAAAAAGTAATTAATGCTTACACTGACATGAGATTACACTTATATTTGAGCTTTTTTAAAAACTGACTATGGTTTATAGAAATACAGTGTAATTCCTTCGTTTAAGGACTGTATAATCTGAAGCCATATTTCAGGACTAGATCTTTAAACCTATGCAACAACTTACTAGTTGTCCTATTTGTAACTCTACCTCTATAGGTTCTTTTATTGAAACATCTGCTCAGATGCATTCGGATAAGGAATTGTTCAATTTCGACCAATGTGCTGACTGTCAACTGGTGTTTTTAAACCCCAGAGTGCCTTTAGATCAACTTAAAAACTACTATACCTCTCATTACTTACCTTACAGAGGAGCAAAGGCTTGGGGGAGGTATGAGCAATTGGTCGAGAACAGTCAGCGAAAGTTAGATGCAAAACGGGTAAAGCGAGTAAAAAAAGCTCATGCTATATCTTCGGAGTCTTTAATTTTAGATATTGGCTGTGGCAAGCCTAGTTTTTTAAAGGCTTGTCAAAAAGAGTTGAACTGTAAAACCATGGGGATCGACTTTAGTGATGAAGGGTGGAAAGACCAACCAGATCATTTCGATGGAGTAGACTTACAAATAGCAGAAATTAAAGACTTAACCAGCAGTTTGAAGCCCGATGTCATTACCATGTGGCATTATTTAGAACATGATTACACTCCGCTTGAAAACCTATCTTATCTCAAATCCATTTCGAAGCCATCCACAACACTCGTCATTGAAATTCCCAATTTCGATTCCACCAGTAGAAAAAAATATGGCGAAAACTGGGCAGGTTGGCATACCCCCCGTCATATTTCATTATTCTCACCGAACAATATCGAGTTATTACTTCAGAAAAGTGGTTGGAAAGTCACTAAACTAATGGCTTATGGAACTATGAATCATTATATGCTTTATTGGATGAGTGAGATGGAGCAAAAAGGAATCAAGTGGGATAAAAATATGCAAGATGAGTTTTGGGAGTTTATGCGGGGGATGATACTCTTTATGCCGAAAAAATGGAAGGAGAAAAAATCTTCTCTTGGAATTATGACAGTTATTGCAACCCCACAATAGAGTCTTAATTTGGTATTATTTCGGATAAACGCTTATTTCCAGGGAGATATAACTAGTTTTAGAAGATATATTTCAATCCAATAGACCACAAATCCATGATTGATGAAACTTACTTTAAGCATTTTCCAACCTTAGAAAGTGAAAGACTTTTATTAAGAAAGTTAGAATTGACCGATGCTCCAGAGATACAATCTATTCGTTCGGATGAAAGGGTTATGAAATATATGGACTCTGAAAGACAATCGACAGTAGGACAATCTGAGCGATTTATTTCTATGAAGCTGAAAATGTATCAAGAAAATACCGGAATCTTTTGGGCTATCATCGAGAAATCGACCAATACATTTATAGGGGATTTTTCATTTTTTAAAATGGATCATAAAAATTCTAGAACGGAGATAGGATATACTTCAAAACCAGAATTCTGGGGGAAAGGCTATATGCAGGAAGCCATGACTTCTATTTTTAATTTTGGCTTTGATAAGTTAAACCTCCATAACTTAGAAGCCAATATCAATCCTGGAAATGATAAATCTCGGGCGATATTGACAAAAATGGGATTTCAGAAAGAAGCCTATTTCAGAGAGAATTATTATTACGACGGAAAGTACCTGGATAGTGAAATTTATTCGCTACTCTCCTCTGACTTTAAAACTGATAACACAAAGGCTGAGCTAAGGACTTAATTTAATATCGGTGATTATAAATAGCAGGTAATTCATTAAGAATTAGGATTAAAGGTTTATTTTTAGGTGTCTATAACAATCTGGCCAACTAAATAATACAACCTATGAATATAGATTTAAAGCTTCAAAAGAACTTGATTATATTCGGAATACCCTTGTTAATCGTAGGTATAATGGTAGCCATTGCGAAATCTCCCATTTTTATTGCAAACCCGAATAGTTTATCGATTGGAATTACTTTTGATTTACTTCTAACTGTCCCTCTTGTTTATTTTTTGCTCATCAGAAAAACAAGTATTCCAAAGACAACGCTAGTTCCTTTTTTAATCTTTGGAGTTATCATCTGTTCGTTCATACTTCCAATTGAACATCAAACTTATCTTAGCCTTTTTAAGATTTGGGTGCTCCCCGTTGTTGAATTATCGATTTTATCATTTGTTATTTTCAACGTCCGTAAGGGAATAAAGCGCTTTAGGCTAAACAAAAACGAATCTTTCGACTTTTTCACAACTTTGAAAAGCACCTGCTATGAGATTCTTCCCAGAGGAATAGTTATGCCAGTGGTTACTGAAATGGCAGTTTTCTATTATGGATTTTTGAATTGGAGAAAAAGAGAATTAAAGAATAATGAATTTACTTACCATAAAGACAGTGGGACAATCGCCTTATTGATTGTAGTCATTTTTATCGTAGCTATTGAGACTTTCGTTATTCATATTTTAGTACAAAGATGGAATAATACCGTCGCTTGGATTTTGACTTTTTTGAGCATTTACTCTGCCATCCAAATATTAGGGCTTTTAAGATCAATGCCTAAAAGACCAATATCGATAGAAAACGCTAAGCTTTATCTTCGTTATGGAATTATGAACGAAACCACTATCGAATTCAATAATATTGAATCGGTTGAACTTTCATCTAAAGATATTGTATCCACTAAAGGGACACGACGATTATCGATTTTGGGAGAATTAGAAAGTCATAACCTAGTCATTCGTCTAAAAGAGGAAAACATCCTTTATGGGCTTTATGGCATTAAAAGAAAATACAAAGTTCTAGCTCTATATGTCGACAATAAAGAAGAGTTCCAAAATCAAGTGAATAAATACATTCAATGACTAAGCATAAGTTGGATTGGTATAACCTGAAAATTATCGCCTCCGGCAGCTTACGTTTGATAGCTGGCAGGTGTTGCGATCTTAAACAGAAAAATTAAATAACAAATCTAAAAAATACTTTTTTTAGAATATTTTCAATAAATTGCTATTCAAATAATGAGAATAAACGATCAAATAATTTATAAAAGCATAATTCAAGCACCAAATATTTAATAACCATGGAAAACCAAGACTTTAAGATTAGCATTAAGACAGTTTGGGTTTTAGTGATTGGGAATTCTTTATTAACTATTCTAGGGGCATTTGCCAAAGTACAGCATTGGGAATTTTCTCAAGTAGTTTTGACAATTGGACTAATTATTTTTTTCTCAACTTGGATAATTGTTTTTAGTGATATGGCAAAGAATAGAATAAATAATAAGTCCTTTTGGATGATTTCTATGTTCATTCTTCCATCCATCTCACCTTTAATTTATTTGATACAGAGAAATAAATTAATTAAACTTGAGAACAGTTTTAGTCTATAAAAAATTAATTTATACCAACTTCTCCACCAATTCCTTTAAATCCTTTACTACCAAACTAAGCCCGGGCGACTTAGGATATAAAAACTTTCCTGGCCGTTGGACAAAGGCGGTTTGTAAACCTACACGTTGAGCACCAATAATATCCCAAGCATGAGCTGCTACTAGCATGGCTTCATTGGGTTTTGCCTCCTCTTGGGATAAGACATAGCCATAGGTCTTAGGATGGGGTTTAAAACGCTTAACTACTTCTACGCTATAAAGACTATCAAAATAAGATTCCAACCGGGAAAACTGCATCTGTTGTTCCAAAGTGCTTTGTCCGCCATTGGTTAAAGCTACGAGTCTAAAGCCTTGTGCGGATAGTTGCTCCAAACCTTCCATCACATCGGGGTGAGGCTGGAGTTGAATGATGATGGAAAGGGTGTCTTTGATTTCTTGCTCCGAGAGGGAAACCGACAGCTGTTGGGCTGTCATCTCCAGCGTCGCTGCACCAATGTCTCCAAAATCTCGGTAGGTACCGGTAAGCGTCTCCACCATAGCATATTGCAATAACTTAGGAAACCAAAGATCAAAAGCAAGGGTAGAGTTTAGCTTGGTGTTGATGCGTTCTTTTAAAGGCGTGAGGTCTAGTAAGGTTTCGTTCACGTCAAAGACGAGAAGTTTGGGTGCGGTGTCCATGAATTTGAGTGTTGCGTTTACATCGCTCGGTGATGCTCGGTTTGGGTTTTATAAGCCTTATATTTCTCTTTTACGTTTTTATCGAACTCCAGCGGGTGATTCAAGTTAGTCTCCACATCCTTTAAGCGTTGCTCGCCTCCCAAGATCACATCGATCTTCTTTTGTAAAAGGCCTTCGATAGATTTTTGAGCGACCAGCTCTGCACTATCCATATTCTCCATCTTGGCCGTGATCATCATATCGGTATCCGTGGCGGTTGGGTAAACCGTCATCACATGAATGTTTTCAAAAATAAGCTCTCGGCGCATGGCTTCAGAAAAATGTCTTACGCCAGCTTTGGTAACGGCATACACCGAATAAAAGGGTTTGGCGATATAGCCAAGTCCGGAGGATATATTCATCAAGCCTGCCTCTTTGCTTTTTAATAAAAGCGGCAAGCTTTTCTTCGTGAGTAAAATTAGTCCGGTTAAATTGATATTGATTTGGTTAACGATATCGGCATCAGACAAGTCTTGTAAAGCTCCAGTACTTATTACACCAGCATTATTAATCAACAAATCGATATGATCCCATCTGGTGCTGACGGTCTTAATGATACGCTCGACATCTTCGAGTTGAGAAACATCGGCAGCGATAAGAATAAATTCAGCTTGCGGAAAATCTACCTTAAGCTTTTCTAGTTTGTCCTGACGTCTTCCTACCACTGCAAATTCTTTTACACCGTGCAAAATCAATTCGTGGATGAGAGCTTTTCCTATACCAGCGCTTCCGCCAGTAATGAGTACTTTTTTATGACTAAGATTCATGAGCATTGATTTTGATGATTATACTAATTTAAGCTTATAATGTCGCCAAAAATCGTTTTACTGAAACGAATTCGGCACCTGCTTTTTTCGCTTGTTTTTTATTAAAAAACCTGTGCTGAGCTACGTCTTAGTATAATTCAATTTATTTATACGGCATTATAAAAATAATTCGATAATAAAGATAAGCGGAAGTTCCTAGCCAGTTCTGCATAGGTCTGTCTTTCACGTTTATTTAACCTGCTGATTTTTATTTAGACTTAACGTAAAACTATCTTCTTTAAAAGTATAAGCCTTAAAAAACCTTCAGCATAAAAAAAGCCCTGAATTCATCAGGGCTTTTTAAAAATTATTTTGAATAGCTTATTCGATATTAGTCATCACCTAACATAGCAAAAAACTTATCTAGATTTGGCATAATCACGATTTGTGTTCTTCTGTTTTTTGCCATATTGTCTTTAGTACTGTTTGGTACTAAAGGATCATAACTAGATCTCCCAGCGACAATCAACTGCTCGGAAGCGACTCCAAATTTATCTTCAAGTCGTCTCACAATTGCAGCACTTCTTCTAGCACTAAGATCCCAGTTATCTACAATATAACTATCCTTTTTTACAGTTCTACTGTCGGTGTGTCCTTCTACCAAAACTTCTAGGGAAGGCTCAGACTTTACAACTTCTGCAATTCTGGATAGGATTTCGTCTGCATCACTCCCAACTCTAAAGCTGCTGTCACCAAAAAGTAGGTTGTCGTCAATATTGATTTTCACCATAGTTTCTTCAATGGAAACGTTGAGGTCACCCACAGACTCTCCCATATTTTTAGAAATGTTGTGAGCAATAGCGATGTTCAACGAATCTTTTAAAGACTTAGCACCTGCGAGTTTAGCAGCAGGAACGTCTTTTAAAGTTTTTCGCATTGCAGCTTTGTTCTTTTCAGATAGGACTAAGCTTTCGTTTGGCACTTGCACCATCATTCCTTCTTTCTCTGTACTTAAGGAGGCTATTTTGTTATTGTAACGCTCCACGCGCATTTCAATCTGCTCCATTTGATTTTCCAGATCTTCTTTTTCTACACGCGTTTGCATGAGCTCAGATTTCGTCTCATCCAAATTACCCTCTAGTTCTGTATATTTCTTTTTGGATACACAGCTAGCAAGAATAGCAGATAGACTCACGGCCAAAAATAATGTTCTTTTTTTCATCATAGTTTTATTTAAGTTGACGTAAATAACGGCATTTTGCTAAAACATGTTGTCATGTGATACTTAGTATTTTGTTAAAATTAGTGAATAAAATCTAAAAGCATACAGTTATAAGCCTTTCTATACGAGGGTTTAAGGCCTGCCTTTGAAAAATAAATATCCTATATTTTATTTCAATTTTTGGACGAGATGTTATCCGGATAGTATTTTTTTAAGCGTTTTGGTGAAACACCTAGTTTGAAAAGCATCACCAAAAGAAAGTCAACGGTGATTTGAAACATGAGTCCATTCTTTTGAAAACGTCGGCCGGAATTGACCACGGCTAGCTTAGACTTTTTAAAACGGCCTTCACGCCTTAGCCGATGTTGAATCTCGACATCTTCCATAAAGGGAATAGGTTTAAAACCATTGATGGTATCAAAAACACGTTTCTCAATAAACAGGGCATGGTCACCATAAGTGAAAAACTCAAGGTTCCATCGACTGAACCAAGTGTAGATTTTAAAAATAGGATTTGGGTCGTCCACAACTAGTCTGAAACTGCCACCCACCGTATCCTTAGCTTTACAAAGTTCACAGATAGAGGCGTAGGCCTCCTTGGGGAGAAAGGTATCCGCATGAAGAAATACCAAGATGTCTCCTTGTGAGTGTCTAGCCCCTAAATTCATTTGTAAGGCTCGACCTTTTGGAGCGCATAAACGCTTCACCTCTGGAAAGTCTTTTACGATTTCTAAAGTTTGATCATTGCTCCCCCCATCAACCACAAGGATTTCAAAATTTCCCTTTAATTTTAAAGTATGCGTTAGGGTTTTTGCTATATGTGTTTCTTCGTTAAGGGTAGGTATGATGATACTAATAAGCATAAGGCAACAGGCTTCTTGGCGTTAAGCGAACTTAGATCAAATTCAGAATAAAACAGCTCTATACTGAATGAGTTTGTACATAAAAATCACAAAAAACGATAAACTTGCCATTAGCTCCAAAACCGTAGACGTTAAAAAGCCTAGAAAAGATCCTAATGCAGCTTTTAAAGCGGGCTGACTTGCCTTTTTGGCAAAAACCACTTCACCTAGATAAGCCCCAACAAAGGGACCGATGAGAATTCCTAAAGGAATAGGAGTAAGGAGGCCCAACACAAGTCCAACTCCTGCACCATACATCCCAAATTTACTACCTCCTAGTTTTTTGGTTCCTAGAATAGGAATGATATAGTCTAGGATTAAAATGACCAACGTGATTGCCAGTGTGATCCAAAGCAGACTGGAACTCACTTCAACTTCGGGAACCCAGAATAATAATAAAATCCCCAACCAGCTGATGATTAATCCGGGAACTACAGGAAGAACACTGCCTACCAGGCCAACAAGGCAACAGATAAACCCTAGGCTAACTAAAAGTATACTCATCGTGAAATTCTGTAAAATTGAACTTAAAACTAAAGAATTAGCTCCACTAATCCCGTATTTTTGTCAAAACTATTGAAATGAGTTCACTTTATATTCATATTCCCTTTTGCAAACAAGCTTGTCATTACTGTGATTTTCACTTTTCGACCACCTTAAAGCACAAGTCTAAGCTGGTGAGGGCGATTTGCAAAGAACTCATCTTGCGGAAAACCGAACTCCCAGCAGCAGTAGAAAATATTTATTTTGGAGGAGGGACGCCTAGCTTATTATCACAAGAGGATTTAGACCTTATTTTTGAAACTATTTATGCGCATTATGAGGTTGTTGAGCAGCCAGAAATTACGCTGGAAGCCAATCCAGACGACTTAGATCTGGAGTACCTACAGATGCTGTACAAGACCAAAGTTAACAGGTTGAGTATTGGAGTGCAGTCCTTTTTTGAAGTGGATTTAAAATTGATGAACAGAGCTCACACTGCTGAAGAAGCGGAATCTTCTATTTTGCTTGCTAAACGGTTTTTTGATAATATCTCAATCGACTTGATTTATGGTATTCCCGATATGGATGTGGAGCGTTGGAAAGCCAATCTAGCGAAGACTATAGAACTCGAAGTGCCCCATATTTCTAGTTATGCCTTAACGGTGGAGCCCAACACACCCCTCAAGACGTTTATTGATAAAGAAATTATACCACCAGTAGACGACGATCTAGCCAAATTGCATTTTGATATTTTGGTGGAAACGATGATGGCACATGGCTTTGAGAATTATGAATTCTCCAACTTTGGGAAACCTGGGTATTTCTCTCAAAATAATACGGCCTATTGGACGGGCAAGTTTTATCTTGGCATTGGACCTTCGGCGCATAGTTTTGTCCATAACACCAGAAGTTGGAATATCAATAACAATCCAAAATACATCAAGGCTATAGAAGCAGATGAACTGCCTCACGAACAGGAAGTCTTGAGCACTACAGATCGTTATAACGAATATGTTATGACACGATTACGGACCAAATGGGGCGTGGATATGAAATATGTAGAAAAAGAATTTGGGTTGGTTTATGCAGCCTACCTAACAGAGCACCTGCAAGACTTTCGGCTGCGTGGTTTACTAGTGCTTAAAGACGACTTGCTTCAGGTGACGGGGGAAGGAAAATTCCTATCAGACGGGATTGCGTCAGAATTATTTATGCTCAACCTTAAATAGATAGTGAAGTTGTGTCTACCCTTAAATCATGGCTTATGAATATCGAAGAACTCAGAGACTATTGTTTAAGCCAGCCACAAGCTACCGAAGACTTTCCTTTCGACAAGGACACACTAGCCTTTAAAGTAAAAGGTAAAATGTTTGCCCTCACCTCTTTGAAGAAGTGGGAAGCTGGTGATTATAGCATCAACTTAAAATGCGATCCTGCCAAAGCAATCGAGTACAGAGGAAAATATCCCGATGAGGTTTTTCCAGGGTATCACATGAACAAAAAGCATTGGAACACTGTGGTCGTAGGTGGCTCACAACTTTCTCCAAAATTCATCAAACACCTAATCAATCATAGTTATGAGTTGGTGGTGAGTAAACTTCCAAAATCTAAACGAGAAGGATTGATCCATAAGCCCGGAAGATAAACATCATCATTTCATAGCAGCAGATAGTTCAATAACTCTATTTTTGCAATTCAATTTTATACTTATGCCCACACCAGGATCTATTTATTCTGAATTTATTTCTCGATATACCACAGATTTAAAAGCAATAAAAACTCAATTGCTGTGGTCCAGCATGCTGCGCTTAGCCGTATTTCTAGCGATAGCCTTTGCGATGTACTTTTTTTGGTCCTCCACAAGAGTCGTCATTGGCTCTGTGATACTTGGAATTGTACTGTTTTTGATTTTAGTCACAAGACACTCTAAAATCCAGTATAAAAAAGCAAAGTTGAAAGCTTTGCTTCAACTCAACCAAACCGAACTTCGGGTTTTAGACCGTGAGTTTTCTGACTTACCCACAGGAGAAGTCTATAAAAATCCAGAGCATGCCTTTAGTCAGGATATCGATATTTTCGGGAAACATTCCTTTTTTCAATACCTCAATAGAACAGCATTAAAAGAGGGAGAGGAAAATTTGGCTTCCAAATTGACCTCAAATTCTATAAACGACATCGAGCTCAAACAAGACTCTATTAAAGAGTTAGCCGAAAAAGTGGAGTTGAGACAACACTTTACTGCCGATGCGATTTTGGTGGATACGGAAACCAAGGCAGACAGCATTGTAAAATGGATTACCGCTTACCAGCGTTTTGTTCCTAAGGTGATGACTTGGTTACCAAAGGTCTTTTCAGTGCTATCTTTAGCTGTTATTATTGGTTATTTTTTCAATGTCCTCAGCGGTGCTCAACTTTTGCTTTGGTTCTTGATTGGTTTAGGAATTACAGGTTTTTTCTTGAAACGCATCAATGAATTGTCTAGTCATGTGAGCCAGGCGCAGAGCACCTTTCAGCAGTATTTCAAACTATTAAAATTTATCGAAGATGCTGAATTTAATTCGAGTTTACTTCAATCCTTTCAGTCAAAAATCCATTCAGATTCAGCTAAAGCGAGTCAGATTTTGAAAGTACTTTCAAAACATATCGATGGCCTTGACCAAAGGAATAATATTTTACTCGGTATTGTTTTAAATGGATTTATGCTTCGTGATCTTACGCAATCTCTTAAGATTGAAAACTGGATCGCCCAACATGCTTCTCAGGTTGAAAGTTGGTTTGAAGTGATCGCTGAGATCGATGCCTATAATAGTTTGGCCAATTTCCAATTCAACCACCCAGATTATGTTTTCCCTAGCATAAAGGACTCAGGAAGCTTCACCAAAACTGTAGGTGCTGTTCATCCTTTGATAGACCCTAAAGACGCGGTACGCAATGATTTTGAAATTAAAGACAATCAGTTTTTTATCATTACGGGAGCCAACATGGCTGGGAAGAGTACCTTCTTGAGAACAGTTTCTACACAAATCGTTATGTCCAATGTAGGCTTGCCCGTCTGTGCAAAATACTGTGAGTATGTTCCTACAAAATTGATCACCAGCATGAGAACGGTCGATTCTCTCGCCGACGAAGCCTCTTATTTCTTCGCTGAATTAACTCGACTCAAATACATTGTAGATAAAATCCAAACCGATAAGTATTTTATTGTTTTAGATGAAATTTTAAAAGGCACCAACTCTACAGATAAAGCCATTGGCTCCAGAAAATTTGTGGAGCGTTTAGTCAAAGCCAATGCTATTGGGATTATTGCAACTCATGATCTAAGCCTCTGTGAGGTTGCTGATGAATTACCACAGGTTCAGAATTATTATTTTGATGCTGAAATCATCAACGACGAACTCAATTTTGACTATACCCTTAAAAATGGAATATGCCAAAACATGAATGCCTCGTTTTTACTTAAGAAAATGAATATTGTGGAGTAAACTAAGCCTTACTTTTTGACCCGCTTTTCGTTTTGCTTGATAAAGGCATCCCAACCGGTATAGGATTTTCCTAGCTCAGGCTTACTGCTATTATAAAAATGACATACGGCTGCTGCAAGTCCATCGGTAGAGTCCAAATTTTTGGGAAGCTCTTTGATTTTTAGCATTTGCTGTAGCATTTTAGCGACCTGTTCTTTACTGGCATTTCCGTTTCCTGTAATGGCCATTTTAATTTTCTTGGGCAGATATTCTGTAATGGGGACTTGTCTAGATAAGCCTGCTGCCATAGCGACTCCTTGCGCCCGCCCAAGTTTCAACATGGATTGGACATTTTTACCAAAAAAAGGCGCCTCAATAGCAATTTCATCGGGATGGTAGGTATCGATAAGATCGATGGTTCGGTCAAAAATCAGTTTGAGTTTAGTGTAAGGATCATCGTATTTTTTGAGCATTAGTTCATTGAGTTGAATAAACTTCATCTTGTTATTGACAATCTCTATGACACCAAATCCCATGATAGTGGTACCTGGATCTATGCCTAAAATAATTCTTTCTGTCGCCAATCGCTTATTTATTCGTTATTTTGTAATGTGAAATTCCCTTACAAAACTAAGCAATTCTGGACGTTAGCTATCAAATTTTTGATAGTAAGTCTAAGTTTTATCGTGATTTATAAATTTATCCAAGAGGTTCCAAACTCAGATTGGCAACTGATTTATAATTCTTCACAGCTTTTTATATTACTGGGGATAGGAGGGTTTTTCTCTCTATTGAATTGGCTATTAGAAGGCTATAAGTGGAAAATTTTAGTCGATACCATAAGTCAGATTAGCGGGATTGAAGCCTTGTCGGAAAGCTTAAAAGCCCATGCAGTAAGTATAATTACCCCCAATAAAATTGGTGAATTTGGTGCGAAAGCTAGTTTTTATAAAGCTTCTTTACGGAAACAGATTCTTAAGCTCACCCTCACAGGCCAGGTTTACCAGTTGATAGCTACTGTTCTCTTTGGAGCTTTAGGGATAAGTGTAATGTTTTCTGAATTCTCTCCAGAATTGCAAATCACTTTGGTGATGGTTTTGGGAGCGATGGCTTTAGGAATTCTAGGCCTTTTTTGGCTGAATTCTAGGCGCCGGTGGATAAGACAACTCCAAGCCTATCTTAAGTCGTTGTCTAGGTTATCAGATTCTAGCCATACTCAGGTGTTGATATGGTCGGTGTTGAGGTATGGGTGCTTTAGTCATCAGTTTTTTGTGCTGTTGTTGCTCTTTCAACCTGAGTTGAATTATCTGGAAATCATGCCGATCATCTTTTCCATCTATCTCATTACTTCCATGGTTCCCACGATTTTGATCTTGGATGCGAGTCTAAAAGCTGGAGTGAGTTTGGTCTTACTCTCTGCTTACCTAGCTCCCGACTATATTCTGGTGACCAGCGTCTTAATGTGGATCTTCAATTTTGGAATTCCTGCTGTTATCGGAAATGTGTTATTGTTAAAAAGGTCAAGGCCGGCTTGGTTTCTAACTTCCAAAGTATGATTTGGATTCTTGTATTTTATGGAATTTTAGGTCTCTATTTTATGTTTATAGGAGGGATGGGAATAGGTTTATCTAGGCTTCAAAAGAAATCATTTTTGGCCTATCTATCACCGAAGACTCAGTTTTCTATTGTAGTTCCTATGCGAAACGAAGCAGGCTCTATTCTGAAATTGCTCGAGTCCATTTCAGAGGTATCTTATCCTTCAGGTTTGTTTGAAGTTTTTATTGTAGATGACGATTCTTTGGACGAATCTTGGACACAGGTAAGGCGCTTTCAAGCTCAACATCGGGAGATAAAAATTTACCTTTTATCCAATTCAGAAGGGAAGTTTACACCTAAAAAAAATGCTATTCATAAAGCTGTTCAGCTAGCTCATACTGATTATATTCTTACCACGGATGCAGATGTTCAGGTGCCTGAGTATTGGTTGAAAGAGTTCGATGCATGCTTGCAAACCACAGATGCTAAGTTGGTTGCTGGAGGGGTGGTGGTGAGTCAAAATAGATCGTTTTTATCGGTCTATCAGCACTATGATATGTTGAGTTTACAGGCTTTTGGCTTGGCGAGTTTTGCTTATAAGAAGCCGGTGATCTGCAATGGTGCTAATTTATGCTATGATAAGAAAGCCTATCTGCAAGCAGAGGTGTATAAAGGCTATGAGCAGGTGGCTAGTGGTGATGATGTGTTTACACTACAAAGCCTTAGACAAAACGGCTTTAAAATTGAATTTTTAAGCAGTTCTTCTTCTGTGGTATGGACAGAGCCCGTAAAGTCGTTTTCAGGCTTATGGCAACAGCGTAAACGTTGGGCTAAAAAAACAGCTTCTGTAGATAGTCATTATGTGATAGGAGTAGGGATTCTCGTGACTTTGGTTCAGCTCACTTTTGTCGTTGCTTTGGTGTTAGGCTTTTGGGATACGCGTTTTTTTGGATTTGTGGTTACAGCATTTATGGTGAAGTTGGCTATCGATGGTTGGTATTTGTCCAAAATGGCTAAGATGCAAAACCTGATATTTTGCTGGACAGACTTTTTGAAGGTGAGCCTTGTCTACCCTTTTTTAACGCTTTTATTCTCCTTGTCCAGTCTCTCTGGAAGTTTCGAATGGAAAGGCCGTCGGTTTTCGAAGTAATTATTGTAAAATAATAGGAATTTGAGTACGTAGAACAATGGGAACACTCCTCTTTTGTGCGGGATAGGCTTCGGGAAGTTGAAAAATAGCTTCTTCTAGCCATGAATTGATCTGCGGGTTTTTTAATTTGACTTGATCGGGAATAACGACCTGTTGTATAGAGGTTTTCCCTTCGACATTGATAAATAAATCTACCAGAATCGTGTCTTGTTCCTTGTTGGAGGTTGAGATTTCCTCTTGACTTAAGCGTAAACTGATACTGTTTTTGATTTCATCTTCAAAGCAAGTTTTACTCTCTGCTTTTGAAGTGACTACTCCACAGGTTTGGAAGGTCGGGTAAAAATCAACTTCTTTCCAATTAATAGAATTGAGTTCCTGTTCCAAGATTTCATCTGCCGATTGCTTTTTGAAATTGAAATCTTTACAAGATAAAAGGCTAAGTATAAGAAAAAGGGTTAACCACCGATTCATATAGTAAATGTAATCAAATGCTTTCTTTTGAAGAGGTTTTGTTTTTGGATTCTATCCATAGCGACATGTATTTTGTACTTTGGGTGGTGTGGTGCATCAAGATTTGACCTATAAAATTTTGTTGTCGATGTCCCTCCAAATTGGTGTTGAGTTTAGTTAAGCGTTTAAAGAAATTGGCAGAGTGCACTTTGTACTGAAAGCGTTTATTGATAATCTGGAAGCCATTGCGCTGCGCTATCTTCCAACGCTTAGGCATAGTGTATAAGTTTATGGCTTGCCTTGCTATTTCTTCAGCCGAGTTGGCAATTTCTCCACACCAAGGTAAATCTCCACAAAGTCCTTCTGCACCAATAGTGGTGGTAATAGAGGGAGTCCCGGCTTTCATACTGTCTATAAATTTGCCTTTAAGGCCAGCGCCAAATCGGACAGGACCCAAAAGAACTCTAGCATTTTTAATACATTCAATAGCGTTTGGAGCTCTGCCTTTTATTAAGAATCCTTGTTTTGGGTTATGAAGTTGCTCCACCTTTTGAGAGGTGTAGGCACCATACACATGCAGCTCTGCTTCTGGGATAGCAATTTTAATAAGTGGCCAGATCTCTTCCTTTAAAAAGAGGGTTTTGTCCCAATTGGGGGCATGTAAGAAATTACCTATACTAATGAAGTTCTGGCGATCTTCAAAGGTCGGTAACTCACGGATATGCTCATCTTTGATGGGCTTGAGTAAGAATGGCACATAAAGAAGTAAACGTCGACTCACCTTAAATTCATCGACCAACAGCTCAATTTCTGCTTTAGAGATGATCAAGCTCATGTCCGATCTTAAAATCGAAGCGATTTCCCGCTTAGCCGTATCAGAATATAGAAACTCTTTTTTGAAGGCTTTCTTTTCTTTGTAGGCTTGCTGTCTGCCTTTTCTTAAAAAATGAAGATCCTCAGTATCTAAAATCCGAATCGCTTCGGGGCAGTGTTCGGCGACTCTCCAACCAAATTGCTCTTCCATCATAAACCGATCAAAAAGCACGTGAGTAGGCTGCTCTTCATTGAGAAACTCATCAAATACTGAGGTATTGACCTCTATTTGTTCTTGGCGTATTCCCAGCGCTTCTAAATCCTCGGCATGTTCTGAAAAATTAGCTGGAGAGGCGTAAACGATATCAAACTTTCGTTTCAAAAACAATTCGATGAGTTGCATCATTCTCCCTCCAGCGGCCGAAGAATTTGGCTCAGGCCATACAAATCCAATAATTAAAAGTTTAGACCTACTCATAGTTTTTAAAATCGTTTTTTTGCGAAAATCGTCAAATAAGCTAAATTTTGATAAAGATATCCGACTTATTTTTTGATACATTTGAGTTTAAATAAAAAGTAAATAAGCAAGTTGGATTTACAGCCCGAGCTTTGGGTAGAAAAGTATGGGGATTACTTTTTTTAATTCATGGGTAATTATCCACAGAGTAAGGATAGCACTTACTTCGTGCCTCGATAATTCCTGGTTTAAAACATCATAATGGAAGATACGTCAGAACATAAAAGTACCCGCCTCTTGTCTTAAAGTTTCAGAATTTAGTGATAAACAGCAATATGCTGAAGCTGCTTTTTGGGAAAAACTGAGAGTACAAATTCATATTTTACATTGTAAACACTGTTATACCTATCATCATAAAAATAAGGAGTTAACAGCGCTCATGACGAAACATGAATTTAGAGTGTTGTCCAAATCAGAGAAAGAGGACATCAAGGCGAAGCTTAGCCTATAAAAAGAAATTCCATACCAGTCCAAACCTGATGGCAAAATCCCGATAAGGATAGCGAGGAGCAGAAAAATTGCTATTCCCTTGAAATAGGGTAGTAAAGTTTTCTAATTTTAAGTAAATTCTGGCTTCTCTTATTTTAGCATTTATAAAATAGTCTGCCGTGTAGAATCCTTCTAGTTCTTGAAAATCCTGAATCGCAAATTCTGAAAGTATAGGATCGTAAGCCTTGCTCATAAAGCTAGAAAAGTAATTGAAGGTTAAACCCGTTTGCAAGTAAAGCGCTCTGTCGAAGAGGTAGTTGTCATAGAACAATGAGTTTCTGGTTACTATTTCAGGGACAGGAAATACAGACTCTCCATCTAAAACATTTTGATACATGATGGTATTGGCTAGATTTAGATTACCGTATTTGAAATCCTTTTCAGCTTTTATTTTAAAATAGCGGATCTGTTGATCAGTTTGTAAGGGTCTTACCAAACTATCTGCCACTGCTCCTTCAGCAGTTCTTTCAAACCCGAAGTAAGCATGATTGTCGATTTGAGTAAGCGAGGCACTAATTTGGCCATATATTTTAGACTCAGCTTCCACTTCTAAACGTTGCGTATTCACATTATCAAAATTGGGATTGTACCAGTTGTAATTTTCGTAATCGCTTTGGTTTAGGATCCAGTTGAAGTTAGGCGCAGAGGAACTTATATCTAATTTTGCAGCAAACTGTAAAGAATCGGAGAGCGTCATACTCGCTTTCCCATGAACTTCATACCCATCGTAATCACCGGTAATATTATAGGCGGCTTGGCCTTCTAGCTTGAAGGCTTTATAAGTTTTTAGGTAAGTTCCCCCTAGGCTTACAATATCCGTTGTTAAACGGTTAGGAATGGTTTGGTCTTCATTCACTAGGATTGTTCTATACCCGTAATTAAGATTTTGATGCCTCGCCATAAAACCTATTCTGCCCAAATACCTTTGGTAATACGATAAAATCATCGTATTGGAAACGTTTTGATATTCCACCTCATCGTTTAAGTTTGCGCTTTCAAAACTTGCTCCAAAAATCGCATTGGCCGTCCCTTGAGTGAATTGGTATTCTTTGTCTGTAAAATCTAAAATATGGTTTAAGCGGACTTGTCCATTCTGGGTGGAATCGTTTCCCGGTCGTATGTTGTAAAATTGATTGAGATAAAAACGTTTAGCATCTAGTTTGGTCTCTGCATTGGTGAGTCTTATCTCCGCTGTAGCTCTGTTCTGAACCTCTTCTATTTCATCGATAAATTGTTGATTGGCTCTGTCGGTAAGTCCACCGCTTTGTTGATTCAAGATATCCTGAGTTGCAAAATGCGATCTTACAAAATACCGGTTATCGGTAGTTCTATAGTTGAGACCTAGTCTTAAATTTCCTGTACTGGCCAGAGATCTTTGGTAGGTTCCTAAAGATCGCAAACCTTTATAGGCTATGGAAACATTTAGGTTTGGTTTTAGATTGGTTGCAAATGTCGCATCTATGTTTTGTCCTTGTTCATAGACCGTTCTAAAGTATAATTCGGTGAATGGGGTAGGAACTTCGTAATAGGGAATATCCTCTACTTCCAGATAATTGAAATGTTTTGCTCTTGCTCCAAATCTAGGTAGGGCATTGAGATTATTGAAGGTATACCCTAGTTCGTTATAAGGGAGGCCAACATTAGCAAAAGGCAATAATTCGAAATCGTCTTTACGCAAATAATTATAGGCATAATCCTTACGAATACTCAATGTGGTATCCACATAAGTAGTGTCGTTACTTATGCTGATGATTTTGTATTTGGTGATAGAGGGTTTATCACGGTCGTCTTTAACCGAAGTTGTTTTTTCACCTCTTTCAAAACCTTCATCAGGCACCTCGGATCCTGTGAGCTTTCTTCCTTGAGCCGACGAAAAAGAAGAACAGAATAGAATAAAAATTAAAAAGTATACCGACTTCATGATCTATTTTAAAACGTGAGCAAAAGTATCATTTTTACTTAACTTTAGAAGTGTTTTAGAAATCGATATGGAATTTCATATTTTTGACTTTTCAATGTAATTATGCTTCAACCTTATTTTCAATCCGAAAAACTAGAATGTGGTACCGACGAAGCGGGTCGTGGCTGTTTGGCAGGTCCAGTCACCGCAGCAGCGGTTATTCTTCCTAAGGATTTTAAAAATGAACTACTAACCGATTCTAAGCTGTTGACTTCTCGTAAACGTGAGCTTTTAGAAGTTATTTTGAAAGAGAGTAGTGTAAGTTTTGGAATAGCCCACATTATGATGGAAACGATAGATGAGATCAATATCTTAAATGCTTCCATAAAAGCCATGCATGCCTCTATACAACAACTTACACCAGATCCTGAGTTGATTTTGGTCGATGGAAATAGATTCCACGCTTTTGCAGATATTCCCCACCAATGTATTGTAAAAGGAGATTCTAAATTCCTAAGCATAGCGGCAGCTTCCATTTTTGCCAAAACGGCGCGAGATGCCTATATGAAGACTATCGACAAAGAATTTCCTATGTATGGTTGGGCTCAAAACAAAGGCTATCCCACAAAAGCGCATCGGAAGGCTATCCGAGAGTATGGAATTACCAAATACCACAGGAAGAGTTTTAAATTACTGCCAGACCAGACTGAACTTAAATTTTAAAACCAACCTATAGAAAGTAACCAAAATTGTAATTTTCAGCTTAATTTTGTCATTAAATTTTTTCTGTCTATGCGTTTCTCACTTTTGATGTTTTGTCTTTCGTTATGTGTGATCTCCTGTGATTTTAATGCAGAATCGACTCAGGGTGAGTTGATCGATTTTATCCCGTCAAAATCCATTTTGGTATTGGAGTCTGAATCGCTTTCAGAAACCTTGGATGATTTTATATCGACAGACTTATACGATAATAATAAATCTTTACCCTTATTTAAAGAACTGCAAGAAAACTTCAGGTTTGTTAAATATTTTCAACAAGATGCAGAAGCTTTTTTGGCGGTAACCCCAATTGGAGAAAGAGAACTTGCCACATCTTTAATCATAAAGGATAAATATTTGAGCTTAGATTCGCTCCAGTTGTCCAAAGAAAAGAAAATCGAATATGCTGGAAAATCTATTTCTGAATTTAATCTAGAGGGATTTACATTTTATACAACTCTTCTCAACCGTGTAAGAATCGCTTCCGAGTCGAAACTGATTATCGAAAATGTGATTCGCGCCCATAATAATCAATTCAAATTCGATGCTATTTTCTATAAAGCCCATAAGGCAGCAACAGGAAATTCATCCCTGTTTATAAATCTGGAGGAGGCCCATTACCTTTACAAAAATGAATTTGATCAACTTTCTCCAAAGTCCTTACAGGGTTTGGGGAAATGGCTAAGTCTTGATCTGGATGTCTCTAGGGGGAATTTAAAATGGTCCGGGGTGATTCTCTCGCAGGAGAGTTCCAAAAAAATACATTTATTTAAAGGGACTTCGCCGACTTCCTTTAGACTTCACGAAGTGACGCCCACCAATGCAACAGGATTTATGAGTCTTAGCTTTTCTAGCTTTGAAACCCTTCAGAAGAATAGAGCGAGTCAGAATTATTCAGCCACATCCTCCTTTAAGTCTCTTTTTGAGAACACAAACGAAGTAGGAGCTATTCAGCTAGAAAATGGAGCTTTGGTGTACGATATGATCAGTAATAATGTCACTCAAGCATTAGATTCTCTTAAAGTCATTAGCGAAGAAGAAAGCAGTTTTAGGAATCAGACGATTTATAGTTTTGAACCAGAGAATGTCTTTGCAGATTTCTCTCCTTTGCTGTCCAATCATAAATTTGCGGTGTTTACAGTGTATGATAGTCACTTCCTTTTTGCTAAGGATCAAGAGACCTTAGAAAACCTCTTGGTGAATATCGATAACAGGTCTGTGCTCAGCGAATCGTCCTCCTTTCAGAATGCCGCTGGCGTGATGAGTTCTTCGGCACACATCACCTGGGCTGGTGAACTTGATGGAATTATGGATAAATTGCAGAAATCGGCAACTACAGACTTTCTACCCAATCTAGAAGATCTGGATGCAAAAGCTTATAAATCTGTTATTATGCAGGCGACTCAAGAGGATAGTTTTGCATTTGTAAATGGGATAATCGCTAAAGCCAAAGCTGAAACAACTTCTACAGAAGCCATCCAGGCAAGACGTATTAAGTTGGAGACTGACATTGCTACAGATCCACAATTTTTTATCAATTGGAGAACTCGCCAAAAGGATATTGTGGTTCAGGATAGCGAGAACACCCTTCACCTTATCGATAAAAACGGAAAAACACTATGGACTAAATCCTTAGACAGTAGGGTAGTAGGCGAAATTCTTACCTTCGATATTTTTAGGAATACACGATTACAAATGGCTTTTACCACTCAAAATAAACTTTATGTTTTAGATAAAAACGGAACCAATGTAAACCCCTTTCCTTTGGACTTTGAAGATTTAGTGACCGAAGGTCTTGCTATTTTCGATTACGATAATAATGGTAAGTACAGATTTGTGGTGGTTCAAGATGAGGATATTCTCATGTTTAATAAAGAAGGCAAGCTTATTAAAGGATTTGATTATAAAGCGCAAGGAACAATACAGCGAACTCCGCAACATATCCGCATTGGCAGGAAAGATTATATTTTGGTAGAGAACGACTTAGGACTTAAAATCCTAAGTAGAACCGCCTCAGAACGCGTAAAACCAAATCAAAAGCTATCTTCTTCTGCGAATGCATGGGGATTGCATAAATCTAGTTTTACGGGAACCAGTGTAGATGGGAATCTTATTGAAATTGCCCAGAACGGGATAGTGCAGAAAACAGAACTCGGTTTGTCCAAAAACCATTTTACAGCAATACATCCCAAGTATGTAGTCACTTTTTCAGAGAATAAACTCAACATTAATGGAGTGAATAAAACTTTGGACTACGGTCTGTATTTGCCACCACAAATTCACGAACAGTCCACTAGGACCTTTTTTAGTATTGTAGATCAGCAAGCCAATAAAGTCTATCTATTCGATGAACAAGCGGAGCTCATTCCAGGTTTTCCAGTATTTGGAAGTTCTCAAATCGATTTGGATATGTCTAAGCCTAGCCAACTCCATTTTACGGTAAAAGGAGATGATGAAGCCTTATTGTTGTACACCAAAAACTTCTAAACTTCTAAGAATTCAGCTTCAAATAGCTCGGCAAAGTGTTTTTTGAGCTTAGCTTTTACCTCGTCGACAGGCACCTCTTTTTGGCCGAGTTCCACGTTTAATGAAGTCACTGCTTTGTCTTTAATTCCGCAAGGCACAATATTGTCAAAATAGTCTAGGTCTGCATTCACATTGAAGGCAAAGCCATGCATGGTCACCCAGCGCGAAGCGCGAACGCCCAAAGCACATATTTTTCTAGCAAAGGGAGTTCCTACATCTAGCCAAACCCCAGTTTCACCTTTGCTTCGTTCTGACTTAAGGCCATATTCTGCCAAGGTAAGAATAACCATTTCCTCCAAGAGGCGTAGATATTTGTGGATATCGGTAAAGAAATTTTCAAGGTCCAAAATTGGATAGCCAACAATTTGTCCAGGACCGTGGTAGGTAATATCTCCACCTCGGTTTATTTTATAGAAAGTCGCTCCTTTCTCTGCCAGCTGCTTTTCGTCTAGAAGTAAGTTGGCCAAGTCGCCGCTTTTCCCTAGTGTATAGACATGCGGATGCTCTACAAAAATAAAGCTGTTGTCTGTAGGAAGGTCGCTTTCTTCACGCCTGTTTTTTATTTTTGTATCTAGGACTTTTTGAAATAATTCTTCTTGAAAATCCCAAGTTTCCTTATAATCTAGCAGTCCTAATTCCAGAACTTTTATCGTTTTATTCATCGCCTTATCATTGAATTGCAAAGGTATACTTTCTAAAGAAAATGTTTTCTTTATTTTGATTTTACCACCGTTTCCTTAACAGTTTTTCGATATTCAGTTTTAAGGTTTTGAGTTTACTTCATCTAACGTCCGTTGAGCGTGAAGACTTGAGTTTTAAGTTGAAACTTAACGCTGTTTTGTTAGACTGAAGGCATGATTTTCCAACATTTACGGTCTTCCCGTAACAAGTATACGGTCAAACCGTAAATGTTTTAAACCTTAAAGTTTTACTATTGTAGTGTCAATAAAACTATAAGGCTATTTCACGCGCGCGCGCAAGCTGAATCTTTTTATAAACGTGGAGAGGTCATCTATGGGTTTACTTAGTTTTTCTTAAGAGAAGCAAAGAAAAATTAACTAACATAAACTCATATTCAAATGAAAACTTTACCAAAAAGAGTATTACTTATAATTACAATTCTGTTTATCTTAACAAGTTGTGAAAAGGAAGAAACTGAATTCTCAAAGAGAAGAAATAGGGTCTAAGATTGAATTTAATAGAAAAGAAATCACTTTTTTAGAATTTCAAGAAAAGATTAATTCCAAAGACAAAATTTTAAAAAAAATTCTAAAAAATAGAGATTCAAAACTTATAGATTCTTTAGATTTTGTAACAGGAATAGATGAATCCTCTATTGTAGAGATCCAAAGAAATGGGATAACAACTTACACAGCACGTGTATATACAAAAACAGATAGCATCAACGATTTTACAAATCTGTTGGTTAAAAATAGCGGTAATGAAACAGAGATTCATTTTTTTCGTTATTTTCCATCAGAAGATTATCAAATGGCTATGCTTAACTCCATAACTCAACCTTTTGAAGGGGTTATTCAGTCTTTAGACAAAGATGGGTATGTAAAAGACGAAATAGTGGTTATAGAAGGAGAAACCTAGTCTAGATCGGCACCAGCACAATGTACATTTAGTTTCGATCTCGTTTGGCGTTGTAATTTTGGAGCTAATCACCCTGCGGGTTATCCTAATTGTCATGGAGGAAGCGTGGTAATTGGCTACAATGTAAGATGGACGTGTACTTCAGGTCCTGGAGGAGGTGGGTCAAATAATCCAGATCCAGATCCCAATCCTGGAAGTGGAGGAAGTGGAGGAAGTGGAGACGGAGGGGACGATGAATGTTATGATTGTTTGCCTACAGAACCAATACCGGGAGATGAGGAATGCACAACTTCACTTTGTACACTAGACACTGTTTTAGAGCCTAACGCGTTAGAAGCAGGAACCCGTCTTTGGATGTCTAGCCAGTATAGACAAGCTTTGCTTTCAGATGTATTAGATTTTATAATCTATGAAAATGATAACTCTGATGAATCTAAATTATTTTCGATTGAAGGCATGGAAGCCGAAAGGAATGGTGGAGAAGTGGATTATGAGGAGAAAGTAATCGTAGACGATAGCTTTAAAGACAACCAATGCCTAATGAATGTGTACGAAGCTATGGGGAAAGCACCAATTTTCGATAATTATTTGCAGAACTTTGATTCTGATATGTCTGTTGCGAATTTGAAGTTTGGGGCTGATCCTAACTTTGCTTCAAATAGAGACCAAAAATATAATAATGCAATGGCAATTACCAACCCACCATTAAATTCTAATATGATAAACATAGATTTTAATACAGATCCATCTACCAGTGGGAATATCTTAAACAAGCCAGATGTGTTTAAAGCGGTTTCCCTAATACACGAGGTTTTGCACGCAGAAATGTGTAGAAAAATGTTGGATGCCGTGAGAGCTGCTGAAAATAATCAAACCACTCTAGATTGGGCAAATGATTGGACTCCAATTCAATTTCAACAATTCGTAGAATCTCTCGAAAACAAGTATTTTGGTATCTTCGACTATTATACTCGTTATGATTGGGACGAGAATGCCCCAAATAATGCTCAACACCAACAAATGGCTCAACATTATCGGGATGTGGTAAAACAAACCTTAACCGATTACGATCCAAACTTTACCGCTGCACAAAAAGAAGCCCTTTCTTGGATTGGGCTGAACAGCGCTAACATTGTGGCTTGGCAAAATTTGACTCCAATTGAGAAACAAACCATAAATAATACGATACAAAACATTCAAAATATTTTTCCAAATGGATGCAATTAAATTATTAACATTCTCATTGATTTTTATTCCTATTATTTCTTTTGGGCAAAAATCAATTTATCCAAAGGATACAATTTATGTTTTATATGAAGAAATAAAAGATGCTGATTGGAACGCTAAATTTGAAAGAAAATATAATCAAAAACTGGGTATTTATTTTAATGTTGAAACGAAAAAAGGCGATATGACTTTGTTTGCTCCTTACTCAAGAAAGGCAGACACCCTTTGCATAAAACACTTAAAAGATTATCGTTTTTCTGATTTAGAGGAAATAGAGGAGAAAAAAAATAACTGGATAAATAAAAAATTCAAAGGATTAAAATATAAGCCATATTCAGGTTCTAAAAATGGAGTTTTTCAAACCTATTTGATAGAAGTTATTTCAGAAAATAAATTTGTGATTTACCCTGTGATTTGGAGGAATGAAAGGATTTAGGTTAAGTATATAAATGCTAACATATGCACAGTATTCTTCAATCGCTAAAAAGCTCCATCAGAATGACACTTGCGAAATGT
>NZ_APLF01000012.1 GCF_000355905.1 Psychroflexus gondwanensis ACAM 44
GCTAATAGTGCGGCATTTTTTGTGAATTAAAATTTGGAATTAGCGTTCGGATTTAGGTTTTAGCTTCTCTGTCGGAATGACAAAACGCTGCTGTCATTCTGAAAGAGCCTTTTCGGCGACTGAAGAATCTTTTTCTGTCGAAAACACAAAGATTCCTCGTCGAAGCAAAACAGCTTCTCTGTCGGAATGACAAAGAGATTTCTCATCGAAGCAAAAGGGCTTCTCTGTTGGAATGACAAAACGCTGCTGTCATTTGCTTTTTTAGCGTTCGGATTTTGGTTTTAGCAACTCCGGAAATCTAACTTTAAACCTAGTGTACCTTGGTACCGATACATTTCGTATGTAAGGATTATTAGGATTTTTTACTTTATAATCTTGATGGTATTCTTCTCCCATCCAAAATTTATCGAAAGCCATAACCTCAGCAGCTAGGGGTTTATTGTATTCCTTGGAAAGTGCTTCCATTTTAGTATCAATAATCGCTTTTTGATCCTCGTTTTGATAGAAAATAATAGAACGGTATTGCGATCCAATGTCAGGGCCCTGTCCGTTTTGTTGTGTGACATTTTGAGATCCAAAATACACATCTATAAGAGTTTTAAAGGATACCACTTTTGGATCGTAAATAACTTCTACAGCCTCAGCATGACCAGTTCTACCTGTATTGCTAGACTCGTAGGTAGGGTTTTTGGTATGCCCACCAGAATACCCAGAAAACACCTCTTTTACACCGCTTACGCTCTCGTAAATGGTTTCTACACACCAAAAACAACCGCTGGCAAAGTAAGCTCTCTCATACGTGTCATTAGAAAAACTTTCTGAAGTTAGTTTACTGGTTGTTTGGGAATTCTGAGCTTTTCCACAGCTCACAAATAGAATGGAAAGTAGTATTAAACTATAAAATGATTTCATTCTTTTTTACTTCAAAAATAGGATTTATAACTAGGATTGTTTTTAAGGTCAAGTTAAATTTTGACATAAAAAAAAGCCCAAGATATACTTGAGCTTTTGATATAAGTTAGGTTAGGATTTACGACAATTTTGTAAACATCTTTTCCATTTTCTCTTCTTCTTCTCTAGCCAATTCTTGATCTACAAGGATTCTTCCACTGTGTTCATCGATGATAACTTTACGTCTAGCAGCAATTTCAACTTGAACTTGTGGCGGAATGGTAAAGAAAGAACCACCAGAAGCTCCTCTTTGTATGGTCACGACGGCCATACCGTTTTTCACATTTTTGCGAATTCTAGTATAAGCTTTCACTAAACGCTCTTCGATATCTTTTTTAAACTTATCAGACTTTATTGCAAGAGCATCTTCTTCTTTTTCAGTTTCTTTCAAGATATTGTCTAACTCAGATTTTTTGTGATCTAAGTGATTTTGTCTTTCTGCTAATTTTTCTTTAGCGTCTTTAATCACGACAGTTTTATGTTCTATTTGAGCATAGAATTCTTTAATGTGTTTTTGAGCTAATTCAATTTCTAATTCTTGAAATTCAACTTCTTTAGTCAACGCATCAAATTCTCTGTTGTTTCTAACGTTGTCCTGTTGTCCTTTGTATTTTTTGATCATAGCTTCCGCTTCCACTATGAACAATTTCTTCTCTTTAATTTTTTCTTCTGTAATCTCAAGATCAGACTCTAGCTTATCAATCCTTTTGGTAAGTCCAGCAACTTCATCTTCCAAATCTTCAACTTCAAGAGGTAATTCTCCTCGCATATTTCTAATCTCGTCAATACGTGAGTCTATTAACTGTAAATCATATAAAGCTCTCAATTTCTGCTCTACTGTAACCTCTTTTTTCTTAGCCATAATCAAAAATATTGAATCGGGTTGGTATTATTATTTGATAAAACGAGTGCAAAATTAGCAAATTTTTTCGTAAGATAAGCATGTATTAAATCTTTTGTATACTGCTCGCTTTCATAATGACCAATATCTGCTAAAATGATGCTATTTTCAGCTCTGTAGAAGTCATGATATTTTAAATCTGCTGTGATATAAAGGTCTGCTTTCGCCGCTTTAGCTCGATCAATAGCAAAAGCTCCGCTGCCGCCTAAAACCGCAACGCGCTTTATGTCTTTAGAAATAAACTGGGAATGACGTATAGTTTTGGTCTTGAATACAGACTTCACATGCCTAAGAGCTTCTTCAGCAGTTTTAGCTATTTCAAATTCGCCTACCATACCTATTCCTCTCTGTTGGTCTAGGTTTTCTAAAGTTTCAATTTCATAGGCGACTTCTTCATAAGGGTGACTCTTGAAAAGTGCTTTTATGAGAGAAGATTCAAGATGAGAAGAAAACGTCATATTAATTTGAACTTCTTCTTCAAACTGAGTAACTCCAGGGGTTCCAATGCTAGGGTTGGAATCTTCATTTCCATTAAAAGTCCCAGTTCCGTTAATATTAAAACTGCAGTAGTTGTAATTTCCAATATTACCACCGCCAGCTTCAAATAGAGCATGTCTTACGACCTCTGCATTTGCCTTTGGGACATAGGTGGTGAGCTTTTTAATGGTTTTGGATTTTGGAATTAAGATCGAAGTGTTTAACAATCCAAGTTTTTCACACATCATACCATTTACCCCGTTATAAACATTGTCTAAAGCGGTATGCATGGCATATATAGCGATATCGTGTTTTATAGCTTTGTGCACCACACGCTCTACATAGTTTTTCCGGTTCAGCTTCTTTAAGCCCGAAAAAATAATAGGATGAAAACTAATAATCAAGTTGCACTTTTTTTCAATAGCTTCGTCAACTATAGTTTCAAGCGTGTCTAGAGTAACTAAAACACCAGTCACCTCTGTAGTGAATTCTCCTATAAGAAGGCCTGTATTATCAAAATCTTCAGCATAGTAAGAAGGGGCCAGTTCTTCTATAGCATCAGTAAAATTTTTTACAATCATGTGAAATTAATTTAATGTCTAAATTTAAAAATTATAATTTCGCAATCATGAAATACTTTAGATATTTCCTTTTTCCATTATCTGTCCTTTACGGCTGCATTTTATCTATTCGCAATTTTTTATATAATCATAAATTCTTAAAGTCGAAATCTTATTCGGTTCCAGTGATCTGCGTGGGAAACTTAAATACAGGAGGCACAGGAAAAACTCCAATGATAGAGCTCTTGGTGAGGACGTTAGGCGAAGAGTATAACTTAGCAACCTTAAGTCGAGGGTATAAGAGGGCTACTAAAGGATTTATAGAGGTTAACACCAATCATTCCTCATCGGACGTTGGTGATGAACCCTTACAATTCAAAAATAACTTCCCAGACTTAAAAGTAGCCGTTGATGCTAATCGACAGAGGGGAATTTCCAATTTGCTAAGGGCTTATCCAAAACTGGATATGATTCTTTTGGACGACGCCTTTCAACATCGAAAAGTAAAACCAGACTTTTCTATAGTACTCACGACTTATAAGGATCTTTATGTGAGAGATTTTGTGCTTCCCACAGGAAACTTAAGAGAGTTTAAAACGGGCGCAAAACGAGCGGACATGATTATAGTCACTAAGTGTCCAAAGGATTTAAGCAGAACAAAGCAAAAAAATATTGCTCTGCAATTGAGGCCCAAGCCTTATCAAAAGTTGTTATTCTCTACGATTCTCTATTCTGAATTTGTTACAAATACACTTCAAAAAATAGATATCAATAGTTTTAATAATTTCACCCTTGTTACTGGTATTGCTAACCCAAGCCCTTTAGTCCATCATTTAAAAGCTTTGGATAAGAAGTTTAGCCATGAAAAATTCCCAGACCATCATGAATTCTCTGCTGCTGAAATACAAAGACTTCAAAAGTTACCTTTACTATTGACAACCCAAAAAGACTATATGAGGTTAAAAACTGAATTCTCTACTGAGAAATTATTCTATCTTCCAATTGAATCTCGTATCTTAAATGATCCAGATTCACTGAAATTAAATATAGAAAAGCAAGTCTTTGACCATTTGGAATAGATAGTTACAAACATTTCTAATATTTGCTTGTATAATAGATTCTTTTATTTAAATTTGCAACCTGAAATAATTTAGTAAAGACGATACGATGAAAAAAGGAATACATCCAGAAAATTATAGATTAGTAGCGTTTAAGGATATGTCTAACGATGACGTGTTTTTAACCAAATCTACAGCCCAAACCAAAGAAACTCTTGAAGTTGACGGAGCAGAATATCCTCTTATAAAACTTGAGATTTCAAGATCATCTCATCCATTCTACACTGGTAAGACTAAACTTGTTGATAGTGCTGGACGTATTGATAAGTTCAAAAGCAAATACAAGAAATTCAAAAAAGAAGATAAAAAGGCTTAATTCCTTTTTAGACTATAACAAAAACCTTCAATGCAAATTGAAGGTTTTTTTGGTTTTAAATTCTAATGACAATAAACTAAAAAAAAAGCCTCAAGGATTTATTTCTTGAGGCTTTTTTTAATGAATTCAAAGTTCCAATTCAGTTATTTAATATCAATAATCGAATTTAATGTTGAACTTGGTCGCATTTGTTTGGCGACTAAATCTTCATCTGGAAAGTAATAGCCGTTAATGTCGTTCTTATGGCCTTGAGCTTTAAGTAACTCATCGTTGATTTTAGATTCATTTTCTTCCAAAAAGTTTGCTACTTTTTCAAACTCAGATTTTAAATCTGCATCTTCACTTTGTTCAGCAAGTGCATTTGCCCAGTATAAAGCTAAATAGAAATGTGTTCCTCTATTGTCAATTTCATTGACTTTTCTAGATGGAGATTTATCATTTTTCAAATATTGACTATTTGCTTTATTCAATGTTTTGGCGATAACTTTTGCCTTTTCATTGTTGGTTTTTTCTGCAATATCTTCAATTGAGACCGCAAGAGCTAAAAATTCTCCCAGAGAGTCCCATCTTAAATGGCCTTCTTTTAAAAACTGTTGAACGTGTTTGGGAGCAGATCCACCAGCGCCAGTTTCGTACAAACCGCCACCAGCAAGTAATGGAACAATAGATAGCATCTTTGCACTTGTGCCCAATTCTAGAATAGGAAAGAGGTCTGTTAGGTAATCTCTAAGGACGTTACCCGTTACAGAGATAGTGTCTTTACCTTCTTTTACTCTTTCTAGGGTGTATTGCATTGCTTCTTTTGGACTCATGATTTGTACGTCCAAACCAGTTAAATCAAGGTCTTTTAAATACAAATTCACCTTAGTGATAAGATTTGCATCGTGAGCTCTATTTTCATCTAACCAAAAAATAGCAGGATTCTCTGTTTTTTTCGCTCTTCTAACTGCCAAGCCTACCCAATCTTTAATAGGTAGATCTTTGGTTTGACACATTCTCCAAATATCACCTTCTTTTACATCGTGAGTCGTTAAAGCCTTATTGTTATGGTCTAAAACTTCTACACGACCCTCTTTAGGGATAATAAACGTTTTGTCATGAGAACCATACTCTTCAGCCTTTTTGGCCATTAATCCTACATTAGAAACATTCCCCATAGTAGTCACGTCAAAAGCTCCGTGTTTCTGACAAAAATCAATCACTTGTTGATATATTCCAGCATAGCTTCTATCTGGTATAACAGCTTTCATGTCTTGAGTCTTATCATGTTTATTCCACATCTTACCTCCAGCTTTTATAGCTGCGGGCATTGAAGCATCAATAATAACATTACTTGGGACATGCAAGTTGGTGATGCCTTTAGAGGAATCTACCATCGCTAAATCCGCTTTATTAGTGTAAACTTCTTCAAGTTCTTTGATGATGGCTTTAGCCTTTTCTTCAGGAAGTTTAGAGATTTTATTGTAAACATCACCTAAACCATTGGTGGGATCTACACCAATCTGATCAAATTCTGTTTCGTATTTATCGAAAATCTCTTTAAAATAGACTGTAACAGCGTGACCAAAAATCACAGGATCCGAAACTTTCATCATGGTTGCTTTCAAGTGAATGGAAAACAAAACATCCTTTTCTTTGGCATCCTTTATTTCTTCAGCCAAAAATTCACGTAGAGCCTTCTTACTCATGACAGAGGCATCTATAACTTCTTTATCCTCAAGCTTTGTGCTGTCTTTCAAGACAGTTTGATTGCCGTTAGCATCTGTATGAACAATTTTCACGTCATCTTCTGAAGTAAGAACAACAGACTTTTCACTTCCATAAAAGTCTCCATCTTTCATTGTAGAAACATGGGTCTTGGACTCTTTACTCCATTCCTTTAATTTATGTGAATGATCTTGAGCATATTCTTTTACGGGACCAGCAACCCTTCTGTCTGAATTACCTTCTCTTAAAACCGGATTGACAGCACTTCCTAAGACTTTTTCAAATCTATTTTTTATATCTTCTTCTTTATCGTTTTGTGGATCTCCAGGATAGCTAGGTATTTTATATCCTTTATCTTGTAGTTCTTTAATAGCTTCAGTTAGTTGTGGAACAGAAGCACTTATGTTTGGAAGTTTTATGATATTAGCTTCAGGAGACTTGGCTAACTTTCCAAGATAAGCCAAGCTGTCATCAACTTTTTGCTCTTCAGTTAAGTAATCACTGAAAGTAGCCAAAATTCTTGCTGCCAAAGAGATATCTTTGGATAGTATATTTATACCGGCACTTTCTGTAAATCTCCTTACAATTGGTAAAAAAGAGTAGGTGGCCAGAGCTGGTGCTTCATCCGTTTTTGTGTAAATGATTTTTGTGCTATATTCTTCCATGAATTATAATTTATTTTAAAAATTGTTTAACCCTCAAAGATAAAGATTTGAAATCTAAAAACCTTGCGGAGTCGGTTATAAGGCTGTTAAAAACTAAAAAAACCTTCTATTGAATTCAATAGAAGGTTTTTTAAAAGATCGAAAAAATAAACTAGTTAGTTCTTTTCTCTTTAATTCTTGCTTTTTTACCAGTAAGGTTTCTGAAGTAATAAATTCTAGCGCGTCTAACACTACCTTTTTTATTAATTTCAATTTTTTGAATGGCAGGCATGTTAATTGGAAAAATCTTCTCAACTCCTACAGTTCCACTCATCTTACGAATAGTAAAGGTTTTTGAAGCTCCAGATCCTTTAATCTGAATCACGACTCCTTTATAAAACTGAGTACGTGTTTTTTGACCTTCCTTTATTTCGTAGTATACTGTAATAGTATCACCAGCAGAAAATTCTGGAAAATCTTTCTTTTCTACAAATTCGTCTTGTACAAATTTTACTAAATCCATTGTATTGGGTTTTAATATAACCTAAACCAACATTCACGCATTTCGTCAGAGGTTGAATTAGCGATTGCAAAAATACATAAAAATTCGTTTTATGCAAACCTAAATTTAATCTTCCTTCAATAAGTCCGGCCTGAGCTCTTTGGTTCTTTCTAGGGCTTTTTCATCTCTCCATTCGTCGACTTTTCTTTGGTGTCCGCTCAATAAGACTTTTGGAACTTCCAATCCTTTGTAGGTTGAAGGTCTTGTATAGATGGGTGGAGATAGCAAATTATCTTGAAAAGCATCGGTAAGGGCAGAGGTTTCGTTTCCAAGTACGCCAGGGATGAGTCTTATGATGCTATCACACAAGACTGCTGCTGCCAACTCTCCTCCAGAAAGGACATAGTCACCAATAGAAATTTCTCTTGTGATAAAAAGATCCCTTACGCGTTGGTCTACTCCTTTGTAATGCCCGCAAAGCATAATTAAGTTGCCTTTAAGGGAAAGCGTATTTGCCATAGCTTGGTTTAAAACTTCTCCATCTGGGGTGAGGTAAATGACTTCATCATAATCTCTTTCACTTTTCAATTTAGAAATACATTTGTCGATAGGCTCTACCATCATCACCATTCCTGCTCCGCCACCATATTGGTAATCATCAATCTGTTTATAACTGAGCGTGGTATAATCTCTGAGATTATGAATATGAATTTCAACTAGTTTTTTTTCAATGGCTCTCTTTAGGATAGAAGCCTCAAATGGGCTCTTTAGCAAATCCGGAACTACAGTAATGATATCTATTCGCATTTCTTAAACTTTTTTGAGTGTGAAGCTCAATGTTATACAGGCGACCAAGAGTAAGAGGAAAAACCAAAATTGGTAGGCCAGTCCAAAATGTTGTGCAATAAGGCCGAATGAAGCTGCTACTATGGTAAATAATCCAATTAATGTGTTTGCAACAGAGACATATGTGGGCCTTTCTTTTTCTGGGGCGTAATCTATGATGTACGTTTTTCTACTCAGCCTTGCTCCAGAATAAGCAACTCCGTTAATGAATAAGACTGGCATAAAATAGTAAAAATTGAGGGTTTCGCTATCAAAATAAACAAAAACCAGCGCATATAAAATACTTAAGATAGACAAACCCGCTGAAATTCTCATAAGTTGTAAACTAGATCTATCTGCCAATCTTCCCCAAATAGGACTACTTACTATTTGTGCTAGACTCCCAATAACAATGATATAACCTAAATAGTTCCAGTTTTCCTTACTTACATCTTTTGCAAGCAGAATAAAAAACGGGTCTAAGAGAGGTATGGCCATCAATAATGCTCTAGTAATGATGAAATTCCTGTACGATGAATCCTTCTTCAACAAGGAAGCTCCAATTTTTATTTCTTCCAAAGGCGTTCTTCCTCCCTCTGTAGAACCTGGTTGTTCTTTAATAGCCGAAAATATAAATGAGGCAAAAATCCAAAGTAGGGCAGCGATAGCAAATAGAGCTACGTACAGCCATTTACTATCCTCTCCTTTTAGGAAAAAGACCAAAGTACCTCCAGCGATAAGAGCTAGACAGCCCCCAAATGTAGATCTATAACTCAACATTTGTCCTCGTTCTCCTTTGGGGACAGTTTTTCCAGTTACGTCTTTGAAACTTACAGAGCCAACTCCTGAAGCTATACTAAATAGAAGTAACAAGAAGACAATAGCATAACTTATCAAGGTCTGGTTATCGAGGAAGGCAAGTAAAATTGCCGAAACAAGTAAACAGAAGCCTTGGGTAAATCCAGCAGCAACCCAATACGGTTTTCGTTTCCGTTTCTCTCTTATTTTTCCGCTAACAAGAAGCTGTGGCAGAAGAGAACCTATGTCTTTTATAGGAACCAACATACCGATAAGAAAAAGTGGTGCTCCAAGAAAGCTCAATATCCAAGGTAGAGTAAGCCCTGGACTTATTAATTTTTCTGCAAATTTAGTAAGGCTACCATTAAAAACATTTAATATAAAGTTTTTCGGAAGATGTGTGCATTGATCATCCGGGATGGATTCGCAAATTCTAGCATCAGTATCTTCAGTCAAAAATTCATAAAAACCTTCGGTCTTGGACATTATTTTTGATTACCCTTATTCAATTTTTGAACTTTATTTTTCTCGTCTTGAAGTTCTCTTCCCAGTTTCTGTTGCTTCTCTAAAGAGATCCGTTTATAATTTTCGAAGTCTGCATCTAGATTTTTTAAATTCTGCTTAGCTTCTTTGGTAAGAAGGTTGCTCCTGTTGTATTTGAAAATAAATAAGAATAACAAAACAACAAGAACGCCTATGATCGACCACGTTATCGTTTTATAACTCGATTTTGTTAAGGACATTCCTAAAAATACAATTTCATCTTTTTCGTTTTGAAGACTAGACAATTCTTTATTCAGGTCTGATACTTCTGTGTTCAAACTTTGAATTTGTTTGTCTTGAGATTGAATACTGTCTTTTAAATTAGAGATCTCAGTATTCAATAAATCAAAAGCAGTAAAAACTTTTTTTATCGCAGCATTGATTTCAACTTTTTCTACAACTTTATATTGCTGATAATTATTAGACTCGTCTACTACAGTTTCAAGACTTTCTATTGCTGAAGGCTGTTGGTCTTGTTCTTTATCCTCTGTGTTTTGAGAAAAAGATAGGCTGGTGCAAAAAAAAGCAATAGCTAAAAGGCGTAATGGTTTCATACTAATTTGATTTTGAGCAAAAGTATTTAAAATGCAGCTAATAAAAACGAAATCAAAAATAAAAATCCTTGAAATTCAAGGATTTTTTGGGAGACTAATAATATGTAAATCGCCTGACCTCTGAAATGTATTTTGCCAATCGTATTACTTGATGGCTATATCCAAATTCATTGTCATACCAAATATAAAGAACTACGGAGTTGGTGTTCTCATCTACAATGCTCGCATGACTATCGAAGATAGCGGGAGCAGAAACCCCGACAATGTCTGAAGAGACGAGTTCATTATCTATAGAATATTTGATTTGTTCCACTAGTTCACCATTAAGGGCGTATTCCTTAATTTTAGAATTTAGAGCTTCTTTGGTGACTTTGTCCTTTAAATTCAAATTTAATATGGCTAAAGATCCGTTGGGAACTGGAACTCTTATCGCATTAGATGTAAGCTTACCCTCCAATTGTGGAAGGGCTTTAGCCACTGCTTTTCCTGCTCCGGTCTCTGTGATTACCATATTAAGAGCTGCTGCTCGACCTCTTCTGTACTTGCTGTGCATGTTATCCACCAAGTTTTGATCATTGGTGTAAGCGTGAATAGTTTCTAGATGACCATGCTCCAAACCAAAACTATCTTCTATGGCTTTCAAGACTGGAGTAATGGCATTTGTCGTACAAGAGGCCGCAGAATAGATAGAATGTTTTTTGGGATCATACCCCTTATGGTTGACGCCATGAACGATATTAGGAATGCCTTTACATGGAGCGGTTAATAAAACTTTTGACACTCCTTTGGACGACAAATGTCTTTCTAAAGCTTCTTTATCTCGAAAAGCGCCAGTGTTGTCAATGACTAAAGCGTCCTGAATACCGTAAGCAGTGTAGTCTATATCTTCCGGTTGCTGAGCAGAAATTATTTTTACCGTAGTATCATTAATAATAAGGGAAGAATTTTCTAGATCTACTTGAACGGTTCCATTAAAATCGGCATGAATAGAGTCGTTTCTTAATAAGGAAGCTCTTTTCTCTAAAACGTCCTGAGTGATTTTTCCTCGGGTGACGATAGCTCTAAGCCTCAATTGGTTTCCTTTACCAGTTTTGGCCATCAGTTCCCGAGCGACTAGACGTCCTATTCTTCCGAAACCGTAAAGCACAACATCTTTGGGGGTAATCGCATTAAAACTTTGAGAGTCTTTCAGTTTATTGGAAAGAAAACTCATCACATCCTGATCTTTGTTTTCATTTTGAAGATATTCAAAAGTCAATTTTCCAATATCTAATTTGGATGGAGGTAGATGGAGGTTTTTTATCCCTTCTGCGATTTCTGTAGAATCGAAAATAGAGATAGGTTTATTGACAAATGCACCTGCGTATTCGTGGAGCTTTAAAATTTCTCCAACATTTTTATTGATAAGAGAATTTCTAAATAAAACGAGTTCGATGGATTTTTCATACCATAAGTCGTTAACAATACTAATAAACTTTACTGAAGCGCGTCTTCGGTCTGCTTGAAAAGAAAGTTCCTTTTCGTATACTTGTGATGGAGTCATTGGAAGAATTGATTTTTAAAATTTCGACAAAAGTATAGATTTCAATCGTTTTCGTAAACTGTTTTTTAAGAAAAAAAGCACGTTTTTTAAAGTCTTTATTCAAACTTTTCATTCTTCAAAATTTGAATAAAAAACTTATCTTAAAGTTTAAATTATTCGCATTGCAAATCAGAAAATTCAAAATACTTTTGCAGGATTTTTAAATTGAACTTAATCCGTTACTAATGACTGAATTGATAGGTTTTGGGATTCTCTCCTTTACTACCTTTTTTACCATCATAAACCCTTTGGGTGTGATGCCCATTTTTATGACAATGACTTCTGATTTGGATAAAGAAAGTCGAAAAGCTACAGCCAAAAAAGCAATCTTAGCCTCTTTTGTTACCGTTATTATATTTGCATTTACGGGTCAAATCCTTTTTAAATTTTTCGGCATATCGGTGAACAGTTTTAGAGTAGTAGGAGGAATTATCTTTTTCTTGATGGGTATGGATATGCTACAAGCTAGACTTGGTAAAGTGAAAGTTCAAGAGTCGGAGATTAAAACTTATGTCAACGATATTTCTATCACTCCCTTAGCCATCCCAATGATATGCGGTCCTGGAGCTATTACCAATGCCATTGTGATGATGGAAGATGCTAAAACGGTAGAAATGCAAGCCGTGTTAATTGGAGCTATTATTGTGGTTCTTGGTATCACGCTAGCTATCCTTTTGAGTGCTGGCAAAATCATAAAACTATTAGGGCAAACAGGAAATAATGTTCTGATGCGTTTAATGGGCCTTATCATTATGGTAATCGCTATAGAATTCTTTTTAAGCGGCTTCAAACCTATCTTTCAAGAAATTATTTCAGGACAGTAAGTTAATAAGCGATTTTTACTGAAATCCCATTAGCATCTGTATGGTTTTCATCTTCTATAAACCTTAGATTGTTTATTTCACTTTTTGAATTTGAGATGCAAAGAGACATCGCATCCATTATATCGTCTGGTTTTACTTTCGATTTTGGATACGAAGATATAATCGAATGGTAAAGGTCTTCCAGTTCAGGAGCTAAGCTTATGAGAACTTGAAAACGCTCTTGAAAGCCTTCTTTTGTCGACTTCTTGGAGTTGATCACCTTAGAGTCGTTTAAGTATTTGAAAACAATTTCAGGATGGCTTTCATATATCTCTAAAGCGTTTGATTTTTCCTGAAAAAACTGATCGATTTCTTTTATTTTTTTAGAAATATTATGGCTTTGGATAGAAATACTCTTTCCTAAAACCCTTTTGTTGATTTCTCGAGCGGCGTCATAATTTTTGGCATAGACAGCTTCTCGGCAAGCTGGTGTAAAAATGGTAGAGGCTCTTTTTTCTAATTGCTTTCGCATAGAGCTTTCCACTGTTCTGTAGAAACCTTCAGAAGATAAACCAATAGGAATGTCTATAAATACACGTCTTAGATCGGGGTGTAAGTCGACCAATTTTGAAAATTGTGTGACGGCCAAACTAGAAAATCCATTTTGGTCATGCAAAATCACAATCCAGCCCAATGGACAGGAATCTATACCAGCTATTTTCATTTTTTAAAAAGGCTTCAGATGATTAATACCAAATTAAATTTATAATGTCGTATAAATTAATTGAATTATTTTTTGATTGATTGAAATAAAAAATAATTAGCATAGCCTTAGTTACGGTAATTATTTTTGATAAAAATCAGGCGAAAAAGAAACGATTTATTGCGACATTATGGGTTTAATTTGGTACAGTATGTTGAGCAAAGTTACAGCTATTGAAATTAACGTATACTCAGGACGGAGCTTTAAATCAAGGATAACTTGGAGCTTCCTGTCTACAGACTTTAGGTTGACGCTAACAAAATCAGCAAAAAAAAACCGATATATTTCTATACCGGTTAGTTTAATCCTTATTGAAGTTTTAAATGTGTAAAGCTCTATCTCCTGTTGCGGCAAGGGCTGCTTCTTTTACAGCTTCCGCATAGGTTGGGTGAGCGTGACTCATCCTCGCGATATCCTCTGCACTAGCTCTAAATTCCATGGCGGTCACCGCTTCTGCGATAAGGTCGGCTACTCTGGCGCCAACCATATGTACTCCCAGAACTTCGTCTGTTTCTTTATCTGAAAAAATCTTTACAAATCCGTCTACATCCCCACTAGCTCTAGATCTCCCTAGGGCACGCATTGGGAATTTACCAGTATTATACTTGATGTTATCTTCCTTGAGTTGCTCTTCGTTTTTACCTACAGAAGCTACTTCTGGCCAAGTGTAAACCACATTCGGGATAAGATTATAGTCGATATGTGGCTTTTGTCCCGAAATGACTTCAGCGACGAATGTGCCTTCTTCTTCAGCTTTATGAGCAAGCATTAGGCCTTCAATGACATCTCCAATGGCATAAATATTATCTGCCGTCGTTTGTAATTTCTCATTCACCTTCACCTTGCCATTTTCTTTGATTTCAACACCAGCTTTTTCGGCATTTAGACCATCAGTAAAAGGTCGTCTTCCAACAGAGACTAGGCAGTAATCTCCTTTGAATTCTACTTCTTTACCATTTTTATCATCAGCTTTCACAGTGATTTCATCTCCGTTGCGTTCCACGGATTTCACTTTATGAGAAAGCATAAATTTTGCTTTTTGTTTTTTCATGGCTTTCATCAACTCCTTGCTTTGGTCTTTGTCCATGCCAGGTATGATGCGATCCATATATTCCAAGACTGTAACTTCTGCCCCTAATCTTCTATAGACTTGTCCTAGCTCAAGACCAATCACTCCGCCACCAATCATAATGAGGTGTTTTGGAATTTCTTTTAAAGAAAGCGCTTCGGTAGAGGTGATAATTCTTTCTTTGTCAATATCGATAAATGGTAAGCTAGAAGGCTTACTTCCTGTAGCGATAATGGTGTTTTTAGCTTCAATTTCAGTCTCCTTGCCATCAGCATCAGTAATGATAATGTGTGTTTTGTCTTTAAAAGATCCAACACCTTGGTAAGACTCTATGTTATTTTTATCCATCAGAAAATCAATTCCTTTGGTGGTTTGATCGACAACACCAGACTTCCGCTTCATCATATTTTTCAGATTGACCTTGACCTCTCCGGAAATATCTATGCCGTGTTCTTCAAAGTTTTTTATGGCGTCTTCGTAGTGGTGCGAAGAATCCAACAAAGCTTTAGAGGGGATACAGCCTACATTAAGGCAGGTTCCACCTTTGGTTGCGTATTTTTCAATGATAACGGTTTTCATGCCTAGTTGTGCACAGCGAATGGCTGCTACATAGCCGCCAGGTCCAGAGCCGATTACGGCTACATCGTATGTATTCATATTACGAATTTTAGTTTCAAAATAAAGTATTACAAATTTACACCTTCTTCACTAAAGGACAATTTCTAGGCTAGAAAACCTTGTTAAATTCTTGATAGTGACTTTGTTTTGATAGCTTCACGCAAATTAGAAGACCTATTAAGAAAATGAGAATGGAAAAAATAAATAACTTCTTGAAAGCAAGGCTATTGATTATCTGATGTGGATAAAACTATAGGTTTGTATTGTGAAATAAGTCACAAAATTGTAACATTACGTCGATTTTAAATATTTAACATGAGTGAAGCCTCAAACGATACTGAAGAAATTCAGTCCAATTCCAAGATAAGATTAAGTATTTGGCAAGCCCTTATTCCAATTATAGCATTAATAGGTATGCTAGCCTATAATGTATTTATATATGGAGATGATTCCTTAGGAGGTTCTAATCAGTTTATTTTATTGATGGGTGGAGCTGTTGCAGCTATTGTTGGAGTTGTTAAAGGAGTTAAGTTTGAAGTGATGATTGAGGATGTGGCTAAGAATATTAAGGCAACTGCCGAGCCTATTCTTATTTTATTGATGGTTGGAGCACTCGCCGGAACTTGGCTGCTGAGTGGTATTATTCCAACAATGATATACTATGGATTACAAATTTTGAACCCTACTATATTTTTGGCAGCTACCGTAGTCATTTGCTCCGTGATCTCGATTGCAACAGGGAGTAGTTGGACGACTTCGGCGACCGTTGGTATCGCCTTAATTGGTATAGCAGAAGCGCTTGGAGTTTCTGTAGCGATGACGGCTGGGGCTGTCCTTTCTGGTGGATATTTTGGCGATAAGCTATCTCCTATGAGTGACACGACAAATTTGGCTCCTGCCATGGCGGGTACAGATTTGTTTACTCACATTAGGTATATGACTATAACTACAGTTCCTACAATAATAGTTACCCTTATTGCTTTCATTATTATAGGTCTTAACTTAGACACCTCTGGACAAACCAATCCTGAAGAAATTCTGGGTTCTATTGACGCCTCTTTTAACATTACTCCTTGGTTATTTCTAGTTCCCGTAGTTGTGATTGCGTTAATTATAAAAAAGACACCTCCACTTATTGCATTGCTTTTGGGAACACTTATGGCTGCTGGAGCTGCACTTATTTTTCAGCCAGATCTCGTTCAAATGATTGGAGGAGGGGAGACCTTGAACTTTGAAACCGCTTATAGAGGAATTATAGACGCAATTACTGTGGATATTACTATCCCTACAGAGAACAAATCTTTACAAGACTTATTCTCTGCTGGGGGAATGGCTGGTATGCTAGGGACTATTTGGTTGATTATCTGCGCCATGGTCTTTGGTGGAATTATGGATGCGATTGGAGCTTTGGAAAGAATAAGTGAAGCCCTCTTGAATTTATTTACATCTACTTTTGGGTTATTTTTTAGTACAGTCTCTAGTTGTTTAGTTTTAAATTTGACCGCCTCAGATCAGTACTTGGCGATTGTTGTCCCTGGGAAAATGTTTGCCAAAGCCTATGAGAAAAAAGGGTTAGCCCCCGAAAACTTAAGCCGAACTTTAGAAGATTCTGGAACGGTGACATCTGTGCTAATTCCTTGGAATACCTGTGGAGCGTATCACAGTGGCGTACTTGGAGTGCCTGTAGCAGATTATTTCTTTTATGCGATTTTCAACTATTTGAGCCCATTTGTTACTCTAATTTTTGCAGCTTTCAACATTAAGATTAAACAATTGACGAAAAAGTAAATTATGAAATTAGATATATTAGCGATAGGAGCACACCCAGATGATGTAGAATTGAGCTGCTCTGGAACCTTAGCCAAAGAAGTTGACAAAGGGAAAAAAGTTGGGATATTAGACCTTACTCGCGGCGAGCTTGGAACACGTGGGACTGCAGAAACGCGGGACCAAGAAGCTAAAAATGCTGCTGAAATTCTTGGAGTAAGAGTAAGGAAAAATCTAGAATTCAGTGATGGTTTTTTTTCAAATAATACGGCTCACCAATTAGAAATCATCAAAATCTTACGCAAGTACAGACCTGACGTAGTCCTGTGTAATGCAATACACGATAGACATATAGATCATGGAAAAGGAAGTAGGCTTGTGAGTGATGCCTGTTTTTTAAGTGGCTTAAAAAAGATTGAAACGATTTATGAAGGTAATTCTCAAAAGGAATGGAGGCCAAAACATATTTATCACTACATACAGTGGTACGATATAGAACCAGATTTTGTTGTAGATATTTCTGGTTTTATGGAGAAGAAGTTAGAGAGTGTAAAAGCTTATAAAACCCAATTTTTTGATCAAGGGAGTAAGGAGCCAAACACTCCAATTTCAAGCTCCAATTTTATTGACAGTGTTACTTACAGAGCTAGGAATTTAGGTCGAATTATAGGGACTGAACATGGCGAAGGCTTCACTGTTGAACGCTATCCAGCAGTTGATTCAATTTTAGATCTTATTTAGAAATTTTAAACCAAAAACGTATCACCCAAAAGTCGATAAATTGACTTTTGGGTTTTTTATTTATGGTCAATTTCATTAAAATATATTGCTAATTTGATATATTTATGCAAAATTAATATATATGAATTTTTGTCCTCAATGTCAATCTGATAGAATAGTGAAAAGTGGTATCGTGAACGACCGTCAGCGTTATAAATGTAAATCATGTAATTACTTTTTCACTGTTAATAAATTGGGAAAAAAAATTGATCAGTATTATGTTACTAAAGCGCTTCAGCTATATTTAGAAGGGCTCACTTATCGTGAAATTGAACGTATTTTAGGAATTTCTCATGTGAGTGTGATGAATTGGGTAAAGAAGTATAATATTCAAAAAGTTCAAAATTTAGATTTTCATCCCACCTACAAAATTTTAAGTCAAAACGAACTTGGAAATTACTTTTCTCTACCAGAGAACACAAAAGGATCTGGTATGATTGTCACAGAACTTGGAGATAAATTCATGGTTATTAAATGGGAACGATTTAAAGAATAGCTATACCAGTTACCAAAAATATATATTTAATTTTAATTAACAGATTTATTATTTCAAGTTCGTGTCAAGTTATTAGCAATAAAAAGTTTAAAAAATTAAAAACTTGACACATAATGAGATATTATATTACACTCTTTGTATTGTTTGCACTTGTTTTTAGTAAGAGTGGGTTTTCTCAAGGGTCACCTTATTATAAGGGAGGATTCAAAATTAAGTTTGACGATAGCGATGATAAGTACGTTAGAATTTTAACTTGGGTTCAAACGCAAGCTAACTTTTCAGACTCTCGTTCAGACGACCAAGCCGATGTTTCTTTTCAATTAAGACGTGCACGATTACTTGTTTATGGTCAAATAACAAAAGACTTCCTAATTCTAACTCATATTGGTATTAATAGCCTGAATGCTTCAAATATGGATCCTTTGGGAGCCGATGGCGCTCCTCAAGTCTTTATGCATGATGCTTGGGCACAATACGATGTTTCAGATCAGATCGTAGTTGGTGGGGGACTTCATTATTGGAATGGTTTGTCGAGATTGAATTCTCAAGGAACTTTAAATTTGATGACATTAGATAATAATAGATCGTCTTGGGCTACTTTAGGACTTGTTGACCAGTTTGCCAGGCATGTTGGTGTATTTGCTAAAGGTAATTTTGGAAAACTTCAATATAACGTAGCAATTAATGAAGCAATTGTGAATGGTCTAGACACCAATCCTTTATCTAATACTAATGCGGTCTACCGAGGTGCCAATATTCTGGGAACTGCTGAAGCTGGAAAAACGTACACAGGTTATTTTGCATATAATTTCCTTAATCTGGAATCCAACTTCCTTCCATATAAAGTAGGGACTTACTTAGGTACTGAGCGAATCTTTAATGTAGGTGCTGGGTTTTACCATCATCCAAATGGAGCGGTCATAATTAAAGAAAATCAAGCTGTTGGTGAGAATGTGAATCTTTTTGCTGCAGATTTATTTTATGATGCTCCAATAGGAGAACAAGGGGCTTCTTTAACAAGTTACGCCGTTTTTCAATCTAATGATTATGGGACAAATTATTTATTAGGACCCTATTCTTCTGGTGAGATGCTTTACGGACACTTTGGGTATCTTCTTTCAAGTACAAATTCTACAACTCGTTTTCAACCCTACGTTTCCTATAACTATACTTTTATAGATGCTTCAGATCAGGATAGAACTATTTTAGGATTGGGGATAAACGCCTTTCTGAATGGTCATAATTCAAAATTAACTTTAGAGTACAAATCAGAGTCATTCGGAAATATAAACCAGAACACCCTTAGCCTTCAGGCTATGATATACTTATAACTATGGATAAACAAACTGACAACAAACAGAAACACGCCTCCGCTTATTGGAAAGAAAACCTCAAATATCTTGCTATACTACTCCCCATTTGGTTTTTAGTATCCTATGGAGCAGGTATAATTTTTAAAGACTGGCTAGACCAATTTCAGATAGGAGGCTTCAATGTTGGCTTTTGGTTCGCACAACAAGGTTCTATCTACGTATTCATCATATTAATTTTTGTATACGTGAGGTTAATGAACAAATTAGATAAAAAATACGGATACGATAAATAAATAAACTATGGATTCTCAATCACTTACTTATATTTTTGTTGGCGTTTCATTTGCTCTATACATTGGAATTGCGATTTGGAGCAGAGCTGGTTCAACTAAAGAGTTTTATGTTGCCGGCGGAGGTGTTTCGCCATTAGCAAATGGCATGGCTACTGCTGCAGATTGGATGTCTGCGGCATCTTTCATATCGATGGCTGGTATTATCTCATTCATGGGGTACGATGGATCAGTATTTTTGATGGGCTGGACCGGTGGCTTTGTTTTATTAGCACTATTGCTAGCTCCTTACTTGAGAAAATTTGGAAAATTCACAGTTCCCGATTTTATAGGAGATCGTTACTATTCAAAAACAGCTCGATCTGTTGCTGTTATTTGTGCACTAATTGTTTCTTTTACCTATATCGCTGGTCAAATGCGAGGGGTAGGGGTTGTCTTTTCAAGATTTTTGGAAGTAGAAATTGAAACAGGAGTTATCATTGGGATGATTATAGTCCTTTTTTATGCGGTATTAGGTGGGATGAAAGGTATTACTTACACCCAAGTTGCTCAATATTGTGTTTTAATTTTTGCTTTTTTGGTTCCTGCAATTTTCATATCCTTTCAAGCGACAGGAAACCCTATTCCAATGTTTGGGATGGGAGATACGCTTGCTAGTCAACCAGACACTTACATGCTAGACAAGCTAGATGGCTTAAGTCAGGAGCTTGGTTTTAGCGCTTATACTGAAGGTTCTAAAGATTTAATAGATGTTTTTGCGATTACTCTTGCCTTAATGGTAGGTACTGCTGGTTTACCACATGTTATCGTAAGGTTCTTCACGGTTAAACGGGTTAAAGATGCAAGAAAATCTGCAGGATATGCATTGCTGTTTATTGGTATTTTATACATTACAGCCCCTGCTGTTTCTTCTTTTGGAAAACTCAATCTACTAGAAACAGTAAACGAAAAAGAGTATGCCGAAATGCCAAAATGGTTTACGACTTGGGAAAATTTGGGTTTACTCGCTTGGATAGATAAGGATTCCGATGGTAAAATTCAATATTTAGGGGCTGCTAAAGAGGGTGGTGAAGCCTTAACGGGAATTCCGATATTTTCAGAAAACGAAAGGGGCAAAAGTGGAGAACGTTTAGTTGAAAATCCTTCAGAAAACAAAAATGAGCTTTATGTAGATCGTGATATAATGGTTTTAGCTAATCCGGAAATAGCGGATTTACCTAACTGGGTTATTGCTCTAGTTGCTGCTGGTTGTTTGGCTGCTGCATTATCTACTGCTGCTGGACTTCTACTGGTTATCTCCTCTTCTGTTTCTCATGATCTCATCAAGAAAATGATTAAACCAGACATTTCTGATAAAGGAGAATTAGTTGCTGCACGTTTAGCAGCGGTAGCGGCTGTGGTTGTGGCAGGTTACTTTGGCATAAATCCACCCGGGTTCGTGGCAGCGGTTGTTGCTCTGGCCTTTGGTTTGGCAGCAGCCTCTTTTTTTCCAGCGATAATTTTGGGTATATTTTATAAGCGAATGAATAAAGAGGGTGCAATAGCAGGTATGGTAGTAGGGATATGCCTGATGTTATTTTATATGTTGAAATTCAAATTTGACTTTTTTGGAGGAGGTACCCCAGAAGATTGGTGGTTTGGTATTTCTCCAGAGGGCTTTGGATCTGTTGCTATGTTCGTTAACTTCTTTGTTTCGATAGTGATAAGTAAGTTTACACCAGAACCTCCACTTGAAGTTCAAGAAATGGTTGAAAGTGTAAGAATACCAAGTGGAGTAGGAGAAGCTTCAGATCATTAGGTTTTAGATTAATTCTCAAGAGAAAGTTAATACAAGCTCATTCTCTTGAGAATTTTATTTAAATTAAGTCGCAATTCAGAGTTAATGAAAAAGAGACATCAACAAAAACTTATTTTTTTAAGCTTGAGTTTAATCTTGCTTATTAATATACCGTTTGTCTTCGCTTACAATTCTGATGTTTCGGTTTTGGGATTTCCCTTATTCTACTTTTTCATTTTTGTAATTTGGTTGATAAGTGTTGTCATCTCATTTTCAATCCTTAAAAAATATTCAGATTAATGAGTAAAACTGCACTCATAGCTCTCATATTTGTTTATTTGGGAATTTTGTTTCTCATTGCTTTTTTTGCTGAAAAAAATAAAGGGTCAAAATTAGTTTCACATCCAGCTATTTACGGACTTTCACTTGCGGTTTATTGTTCTGCTTGGACTTATTATGGTAGCGTTGGGATGGCTGCAACGTCTGGAATAGAATTTCTTACCATATACCTTGGTCCAGTGATAGCCGCCCCATTATGGGTTATAGTACTCAAGAAAATTATTTTACTATCCAAAGCTTATAATATCTCTAGTATTGCAGATTTTATATCTCTAAGATATGGAAATAGCCGGTCACTGGGTGCTCTGGTGACTTTAGTTTGTCTTGCTAGCATCATTCCTTATATTTCTTTACAGCTCAAAGCAATTTCTGAAACTTTTGAAATTGTTTCTACCTCGACGATAGGAATTGAAGGGACCTCTGTTATCACAGATTCCACTTTTTATATCGCTCTCATTTTAGCAGTTTTTGCTTCATTTTTTGGGACTTTATCTCTAGATGCTTCCAAAAACCGAACAGGAGTCATGTTTTCTGTCGCTGCTGAATCTATTTTGAAACTTACATTTTTCGTAATCGTTGGTGTTTATGTCACTTTCTATGTTTTTGATGGGACGACAGACCTTTATGAACAAGCTAATTTGGATTTAAACTTGAATAAGCTTAGCACCATAAATGGTTTAAACGGAGGTATAAACTGGTACTTTAGTATCGCACTTTCCTTTTTAGCAATTTTTCTATTGCCAAGACAGTTTCAGACTTCAGTGGTAGAATTCAACAACCGCAAGCAACTTAAAACGGCCATTTGGTTGTTTCCTTTATACTTATTGCTTTTCAATGTTTTTGTTATTTTTATAGCTTGGGGTGGTTTGTTGATTCTAGGAAATGAATCTAATGCAGATTATTTTACGCTTCTTATTCCCTTGCATTTTGGCGATAAATGGCTTGCTGTTTTAGTCTTCTTAGGGGGTCTTTCTGCAGTCATATCAATGGTAGTGGTTTCTACAGTTGCTTTGTCTACGATGTTGAGTAATAACCTCATTATACCCTATGGTTTTTTAAAAAAGCTAACCAATAATAAGTCCTTGAACAATGAGAAAACCATAAAAAACATAAGACGGCTTTGTATTTTTAGCTCAATAATTCTTGCTTATTTACTCTATTCAATGTTCAATCCACAGGTTTCTTTATTTTCGATTGGGCTCATTTCATTTTTAACTATAGCCCAGCTAGCTCCAAGTTTTTTTATAGGAATGTTTTGGAATAGGGGCTCTGCTTTAGGGTCCAAAGTTGGAATCTTACTTGGAATGAGTGTCATAGTTTTTACCTATTTGCTGCCTTTTTTTACTGAAAATGTTTTGAATAATAATAAATTTGTAGAAGAGGGATTGTTCGGTATAGGAGTTTTAAAGCCTTACGCTCTTTTCGAAATCGAATTACTGAATCCTGTAAATCACGCTTTATACTGGAGTTTACTTCTGAATACTGGAGCTTATCTAGTGTTGTCCGTCATTAGAAAAGGTAATTATAGAGAACGCAATTACGGAGAGATGTTCGTAAATAGTGAAAAAGTCATTCAACTTAAAGAGAATGCTTTTGTTTGGAAAGGGGAAGCCTACGTGGAGGATATTCAGAATATTTTAATTCGCTTTCTTGGGCAAGAAAAAGCTGATAAGGCCTTAAAGGTTTTTAGAAAGAGATACCAGGTAAATCCAGAAGAAAAGTTGGCAGATGCAAGATTTATAAACTTTTCAGAACGTCTACTCACCGGAGCAGTAGGTAGTGCTTCAGCGAAAATATTGATTTCTAATGTGGCAAAAGAAAAGCCAGTCTCTTTGGTCGAAGTGCTTAAAATACTTGAAGAAAATAGAGAAACCATTTCTGTAAATAAATCTCTGGAAGAACAATCTCAAAAATTGATAAAGCTAACTTCAGATTTAAAATTGGCCAATGAAGAACTTAAAATTCAAGATCAATTGAAGGATGACTTTTTAGATACGGTTGCACATGAGCTTAAAACACCAATTACGTCTATAAAAGCCAGCTCAGAAGTTCTATCAGAAGACGATGACATGCCGCTGGAGCTTCAGCAAAGATTTTTGGGTAATATCATTCAAGATACAGAGCGTTTAAATGTGCTGATTAATGATATTTTAGATTTAGAAAAAATGGCTTCAGGTAGAGATATGTTAACCTTAAAATCCCATCGTCTCGACGAATGCGTTCAAGAGGCTATACATGGAATAAGTAGTATTGCTCAAAAGGAGAATATCGATGTCAGATTTCAACCTGTTTCAAATGTAGTATTGGAATTCGACTACAGTAAAATTTTGCAAGTCTTTACTAATTTGCTTTCTAATGCTTTAAAATTTGTCCCTGATAAGAAGGGACTTATTGAAGTTTTTCTAGAGCACAATTCAGAAGAAATAGTGTGTACAATAAAAGACAATGGGAAAGGAATTCCAGAAGAGGATATACACTTAATTTTTAAGAAGTTTTATCAGTCTAAGAATCAAACTTTCAAAAAGCCAACAGGAAGTGGTTTTGGACTAGCCATATGCCAGCAAATTGTGGAGATGCATGGAGGAGAGATTTATGCAAATCCAAAACTAAAAATCGGTGCGGAAATTATAATAAAATTGCCAAAATTCAAGTCATGAAAAAGATACTACTAGTAGATGACGAACCCAACATCATTATGGCGTTGGAGTATACTTTGAGAAAGAATAACTATGATATCTTCATCGCAAGAGATGGAGAAGAAGCCATTGTGCTTTCAGAGAAGCTACAACCCGACCTGGTTATTCTGGATATCATGATGCCAAAGGTGGATGGTTATGAAGTTTTAGATTATTTGAGAGAACACGAAACACTAAGACATACAACTCAAACTATTATTATAAGTGCTAAACAAAAAGAAAGCGATGTCCAGAAGGCTTTAAGTCTTGGAGCAAAAGAATATATCAAAAAGCCATTTTCAATGAAAAAGCTTTTGAGTACTGTAACTGATTTATTAACACCAAACCATTAAAATATAGCATTATGACTTATAAAGAAGTATATCTAAAAAGCATTGAACATCCAGAAGAATTTTGGTTGGAAGAGTCCAAAAAAATAAAGTGGTTCAAAGCTCCAACTAAAGCTCTTGAGCAGACTTCAGAAGGGATTTACAATTGGTTTCCAGATGGAGAGACCAACCTGAGTTATTTGTGTCTAGACCAGCACGTTCAAGATGGATTTGGTGATGAGATCGCTCTTATATACGATTCTGCTGTAAGGCAAAAGCAAGTCAAGCATACCTACAATGAAGTTTTAGAAAAAGTATCTAAACTTGCCGGTGGACTAAGAGAATTGGGAGTAGAAAAGGGAGACCGGGTCATCATTTATATGCCTATGATTTCTCACTCATTATTCAGTATGCTCGCATGTGCTAGGATAGGCGCTATACACTCCGTAGTTTTCGGAGGTTTTGCTCCAGATGAATTGGCGATGAGAATAGATGATGCAAAACCTAAACTTATTATTACAGCCACTTCAGGTATAGAAGTCGATAGACTTATTGCCTACAAGCCTATGGTAGATGAGGCAATTGAAAAGGCAAAGCACAAAGTTGAAAAAGTAATCGTCTTCAATAGGAAACTTGGAGTAGAATTTGAGGAAAAATCTTATGATATAGATTACTTAGAATTAATGGAAAAGGCTAAACCAGTAAAGGCTGTAGCTTTAAAGTCTCAAGATCCATCCTATATTCTATATACATCTGGAACGACTGGTTCACCAAAAGGAGTGGTAAGAGACACTGGTGGCTATGCTGTTGGCCTTAAATTTTCAATGGAAAATATTTATGGCACCAAACCAGGTGATACCTTCTGGGCCGCTTCGGATGTAGGTTGGGTAGTAGGGCATAGTTATATAGTCTACGCTCCAATGATTCATAGAAATACGACTATAATTTATGAGGGTAAACCGGTTAAAACTCCAGATGCTGGCGCTTTTTGGAGAGTGATAGAAGATCACAAAGTGAATGTAATGTTTACAGCACCTACTGCGTTTAGAGCTATTAAAAAGGAAGATCCAAAGGGTGAATTTATAAAAAAATATGATATCTCTTCTCTGAAATATCAATTTTTGGCAGGAGAGCGATGTGATGAAACCACTTTGAAATGGGCACAGAATCATCTAAAAGTTCCTGTAATTGACCATTGGTGGCAAACAGAGTCGGGATGGCCTATTGTTGCCAATCTTATGGGATTAGATGCTTTACCAATTAAGCCAGGTTCTACAGGGAAGCCTGTTCCAGGATATGATCTTGAAATACTTTCTGAAGAAGGCGAGGTCTTACCAGCTAATACGGAAGGTTACATTTGTTCTAAACTACCGCTGCCTCCTGGGTTTATGCAAACGCTTTGGAATAACCATGAGCGTTTTAAAAATGGATACTTGAGTAAGTTTCCTGGTTATTATTTTTCTGGGGACGGTGGTTTCATAGACGAAGAAGGTTACGTATTTATAACCGGAAGAATTGATGATGTTATCAATGTTTCTGGTCATCGTTTTTCTACTGCGGCTCTAGAGGAAGTGGTATCCCAACACCCCTCTGTTGCTGAATGTGCCGTAGTTGGACTACAAGATGCGCTCAAAGGTGAAATCCCTTTAGCTATTGTCGTTCCAAGACTGGGTGAGGAGAATTATGAATCCTATAAGATGCAAACTGAAATCATTCAACTGGTAAGGGATAAAATCGGCCCTATTGCGGCATTAAAAAATGTAGTTATCGTTAAACGACTTCCCAAAACAAGAAGTGGTAAAACTTTAAGAAGGACGCTTAAAAAACTAGTGGCTGGAGATCCCTACAACCTGCCATCTACTATTGAAGACCCGATGGTAATAAGTGAGATCATAGAGATTTTTGATCAACAAAAAATTGGTGCATTTAGTTCTAATAAAAATCAAGTCACACAATCTCTAAAAGCACTTACCAAAAGTTATTATACTATTGATTCTTTAGCAAAATACATTGATGTCTATAGGATTTCTCAAAATGATCCAGAGAATTTTTGGAATACCATTGCAGAAAGAAACTTTGTATGGAGAAAAAAATGGGATTCTGTCTTAAAATGGAATCCTGAAAAAGCGGAGGTAAGTTGGTTTGAAGGAGCTCAACTCAATATTACTGAAAATGCTATCGATAGACATTTAAAAACTAGGGGAAACAAAACGGCGATCATTTGGGAACCCAACAATCCAGACGAAGAAGCACTGCACATCACTTATAATGAGCTGTCTAAGCGCGTCAATAAAATGGCGAATGTGTTGAAAAGAAATGGTGTCCAAAAAGGAGATCGCGTTTGTATTTATTTACCCATGATTCCTGAGTTGGCTATTTCAACCCTGGCCTGTGCTAGGATAGGAGCAGTTCACTCTGTCGTATTTGCAGGATTTTCAGCATCTGCACTCTCTTCAAGAATTAACGATTCAGATTGTAAGATGGTCATCACTTCCGATGGGTCATACCGCGGTTCTAAAACTATTGATTTAAAAGGTATTGTAAATGAAGCTTTGGAAAGCACGCCTTCTGTAGAATGTGTTTTGGTCGCTAAGCGTACATTTTCCAAAATCGAGATGAAAGAAAATCGAGACGTCTGGCTTCATGAAGAATTGAAAAAAGTAGATGATAAATGTGAAGCAGAAGTGATGGATGCTGAAGATATGCTTTTCATACTTTATACCTCTGGTTCTACAGGAACTCCAAAAGGGATGGTCCATACGACAGCTGGATATATGGTATATACTGCGTTTTCATTTAAAAATGTTTTCCAATACAAAGAAAATGATGTGTACTGGTGTACGGCAGATATAGGGTGGATTACTGGCCATTCTTATATTGTTTATGGTCCACTTCTCAATGGAGCAACAACCTTAATGTTTGAAGGTGTTCCTTCTTATCCAGATTACGGAAGATTCTGGGATATTGTAGATAAATATAAGGTTAACCAATTTTACACGGCTCCTACAGCAATAAGAGCATTGGCTAAACAGGACATTAAGTTTGTTAATCAATACGATTTATCATCCCTTAAAGTTTTAGGAAGTGTAGGAGAGCCTATTAATGAAGAAGCTTGGAATTGGTACAATGAAAATATTGGCAAAAAGAAATGCCCCATTGTAGATACGTGGTGGCAAACTGAAACAGGAGGTATCATGATCTCTCCAATTCCTTTTGTAACTCCCACCAAGCCTACTTATGCCACACTTCCTCTACCAGGTATACAGCCCTCTTTAATGGATGAAAAAGGAAATGAAATTGAAGGTAATAGCATATCTGGAAGACTATGCATTAAGCATCCTTGGCCAAGTATGGCAAGAACTGTTTATGGAAATCATCAACGCTATATCGACACTTATTATTCAGCTTATGAAAATATTTATTTCACTGGAGATGGGGCCCTTAGAGATGAGGTGGGTTACTACCGTATAACAGGTAGAGTAGACGATGTTATCATTGTGTCTGGTCATAATTTGGGAACTGCACCAATAGAAGATGCTATCAATGAGCATCCAGCAGTTGCAGAGTCTGCCATTGTAGGATTTCCTCACCAAGTGAAAGGAAATGCTTTAGCTGGATTTATCATTTTGAAAAATGATGGAGAATCTAGAAATAGGGAAAATTTAAGTAAAGAAATTAATCAATTAATTTCAAGCAAAATAGGTCCTATAGCCAAGTTGGATCGTGTTCATTTTGTCTCTGGTTTACCTAAAACTCGAAGTGGAAAGATCATGAGAAGAATTATGAGAAAGGTATCTTCCAACGAAGCAGATCAAATAGGAGACGTTTCAACTTTGCTCGATCCTACCATTGTTGATGAAATAAAAGAAAAGGTAGCCCCTTTTTTAAATGAATAATGTGTTGAAATTTGGTTTAAGTTGATTTATTGAAATTTATAACCTATTCATTTAAAGGGAATTGATTTGGTGATAAACTTCATTTTTTTTATTTTTCTTGTTATTTATTGAAATCCTTTTGTAGAATGCAATATTATATTAAATTTGCAATGTCTTAAAAGACAACTGGTGGATGTAGCTCAGTTGGTTAGAGCACTGGTTTGTGGTATCAGGGGTCGTGGGTTCGAGCCCCATCTTCCACCCAAAAAAGTCCTATCGTTTTTGATAGGACTTTTTTATTTTAGACATTTTTATCTTTTTTTGTAGTTATCTCAGGATTTTTGAAGGAAAGACGACTACGCTTTCATGACCGTTTTTTCCAACCGCTGCTACTCCAAAGTAAAAATTATCGATAATAATTCCTTCTAGAGTCACTTCATTTACATTCTCGACATATCTAAAATGATCCCACGTTGGAGAAGTCGTGGATCTCCAGTAAATCTTATAGCCTTTAATATCTTTAGCCCCTTCTTGTTTCCATGCAAGTTTTACAGAAGGTTCTACAATACCACCAATCTCTACCTCTGTTGGGGCAGGAGGAGCCCATGCTAAACTAGCCATGGATATAGCGTTTACTGCCGTTAATTTTTTATGATAATCAAAATTGACATAGTCGATCACATCGCCGTATTCAATACCATCTTCTGTTCTGATATCTTGATGCTGACGATTATAATTTTCATGAGCTTCCATAATACGTATCCCGGGGAAGCCTAAATCATTAAAAGGTTTATGATGGCCTCCACGACCAAAACGGTCTAGCCTGTATACCATCATAGGATTCATTTCTGGCATATAGGTTTGCGTTGTTTTATGAACATACCTGGCCAGTTGTCTAGAACTCCCATCTACTTCTCCGCCATAAAAACGCTTCATTTGTCGCTCCCTATCTGTTTCAGTTGGATTGTAAGCTTCACTAAAGATCCTAAACGTACGGTTGTCGATAACTCCATCCAAACCTTCAATATTTCCTATCATATCGTTATTGAGAACTCCAATGATGTTCCACTGGTTTTCCTTAGCATATTTAGCCAAAAACTGCCCGCCATACAAACCTTGTTCTTCTCCACTCAAACCTACGTAAACAATACTATGGTCAAACTCATATTGACTAAGAACACGGGCAGCTTCCATAGCCCCGGCAATTCCTGTAGCATTATCGTTGGCTCCGGGAGCGTCTGTTTTAAAATCCTGAGTGTCTGAGGCTCTAGAATCTATATCACCACTCATAATAACGTATGAATTTGGATATTTCTTTCCTTTTTGAACAGCCACAACATTAACCACTTCTGCCGTTTTAGGAACTCGATTTCCCATTTCTGGCGTAACGGTTTCACTTTGATAAAAAACATTCAGGCAATCACCACAGTTTTTTGAAATACTTTCGAACTCGCCTTTGATCCATCGTCTAGCTGCGCCAATACCACGAGTATCGCTTTCTGTTTCACTAAAGGTATTTCGCGTTCCGAAATCAACTAGATTTTGAACCTTATATTCAAGTTTTTCAGCGGATAATTCATCCACAATGTCGTAAATCCTAGTATCTATCTGGCCGTAAAACAGACTTGTAAATCCTAGAAGGGCAATCGCTATAATTTTTTTCATAGTGTTTATTTTGAGGCTCAATTTACTATAATTTTAGAGGAATAAAAATTTTAAGAGCTACGGCGGTTTGTTATCTTTGTGCCTTTATAGATATAAAGTATGAAGATTTCTTACAATTGGTTAAAACAATTCATCAATACAAAATGGTCTGCAGAAGAGACTGAAGTTTTACTTACAGATTTAGGTCTTGAAGTAGAAGGCATTGAAGCTTTCGAATCTGTAAAAGGTGGACTAGAAGGTATCCTTGTAGGTCGTGTAGACTCTTGTGAACCCCATCCAAATGCCGACCGGCTGAAGTTAACTAAAGTCAATATTGGCACAGATAGCTTGCTCACTATTGTTTGTGGAGCTCCCAATGTTGCTGAAGGTCAATTAGTTCCTGTTGCAACCATTGGTACAACCTTATATGATGATAAAGGACAACCTTGGACTATCAAGAAAGGCAAGATAAGAGGAGAGGTGAGTGAAGGTATGATTTGTGCCGAGGACGAAATAGGTCTAGGTGGAAGTCACGATGGAATAATGGTTTTGGAAGATGCATTAGTACCTGGAACACCCTTAAATGAAATATTTTCAGTGGAAATCGATCAGGTTTTTGAAATTGGCTTAACACCCAATAGAGCAGACGCTATGTCTCACTGGGGAGTAGCAAGAGATTTAAGAGCTGGATTAATTCAAAATGAAATCAACCTACCAATCGATACCCCTTCTGTGAGTAGTTTTCATGTGGAAAACAGAAGTCACAGGGTATCTATAGAAGTGAAAAAACCCAAATTGGCCCCTAGATACTGTGGCGTTACCATTTCTGGTATTGAGGTAAAGGAATCACCAGACTGGTTAAAAAATAAACTAAAAGCGATAGGAATAAATCCAAAAAATACTATTGTGGATGCCACAAATTATGTGATGTATGAGCTAGGGCAACCTCTACATGCTTTTGATTTAGACAAAATTAAAGATCGTAAAATCCAAGTCAAAACTTTAAAGAGCGGGACCAAGTTTACCACTTTAGATGGAATAGAAAGAGAACTCCATGAAGACGATTTAATGATTTGTGATTCACAAAAACCACTTTGTATTGCTGGAGTTTTCGGAGGTTTAGAATCTGGAGTTACAAAAAATACGTCTAGCATATTTATAGAAAGTGCCTATTTTAATTCTGTAAGCATTCGTAAAACTGCCAAACGGCATGGTCTCAATACAGACGCTTCTTTTAGATACGAAAGAGGTATAGACCCTAATATTACAGAATTTGCTCTAAAAAGAGCGGTGTTGCTAATTCAAGAAATCTCAGGAGGTCTTGTGACTAGTGATGTAGATGATTTTTATCCTAAGAAGATTGAAGATTTTCAAGTGTTTCTCACTTTCGATAAAATAAATCATTTGATAGGACAGGAAATTGATTCTGGAGTCATTAAGACCATTCTCACTTCTTTGGACATCAAAATAAACAATGTTTCGGAAAGTGGATTGGGACTTACTATCCCAGCTTATAGAGTAGATGTACAAAGGGAAGTGGATGTTATTGAGGAGATTTTGAGAGTATATGGGTATAATAATATTGAATCCGATAGTAAGTTCAATGTTTCTGTTGCCAACTCATCTCCTTACGATGACTATAAAGTTCAAAATAAAATAGCAGATCAACTTGTGTCTCAAGGTTTCTATGAAACGATGGCAAATTCTTTGACGACCAAATCCTACGTAGATTTAATCGACGACCTAGAGGAGGAACACAATGTAGATATTCTTAACGCTTTGAGTACCGACCTTGGCGTTATGAGGCAAACTATGCTGTGTTCTGGTTTGGAATCTTTAAGCTACAATATCAATAGGAAAAGCACCGATTTAAAATTCTTTGAATTTGGTAAAACCTATCACAAATTCAATTTAGATTACGAGGAGCTTAAGCACTTGTCTTTATTTCTAACTGGTTTTAAATCTTCTAAGTCTTGGACCAGACCCCAAGAAACCAGTGGCTTTTTTGAACTCAAAGCAATTTTAGCAAGCATTTTTGAAAAACTTGGAATTACAGATCTTTCCTATCATTCAGTAAAATCTTCATTATTTTCAGAAGGTCTTATGGGTAAAATCAATACTAAAACCATTGTTGAATTTGGAAGAGTAAAACCTCATATTTTAAAGTCATTTGATATTGAACAAGAAGTTTTATATGCAGACGTTCACTGGGATGCTGTCTTAGAGGTAATTCAAAAGCATCAATTAAAAATAAAAGACATACCCAAGTATCCATCTACTCAAAGAGACTTTGCATTACTCTTAGATAAATCGATAAAATTTGATGATCTTAAAACATTGGCCTTTAAAACGGATAAGAATATTCTAAAGGATGTAGATTTATTTGATGTCTATGAAGGAGACAAGTTACCTGAAGAAAAAAAGAGCTACGCACTTAGGTTCAAATTTCTAGATGAAAAGAAAACACTCACCGACAAGCAGGTAGATAAAGTTATGAGTAAACTCCAAAATCGATTTGAAACTGAATTTGGTGCTAGTTTAAGGTAATTTGATTTTAAATGATATTCAAAATCCTTAATAGTCTTACATCGAGGCATTATTATTTTTAATGTAAATTAAATTGAAATGGATTTACAAGATGACTTTGTAGAGCGAATGATTGAAGAATTTGTCCTAATTCATAAATTCTTAGGTCTACAATTGTTGGAGATCAAGAAAGATGACGTCAAAGTAAGAGTTCCTTTTAGAGCTGAAGTGGTTGGAGACATAAGATCCAATCGGTGGTATGGAGGAATTATTACCACAATTATGGATTCAGTTGGAGGAGTGTAGGAAGAACTCATCTAAGCTCTTTAAAGGATAAGATGGCCACTATAGACATAAAAGTTGATTTTTTAAATCCTGCTCATGGCAAAGCTATAATAATAGAAGGAAAGACTTTAAGATTAAGATCTAGAATTTTTTTTGCTAACATGAAATGTTGGCTAGAAGAAGATCCTAATAAGGAGGTTTTAGCAGTGGGAAGAGGGGTCTATAATTTCATACGCTTACAACAAAGCTAATTCTTGATTGAATATATACTTAATACGTGTTAAAATTTAAAGATGCTATTGTTTGAACTTAACTTAGTTACTACTTTTATCATCAACGATGAAAATGATATATGATGTTTCCAAGAACAAATCTTAAAGATCAACTCGATAGAGTAAAATTCAAAAAGACTTCCAATGAAGATATTCTAAAGGAAGTTGAATTTATTTTCAGCAATGTTGATGCTGAAAATGATACTATTTTGAATAAAATCGCCTCTGGTGACGATATGAATTTCAATGATTTTAATATCGATAAGTTAGAGTCAAGCAAAATTTACCATATCAAGCAGATTGAACAAATATGTATCAATTATAGATTGAGGTTTTTGGATTCTAAATATTTCAAAGGCAAATTACCATACGAAGCCATCTCAAAAATTAAAACTTTAGAAGAAGAGCATGAGACAGACTTAAGGGGTTTTAAAATTATGGCACCTTCCAAATTGTTCAAACTCGAAAATGCAGATGATCCTTTATTATTTGCGCCTATTGGAAATGATTATTATTACCTAATCCATAAATGGGGAAACGACTTGAGTCCTTTTCGCCGTATTATGATGTGGCCATTCAAAACTTTCGAAAACTTTGTATTTTTTATTTTGTTTTCAGCTTTAATCGGTACATTCTTAGTCCCTAGTGGATTTTTTATGAATGAAGATAATTATACAACTGAGTTTATATTGCTCTACTTATTTATGTTTAAATGGATAGGTGGAATCTCTATTTATTACGGTTTTGCAAAAGGCAAAAATTTTAACACCGCAATTTGGAGAAGTAAATATTATAATGCTTAAAATTGCAACATGATAATTTTTCAATTTATAAAATATCAATTATCACCCGCTATGTTTTGCGGGTTCCTTTTTAAGTCCTACAAAAAGCGACTTAAAACAGTATTACTTTCCAAAAAATCACAACGAAAACACTGCAAGATTTCAAAGAAATGTGCTTTGAAGTCCAAGATAGCAGCGTAATTTCAATTCAACTTATGTCTACTATCAAGACCCGATTAAATTAACTTTAACCGCAAAACCCTTATATATTTAAATTTTAGAACTAATGACACACGAAAATCTTCTAGAAGTCACCCAACAGTTTGGGAGCCCCGTTTACGTTTATGATTCAGAAACTATAATAAATCAATATAAACGTCTTACGGAAGCCTTCAAGAAAGTAAAACATTTGCGTCTACATTATGCAGTTAAAGCCCTTTCAAATTTGAGTATTCTCCGTTTGTTCAATCAGCTGGGAAGTGGTTTAGATACGGTTTCTATACAAGAAGTTAGACTTGGTATAGCCGCTGGGGTTGATCCTGAAAAAATTATTTTTACTCCCAATGGTGTTTCCATGGAAGAGTTGGAAGAAGCTGTAGGTTTGGGAGTTCAAATTAACATAGATAATTTGCTTATTCTAGAACAATTTGGAGCAAAACATCCCAAAGTTCCTGTTTGTATTAGAATAAACCCACACGTTATGGCTGGCGGAAACACCAATATTTCTGTAGGTCATATCGATTCAAAATTTGGTATTTCTATTCATCAAATGCCTCATGTATTACGTATTGTTGAAAATACAGGGATGACTATTAACGGTATCCACATGCATACCGGTAGTGATATTTTGGATATCGGAGTTTTCCTTCACGCAGCTGAGATTTTATTTGATGTGGCAGCTAAATTTCAAAATCTTGAATTCTTAGATTTCGGAAGTGGATTTAAAGTCCCTTACCACGAGGGAGATATCGAAACGGACGTTGAAGAATTAGGTACAAAATTAACAAAGCGTTTCAATGAATTTTGTAAATCCTACGGTAAAGATTTAACCTTAGCCTTCGAGCCAGGTAAATTTTTGGTAAGTGATGCTGGTTTCTTTTTGGCTAAAGTTAATGTTGTCAAGCAAACAACTTCTACAGTGTTTGCTCAGATTGATTCTGGTTTCAATCATTTAGTTAGGCCTATGTTTTATGGTTCTAAGCATGATATTATAAATATATCTCACCCAAAGCGCAACAAAAGATTTTATTCAGTTGTTGGTTATATTTGCGAAACCGACACTTTTGCCAATAACAAAATGATTACTGAAATAAGCGAAGGCGATATTCTAGCTTTTAAAAATGCTGGTGCCTATTGTTACTCTATGGCGAGTAACTATAATTCTAGATTTAGACCTCCAGAGGTCTTATGGCATAAAGGCAAGGCTCACCTGATTAGGCAACGAGAAACCTTCGATGATATCGTAAGAAACCAATTGGAAGTAGCACTTTAAAGAAACTTCATTTTATTAACACAGGAGAAAAAGGTAGAGATTTACACTCTACCTTTTTTTATTTTCGAAATTTTCTAAACCTTGCATCAACCAGCTAAGGTAAGCCTTAGACGAAGGTTCGTAAGCAATCGTTTCATTTAAAACCTCTAGTTTTGGAGATAATAAAACATAATAAGGTTGAGAGTTGTTCTTAAAATTCAGGGTCTGAAAGGTAGCCCATTTATCTCCTATGGTTCTTATTTTTTTAACGGTGCCATTTGATCTCTCAAAATTGAATTGGTCATTATCGCTGAGTTTAGCCTTGTCGTCTACGTAAAGGGAAATCAGAATATAGTCGTTTTTGATTGTTTTGTAAACTTCGGGAACACTCCAGACTTGTTCTTCCATCTTCCTGCAATTCACACAGGCCCAACCTGTGAAATCGAGCAAAATGGGTTTGTTTTGTTGTTGAGCAACTTTTAAGCCTTCATCAAAATCTTTATAGGCTTTCAACCCTAATGGTCCTTCGGTATCTTTTTCATAGACGCTATAAAAGAGTGGAGGAGGGAAGCCGCTAAGCAATTTCAAATTGGCAGAAGGAGAATTGGTTAAGCCCGGAATCAGATAAATGACAAAGGCTAAAGTGATGACGCCAAAAAATAACCTGCCTTTACTTAGCATTTGTTTAGGACCATCGTGTGGAAATCTTAGTTTTCCGAACAAATACAACACCAAGCCAATACCTATAAGAATCCATATCCCTATAAAAACTTCTCTTTTTAAAATTCCCCAATGTTGTACGAGGTCTGCATTGGATAAAAACTTGAAAGCGAGTCCTAATTCTAGAAAGCCAAGAACAACTTTTACAGTATTCAGCCAGCCACCGCTCTTTGGTAACGAATTAAGCCAATTGGGAAATAAGGCGAATAGAGCAAAAGGAAGAGCTAGCGCCAAGCCAAAACCTCCCATGCCAAACGTGAGCATAGTAGCTCCGCCATCTGAAGATAGAGAACCTCCTAACAAGGATCCTAAAATAGGGCCCGTACACGAAAAGGAAACTAAAGCTAAAGTAAGTGCCATAAAGAATATACCTACAACACCTCCAACGCTGGTTGCTTTCTGGTCTAGGCGACTACTCCAAGAATTGGGTAGTGTGATCTCATAATAACCAAAAAAGGAAAATGCAAAAATCATAAAAATGACAAAAAATGTCACATTCAAGTAGGGGTTGGTTGAAATATTATTTAAAATTTCGGGATTTACAGAGTCGAGAAGATGAAAAGGAATACTCAATAGTATATAAATCAAAAAGATAAAAGCTCCGTACAATATGGCATTGATCAATCCTAGCTTTTTGGTTTTTGCCCCCTTAGTAAAAAAGGAAACAGTGAGCGGAATCATAGGAAATACACAAGGGGTGAGCAAAGCTATAAGTCCACCAACAAAGCCTAGAAGAAAAATGGTAAGATTGGAATCATCGGGTTCATCCGTATTCAGTCTATAATCGCTTTTGCCTATAAGGTTCAACTTTAGGGCTTCAGTATTAACTTTATCCTTGCTTTCAATCTCTATGGCTTTGGTCTCAGCGAGTTGTAAAACACTATTTTGAACCTCAAAATTAAAACGTTGCTGATCTTGCGGCAGGCACATTTCATCGTTACAGATCATAAAAAGGATCTCCAGATCTAGAGTTGCATTTTCAGCTTTAATTTTGAAATCTTGTTCAAAAACAGCCTTATCTTGAAAATAGGTGAGATTGGTTTCAAAGATTTCATCAAATTTTGTAATGCCTTGGGGTTCTTGAGTAGATCCTAATTTTTCAAGTGTATTGGGATCATATTCAAAATTAAACTCGGTAGGGATGGGGCCATTTTCATCTTCCCCGAGTTCTTTTTGAGAGGGCAAATGCCAAGTGGCGTCGATGGTCGCTACTACCGAAACGGTATAAACACTATCTGAAGTTTTTTTAACAGAAGCCTTCCACTCTGAAGGATTCTCTGTGGCCATTTCCGACGATAAACCAAATTGAGCCCATGTGGTTGAGCTGATGAACAAAGCCAAGGCTAAATACGAAATCTTTTTAATCATTCTTTAAGTTCGATTTTAAGGATGTTTTGAGTATTTTTTTCTACTTTATACCTGTGATCTGTTCGCAAATTTAATACCCAAATAATATCACCATTATAATTACAAAGGACAAGTTGAGAAGGTTTATCTACAGGACTTATTTTTTCATCTTTAAGAAAATCACTCAGTTTTTTCTTCCCTTTCATTCCAAACGGATAAAAATAGTCTCCATTTTGGATTGGTCTTAGACTTAAGGGAAACTTAAGTTTTGACTTGTCAAAATAAGCAAATTGTTTCTTCGTTTCTTCTATCTTTTGGCGGTCTTGAAACTCTAGTTGAGAGTTGTTTATATGCACAACTTTGTCGTTTTCTTCAATAATAATTGGGTCAATTTCTTCTGTAGATAATGGTGCTACTGTCAATTTATTTCTGTCTTTCACAAGTTGATGTGATGAAGACTTTAAGATTTTTCCAGTTTGTGCGTCCAGTAAATGATAGACATCTTCCCATTGTGTAAATCCAAAACCTTCTAACAACTGATATAAAATCGCTTGTGGATTGGGATACGTTTTTAGTTTTTCTATATCAATATTAAAGCGGTTAACTTCTTCGCTAACCAAGCTTTGATGAAGTGAAGCCGTGTAGTCTTCAATTAAGAGTTCGGTTTGTTTTAATTTTTCGAGAGTAGATTCAAAATTCTCAAGGAATTGAGAGTTTAATTTCACTAATGAGGGAACAATTTTATGTCTTATTTCGTTTCTAAGGTATTTTGTAGAGGCATTACTCTGGTCTTCTCTCCAGTTGATGTTATGCTTTATGGCATACTCTTTTAGCTCAGCTTTAGAGAATTTTAAAAGTGGTCTTCGGATATAAGCATTTCGTTGTGGAATACCTGTTAGCCCTTTTAAACCAGTACTTCTACTTAGATTGATGAGAAACGTCTCCAGATTATCATTCAAATGGTGTGCGGTAAGAAGGTAGTTATAGGAAGTAGTTTCAATCAATTCTTGAAACCAATCGTATCTTAGTTTTCTAGCGGTAAGTTGAATAGAGGATTTTCTTTTTTCGGCAATGCTTTCTGTTTGAAAAGTCTTAATGAAAAAATCACATCCTAAGCTAATCGATAGATCCTTTACAAATTCTGCGTCCTTAGCACTTTCTAATCCTCTAAGTTGAAAATTACAGTGTACTAAACTAAAATTTAAAGGTAAGGAGTTACACAAATGGGCCAGAACTACACTGTCTACTCCACCGCTTATCGCAATGAGAAAAGGAGTAGTGAGAAGTTCTGGAAATTCAGATTGAATATAGGATTGAAATCGATCTTGCATGACGTAAAAACTTCAAAATTAAGCTTTATTAGTCTACTTTTCGGAAACAGCGGAGGTATTAACAGCATATTGTAATGCTTTGCCTTTTACCAAACACTCTTCGTATTCTTGTTCTGGATTAGCTAGGCTTGTAATGGCGCTGCCTACCATATAAGAAAGGTATTTCTTTTCAGAATTATAGAGTAAAGTTCTTATAACGACATTAAAATCGAAGTTACCATTGGGAGTGATATAACCAATGGCACCACTATAGAGCCCTCGTTTGGTAGATTCATTCTGCTCTGCTATTTTCATAGCAGATAGTTTTGGTGCTCCTGTCATACTTCCCATTGGAAATAAAGATTTTAAGATTTCTGCTGTAGAAAATTCTGATTTTACTCGGGAACTTATTGTAGACACCATTTGGTGGACTTGCTCAAAAGAGTAAATTTTACACAATTCTTCAACCTTCACTGAAGCTTTTTGAGCTGTTTTGGATAAGTCATTTCTGACTAAGTCAACAATCATCACGTTTTCTGAAATCTCTTTGGGATCGATTTCAAGTTGAGCTTTTAACTCTGCATCTTCTTCTCGTGTCTTCCCTCTTCGGGCCGTTCCTTTGATAGGTTGCGAAATCAATTGTTGGTTTTCTTTCATCAAAAAACGCTCAGGACTAGCTCCCATCGCATAGTAATTTTCCAATTTAAGATAGCTAGAAAACGGGGCTTTAGAAATAGAATTTAAACTTTGAAAAGTCTTTGCAGGATCAATATTTGAGTTTTCAGCATAGAATTCTTGACAAAAATTTACCTCATAAATATCTCCTCTTTGAATATGTTTCAAAATGGATTGAGCCTTTTCAATATATTGTTCTTTGTTCCATCTAGGCGTAAACACAATAGGGTCTGAATAATTCTCCTCACCAGAGTTAAAATTTAAAATAGATTGTAAATCTGATTCTATCTCATCATCCACAAGTTTGAGATAATGAGCTTCTATAGTTTCCCCTTTTAAAATCCATATTTTTTTAGGCTGAATGAAATACAATTCTGGAAAGCTGAGTTGATCTTGATTCTGAGAAGTGAGGTGTTCAGTATCGTTTTTCAAATCATAACTCATGTAACCAAATAGCCAATCTTGTGTAGTGTGTTGGTATTCGTCTAGCCTTAAGAAGGCTTCCTTGTGGTCAGATTTTATGGCAGTGAAGGCTTCAATTGCCAATAAAGCCTCAAAATTTTGATGCACTTGTTGATTTTGATTGGAGTCTAGATAAATAGCCTCTTCAAACTGATTTCCCCAAAGCATCAATTTGCTTTTAAAATCTTGCGGAATTGATATATGAAAGGTCTTTAGTGTTCTCAAGCTGGGTTTAAATCGTTTTCAAAGTTAGAAACAGAATCCTTTAAGCCCTGAGCGTAATCATCACTTAAACCAGATTTACTAAAATTATTTTGAAAGGAAGGTAGACTAAAATGATCCACAATAGTACCGCCGAATTTTTCAAAGTTGCCTATTGTATAGTCCAAGCAGAATTTAGCACCACCTTCTCCAGGGGATGTAGCCAATAATAATATCTTTTTGTCTTGGAGATACTTAGGGTCTGTTCTCGATAACCAATCGGTAATGTTTTTGAAAAAAGCAGACATTGCTCCGTTGTGTTCGTTAACAGCCACAATAAGAGCAGAGGCGACATCAATTTTAGCTTTTAAAGATTTTATATCATCAGGGATACCTGAAGATTTTTCGATGTCTTCGGAAAAAATGGGAATAGACAGCGTTTTTAAATCGATATAATCGACACTCGCTTTCACCAAAGAATTTAGCGTGTATTGAAGCAATTGATCGTTAATAGAGGTGGACGAATTTGAGCCTGTAAAAGCTATAATTTTACTCATATTGATTTTTTGTAAAAGTACGTATAAAAGAAAAATCCACTATTTGATTTTCAAAAATAGTGGATTCTATAAGTTTTGTTTAAAAGTTAATTAAGATAAATCAAGCATCGTCTCAAAGAGGGATTCTGATGCATCAAACTCAAAATAAAATCTCTAAGTTCTTCAAGTTCATAAGGCAATAAGCGTTCTGTCGCCTTTTTAAGTTCTTTGCAAAATAAATTTACATCAAAACTCACTTTTTTTAAGACCTCTTTAGTGTATTCAAACATGGCTCTTGGCATGGTAATATGTTTAAAAGTTAAGTAGATTTATGGCATATAATTTTTATTTACCTAAATATAATAATTTTTAAAATAACGTTTCTTAAAATTTTTAAGCGGATATGTTATTTAAAATATAAATTTTATTTTTTTCGAAGTGTCCATAGAAATTTGAATTCAGAAACCATATCTCCATTTTCATTTCTAGCGATAGAGGTCATCCAAAATTTTTGGCCCTCCGGTTCAGTTGCACATTTCTTTACACTTGTTTTTACTAACTCACCATCTAAACAGGTGAACTTTATTCTTCCAGTTGCTTTTTTATGAAAAGCTGATGTATTCTCAGCCACCAACATGGAAATTTTAAGATTACTCTCATTAATTGCTTTCATAACAATAGCACCCGTACTTAATTCTGCTGCCATAGCTTGTACCGCAAAATACATACTTCTAAAGGGATTTTGATTAATCCATTTGTGAGTTGCGGTTGTTACACAAGAGGTATCATCGATATGTTTTAACCGCACACCGCAAAGCCAAGCAGATGGTAATTTGGTGAGTAAAAATAAATTGATTTTAGAAGGAGTAAGCTTCATTTTATAAGTTTTTCACCTTACAATTTACCTAAATTAATTTCCTTATCATGATTTATTACCTTTTTATTTCTGACTTTGATATAATTTTTTGTAATCTTTTAAAGTGCTTAAAATCATAGTATTAAGTTAAGTATTTCAAATCTTATTTTACTATTGGGCTTCTCTTAAAAGTTAAAATAAAGTTAATATATATTACTTTGCATAGCATAGTAGTGTTTTAAAAATATATCTTTGTCGTGTACTTATTTATTTTAGGATCACATGAAGATAGAAAACACAAAAGCTCAAATGCGAAAAGGAGTTTTGGAATATTGCATCTTATCGGTGTTGAGTCATAACGATGCGTACGTTGCAGAAATTCTAGACACATTAAAGTCAGCAAAATTGTTAGTAGTTGAGGGAACGATCTATCCACTATTAACTCGATTAAAAAATGCCAATTTATTGTCTTATAGATGGGAAGAATCCACCGGTGGACCACCAAGAAAATATTATGGATTAACAAAGGATGGAAAGGAATTTTTAGACGAACTCTCAACCACATGGAATGAACTTAACTACGCAGTGACCACAATTACTTCTAAAAAAAATACGAACAATGAATAAAACAATAAACATCAACCTAGCAAATGTGTTTTTTCATATCGATGAAGATGCTTTTATAAAACTCGATAGCTATCTTAAAGCAATTGAACGCTATTTATCTAAAGAGCAGAGTAAGGATGAAATTTTACAAGATATAGAAGCTCGTATTGCAGAGTTGTTTACAGAGTCCATGGCTCAGGCTAATCAGGTGATTATCATGTCTCAAGTAAATGATATGATTGCTATAATGGGAGAACCTGAAGCTTATAGGATGGAAGATGAAGAAGAGCCTTCATCTACGTCTTCAAAATTTAAAGCGTCTAGAAAACTTTATAGAGATATTGAAAACAATTATCTTGGAGGAGTTTCTGCTGGTCTCAACCATTATTTAGGAATCAATTTGCTTTTAATTAGACTTTTTTGGGTGATTTCTGCTTTCTTTTCTTTTGGAGGTACAGTCGCTATTTATGTGATTATTTGGATACTAATTCCAGCGGCTAGAACTACGGCACAAAAGCTAGATATGCAAGGGGAACCTGTGAATTTATCCAATATAGAGCGTAAGGTGAAAGAAGGCTATTCCAAATTTGCTGATAAAATGGGAGATATCGATTACGAGAAATATGGCCAACAGACCAAATCTGGGGTGACTAAATTTTTAGATGGCTTAGGCGAAGTTTTGAGAGCTTTAGGGATCATTCTGTTTAAATTTTTGGGAATCATTCTTCTGCTCGTCTCAGGGCCTGTTCTTATTGGTTTGTTGATTTTTTTATTCAGTTTTGGAACCCTATCCGTGTTTGAATTGGGAGATTTCTCTCAAATAGAATTCTTTGTTCTTGGCATTCCCAATTGGATTCAAATTGTTTTGTACTTCCTAGTAGCTTCCATTCCTTTTTTCTATTTGCTTATTCTAAGTTTGAAATTGATTTTTTCTAATCTAAAATCAATTGGTAAAGTAGCTCATATTACCTTAATTGGTATTTGGGTCTTATCTGTAATGGTCATCACAACATTAAGTGTGAAAAAGCAACTAGATGTGAGTTATGATGCAGAAGTTATAGAAGTTATTAATTTAGACATCTCATCTGGTGATACCTTGCAAATAAGAATGAATCCTAATCTTATGTTTTCTGAAACTTTAAATCAAAGTAAAAAATCTAAGATTGTCAAAGATGAATTTGATAATGAGCGCTTATATAATTCAAATATTCACGTTAATTTTAAATCGACTTCCGATGATGAATTAAAACTAAGGTTAACCAAAAAAAGTTATGCGTCAAGCAAAGCTAGAGCTAGAGAAAGAGCCTCTTTAATTGATTATAAATACAAGCTAGAGGATAATGTTCTGAAACTTGATAGTTATTTGTTGTCCAATTCTGAACCTACGGACCGTAGCGCAAAAGTAGAAGTAACTATCTATATTCCAGAAAATCACGTGATTTATCTGGATGAAAATTTAAATAATTTTAATAACCGTAGAAACCTCAATCGATCCAAGTACAATCATTATTTAAACTATAAAAATAATGATTGGAAATGTTTAGACTGTAGGACTACACTAGATACTCTTTCAACTCAAAACTAAATCACTATGAAAACTATTTCCATTTTATTTTTGGCTGTTTCTTGCTTATGCATGACGAGCTGCAAATTCAACATTAATTACCCAGGCGAAATTGAAGGCGAAGGGGAGGTGATCTCAGAACGCTTCGACCTGGAAAGCTTCAACAATCTTGAATTAGAGCGCGGTTGGGAAGTTACCATCATCCCTTCTTCAACTAATTATATGCTAGTTGAAGCTAATGAAAATCTTTTTGAGGCTCTTGAGTTTGAGACCGTTTCTGGAACACTTAAGATAGGAGCTTCCGAGTCTATTGGGAAAGCAGATGTTAAAATCATCACACTTTATTTTTCTGAAAATTTAGAACGTTTGGAAGTCTCCAGCGGAGTTAAGTTGACATCTACAGAGGACTTAAGATTTGAGAATTTAATAATGGAGTTATCCAGCGGATCCAACGTCGAATTGTCTCTAGAATTGGAGAGTTTAAACTTGCAAACATCAAGTGGGTCTAGTGCATCTCTCAACTTAAACTTAGAGGACTTATCGGTACAAAGCTCAAGTGGTTCTTTGGTTTCCATAGACGCTATTTCTATAACCACAACAGCGAGTGCTTCCTCTGGTTCTTCGATAACCTTAAGAGGTGAGACCAACCAATTGGATGTAAATTCATCCAGCGGATCTAGTATAAATTCCAAAAATTTTGAAGCAAATAGTATCGTAGCCAAGGCAAGTTCAGGTTCTAGCATTTCCATTTATCCTCTAGAACGATTGGAGGCGAATAGCAGCAGTGGAGGGTCTATTTCTTATTATAACACACCTTCTGAAAATCTTATTGTCAACGAATCTAATTCAGGAGGGAGTATAAAATTAAAGCGATAAATATTCATTAAAACACCACATCATATGGTAACCATTTTAAAAATTATTATAATTGTTGTCCTAAATTACCTAGATTATATTTAATCCTTCTCGTAGTTTTCGTTAAAGGCTGAAGGTAGTAATTGAGGGATGAATTTAATAATGATCGGTAATAAAACACCACCACCTGGAAGAGCGAAAATAGCTAAAGACGGGATGCTTTTGAAGATATCATAAAGCTGAGCCTTAACTTTTGCTTTTTCTTCAGCGTTGAGTTCTCTCTTTGTTGATTGTGAGATTAAATAAACCAGCTCTTTACTTTGCATGATTTCTTTGGATAATCGATTCTTGTTGCGAGAAAGTAACAACTTGACCGCTTTTTGATTCTTATTGTAGAAATGAGTTAAGGGATTGCTGAAATGGAAATAAGCAATATTTTTTTTGTGGATGAACACAAATTTAAAGAGAAACTCTACCGCAGTCTCTATATGATGGTCTTTTAAATTTAATTGAGGCCCAAGTTTTGATAGAAAACTCAATTCATCAACTTCAACTTTTTCATCACTATAGATAGCCATACAAGTTAGATCAAGTAAATATAAACTTCCAGTATAATCTAATATTTCACTGTAGTGGATGTCCTCAATTTGCTTTATGTCTTTTTCAGTTTGGAAATTATACCTTAAGGAACTTTGTAATAGTTTCAGGATAAGAGTATCGTATGAGGTCTGAGAGGTTTTTTGACCCAAAGCTAGGTAAACCGTTGACATAATAAGATACTCTAAAGATTTGGTATACTCACTTGGGGGTGTAGAACTAATTAAGGTTTTGTTATAGGTTAGCACATCAGTAAATAGCAAAGCGTTGGTTATAATATGACTGAAATTTTTCTGAATTAACCCCTCGTTGGTTTGAACTCTTTTGTGGATAAGTTGTTCCAATTTTTGTTCAGGTTTAGACTTTAACTTGAAAATAGATTTCAAATAATTTCTTTCCGAATAGATGGATTCATAAAACCCCGTTATTCTTGTGATAATTTCAATTGAGGGTTGATCATCAAAAGCCTTATGGTCAATGTATACCAGCGCCACAAAAAGATTAATTTTAGCAAGTTCTTGCTGAGTATACTTGAGCTTACTATTTAAAGGGATTAAAGCAGCCTGGCTAGAGCCATAAATAAATCCAGAACTTCTTAGAGTTTCATAAAAACGTTCTGGTTTGAGCGAAAGTAAATCGCTCTCCACAATGCTATGTAAGCATTTAGTAAGCCAACCTGATGCAGAAGGATTCATATAACAAAGGAACTATAAATTGGTATTTAATCGTAAACTTTAAGTGAAAAAGAGTCCAATTGGACTCTTTTAGATGAATTAATACGTTGTGGTGTTGGTTTAATTGGAATAAATCTTATTATAAAGATCGATATATCTTTCTTTTATAACTCTTCTTTTCAATTTCATAGTAGGAGTAAGTTGTTCTTCTTCGATGCTCCAAACGTCTGGCGTAAGTTCAAATCTTTTGATCTTCTCCCAGTTTCCAAATTTTTGATTGTAAAAGTCAATTTCTTCCTGAACTCTGTCAATTAATTCTTGGTGTGTTACCATTTCAGACAATGTACTGCCAAGATGAAGGTTTTTACGTTCTCCCCATTCTTTTACAAATTCTTCATTCAATTGTATAAGAGCGGCAGGCATTTTTTGACCTTCTCCAACGACCATAACTTGTTCAATAAATCGAGATTGTTTCATCACATTTTCGATAACCTGTGGCGCAATATATTTACCACCAGAGGTCTTGAACATTTCCTTCTTACGATCGGTGATTTTCAAGAATCCTTCTTTATCTATTTCTCCGATATCTCCAGTATGAAAAAAGCCATTGTTTAAGACTTCGTCTGTTTTCTCTTTGTCTTTATAATAGCCCATCATGACTTGAGGACCTTTAACTAGAATTTCACCATCTTTTGCAATTTTAACTTCAGTTTCCGGTAAGGGATGACCTACTGTACCAATTTTGAAACCCCCATCTCTCATATCGTTGACAGCAACAACGGGTGAAGTTTCAGTTAATCCATAGCCCTCCATTACAGCCATTCCAGCGGCATTGAAGACTCGGGCTAGTCGAGGTTGTAGGGCTGCACTCCCAGAAGCAATAACTCTTAGGTTTCCACCTAAGGCTTCTTGCCATTTAACAAAAATTAATTTTCTTGCTAGTTTAAGGCGCGTTTCGTACCACCAGCCATTTGCACCATAAGGCTCATATTGTAAGCCTAGTTCAACGGCCCAGAAAAAAAGCATTTTCTTTATTCCCGTAAGGTCGGTTCCTTTAGCGATAATCTTATCGTAAACTTTCTCCAAAAGTCTTGGTACAGCAGACATTACCTCTGGTTTAACTTCTTTTAAATTGTCACTTATAGTTTCAATAGATTCAGCAAAGTAAACACTCACCCCACTAAATTGATACATATACTGAAGCATTCTCTCGTAAATATGGCAAACTGGTAGAAAACTTAATGCTTTTGCATTTCCTTGGTCCAAGGGCAGGCGGGTTGAACTATTAATGGCATTGCTAGCAATATTTTTGTGAGAAAGCATTACGCCTTTTGGCCGACCTGTGGTTCCCGATGTATATATTAAGGTGGCTAAATCGTTTTCGGTCACTTTGTCCATAAGAGATTGAACCTCAGATTGATTGCTCTCATCTGTTCCAAGCTCCAAAACTTCAGACCAATTTTTAGCGCCTTCAACGTCATCAAAAGTATAAACTTCTTTTAAAGAGTCTACTTGTCCTTTTATGGCCATGACTTTATCATACACCTCTTTATCGGAGACAAAGCAAAATTTAGACTCACTATGGTTTAAAACATAAGCATAGTCTTCTTCAGAAATAGTAGGATATATCGGTACATCTTGCGCGCCAAGTTGCATAATTCCAATATCCATGATATTCCACTCTGTTCTATTGTTGGTAGAAATAAGAGCTATTTTATCGTTGGGTTGCACACCAAGCCTTAGTAAACCTCGGCTTATTTTATTGAGTTGTGCAACATATTCTTTTGAAGAGGTAGATTTCCATTGGCCATTGTATTTTGTAACAAGAGCATCTTCTAGATTAAATTTTTCTAATTGATAGTATGGAAAATCAAATAAACGTTTAAGTGATGACATAGGTTTATGTTTTATAACAATGCAAAATATAAATTTTTTGAATCAAATTCTATAAAATTATCTTTTTAAACCAACTAAAATTTAGAATTCTCTAATAAAAGATCTAATGAATTGATAATGAGTGAGTTTTAAATTTTCGTTTAAATCATTCTTACATTAGAAGCCTAGAGCTTTATCATCTCCCCTATAATCGGCGCCACCTTCTAAACGACCATCTGGAAGCCTTAAGATAGCATCTACTTTCCCCAGAATCTTCGACTGCTGTTGAATTGGTGTGTAGCCTTTTAGCCTTAAAGAGTCCAATAAACTCGACTCAAAGCCTTTGGTTTCAAAAACGATCTCGTCTGGTAACCATTGGTGATGAAACCTTGGCGCATTGACCGCCTCTTGCATAGTCATGTCAAATTCATGAACATTTAAGATGGTTTGCAGCACCGAGGTAATAATGGTGGATCCTCCAGGAGTCCCTACACTCATCCAAAATTCATCGTTTTTCTCAACGATAGTAGGGGTCATAGAACTCAACATTCGTTTGCCAGGTTCAATAGAGTTGGCTTCCGCACCAATTAATCCAAACATGTTTGGGACTCCCGGTTTTGCACTAAAATCGTCCATTTCGTTATTAAGGAAAAAGCCTAGGTCATCGCTAAAAAGTTTGGAACCATAAGCCCCATTAAGAGTAGTTGTTGCAGAAATAGAATTTCCAAATTGATCTACTATAGAATAATGCGTAGTTTCTTCACTTTCATAGCCGATAATTTTGCCGTGCTCAATCTCTTTTGAAGGCGTGGCAGACTCAAAACTGAATGTCGACATTCTCCCTTGGAGATAGTCATCACTCAACAAGCTATCTACAGGAATATCTACAAAATCTGGATCTCCAAGATAAAAACTTCTATCGGCATAAGCTCTTCGCTCCGCTTCTGTAAGGATTTGAATATACGTTGTAGAATTATGTCCTAAAGCTCCTAAATCATAATCTTCTATCATCTTCAGAATTTGTCCCAGAACAATACCTCCACTAGAAGGAGGTGACATTGAAATAAGGGTTAAATCTTTATACTCCACTTGAATGGGTTTTCGCCAAACCGCTTCATAGGTTTTTAGATCCTCTAAGCTTAAAATGCCTCCATAGTGGGCTATAAATTCAACTAACTTTTGTCCAGTTTGACCTCTGTAAAATTCAGCTTTTCCATTTTTTAATATTCTTTCTAGGGTCTTAGCTAAAGCTAAATTCTTGAGAGTATCTCCTTGTTTGAAGTTTTTTGAAAAGAGTATAGAATCTTTGTTGATATCGAGAAAATCTTTTTGAAAGTGATTAAGCATTTCCGATTGATTTTCGGTCACTGCAAAGCCTTTTTTAGCCAATTCTATACTCGGTTTCAATAAAGCTGACATTGGTAAACTCCCAAATTTCTTATGAACTTCAAACATTCCAGCAATAGTTCCAGGCACCCCAATAGCTAAACTTCCTCTTCTGCTTAATGCTGGATTGGGATGACCATACTTATCTAAAAACATAGTTTTGGTGGAGGCTAAAGGCGCTTTCTCTCGATAATCTAAAGCTCCAGTTTCTCCATTAGCTTTTCTGTAAACCATAAAGCCACCACCTCCAAGATTTCCGGCAAACGGATAGCAAACGGCAAGAGCCATTTCTGTAGCTACCATAGCATCGAAGGCATTTCCTCCATCTTTTAGAACTTGAAGACCAATTTTGGAGGCTTCCTCTCGAGCAGAAACCACCATTGCAGAATCTGCCTGGTTTGTTGGCTTCTCAAGCTTAGGTCCCTGAGTAGTTGAAGTTTGGCAAGCTATGGAAAGGTTTAAAACATATAAGCAGCTTAAGAAGCTAAATGATTTTGCTAGGGATGTATTCATTATTTTTTAATTGCCAATATAATCTTTTACAATAAGTAAAGGAATTTTAAGATCTCTATTGAATAAATCTTCCGTAACGGTACCTAAGGTGAGCTTAGAAAAAGTATTGGAGCCTTTGTCGGCGACCATCAACAAATCAACATCATTTTTATAAGCTTCATTTTTTAATTTGGAAGCAATATTGGCTTCTCGCCCCAATATTTTATATTGTTTGACTTCCCCAGAGTAATTCATTTTATTGAGAAATTGATCGAACTTTTTGTCTACGTAGCGACTCAGTTTAGGCTCTATTTTAGAGTTTGAGACGTAGGGAGAAAAATGAATAGGCAAACTATATACATGGACGGCCTCCAAATTAAAATTCTGTTTGGATTGAATATACTCAGCAAATGAAAAGCATTTTTTTGAAGCACCAGAAAAATCAGTACCAATCCACACTTTTTCCAATTTTGTTTTCATAGTGGAGGGAACCCATAAAAATTGACATTTTATGGTTCTTAGTAGTTTAAACCCGAGACTGCCGGAGCCGTTTTGATTGTTTTTATTGCCTAAAATAAGCAAGTCGATACTGTATTTATTCACGATATAACTCATTAAGGATTCTGTGTAGGGATCATCAGAAATCAATACTTCCCACTCTACTTTTGCAGTAAAGTTTGCTTGTATCATGTCCTTAAGCTCATCGGTAATAATGCTTTCTAGATCTACATTTTCGATTTCTTTTTCAAGGACTTCAGATATTTCGTATCGCTTAATATTATGAACAAAATAAACTTTTTTGACGTCGGTTAATTCAGTAAAAAAAGAACTGTAGGTGATTAATTGTTGATCAATATCGGATAAGTCTAAACCGACTAACACTTTATTTAATGTTCTCATGATGATTCATTTTTATTGCGTTTTTTGATAATCTTTCTTACAATTTCTTCGTAATCTTCTTTCTGAACATCCTCTTTGTAGCGTTCGTGTTTTTTGACCTCATCCTTCAATCCCTTGTACAAGGAATAGCACATGACAAGGAGGATGATGGCAAAAGGCAAACCAGAAGCAATTGCTGCAGTTTGAAGTGCTCCAAGTCCACCACCTATAAGTAGGACCGCTGCAACAGCTCCTTCGGTAATCGCCCAAAAGATTCGTTGTCCCACAGGAGCGTCAATTTTACCACCAGTGGTAAGACTATCTATAACTAGAGATCCTGAATCTGAAGAGGTTATGAAAAAGCCAATAATCAAAAGAATGGCAACTACATTAAGAGCTATGGTAAAGGGGAAGTCCTCAAAAAAGACGAATAAGGCAGTGGCTACATCGTTGTCAACCGCTGTGGAAATTGCATCGTTACCATTCATAATTATATCTAATGCAGAATTTCCAAAAGCTGTAATCCAAAAAAATGTAATTAAGCTAGGAACTATCAAAACTCCAAGGATAAATTCTTTAATCGTTCTCCCTTTGGAAATTCTGGCAATAAAGGTTCCAACAAAAGGAGACCATGATATCCACCAACCCCAATAAAAAATTGTCCAATTATTTTGCCAATCTCCTCCCGTAAAACTTTCATTCCAAAGTGAGATTTCAACTACACTGCTAAAATAATTTCCTAAATTTTCTAAATAACTTTCAAAAATAAAAAGGGTAGGGCCTAAGATCAAAACTAAAGCCAACAGTAAAACGGCTATCCTGATGTTCCACTCACTTAACACCTTTACCCCTTTGTCGACTCCAAGAACCACCGAAATTGTTGCTACTAAGGTAATACCTGCAATAAGCAATACTTGGGTAGTAGTTCCACTACTTAATCCGAAGACCTGTTCTAAGCCTGCAGCTACTTGTTGTACTCCAAACCCAAGTGAAGTCGCCAGACCAAATAAAGTGGCTAAAACTGCAAAAATATCAATAATATCTCCTATAACTCCATAGATTTTATCGCCCAAAAAAGGATAAAAAACACTTCTTATCGTTAGTGGTAAACCTCTAGAATAGGTGAAAAAAGCTAAGGCTAAACCTACTAAAGCATAAATAGCCCAGGGGTGAAAACCCCAGTGTAGAAAAGTAAAATTCATGGCTTGCTTGGCTGCTGCAATCGTGTCTGCATCAGCATTAGGAGGTGCGCCAAAATGGGTTACAGGTTCGGCAACACTCCAAAATAAAAGGCCTATTCCCATACCAGCGCTAAACAGCATTGAGAACCAAGATATGGTCTTAAACTCTGGCTCAGCGTCCTTTCCTCCAAGTCTTATTTTACCAAACTTGCTAAAGGCTAGGTAAACAACAAAGATTAAGAAAAAATTTACGCTAAATACAAATAACCAGCCACCATACTCTGCCACTTGGTTTTGGACAGTGCTAAAAAACTCTTCAGCTGATTCCTTATAAATTAGAGTTAGAGCAATTCCTATGGTGATCAAAATTATGGAAGAAAAAAAGACGGGACCGTTGACCTCGAGTCCAAAGATGGATTTCTTTTCATCACTTCTAGTAACTTTTTCTGACATAAATTTTATTTTAATCCCTTTTGAGGGTTTAATTATTCGAAGGCTTTCCTCGAATTTTTAAAATGGTTTTCCTAATTCAAACCTCATCAGCTTGCCCTGGAGGTTCCTTATTTTATAAATTATCTAGATTTGGTATCCGTTAAAAAGTAATAACCAAAATTTATATTGAATCTGGCTTCCCAGCCTAAGTTTGGTTTTCCTTGTCCCAATTCGTTTGTAAAATCACCACCAAACCAAGAATGGTTATATCCTGCAGCATAATCTATATAAATATACACATCTCCAGCGGTTATGAGCATGCCAGTGACATTCATAGCTGAGTTTTTGAAACCTTGAGCACGCTTATCCATGTACCCAAAGTCGTTGTAAAATTTAAGGTGACTTATGGGGCCAATATCCACGGGGAGGTCATAAGAAATGGCAGCGGTATACATTTCAAAATCTGAAGCTATATCATAAGGAAATCCATAAGCCCCCATGCGAACAATGTCTCTACTTTGTCCATCAGCATTGATGGGATTGTGACGTACTGTAAGTAACTCGGTCTTTAAATTCCAGCGTTTGTAAAATAGCTCATGGTGGAGCCCTAGAGCATGATGGTCTCCAGTTTTTTTAGTATCGATGTTATACAAACCACCATATTGAGCAGAAAGGCCAATGCGATGCTTGAACTCCTCACCAGTCTTGTAAATAAACTTTCCGTTAAATTGATTGATCTCCTTATTTTTACCTACAATATCGTACGCATATCGATTGGGGCTTACTTCATTGGAGCCCCCCAAATCGAACAACTCAGAGTTTTTGAAAAAAGCTAGCTGATATTCAAATTTATCTCCTTTATTCATATATTTAATTCCCATATCATGGTCGTCTTCTAGACCTACATAATAGGTCAAATTAAAAAACCAATTATTAGAGTTATAAGTCTGAATCCCAAAGGGAACTTGAGTTAAGCCAATTTGAATATCTTCTTGTTCGCTTAGCGTATATCCCATCCAACCTCGTTTCAAAAAACCTCCCCCAAAGGCAGTAGAATATTCTCGGTACTCAACATTGAGATACACACCTTTGTACCTTGCTTCAGCATTCACTCGAAAAATATCATAGACAAAGTCACCTCCAATATCTTTTTGGTCAGAATTCCAGGAACTGAACAAATAATTATAACGTAAAGCTCCGCCTATATCTACAATAGGTTTGTCTTGACTATAATTTAAAAATGGAATCCAAATGAGGAGCAATATTTTTTTCATATTTGGGTTTCTATTTGTGAAAAGATAAAATCCAAAAATGTAATTCTGGATTTTATTAAGCTTCTTTTTTTACATCTTCAATGATTTCATCTGCCAAGAAAGGATTTAAACGCGAAGAAAAAGCAACAAATTGATCATATTTATAAGTCGATATTTTTCTGAAAATTCGATTCATAATTTTATCAATTCTCATTTTTGTTAACCTGTTTCAAAGTGAAAAAGATCCAGTTGTATCATGATTTTTATTAAATTGAACGATTAAAGTACAAATTAAAAAACTGAAAGGCTTTAGCTGTTACAGAATTATTTTAAAATTTAGAATACGCTAGTGTCTTTTGCCTTTCCAAGTCCCTCCGTATTTATACTGCGGTTCTTTTTGATATTTTTCAACACATGTTTTACAAGCGAATACCCATGCTTTTCCTTTTTTGATTTGAATTCTATACAAGATTTCAAAGTCGTTATTACAAATAGCACAAGTCTTTGTTTTCAAATCAATGTAAAAATTATCGGGTGAGCCTTTGAATGATCTCTTTGTGTTGAGGGAATATCTGCTGAAGTTCTTTGGGTTCTGCTAGTTCGAAGTCATCAAAATCAAATCCAGGAGCCACTGTACAACCTACTAAAGCAAAGCTATCTTCAGTTTTTATTTCTGCTGCAAACCAATGCTGAGCGGGAACTACAAACTGAGGAGTTTCATTTTGACCAAAGTCGTTTCCGATGCTCACTTGAGAATATTCACCTTCAGGTGAAATCATATGGAGTGTGATGGTTTCCCCTAAATAAAAATGCCAAGCTTCATCTTGATTTACTTTATGAAACGCAGAAAATTCATCTGAGGTAAGCATAAAATGGATGCACGTACTTGCGTTTCTACTGGAAGTAAATTCAGAAGGTAAAACAGATTTTGGAAGTAGGATTTCACTTCTATAGGTTTCCTTAAAATAGCCTCCTTCAGGATGTTTTTCGAGCTGAAGTTTCTCAATCAGTTCTTCTTTTCTAAGCATGTTTTAGTGTTTATCTAACCAGTGTTTTGCATTTTGAAAAGCTTCTATCCAAGGCGAAACTTCATCTTTTCTATCTTTTGGGTAATGAGCCCAGTTCCATGAAAAGGTGGAACGTTCCAGATGAGGCATCATTACAAGGTGTCGCCCTGAATCATCACACAACATAGCAGCATTATAATCTGAACCATTCGGGTTACAAGGAAACTCTTCTCTGAAGTATTTTGCAGGAATGGAATACTTAGATTCTTCTAAGGGTAAGTGAAATTTGCCTTCACCGTGTGCTGCCCAAATTCCTAAAGTAGAACCTTCAAGGCTTTTTAGAATGATGCTATTGCTTTCTGCAATATCGACCGCGGTGAATCTACATTCAAATTTGCCAGAGTCATTATGAAGCATTTTAGGTTTGTCTTCATGGTGAGGAGTAATGAGTCCTAGCTCTATGAACAGTTGGCAACCATTACACACGCCTAAAGATAAGGTGTCTTCCCTATCAAAGAAATTACGTAGAGCCAAATTAGCATTTTCATTGTATTTGAAAGTACCAGCCCAACCTTTAGCGCTGCCTAAAACATCAGAATTGGAAAAACCGCCTACTGCTGCTATAAACTGAACATCTTCAAGGGTTTCTTCTCCAGACATTAAATCTGTCATGTGAATGTCTTTCACATCGAATCCAGCTAAATGCATGGCTCTAGCCATTTCTCGTTCACTGTTAGATCCTTTTTCTCTGATAATAGCTGCTTTAATTCGCTTACCTTTTACAGGTTTAAGTTTTCCATCAAAATGCCCTGGAAAGTTAAATTTTAAAGCATTGTATTTAAAATTATCGTGACGTTCCTTGGCTTTTTTCTCACCACTTTGGTGCTTGTCGAATTCATAAGAAGTTTGCATCCAATGAGTTCTATACGTATTGATATTAAATTCTAAATTTTGATCTTTATGAGAAATCTTGAGTGACCCAGAGGCATTAACTTCTCCTAAATATAAAGGCTCAATACCAAGTTCTTTAAACTCATTTGTGATCTCGTCATTCACTTGAAAGACAATACCAGAATTTTCTGAGAATAGAATTTTAAAAATATCTTGTTCTTTAAACTTTGAAAGCTGGATATCAGCTCCAAGGTTATTGTCTGCAAAACACAATTCCAGCAGCGTTGTTATCAAACCACCAGAAGAAATATCATGTCCACTTGCTATTTTATGATGTTTAATTAAAGTTTGAACAGCATTAAACTTCTTTTTAAACTCTTCATCTTTATGAATTCCCGGTGCTTTACTTCCTACTTTACTTAAGATTTGAGCAAAAGCAGAACCCCCTAATTCCAAACTATGCTGAGATAAATCTAAATAGTAAATGGATCCACTATCTTTCTGAAACATGGGTTCTACAACATTTGTAATGTCATTACAATTTGCTGCGGCGGATATAATAACAGTTCCTGGAGAAAGCACATCTTTGTCTTTATAACGTTGCTTCATTGACAAGGAATCTTTCCCAGTAGGGACATTGATGCCTAAATTAATGGCAAATTCTGAAACGGCCTGCACAGCATCATACAATCTTGCATCTTCTCCAGGATTATTACACGGCCACATCCAGTTGGCAGATAATGATACGGAAGTTAAATTGTCTTTTAGGGGAGCCCAAATAATGTTGGTGAGGGCTTCAGCAATAGAATTTTTGGCACCAGCAACAGGGTCGATAAGTCCAGAAATAGGGGAGTGACCAATAGAACTGGCAACACCTTCTTTCCCGTTGTAATCTAAAGCCACCACTCCACAGTTGTTGAGAGGAACTTGAAGTGGGCCCAGGGTTTGCTGTACAGCAACTCTTCCAGTGACACAACGATCTACTTTATTGACTAGCCAGTCTTTACAAGCTATAGATTCCAGCTGAAGCAGTTGTTCCACGTAGCTGTAAATGTGGTCTGGATTATACTTTATGTCACTATACTCTCTATGTATTCTCTGGTCTTTCATGAAGGTCTTTGGAGAACTTCCAAACATATCTTCAAGTTTAAGATCCAGAGGTTTTTCTTGAGTTTTAGAATTCTTAAAAACAAATTGATGATCGTTAGTGACCTTTCCAACTCTGTACATTGGCGAACGTTCACGTAGAGCAACTTTTTCTAAAAATTTAGAATCTTTTTCACTGATGACAAGTCCCATGCGTTCTTGAGATTCGTTACCAATAATCTCTTTAGCGGAAAGCGTTGTGTCTCCCACAGGAAGCTTGTTGATATCAATATGGCCTCCGGTGTCTTCTACCAGTTCACTTAAGCAGTTCAAATGTCCGCCAGCGCCATGATCGTGGATGGAACGAATAGGATTATGATCCAATTCCACCATGGCTCTAATAGCATTGGCTGCTCTTTTTTGCATTTCAGGGTTAGACCGCTGTACAGCATTTAATTCAATACCGCTATCGAATTTTCCGGTGTCCGAAGAAGATACTGCAGCACCTCCCATACCAATTCTATAATTGTCTCCTCCAAGGATGACAATATCGTCATTTTCTTGAGGTAGTTCTTTTTTAGCTTGATCAGCTTTACCGTATCCAACACCTCCAGCTTGCATAACGACTTTATCGTAAGCTAAAAGTCTATCGTGTTCTTCATGTTCAAAAGTGAAAAGAGAACCATTGATGAGAGGTTGTCCAAACTTATTACCAAAATCTGAAGCCCCATTGGAGGCTTTAATCAAAATATCTAACGGACTTTGGTACAGCCAGTCTCTTTTAGCAATGGCTTTTTCCCAAGGTTTGTCATCTTTTAATCTTGGATAAGCAGTCATATACACTGCAGATCCAGATAAAGGTAAAGATCCTTTTCCCCCAGCTAGCCTGTCTCGAATTTCACCCCCGCTTCCCGTTGCTGCACCATTAAAAGGTTCTACAGTAGTTGGAAAATTATGAGTTTCTGCTTTTAAGGAAATAACAGAGTTGAACCTAGAATTTTTATATTCTGAAGCTATATCTGGTCTTTGAGGAGCGAATTGCTCAACTTCAGGTCCTTTAATAAAAGCGACATTGTCTTTGTAGGCAGAAACGATTGTATTGGGATGCGTTTCAGAGGTTTTTCTAATCAGTTTAAAGAGGGACTCTTTTTGCTCTTCTCCATCAATAATAAAAGTGCCATTGAAAATTTTATGGCGACAATGCTCCGAGTTGACCTGAGAAAAACCGAAAACCTCAGCATCGGTAAGGTGGCGGTTCAGTTTTTTGGATAAGTCCTTTAGATAATTGACCTCCTCGCCATTAAGCGCTAAACCTTCTTTTTGATTGTAAGCGGCGATGTCATCTACCCCTAAAACCGGTTCCGGTTCTATCTCGATGGTAAACAGGTCTTGATCCAGTTCATTATACTTTTGGAAAAGCATTTTATCAAAATGCGTTTCTTCAGAAGTAACTTCATGAAATTCTTCAATCCTAGAAATTCCTTCAATTCCCATGTTTTGAGTAATTTCTACTGCATTGGTACTCCATGGAGTGACCATAACTTGTCTAGGCCCAATAAAGTGACCCTTCAAATGTTTTTCATCTACAAATTGGGCATCGCCAAAGACCCATTTTAGTTTTTTGATGGTTTCGTAATCCGGTCGTTTATCTATGGAAATAGCAAAATAATGCGTCGATTCAGCCTTGAAGAAGATTATCATTTCTTGATGAATTAAAGTGTGTTTTGACGCCTTCAAAATTACGATAAATATGTGAGTATTTTTAGAAATTGGTTAAGTTTGACCTGAGAGAAGAAATGCAGATTTCTAGATTGCTAAAAATTAATTTCAAAATTGAATTCTTGAGAAACACCAACCTAAAGTTACTGGCCATTTTTTTTCCAATTCAATTGCTTTTTATTTTCATTCTTAAGCGATGTCCTGATTTGGTAGAAACCTATTATAGCCAGTCGTTGTTTCTTTACATCTCTCAATTTCAACATTTTTTAACGTCATGGATTCCTTTTTCTATCGGCGACCTTTTTTATTCAGCTTTGGTATTAATTATTCTGGGATGGCTTATTAAGCTCATACGAAGAAAAACTAAAAGTCTAAAGACGATGCTGCTAGAAGCTTTTGCATTTGTCTCCTTAATCTATTTTTTATTTCATGTATTCTGGGGATTTAATTATTACAGGCTTCCGCTTCATGAATCTTTAGGAATTTCTACGGAATATAGCAAAGCAGACTTATTGGATTACACTTGCCATCTCATTCAGCAAACCAATACTCTACATTCTCAATTGGTGACTGAGGACAGTTTAAAGGTTGACTATGATTTTACACAAAAGGAAGTTCAAAATTTGGTGTTTCAAGCTTATCAAAACACTAGCAATACCGATTTGAAGATTACTTACCGGATAGAAAACTTAAAGCCCTCTTTGTTTTCGCTCCCACTTTCCTACGCAGGATTTAGTGGTTATGTGAACCCCTTTACGAACGAAGCTCAGTATAATTACAAAATACCAACTTATAAATTTCCTACAACGATGGCTCACGAGATCGGACATCAGTTGGGCTTTTCTAAGGAAAACGAAGCTAATTTTATAGCCTCTATCATCACGATGGAAGATGAAAATAAATTTTTACGTTACTCAGGTTTAACTTTTGCTTTAAAGTACAGTCTCAATGATATGTATAAAAAAGACCCCATCCTATCAGAGGTTTTGATATCTGATCTTCATCCTGGAGTTCTTAAAAACTACCAAGAAGTGCAAAACTTTTGGGAAACCTACACAGGTCCAGTGGAGTTGATTATGGAAAAAGTATACGGCAATTACCTAAAAGTCAACAACCAGCCCCAAGGCATAGAAAGTTATAGCTATGTAGTGGCCTTGCTGGTCAATTACTATCAACAACAATTACATTAATCACTAAATTTAATCTCAATGAAACAAAATGTCTTCTTATTATTTTGCTTATTTAGTTTAAGTCTTTTTGCTCAGGATTATTTTCCTGAAAACAAGGCTGTAAAAACTAAATCCAGCAATTATATCGCTTTGGAATCTGCGATTATTCATATTTCTCCATCAGAGACTGTTGAAAATGCTACTCTTTTGATTAAGGATGGAAAAATCGTAGACGCCGGTAAAAATGTCAAACTACCAGAGAATACAGTTAAAATTGACGCCAAGGGAAAACATATCTATCCGTCCTTTGTTGAGGTCTATTCAGACTTCGGAATAAAGGATATCAAAACAGCGCCAAGTTCTTCACAGCCTCAGTACGAGCCTAACCGAAAAGGCTACTATTGGAATGATCATGTAAGACCAGAGCAATCTGCAACATCTCATTTCAAATTTGATGAAAAAACTGCAGCAAGCCTGCGTAAAGCTGGTTTTGGAGCTGTAAACACTCATATGACTGATGGATTTATACGAGGAAACGGTGCTTTAATGGCGCTAGTGGAAGGGGATAACTTCAACAGTAACCTGCTGAATGAGAATTCTGGTATGTATTATGAATTTAGCAAAAGCAAACAATCGAGACAAGCTTACCCAAGTTCTATAATGGGATACACCGCTTTGTTAAGGCAATTTTATCACGATAGCAAAGCTTATCAAAACAATATTATAGAAGAGAAAGATCTCGCTATTGAATCTTATTTAGCTAAGAAAAGTTTGCCTCAATTATTTTCTGTAGACGATTATCTAGACGCTTTACGTGCCGATAAGATCGGAGATAAGTTTGGAGTACAATACACCATTATTGGATCTGGAGATGAATATAAACGAGTAGAAACAATAAAAGCGACCAACGCTCACTTTGTGTTGCCTTTAAAATTTCCAGACGCCTACAATGTTGAAGATCCTTTTTTAAGAGAATACCTCTCTTTAGGAGATATGAAACACTGGCAGTATGCTCCAGTAAATGCTAAAATCCTTTCAGAAAATGGTATAGACATATCATTTACAACCAAGGGTTTAAAATCTCCAGACGATTTACTCAAAAATCTTAAGAAGTCAGTTGACTTAGGTTTGGATAAAACCACAGCTTTTGCAGCTTTAACTACTCAGCCTGCCAAGGTTATAGGTGCTTCAGACCTTTTAGGAACGTTGGAGAAGGGTAAAATTGCCAACTTTATTATCACGTCTCACGAATTGTTTGAAGACGAATTCAAAATTCATGAAAATTGGGTTCAAGGTCACCGTCATAGTTATGAGCCTTTGGATGTTGTGGATATATCAGGAAACTATGATTTGGTTCTTAATGGTGAAACTTTCGATATGGACATCAAAAACAAATCTGGAAAATTCTCTGTTGAAGTTAAAAAGGATACTTTAAAATTAGGAACTAAACTTAGTTATGAAGAGGACTGGATGACCCTAATTTTGAGTGATGCTGACAAGTCCAAAGAAGAGTATGCTATTTTATCTTCAAAAATAGAGCCTTTTCAATCAAACTTCAGTGGTAAAGCTATTTTAGCAAATGGGGATACCGCAAGTTTTAAGGCTACTCGACAAACAGAGGAATCTTCAGAAACTTCAGAAGAAGAAAAGGAGGAAGAAGAAGAAAGTATGGAAATGCTGTCGATGTCTTATCCTAATTTGGCTTATGGAAGGGATGAAGCCTCTACGGAACCACAGCGTTTGTTGATTAAAAACGCTACAGTGATTACTGGAGAATCTGAAGGAACGCTAGAAAATACAGACGTTTTATTAAAGGATGGGAAAATCGATAAAATCGGTAAAGATTTGAGCGATAGAGGTGCAAAAGTAGTTGACGGAAGTGGTAAGTTTTTAACGGCAGGAATTATAGATGAACATTCTCATATCGCGGGAACTTCCATCAATGAAGGAGGGCACAATTCCTCTGCAGAAGTCACTATGGAAGATGCGGTAGATCCAGATGATGTAAGTATTTATAGAGCAATTGCAGGTGGAGTGACTAGTATACAGTTATTACACGGATCTGCAAATCCAATTGGTGGACGTTCTGCTATTTTAAAATTGAAATGGGGAGAGAACGCAGAAGACCTTATTTATGACAATTCACCAAAATATATAAAATTTGCCCTTGGGGAAAATGTAAAACAATCCAACTGGGGTGGGAACTCAAGATTCCCGCAATCTAGAATGGGTGTGGAGCAAGTGTTTAGAGATTACTTCTCTAGAGCTAAAGCTTATGGTGAGAAAAAAGCCACAGGAGAGCCTTACCGATACGATGACGAAATGGAAACTCTACTTGAAATTATCAATGGAGAGCGATTTATCAGTTGCCATTCTTATGTTCAAAGTGAAATCAATATGCTGATGAAAGTAGCCGAAGAATTCGATTTTAAAGTCAACACGTTTACGCATATTTTGGAAGGCTATAAAGTTGCGGATATCATGAAAGAACACGGCGCTGGAGCTTCTACCTTTAGTGATTGGTGGGCTTACAAATACGAAGTGAAAGATGCGATCCCTTTCAATGCATCTATCATGCACAACCAAGGAGTTACTGTTGCCATAAATAGTGATGATGGCGAAATGATAAGACGCTTAAATCAAGAAGCCGCTAAAAGTATGAAATATGGTGGAGTTTCAGCAGAAGACGCTTGGAAATTTGTCACGCTTAATCCTGCAAAACTTCTTCATCTAGACGATAGAGTGGGAAGTATAAAAGAAGGAAAAGACGCGGATGTAGTTCTTTGGAATGCAGATCCTCTCTCCATTTACGCGAAACCTGAAAAAACGATTATAGAAGGGGTTGTGTATTTTGATATCGAAAAAGATAAAGCTATGCGCGATCAAATTCAGAAGGAAAGACAATTCTTAATCCATAAAATGATGAAGGCTAAAAACAAAGGTTTAGAAACTCAGCCTATTCAAAAGAAAGAGAAAGCCTTTCTACACTGCGATAGTTTAGATGATATTAACCATATACACGAATAAGATGAAATATATACATATACTATTAAGCTGTGTCGTTGCGTTGGCCTCTACACAATTTATAAATGCTCAACAAACCCCAGCAGCTCCGCAATCTGAAGCTATTTCGATAGTAGGAGCGACCGCTCATATTGGTAATACCGATGTCGTTGAAAATGCTGTAGTGGTTTTTGAAGATGGAAAAATCACTTATGTGGGCACAGATACCTCTCAAGCAAAAGGAAAAACCATTGATGCTAAAGGAAAACATGTTTATCCTGGTTTTATAGCTCCCAATGCTACTTTAGGCCTTGTAGAGATTGATGCTGTTGCCGCTACGGACGATGAAGATGAAATGGGTAAAATGTTACCTCACGTTAGAAGTTTAATCGCTTACAATGCAGAAAGTCAAGTGGTTGAAAGTATGCGTCCCAACGGTGTGTTAATGGGTCAGATTACACCTCAAGGTGGACGTATTTCTGGAACTTCTTCCGTTGTTCAATTTGACGCCTGGAATTGGGAAGACGCTGTTATTAAGGAAAATGATGCCATTCACTTGAACTGGCCCACTGGGTTTAGCCGAAGTGGTACCTGGTATGATACGGATAGAGTTTGGGAGAAAAATAAAGAGTACACCCAAGAAATAGATGAACTAGTGGCTTATTTTAAAAATGCTGAAGCCTATGTTCCTGGCTCTAAAGAAAAAGACTTGGAATTTGAGGCTATGGATGGACTATTTGACGGTTCAAAAGGTTTATTTATCCACGTGGATGGTGAAAAGGAAATCAAAGATGCCATTAGCTTTAAAAGAAAAATGAATCTGGACAGAGTCACTATTGTTGGTGGATACCATGCTTATAAAGTAGCTGCCGATTTAAAAGCTAATGATATTTCTGTATTGGTACAACGGACACATCTCAATCCAAATTTTGAAGATGATGATTATGATTTACCCTATAAATTGCCAAAATTATTAAGTGATGCAGGTGTTTTAGTAGCCTTGGAAGGTAGTGGACGTATGGAACGCATGAACTCAAGAAACCTACCATTCTATGCAGGAACTGCTGCTGCATTTGGAGTGGATAAGGAATTGGCATTACAGATGATCACCCTTAACACAGCAAAAATCCTCGGGATGGAAGATCAAATTGGTTCCCTTGAAGTGGGTAAAGACGCTACTCTTTTTATAAGTGAGGGCGATGCTCTCGATATGCGAGGAAACATCTTGACCAAAGCTTTTATACAAGGCAGGGATATAAGTTTAGAGTCCCATCAAACCGAATTGTACAAAAGGTATTCAAATAAGTACCAGGACTAGTTTTTAAAAGAATTCAAACAAAAACTTCATTCCGTGCAAGGCGGTAGCCGCGATGCGGAATCTTTATAGGTGATGTTCTGAATGTTAAAAGATCTATCTCAACCTGGCTTCGATACACCCCGCTACAAAAAAGCGGGTCACTCAGCCACCAACTCACCATTGTCATTCCGACAGAGAAGCGCTTTTTGCTTCGACGAGGAATCTCAACGTCATTCCGATAGAGAAGTTTTTTTGCTTCGACGAGGAATCTTTTTGTTTTCGAAAGGGATAGATTCTTCAGTCGCCTATCGGCTCCTTCAGAATGACACTTGCGAAATGTCATTCCGGCAGAGAAGGTTTTTTATCCATGAAATTCAATTTTTAGCAAAATATATTACATTCGTGTTATGGATGCAAAAACCCTACAAACACCTATCGAATACTTAAAGGGTGTTGGTCCCAATAGAGCAGATTTATTGAAAACAGAACTGCAAATCCATAATTTCCAAGATTTACTTCAGTTTTTCCCATTTAGATACATCGATAAGTCTCGTTTTTATAAAATATCTGAGCTGCAGGATAATTCTGCTGAAGTCCAAATTATTGGTAAAATATCTGGGATACGAACTCTTCCTATGAAACGCGGTAAACGTTTGGTGGCCGACTTTGAAGATGATACAGGGAGTATAGAGTTGGTTTGGTTTCGAGGTCACAAATGGATTTTGGAAAACTTGAAGACGAATGCGCCTTATGTCATTTTTGGTAAATTGAATAATTTCAATGGTAGCTTTTCGATGCCACATCCGGAGATTGAAGAGTTAGAAAAAGCCAAAACAAAGTCTGACGTCAAAATGCATCCGGTATATCCTTCTACCGAAAAATTGAGCAAACGTGGGATTTCCAATCGGATGATAAGCACCTTGATGTTTGGTTTGCTTGAACAATCGGGGAATTTCAGCGAAACCTTACTCTCTTCGATTATAGCGGATTTAAAGTTAATGACGAAGACAGAAGCCATGAGAAATATTCATTTTCCTCAATCTTCAGAGCTTTTGGCAAAAGCGCAATTCCGACTTAAGTTTGAAGAGTTTTTCTACATCCAACTGCAGTTGCTTAGAAAAAACGCGGTTCATAAATCAAAAATTAAAGGCTTTAGGTTTAAGCAAGTGGGGGAGTATTTCAATGCATTTTATAACACTGTTCTCCCCTTTGAACTTACTGGTGCTCAAAAGCGAGTGCTGAGAGAAATACGCAAAGATCTAGGAAGTAATGCTCAGATGAATCGCCTATTACAGGGTGACGTTGGCTCAGGAAAAACCATAGTGGCTCTTATGAGCATGTTGATAGCTATAGATAATGGATTTCAGGCCTGTTTGATGGCGCCGACAGAAATTCTGGCTTCACAACATTATGAGGGCATCTCAGAATTATGTGAACCTTTAGGCGTTCAAGTGGAGATTTTGACGGGTTCTACCAAGAAGAAGGATAGAAAAGTATTACATGAACGCCTTCAAAACGGCGAATTGCATATTTTAATTGGCACCCATGCGCTTATTGAAGATACCGTCAAATTCAAAAACCTGGGTCTAGCCGTTATCGATGAGCAGCACCGTTTTGGAGTTGCACAGCGTGCCAAACTATGGAAAAAGAATACTTTACCTCCTCACGTGCTAGTGATGACAGCCACACCTATTCCTAGGACTTTGGCCATGAGTCTGTATGGCGATTTGGACATTTCAGTGATCGATGAATTGCCGCCAGGAAGGAAACCCATCAAAACCGTACATCGCTTCGATAGCAATCGGTTAAAGGTTTTCAAATTTATAAAAGATGAAATCCATAAGGGCCGCCAAGTGTATATCGTTTATCCACTGATTGAAGAATCTGCAAACTTTGACTATAAAGATTTAATGGACGGCTATGCCAGTATAGAACGAGAGTTTCCAAAACCCAAGTATCAAATTTCAATTGTTCACGGGAAGATGAAGCCCGAAGATAAAGCTTTCGAAATGGAACGCTTCGTCAAAGGTAAAACACAGATCATGGTCGCTACGACTGTTATAGAAGTTGGCGTTAACGTTCCTAATGCCAGTTTAATGATTATAGAAAGTGCTGAGCGTTTTGGCTTATCACAGCTACACCAATTGAGAGGTCGAGTAGGTAGAGGGGCAGAGCAAAGTTATTGTGTTCTCATTACAGGGAAAAAATTGAGTTCTGATGGGAAAACCCGCATGGAAACCCTGACGGGAACCAACGACGGATTTGAAATCGCTGAGGTCGATTTAAAATTGAGAGGTCCTGGTAATCTGATGGGAACCCAGCAAAGTGGTGTCCTTGAATTAAAAATCGCTGACTTGGTTAAAGACAATCAGATTTTAAAAATCGCACGGAGTTATGCTCACCATGTCATCAATGCCGATCCTAATTTCAAATTAGAAGAACACCACATGATCAACGTGGCCTTCAGAGCCCTTTTTAACGATAAGACGATTTGGAATTATATAAGTTAGAGTTTATTGTCGACAAGTAATCTTTGTGTCTTTCCGACAGAGAAGCTTTTTTTGCTTCGACGAAAAATCTTTAGCTTTTCGACAGTTAAGATTCTTCAGTCGCCGAAAAGGCTCCTTCAGAATGACACTTTCGAAATATCATTCCGACGATAGGAGGGATCTCTAATTTCACTGCAGTTTTTTTCTTCGATGAGAATTATTTATTGTAAACTTCGGTTTAGAAGAAAGTAAATTTAAAATTTACCTGTAGCACCAATTTAAACCTATAATGTCGCCATAAATCGTTTTACCGAAATATATTAGGCAAAGGCTTTTTTCGCTCGTTTAATATCAAAAATAATTTGATTTATTTATACGATATTATAAATTTAATTTGGTATTATTCAATAACTTTTGAACAATGAAATTATGAAATTGAGAAAATTAATATTTCGGAAAAATTCACTTTTTTTTTGATAAATTATTATAGAGTCAAGTCTTATTAAACTAAAGTCGGAAGGTTAAGAACGGAGTTCAAGAAAAGCAGAAATTGCTATTTTTTTATTCTTTAATATGTAAATGCTTTCAAAATTTATATGAAAAGAACATTAGTTAAGTTAAGAAACAGCAATTTTCGAAAATACCTACAAAAACATCAGAAACATGCGCCACTTATTTTTTTTACTGGCGGATTTATTTTTGATTCATTGACACTTGGACGCATTGATCGATTGTACGACTTAATTTTATTGTCACTGTACATGACATTATTGACTGTTACTATTTATATATATAATTTAGCTGACGATGGCAAGTGGAAAAACACATTTCTTGAACGTTATGAAGGCTACTTTCCTTTAGTAATTCAGTTTTTTTTTGGTGGTCTTTCCAGTGCTTTTGTTCTTTATTTCTTGAGAAGTGTTTCTCTATCTAAAACAATTTCATTCTTTATTATCCTAGTTGCATTACTTATCGCCAATGAGTTTCTTAAAAAGCGTATATCCAATAAGTATTTTCAATTTAGTGTCTATTTTTTTGTAAGCTTTACTTTTTTCACTTTTATTACACCTGTTTTTATCAAAGTAATGAATACAAGCGTTTTCATTTTTTCGGGTTTAGTTAGCTTAGTCTTAACCCTAATGTTTATACTTTTCATTTATAAAAAAAGCCCAAGTACACGCGCAGAAATACAAAAGAGGAAAATTATTGGAATTGTATTTATAATTTACATAAGCATTAATTTATTTTATTTTTTCAACCTCATTCCTCCCGTACCTCTAGCACTAGAAAATGGTATAGTAGCACATAATGTTCAAGTGGAAGACCATAACTACGTGGTCACCTACGAATCTGATGAGTGGTATGTGTTTTGGAGAGAGCACAGGCTAAAATTTATTTACGTTCCTGGTGATGAAGTTTATGTTTTTACCTCAATATTTGCTCCAACGGATATTGATAAATCGATATTTCATCGCTGGAAATGGCATAACGATACTACTAATAAATGGGAAGTTGTCGAGGATATCGGTTATGATATCACTGGAGGTAGAAATGCTGGTTATCGTGGGTATACATTCAAGAACAATGCAATACAAGGATTATGGAAAGTTGAAGTAATTACCGAAGAAGAGTTGATTATTGGGGTAATTGATTTTGAAATCATAGTTAACAATTCCTTGCACCCAATTAAGTTAGTCAATAAAAAATTCTGACCAGTGAGCCTAAATATTGAAGGTTAGAAGTAAATAGATTATATAGTAAACTTATCAAATATAGAACACAATACAGGCTTATAAATTTCAAAAAAGCGGTTATCCCATCATGTTGTCTTTATCACTCAGCATATACGAAATCTGTTTAGAAAATAGTGGGGAGGATTCTTCAGTCGCCTATCGGCTCCTTCAGAATGACACTTTCGAAATGTCATTCCGACAGGGAAGTTCTTTTGCTTCGACGAGGAATCTTTAGCTTTTCGATAGACCTAGATTCTTCAGTCGCCGAAAAGGCTCCTTCAGAATGACACTTGCGAAATGTCATTCCGACGATAGGAGGAATCTCCAATTTCACTGCAGTTTTTTT
>NZ_APLF01000013.1 GCF_000355905.1 Psychroflexus gondwanensis ACAM 44
CCCAATAGATTGGAAATTTAGCAGTGCAAGAAATTATGGTAATGATGACCATACCATTTTGGAAATTGATATAAATTAGATAGTGTGTACGAGCGAGACGCTCGCACCAGCTGGGGNNTATGGTGTAATCGGAGAAGAAAATAACCGCTAAATGATGTTTTTAATCTTTACATCACGTAAAACAAAGAATCCTTTGCATCAGCTTGGGAAGTTACCACTCTTCGAAGTTTGCAACTTCAAACTATCCGAGCTAAAGTAAAGCTGTTTTCCAACCATAGTTTTAAGGCCTTTTTAAGACATAAAACTCTATCTTTGTTGCGCATTGAAAACTGTCTCACAAATAAAAGAACCGATAGCTCATGAGATGGAACTTTTTGAAAAAAAGTTCTCTCTTTTCATGTCTTCACGTGTAGCCCTTCTCAATAAAATCACTCACTTTATCGTTAACAGAAAAGGCAAGCAAATGCGACCTATGTTCGTCTTTCTTGTCGCCAAAATGGTGTCTAAAGGAGAGGTGAATGATAGGACTTATCGTGGGGCTTCTGTTATAGAGCTCATCCACACGGCTACCTTGGTTCACGATGATATTGTGGATGATAGTAACCAACGTCGTGGTTTCTTTTCCATCAATGCCTTATGGAAAAATAAGATAGCGGTTTTGGTCGGTGACTACATGCTGTCTAAGGGGCTTTTGTTATCTATCGATAATGATGACTTCGATTTATTAAAGATTATTTCAGTTGCCGTACGTGAAATGAGTGAGGGTGAATTACTTCAAATTGAGAAAGCACGCCGACTTGATATTACTGAAGACATTTATTATGAGATTATTCGGCAAAAAACCGCTACCCTCATAGCCGCTTGTTGTAGTCTTGGTGCTGCTGCTGTAAGACCAGGTTCTAAAGACGTGGAGGATATGCGTAAATTTGGAGAACTTATAGGAATGGCTTTTCAGATTAAAGATGATCTCTTCGATTATGGTGACCAAAAAATAGGTAAGCCTACTGGTATAGATATTAAAGAACAGAAAATGACTTTACCTCTTATTTATGCGATCAATCAAGCGTCCAAAAAAGAAAAAAGTTGGATCATCAATTCTGTTAAAAATCACAATAAAGACAAAAAGCGCGTGAATGAAGTGATAGATTATGTAAAATCTGTGGGAGGGCTTAGTTATGCTCAAATTAAAATGAAAGAATTTCAAAGCGAGGCCTCAGAAATTCTTCAACGTTATCCAGATTCTCCTTACAAAGCTTCTCTTGAATTGATGATAGATTATGTAATTGATCGAGAAAAATAATTTTATCCTTACATTTATTTCAAATTAAATTCCATTGATAAGTAAATCTACTATTGACAAAGTCTTTGATATTTCCCGAGTAGAGGAAGTGATTGGCGATTACGTTCAGTTGAAAAAATCTGGCAGCAATTTTAAGGGATTGAGTCCTTTTACCGAAGAGCGATCTCCTAGTTTTATGGTCTCTCCAGTGAAGCAAATCTGGAAAGATTTCAGTTCTGGTAAAGGAGGAAATGTGGTTGCTTTCTTAATGGAACATGAGCACTATACTTACCCTGAAGCCATAAAGCATTTAGCAAAACGTTACAATATTGAAGTCGAAGAAACGGAGCAATCTTCAGAAGAAAAAGAAAAGGCAAGTGAGAGAGAAAGTATGTACTTGGTCAATGAGTTTGCCAAATCTTTTTTCATCAAACAAATGCTTCATACCGATGAAGGGAAGTCAGTTGGTCTCAGTTATTTTAAGAACAGGGGATTTACGTCAGAAACGATGGAGAAGTTCGATCTCGGCTATTCTCCAGATGAGTGGCAAGCGTTCACAGATGCAGCTTTAGAAAAGGGGTACCGTTTGGAGTTCTTGGAGAAAACCGGGCTTAGTATCGTAAAGGGAGAAAAGCGCTTCGACAGGTTTAAAGGTCGGGTGATGTTCCCTATACACTCGATGTCTGGAAGAATTTTAGGGTTTGGAGGTAGAATTCTCACAAATGATAAGAAACAGGCAAAATACCTCAATTCACCTGAAAGTGATGTCTATCATAAAAGCAAAGTTTTGTATGGGCTTTATCAGGCCAAGCAGGCTATTGCTAAGGCAGACAACTGTTATCTAGTGGAAGGGTATACGGATGTGATTCAATTTAACCAAACAGGAATTGAAAATGTAGTCGCTTCTTCTGGTACAGCTTTAACGCCAGAGCAAATTAGACTTATCAATAGACTTACCAATAATATTACAGTTTTATTTGATGGGGATGCTGCGGGATTAAGAGCTTCTGTGCGTGGGATTGATTTGATTTTGGAACAAGGCATGAACGTGAAAGTCTGCTTATTTCCAGATGGTGAAGATCCAGATAGTTTTGCGAAATCTAATTCCAAAGAAGAGTTAGAAACTTATCTCAATAGCAATGCTCAGGATTTTATAAGATTCAAAGCTTCCTTATTACTCGAGGATGCGGAAAATGATCCTGTACAAAAGGCTGAAGTGGTCAGGGATATTGTGAATTCTATTTCTAAAATACCAGATCAAATTACTCAGGAAATTTACATCCAAACCTGCTCCAACCTTTTAGATGTTTCTGAAGATGTTCTTTTTAGTACACTTGCACAGATTTTAGCTAAGGAAAGAAAAGAAAGTCAGCGCCGACCTAGACAGCAGTCTTTAGAGGTCGTAAAGGAGAAAAAAAATGAGCCAGTCGTTTCTAAAGTGGATCAGCAATATGTGCTAGAGAGAAATATTATTCAGTTGCTTCTAAAATATGGGGGTAAGACTGCAGTATTTGTAGATGTAGACTTCGATTTTGATGATTTTGACAAGGACAAGCATACTGAAGTAAAACGTGAATACGTTGTGTTTGAAAAAATATTTATAGAACTCCAGGAGGATGAGGTTGAATTTTCTAATCCTTTGTTTAAGGAATTATATGCCCTTATTATTGAGATTTATACAAAAGAAAGAGACTTGAAGATCGATACTTTTATCAACCATCTAAAGCCAGATTTGTCTCAAGAGGTGACGTCTATTATTATGGAAAATGAGAAAAATCAACTACACGATTGGAAGCGTCAGGAGATTTTTGTAATTGATAAAAGCGAGTTGGACCCTAGAGAAGTCATGGAAACCATTTTAAATTTACGCCGATTCCTCATCAGAAAAAAAGTTCAAGATTTAAGTGAAATCATAAGAGATCAAAAAGATGAAGTGGATCGCGAATTGATGATAGAAACCATGGAGTATAATGGATTGGAAGTTTTGATTTCCAATAAATTAAATCGGGTCTTATAAGTGAATTACTTTAATTCCCGAGGAATTTCACACACCGGAACCGGTTGCATCTTATGTTGATTAGATTTGTTCATGGTATTATAAATTTTCAAAACCTCTTGTTCTCTGTCAGAAATTTCGGAGGTTTCACCGTCAAAAGTCATTGCCCATTCCAATTCGTCGTAGCTGGCCCCAATTTGATCTTCATCGGTTCTACTATCTCCAAACAAACCATCGGTAGGCTCTGCATTTTGAATGTCATCTATTATGCTAAGGTCCTTTGCAAGTTCGAAGACTTCACTTTTCATCAAATCGGCAAGAGGGCTTAGGTCAACGCCTCCATCTCCATATTTGGTGTAAAATCCTACTCCAAAGTCTTCAACTTTATTTCCAGTACCAGCAACCAAATAGCCGTGGATACCCGCAAAATAATAAAGGCTTGTCATTCTTAATCTTGCCCTTGAGTTGGCTAGTGAAAAGTCTCTTAGATTTTTATCTTCGATCTCTGGTAAACTATTTTTGAAGGTGTCGAAGGTGTTGGAAAGATCAACTTTTACAGAGCTTACATTTCCAAATCGTCCTTCCAAATGATCGATATGTTTTCTAGCCCTCGACACCTGGTCTTTGTGTTGGTGTATAGGCAATTCTACACATAAGGTAGGTCTGCCAGTTTGTGCACAAAGTGCTGAGGTGACTGCAGAATCTATTCCTCCAGAAATACCAATCACAAAACCATTTTGCCCGCTGCTATTGAGATATTCTTTCATCCAATTGGCTATATAATCTATGGTTTTTTGAGACTTCATAAGCTATGATTTACCTTTTAAATACTACATTTGCACCAAATATAAGTATTCTATTTAGGTACAAAACCAAATGTCTTTAAATATGAGATTTCGTTTAATTTTGTTGAGCCTTTGTTGTTTCATGGCGAGTTGTGATCATAACTCCAAGCTAAACTCAGAGGCTGAAGACCTTAGTATTGACTTAGAATTAATTAGGTTCGATCAAGAGTTTGCTCAAGCTTCGGCAATGGATTTACCAAGGCTGAAAAATAACTTTCCACGTTTATTTCCAGAGCAAGTCCCAGATAGTTTATGGATTTCAAAAATGCAAAGTGACTTGCAAAAGGAAATTCATGCTGAGGTTAATCAAGCTTTTCCGAATTTTGATAAAGAAAAAGAAGATTTAGAGCGTTTTTTTAAATACGCTAAATATTATTTTCCGTCTTATAAACTCCCAAAAGTTTATACGTTGGCCGAAGAGGTGAATTATAGAAATAAATTGGTGCTAACCGAAGATTTACTTCTTATCTCCTTGGATAACTATTTAGGACAAGACCATAAGTTTTATGGAGGTTTCGCTGACTATATCGCCTTTCAGCAAGATAAAAGATTCCTGCTTTCCGATGTGGCAGAGGCCTTTGCTAAGCAGCATATCGATGAAAAGAGGTCTAGGAAATTCATGTCGGAAATGATTTATTACGGTAAGATCCTTTATTTAAAAGACCTTCTTATTCCTTTTAAATCTGATGCTGCAAAACTTTATTATTCTGAAGATCAACTTCAATGGGCCGAAGAAAATGAAACCCAAATCTGGTCCTTTTTTGTAGAGCGAAACTTGATTTACTCCACCGACTCTACTTTGGAAGATCGCTTTATCAACCTAGCGCCTTATTCTAAATTTTATTTGGAATTGGACAATGAGTCTTCCCCTAGAATAGGACAGTATATAGGTTGGCAAATAGTAAAAGCCTTTATGAATAAAAATCCTAATACTAGTATAAAAGACCTGCTGAATATGGAGTCTGATGCTATTTTTAAAAAATCAAATTATAAACCTTAAGCAATGATTGAAAAAAAATCTGAAATTAGAATCAACGTAGAAACGGACGAAAATAGAATTCCAGAAAAACTCACTTGGTCTGCTCAAGATGGCGGGATCGATAATGAAGAAGCAAAAGCAGCTTTTTTGAGTATTTGGGATCATCAAAAGCAAGAGACTCTTCGTATAGATTTATGGACCAAGGAAATGCCGGTCGATGAAATGAAAAAGTTCTTTCACCAGATTTTAGTGGGGATGAGCGATACATTTTACAGAGCCACAGACGATAAGAAAATGACAGAAACCATGAAAGATTTTTGTGCTTATTTTGCAGAAAAGATGGATATTGAAGATGCTAAACCCAATGATGACAAAAAGTAACAAAGCCGTAATTTTTGTTTACAATGCCAATTCTGGCACAAAAAACGGCCTACTCGATAGTGCCCACAAAATTTTCAGCCCTAAAACTTACGAATGTAATCTTTGTGATTTAACCTACGGGTTGCTTTCAGAAAATAGGAAATGGAAAGCATTTAGAAAGGAAACTGATATGGAGTTTGTCTTTTTGCACAAGGATGACTATCAGAAGAATTTCAAATCTAAATTTGAAAGCCTCTACGAACTCCCTGTCATTCTCTTTCAAGATAACTATGAGTTGAGCCTTCTAATGTCCAATAAAGAACTTAACGAGATTGAAGAGGTAGAGGTGCTGATAGAAAAGGTAAAATCTAGAATTTGATCTATTATACCAGGGTTTGATTGATATTCTGGATATAATTTAGAATATCATCTCTTCCAATTTTATGAGCAGAAGAGGTCGTAAAAGAAGGAGGAAGCTCCTCCCAAGTTTCCATTAATTTGGATTTGTAATCGGCAATATTATTTTCTAAAGCTTTGGGCTTTAATTTATCCGCTTTTGTAAATACAATTGAAAATGGAATGGCGTTCATTCCTAGCCATTCTAAAAACTCAAGGTCTATAGGTTGTGGAGCATGTCTAGAATCTATAAGGACAAAGGTATTGACCAATTGCTGTCTCTTTTCGAAATAAGCGGTGATGTATTTTTGGAAGGTTTTCTTTTCTTGTTTACTCACTTTAGCATAACCATAGCCAGGTAAATCGACAAGGTGCCAAGAATCGTTAATCAAAAAATGATTAATAAGTCTGGTTTTTCCTGGTTTACCAGAAACTTTTGCTAGGCTATTGCGGTCTGTAAGCATATTGATCAATGAAGATTTACCCACATTACTTCTGCCAATAAAAGCGTATTCTGGTAATTGAGAATTGGGACATTTGGTCACATCCGAATTACTCATTACAAATTCTGAAGTCTTAATTTTCATAATAGACTAAAAGTTTCTTTTTTGAAGCCAAGCGTATAAAATTTTATTGAACTCATCTGGATGTTCCATCATAGCTGCATGGCCACATTTGTCTATCCAAAACAACTCAGAGTCTGGTAAAAGCTTGTTAAAATCTTTACCCACTTCTGGAGGAGTGACTTCATCCTGTTTCCCCCAAATGATACAGGTTGGCGTATGCATGTCTGGTAAATCCTTGGACATATTATGGCGTATAGCACTCTTCGCTATAGAAAGGGTTCTTATCAATTTATTTCTATCATTCACTACACTGTATACATCATCGATGATTTCTGGTGTTGCGATTTCAGGATTATAAAAAACATCTTGAACTTTCTTTTTCATGTATTCATAATCGCCTCGCTTTGGATAACTTTCACCCATCGCGCTTTCATAAAGACCAGAACTTCCTGTAATCACAAGAGCCTTTATACTCTCTGGATAGAGTTTGGTGGTTAATAAACCAATATGTCCACCTAGAGAATTTCCAACTAGTATGACCTTGCCATAATTCTTAAAGTCTATAAATTCTTTAATGTACTTGGTCAGGTTTTTAGTGTTGGTTTTTAATAAAGGTAAGTCATAAAGTGGAAGCTCAGGAACCACTACTTTATACCCTTTTGTAGGGAAATAATTCATAACTCCATCGAAGTTACTTAAGCCTCCCATTAGTCCATGCAAAATGACTATTGGAGTTCCTTCGCCCTTTTCAAAGTATTTAAATTTTCCTTCCTGCTTTATATGTTCTTCCATGAGGTTTTTAAAATTTCAAAATTCAAATATAAAGATATTTGAATAAGAAAGGTACACTGATTTTAGGACTTGTACTAGTTTAATCTAATTCAATGAAAATAAGCCTTTTAACGACCTTTTTTTCCAGTTGAATAAGCAAACTTAAGTCGAAATCAATCCAATCGCTAGAATTATTCACTTTATCCACAGCGATTTAGCTAAATCATGAAGGCCTGAAACCACTAGGGAATAGGTATATCAACAACTCTTAAAGCCTTCTTTAGGAAAAAGTTATCCACAATGTGGTAGAAAGTGGTAAAATGTGGTAAAAATTTCAATATATTTGAAGTTGAATTGAATCTATCATGAACAACCTCATTGGGACATACGAATGCAAAGTTGACACAAAAGGTCGACTTATGCTACCGTCTTCGCTGAAAAAGCAGATGCTCCCTACTCTCGAAGAGGGCTTTGTTTTGAAACGTTCTGTGTTTCAGCCTTGTCTGGAGCTGTATCCGATGAGTCAATGGAATTTGCTCATGGACAAAATGAACGGATTGAATAGATTCAGCAAAAAGAACAACGATTTTATACGAAAATTTTCAGCTGGTGTGAGGGTGATTGAGGTGGATACCAATGGAAGATTATTGATTCCAAAAGATCTGATTGGCTTTGCTGGGATTGAGAAAGAGATCGTCGTTTCTTCTGCGATCAATATCGTAGAAATTTGGAATAAAGATAAATATGAATCTGTCGTAAGCGATTCTGAAGGATTTGCAGAATTAGCTGAAGATGTAATGGGAAATGATAATGACGAGTAAAGCCTATCACTTACCAGTTTTGCTAAAAGAAAGCGTTGATGGCATGTCTATACAGCCCGATGGGACTTATGTAGATGTGACCTTTGGAGGTGGTGGCCATTCGGCTGAGATTTTATCTCGACTTGGAGAAAAAGGGCGGCTTTTTGCTTTCGATCAAGATCAAGATGCTCAAGAAAATAGTATAGACGATCCGAGGTTCACCTTAATCCCGGCCAATTTCAGATTTATAAAGCGCTTTTTAAGGCTAGAAGGGGTGAAAGAAGTTGATGGAATTTTAGGCGATTTTGGAGTCTCCTCACATCAATTTGATAAAGGAGAACGTGGATTTTCCATTCGGTTTGAAGCTGAATTGGATATGAGAATGGATCAAAACACGGGCTTAAGTGCTTCAGAATTGGTGAACACTTATTCCCAAGAGCAATTAGCTCAATTGATCTGGCAGTATGGTGAAATCAAAATGTCACGGAAACTTGCTAACGCCATTGTTGAACGTAGAAGTAATGAGCCTATTAAATCTACAAAGGATTTAAATGATTTGTTAACGCCTTTTTTCCCTCCGACTAAGGTGAATAAATTTTTAGCACAGGTTTACCAAGCTATCCGTATTGAAGTGAATCAGGAAATGGAGGCTTTAAAAGAGTTTTTGCTTCAAACTTCAGAATTGATGACCAAAGGCGGGAGGCTAAGTCTGATTTCGTATCACTCTTTAGAAGACCGTTTGGTAAAAAGATTTATTAGGGATGGGAAGTTTTCTGGTGCTCCCGAAAAAGACTTTTATGGAAATATGCTGGTGCCTTTTAAAAAAGTGGGGAAAATGATAACTCCAGGCGCTACAGAATTACAGGAAAACAAAAGATCTAGAAGTGCGAAATTAAGAATAGGAGAAAAATTATAAAGATGAAAACGGGTTTAGCAAATATTCTAAAAGGGAAGTTTTTGGTAAGCGATGGTGCTTTCAACCATTGGGTTTTCATTGTTTTTTGTGCTTTGCTGGCTATCATTATGATTGCGAGTTCACACAGTGCAGAACGAAAAGTATATCAAGTTGCAGAACTCAACCAGCAACTTAGAGAGTTAAGAAGCGAATTTGTAGACACACGTAAAACGGTGATGCAAAAGAAAATGGAATCCAACGTAGCTAAAAAAATGGAGAAGCGTTCCATTGGATTGTCGGATCAGCGTCCCTACAAAATCACCATAAAATCTCAATAAAATGACAACAGATAAAAGCATTTTAAGGCGGTTTTATATCATTGCAGCTTTACTTGTACTTGTGTTTATGGGGATGGGATACAAATTATTTGATATCCAAATCGTTGAAGGACAAAAGTATAAGGATATCGCCCAGCAAACCGTGTTTAGAAATTTCAATATTGAACCCAACCGAGGGAATCTCTATGATACCAATATGAACTTGCTGGCTACATCGGTTCCTAAATACGATATTAGATTTGACGCGGTTACTGTTTCTGAAGCCAATTTCCAAAAGTATGCTTCAGCTTTAGCTACAGAATTATCGAAAATGCTAGGAGGTTCTAAGGACGATTATCTTCGAAAACTTAAAAGAGCGCGTGTCATTAAAAATAGATATGTCTTAATTGCCAAGCAACTCGATTATTCAGATTATATCAAGATTCGAGAATTTCCTTTATTTAATCTGGGCCCTTACAAGGGTGGATTTATCGCTGAACAATCTACAGTTCGTGAAAATCCGTTAGGCAAAATTGGTGAACGAACCGTAGGTTTTGGAAACGTAGGCCTTGAAGGTGCTTTTGATGAATACTTAAAGGGGAAACAAGGTCAACGCTTAAAACAGAAAATCGCTAAAGGACAGTGGAAGCCTATAAGTGATGTTAACGAGGTTGAGCCCGAAGACGGATACGATGTTATTTCTACGATAGATGTAAATATCCAGGATGTTGCGCATCATGCTTTACTGGAACAGTTGGAAAAATTTGAAGCCGATCATGGAAGTGTCGTGGTTATGGAAACCAAAACGGGAGAGATTAAGGCGATTTCAAATTTAGGTCGAATTAAAAATTCAACAAAGTATTACGAGAAACTCAACTACGCTGTTTACGAGCCTCACGAGCCAGGTTCTACTTTTAAGTTGATGAGTATGGCGGCAGCGCTTGAAGATAGAGTGATCGATACCAGTACTGTTTTTGATACTGAAAAAGGAATGGTTCAGTTTTTTGATCGAAAAGTTTACGATTCAAAACGCGGTGGTTACGGAAAAATCTCTGCTGCAAAAGCTTTTGAGGTTTCTTCCAATACGGCTTTTGCTAAAATGATTTATAATAATTATAAAGATGATCCAGAGCGATTTGTAAATCGCCTCTACAATATGGGGCTTAATGAAAAGATAGGTTTGAAAATTAAAGGAGAAGGTGAGCCCAAAATTCCACATCCTGAAGATTCTAATTGGTATGGAACCACCTTGCCTTGGATGTCTTTTGGTTATGGGGTTTCTTTAACCTCTTTGCAAATCCTCACGTTTTACAACGCTATTGCCAACGATGGTGTAAAGATAAAACCGAAATTTATAAAAGAAGTTAGAGATAAAAATACCTTAATCGAATCCTACGTAGAGCCTATTTTAGAAGAAAGCATTTGTTCTGAGGAAACAGCAAAAAAACTTCAGGCCATGATGAAAAAAGTCGTGGAAGAGGGAACGGGTAGCAATATTTACAACCCCAACTTTTCTATGGCGGGCAAAACAGGAACCTGCCAAACAGAATACTGGATAGAGTCTGGGCGGTATGTATCCTCCTTTGTAGGTTACTTTCCTGCGGAAGCTCCTAAATATTCTTGCATAGTGGTTATTCATAAACCAAATCCTGAAATCGGCTATTATGGGAGTACAGTAGCGGCACCTGTTTTTGAAAAGATTGCTCAAAAGATTTTTATAGATACTCCTCTTAAAGATGAGATGCTTAGGGAAGCTATCCCTTCCAATTTTGCATCTTCTTCCTATGAAAATTACTATGAAACCTCTCAAAAATATAAAACTATAATGCCAGATTTAACTGGCTACCCAGCTATGGATGCGGTTTCTATTTTGGAGAATTTAGGTTTGCAAGTCAATTTAATTGGACAAGGAACAGTGATAAAGCAATCGATTAAAAAAGGAAGTAAAATTTCAAATAACCAACGTATAAATCTGATTTCAAGTTGAGAGTTTTAAAAGACATATTATATAAAGTGGCGATAGAATCTGTAAAGGGTTCTACGGCGGTAGATATCAAAAAAATTCATTTTGATAGCCGATTAATTTCAGCTCAAGATGTATTTGTGGCTATAAAAGGCGAAACTGCAGATGGCCATGAATTTATAGAAACGGCTGTCGCAAAAGGTGCTAATGTAATTGTTTGTGAAGAATTTCCTACTGAGCTTACTCCGGAAGTGTCTTATATACATGTAAAAGATTGTCGAGAGGCATTAGCCGTAATGGCTTCCAATTATTACGATAATCCTTCTGCCAATTTGAAGCTTATTGGGGTGACTGGAACAAACGGTAAAACGACAGTAACCTCTTTGTTATATCAGATGTTTAAGGCTTTAGGGTTTAAAGTAGGATTAATTTCAACAGTAGTCATCAAAGTAGATGACAAAGATTATCCAACAAAGCTTACCACTCCAGATTCTTTAACTATCAATTCTTATTTAAAAGAAATGAACGAAGTTGGGATAGAATTTTGCTTTATGGAAGTGAGTTCTCACGGGATTGCTCAACACAGAACATTAGGTCTCGATTTTGAAGGAGGGGTTTTTACGAACTTATCTCAAGATCACTTAGATTATCACAAGACGTTTGCAGAATATAGAAATGTTAAGAAGAGGTTTTTCGATCAGTTGTCCAAAAAAGCATTCGCCTTAACCAACGTGGATGATAAAAATGGAAATTACATGCTTCAAAATACAAAAGCAAAAACCTTTGGTTATGGAGTTAAAAACCTAACAGATTACAAAGTAAAGATTTTAGAAAAAAGCTTTTCTGGCTTAAAACTCAATATCAACGGCACCGAAGTTTGGTCAAGGTTTATTGGAGATTTTAATGCTTATAATTTACTGGCCGTTTATGCAGTTGCAGACTTACTTGAAGTTGAAGCTATCGAGAATCTTCAGTACTTGAGTCAGTTGAAACCCGTGGACGGAAGATACCAACATCATGTGTCTTCAACCGGCATACATATCATTGTGGATTACGCTCACACGCCCGATGCTTTAAAAAATGTACTTCAGACTACCAATGCTATACGAACAAGAAGTGAAGAGCTTATTACTGTAATGGGTTGTGGTGGAGATCGCGATACCACTAAGCGTCCTCTTATGGGCAAAATTGCTGGAAATTTGAGTACAAAAGTGATTTTCACTAGCGACAATCCACGTACAGAAGATCCAGACTCCATCATTAACGATATTGAGAAAGGGGTAGAGCCTCAAGATGTTTCCAAGACTTTGAGTATAACCTCTAGACTACAGGCCATAAAGACAGCTTGTAACTTGGCACAACAGAGGGATATTATATTAATCGCAGGAAAAGGTCACGAAACCTACCAAGAAATTAATGGGGTGCGATCAGATTTCGATGATCTAAAAATTGTAAAAGAGCTATTAGACCAACTTAACAAATAAGATATGCTTTATCATTTATTTGAATTCTTAGAAAACAATTACGATTTGCCTGGCGCTCGCTTGTTTCAATATATCTCTTTTAGAGCTGCATTTGCGATCATTCTATCTCTTTCAATTTCTACAATTTTCGGTAAGCGTATTATCCTTTTTCTACAGAGAAAGCAAATAGGAGAAAGTGTTAGGGAGCTGGGTTTAGAAGGTCAAAAGGAAAAAGCTGGCACACCTACAATGGGTGGACTTATCATAATTATGTCTACCCTTATTCCTGTATTATTATTGGCTCAGTTGAATAATATTTATGTCATCCTCCTAATTGTTACCACCATCTGGATGGGAGCTATTGGATTTTTGGATGATTATATTAAAATCACCAAAAAAAACAAGGAAGGTTTAAAGGGAAAATTTAAAATCGTTGGGCAGGTTGGTTTGGGAATATTTGTAGGAGCAGTGATGTATTTTCATCCCGATGTTACAGTTCGATCGGACAACAAAGTAACGACGACAAATAATGTTCAAATGATTTCTGAGACTTCGCCAGAAGAGAAATCTACAACGACGACTATTCCTTTTTTCAAGAATAACGAATTGGACTATACCAAAGCAATCTCTTGGATAAGTGAAGGCGCAAAAAGCTATGCATGGCTCATTTTTATTCCTATTGTCATTATTATTGTGACTGCCGTTTCCAATGGTGCTAATTTGACCGATGGAATTGATGGACTTGCAGCAGGGAGTTCTGCGATTATAGTCCTTACTCTGGGTATTTTTGCTTGGGTATCTGGAAATGTTATTTTCTCTGATTATTTAAATGTCATGAACATTCCTAGGTCTGGAGAAATGACTGTTTTTATTACCGCTTTTGCAGGAGCTTTAGTAGGATTTCTATGGTACAATACCTATCCCGCTCAAGTATTTATGGGAGACACAGGGAGTTTAACCATTGGAGGGATTATAGCTGTAATAGCTATTGCAACCCGTAAAGAGTTACTCATTCCTATTCTGTGTGGAATTTTCTTTATTGAAATTTTATCCGTTATCTTTCAAGTAGGCTGGTTCAAATACACCAAGAAAAGAACTGGACAAGGCCGACGTATATTTTTAATGTCGCCTTTGCACCATCATTATCAAAAGCTAGGATTCCACGAGTCAAAAATTGCTGTTAGATTTTGGATTATCGGGATTTTACTGGCTGTAATCACTATTGTAACCCTAAAAATTCGATAAATGGAAAAACTGATCGTTTTAGGGGGAGGTGAAAGTGGCGTAGGCGCAGCCATTCTGGGAAAAGACAAATCCTATGATGTGTTTTTGTCTGATTTTTCAAAGCTAAAGCCAAAATTTAGAGCCAAACTCAAAAAAGAGGACATCGACTTTGAAGAAGGGGGACATACTGTTTCTAGATTACAGGAGGCAGATCTTATTGTAAAAAGCCCTGGTATTTCAGATGATCTTGAGGTGATCAAAAATCTTCGAGAACGCGGTATAAAGATCATTTCAGAAATTGAATTTGCATCCTGGTTTACAGATGCTAATATTATTGGGATCACAGGCTCCAACGGGAAAACTACTGTCACCAATATGGTGTATCATATTTTGAGGAATGCAGGTTTATCGGTCTCCATGGCTGGGAATGTAGGATTTAGTTTCGCTGAACAGGTCGCTAGACAAAGCTTTCATAATTACGTTTTGGAGCTGAGTAGTTTTCAGTTGGACGGCGTAGAAGAGTTTAGACCTCATATTGCTATTTTAACCAGTATTACACCAGATCACTTAGATCGTTATCACAATAATTTCCAAGAATATATTCAGGCAAAATTCAAAATCACAAAAAATCAAACTAAAGACGATTTCCTTATTTACAATAAAGATGACGAGGTGATTGTGAATTGGCTAGCAAAAAATACGGTAAGAGCGCAGTTAATCCCTTTTACTAAGACTACGATAATGGCTGACCTTTCGGCTTTTATAGAGGATAATAAAATAAATATAAAACTAAACCATAACTTATTTACTATGTCTGTTAACGATTTAGCCGTAAAAGGCGACCACAATACAAGAAATGCAATGGCGGCATCCACAGCAGCCCGATTATTAAAAATAAGAAAGCAAACTATCCGAGAAAGTATGGAAAGCTTTCAGGGGGTTGAGCATCGGCTAGAGCAATTAGGAAAAATAAATAAGGTAGCCTTTATTAACGATTCTAAAGCGACTAATGTTAATGCTACCTTTTATGCTTTGGATAGTATGACAGCGCCAACAGTTTGGATCGTTGGGGGAGTAGATAAGGGAAATGTCTATGAAGACTTACTTCCTTTAGTCAATGAAAAAGTAAAAGCTATTGTATGTTTAGGAATAGACAATCAGAAAATATACAATGCTTTTAGCAACTGTGTAGATACAATCATTGAATCTTCAAATATGCCTGATGCTGTTGCAAAAGCATATGGATTGACAGAGGATAATGATGCAGTGCTTTTATCTCCTGCCTGTGCTAGTTTCGATCTCTTTGAAAATTACGAAGACAGGGGAAGACAATTTAAAGATGCAGTTCACTACCTAAAAAAATAAACGAAATGTCAACAAGCACAGGACTGACAGATTTTTTGAGAAGTATTAAGGGCGATAGGATGTTATGGTCTGTGGCTGCGCTTTTAGCTATTTTCTCCTTCATTCCCGTGTATAGTGCCTCTAGTAACTTAGCCTATCTCAATGGAGCGAGTGGAAGTACCTTTGCTTATTTGATCAAACATTTTATCCATTTGGTATTAGGATTTTCAATCCTGTATGCCACTCATAAAATACCTTATCGCTATTTCAGAGGCTTGTCTATAATTTTATTACCTATTGTAATTGTATTATTGATTGTGACCCTTCTCCAAGGAACAACGATGCAAGGAGCTAATGCAAGCCGTTGGATACAAGTCCCTATTGTAAACTTTTCCTTCCAGACTTCAACTTTAGCTTCAGTGGTTTTACTGATTTATGTCGCGAGGTATTTATCAAAAATAAAAGATACTGAATATACCTTTAAAGAAACGATCCTACCGCTGTGGGTTCCGGTATTTCTCGTGGTAGGACTTATTCTACCTGCAAATTTTTCAACAGCCGCAATCATCTTCTTTATAGTTCTAATCCTCACTTTTGTAGGAGGTTATAGTATGAAATATACAGGAGCTATTGTAGGTATTGGTATGTTAAGTCTGGTTTTATTTGGACTTACCGCCAAAGCTTTTCCAGATTTATTTCCAAATAGAGTAGATACCTGGATAAGTCGAATAGAGACTTTTACTCAAGATGAACAAAGCAAAGAACAATATCAAGTTGAAAAGGCCAAAATAGCCATTGCAACCGGAGGGATTACTGGAAATGGTATTGGCAAAAGTGTGCAGCGTAATTTTTTACCGCAATCCTCTTCAGATTTTATCTATGCCATTATCGTAGAAGAAATGGGAATGGTAGGTGGATTGGGGGTGATCTTAGCTTACTTATTTATGTTGTATAGAATGGCCATTATCGTTACAAAATCAGAAACAGCCTACGGCAGGTTATTGGTGATTGCTGCGGGTATTCCTATTATTTTTCAGGCTTTTGTGAATATAGCCGTAGCGGTTGAGTTTTTGCCAGTGACAGGTCAAACCCTACCACTGGTGGGAAGTGGAGGAACATCCATTTGGATGACGTGTTTATCCCTAGGTATTGTTATTAGCGTAAGTGCAAATAACGAAGTCAGATCAATAGCTGAAGCCAAAGAGAAGGAGAGAGAAGACAATAAAGCGATAGAAAACCCATTAGAAGTCTTAAGCGAAACGATATGAGTACGAAGCGATACATGATTTCAGGAGGAGGAACTGGTGGACATATCTACCCGGCTATCGCTATTGCAGAAGAATTAAAATTTAGATTTCCAGATGCCGAGTTTTTATTTGTTGGAGCTAAAGGAAAAATGGAAATGACTAAAGTTCCAGAAGCAGGTTTCAAAATTGAAGGACTATGGATATCGGGGATTCAGCGGAAACTAACTCTTGGCAACCTTTTGTTTCCTCTAAAGCTGATTAATTCTATGTTGAAATCTAGAGCATTAATAAAAGCATTTAAGCCTAATGTCGTGATAGGAACAGGTGGATTTGCTAGTGGACCACTACTGAAAATGGCTTCACTATTAAAAATTCCAAGCCTTATCCAAGAGCAAAATGCTTATGCTGGAGTGACCAATAAATGGTTAGCTGGCAAAGCCGATTCTATTTGTGTAGCTTACGAGGGAATGGACCGTTTATTCCCTAAGCAAAAACTTATTTTGTCAGGGAATCCAGTTCGAAAGGATTTGTTGGATATAGCTGATAAAAGTGACTTGGGTATAAAGCACTTTCAACTTGATCCGTCAAAAAGAACACTTCTAGTGATTGGAGGGAGTTTAGGTTCACAGAGAATCAATGAGTTGATTGCAAGTCAATTGGATTTATTCAAAGCGGAAGATCTTCAAGTGATCTGGCAATGTGGTAAGATCTACTTCGATCGCTACACCTCCCTAACTTCGGACACTGTAAAGGTTGAAAAATTTATTTCTAAAATGGACTTGGCCTATGCGTCTGCGGATGTCATCATATCCAGAGCTGGTGCAGGTGCGGTGAGTGAATTGAGTTTAGTGGGAAAACCAGTGATTTTTATTCCTTCGCCAAATGTAGCTGAAGACCATCAAACTAAAAATGCGAAATCCATAGAAGATAAAGAGGCAGCGATAATGCTAAAAGAAAGTGATTTGGAAAAGCATTTTGAATCTGTATTTAAAGACTTAATCTCCAGTGAACACCTTCAAGAAAAGTTGTCTCAGAATATTTTGAAATTAGCAAAACCCAACGCGACAAAGACTATTGTAGACCAAATTGAACGAATAGAAAACAAAAGTAAATGAAGCCAATACAACAGTATACACACATTTTTTTTATCGGTATCGGAGGTATCGGGATGAGTGCATTGGCTAGATACTTCAACCAAAAGGAATTGAAGGTGTTGGGTTACGATAAGACCAAAACCGAACTCACTCAAACTCTTACAGAAGAAGGTGTTGAGGTATATTATCAGCAAAAAATCGAAGAGAACGTTTTGAAAACTCTTCCTCAGGAGTCTACTTTAGTGGTGTTTACCCCTGCCATTTCTTCAAATTCCATTCTGGTTAATTATTTCAAAGCCAATGGTTTTGATATGTATAAACGGGCTTTTATTCTAGGTGAAATCACTAAAAATTTGCCAACTCTTGCCGTAGCAGGAACTCACGGTAAAACGACAACTTCAGCGATATTAACTCATATTTTAAAAGCAAACCAGATCAAGTTAACCGCCTTTTGTGGGGGTATTCTCCAAAATTATAAGACCAATTATATCGGAGATGGAGATGACGTCGTCGTTATAGAAGCAGATGAATTTGATAGATCCTTCCTTCAATTACATCCTTCTGCTGCAGTAATTACTTCTATGGATGCAGATCATTTAGATATTTATGGAACAAGCGAAAGTCTGACTTTAGCATTTCAAGAGTTTTCAAATTTGGTCCCTAAAGGTCATCTCTACGCAAACTCGACTCTAGATATTAAGGCTCAATCTATAGCAGTAAATCATTCTGCCGACTATAGCATTCAACATATCAAAATAGAAAACGGTAGTTATAGGTTCGATTTTAAGTCTGAGAATTTCAATCTTAAGGACATTCAGTTTTCACTTCCTGGTCAACATAACCTATTCAATGCAGCAGCAGCTTTGTGTCTAGCTATCGATTTTAAACCTAGCTATGCAGATCGCTTCGCCAAAGCCTTGGCTAGTTTTGAAGGCGTGCAAAGGCGTTTCAATTATGTATACAAATCGGATCTTTTGATAGTGATCGATGATTATGCTCATCATCCTAAAGAAATTGATGCAGTGCATCAAGCTATTTCAGAAATGCATCCCGAAAAGAAATCTGTGGTCATCTTTCAGCCTCATCTTTTTTCCAGAACAAAAGATTTTGCAGATGAGTTTGCGAAAAGCTTAGCTCAATTTGATGAGGTAAATCTTTTAGATATTTATCCAGCAAGAGAAGAACCTATCGAAGGTATTACCTCTAAGTTTTTGTTGGAGTTGATCGATCACCCTAAAAAGCAACTTATTTCAAAAAATGATATAGAGAATAGAATTCAAAAGGCTAGCGAAGAAGTTATAGTTCTACTAGGAGCAGGAGACATAGGGGTAGAGGCTTCAAAAATTTCAAAATTATTAAAATGAAAATATTCAACTTACACAGTATGAGATTGATTTTGATAGTAGGAGCTCTTTTCTTTTTGGTTGGTTTTGCCAATCATCGTCAAAAATCAAAACCCATCACATCACTTCAGGTAGAATTTACGGATGCTTCCAAACTGTTTATTACTGAAGTAGAAGTTGAGCAGATTTTAAAGGATATGATGGTTGCCAATGGAGATTCGCTGATGGATGAAAAAAGGCTTGCGAGTGTTGAAAACACCTTGGATGCTAATGAAATGATTAAATCATCTGAAGCTTACTACAGTTTGGACGGAAAACTTTCTGCGAAGATTGTTCAAAGAGAACCTATTGCGAGGATTAAAGATAAAGATTTTTATTATTTGGACTCAGAAGGATACCCTATGCCTTTGTCTAAAAACTATTCCTCTAGAGTCCCTATGGTCTATGGTGTTCGGCCAAAAGATTTAAAAGAAGTTTATCCACTTTTAATGAAAATTCAGGGGGATGATTTTTTTAAAAAACATATTATTGCAATCCGAAAAGAATCTAAAAATCACTACGTATTAAGCGTTAGAGATAGAGAATTTCTCGTCAATTTTGGTCAAATTTCTTATCTTGACAAAAAGTTGACAAATTATAAAGTTTTTTATTCAAAAGCTTTGGAGTACAATAAATTAGATGACTATAAACGCATAGATTTGCAATTTGGTAACCAAGTGGTATGTACAATAAAGTAATAATCTACACAGATGGAAGAAGATAATATTGCAGTAGGCTTAGACATTGGAACTACAAAGATTGTAGCAATGATTGGTCGCAAAAACGAATATGGTAAAGTAGAGATTCTAGGCATTGGGAGAACCAAAAGTTTGGGGGTGCATCGCGGAGTTGTTAATAATATTACTCAAACTATACAGTCCATCCAGCAGGCGGTTCAACAAGCTGAAGCCAATTCTGGAATTGAAGTTGAGGGGGTCACAGTAGGTATTGCCGGGCAGCATATTAGGAGTTTACAGCATAGCGATTACATCACTAGAAATGATGTAGAAGAAGTGATAGAAGATGAAGATATCGACAATTTGTGTAATCAAGTCCACAAACTTGTGATGCTCCCTGGAGAAGAGATTATTCATGTGTTACCCCAAGAATATAAAGTGGATGGGCAGTCTGAAATTATGGAGCCCCGCGGAATGTCTGGAGGCCGCCTAGAAGCGAACTTTCACGTGGTAGTTGGTCAAATTTCATCGATAAGGAATATTGGACGTTGTGTAAAAAACTCAGGTTTGGAGCTCAACGGTATGACTTTGGAGCCTTTAGCATCTGCCAATTCAGTCCTAAGTCAAGAAGAAAAAGAAGCTGGAGTAGCTCTAATAGATATAGGTGGTGGAACAACAGATCTGGCCATTTTTAAAGATGGAATTATAAGACATACAGCAGTTATTCCTCTTGGAGGTAACGCGATTACAGAAGATATCAAAGAAGGCTGTTCTATTATTGAAAAACAAGCGGAACTGCTAAAAGTAAAATTTGGATCTGCCTGGCCTGGAGAAAATAAAGAAAATGAAATTGTTTCGATTCCTGGATTGAGAGGTAGGGATCCTAAAGAAATTTCGTTGAAGAATTTGTCTAAAGTAATTCACTACCGAGCAGTAGAAATTATCGATCAAGTTTATCTTGAAATAAAGAATTACGGTCACGAGGAGCAAAAGAAAAAGTTAATCGCAGGTATCGTCATCACAGGTGGAGGTGCTCAGTTAAAGCACCTTAAGCAATTAGTAGAATATGTCACAGGTATGGATACCAGGGTAGGTTATCCTAACGAATACCTTGCTGGTGAAACAGATAAAGAAATTGCGAGTCCACTTTATGCTACAGCCGTTGGTCTAGTGATGGATGGACTAGAACGTAAGGTGTTTGAGAAAGAAGAACGAGAACAAGCTGAAGAAGAACACCTAGGAGTCAATGCAGAGCAACCTGAAGAGACTGCGGCGGATCATAATACAGAGGGTGAAGGTGCTTCTCATGAAAAGTCGCCCATTCCGGAACAACCTAAACAACCAGCACGACCAAGTAGAAATGTGGTTGAGAAATGGTTTGATAAATTAAAAGAATTTTTAGACAACGCAGAATAGTACACCAACCAAAAGAAAATAATTATGAGTAAACCAGAATTCGAAAATATTTCATTCGATCTCCCTAAGAATCAGTCCAATGTGATTAAAGTAATTGGAGTAGGTGGCGGTGGCTCAAATGCCATCAACCATATGTTTAGTCAAGGTATTAAAGGCGTCGATTTTGTCGTTTGTAATACAGATTCTCAGGCTTTAGAGAATAGTCCTGTTCCTACCAAAATACAGTTGGGTGTCAACTTAACCGAGGGACTCGGAGCAGGAGCCAACCCCGATATTGGTAAACAGGCTGCAGAAGAAAGCAGAGAAGATCTAAAAGGCTTATTGAGCACAAATACCAAAATGGTATTTATTACGGCAGGAATGGGTGGAGGTACAGGGACTGGTGCTGCTCCAGTTATTGCTAGACTTGCAAAAGAAATGGATATTCTTACGGTTGGTATCGTTACTATTCCTTTTCAGTTTGAAGGTCGCACTCGAAATGAGCAAGCTCAACTTGGCGTTGAAGAATTAAGGAACAATGTAGACTCTTTAATCGTTATTAATAATAATAAACTAAGAGAAGTCTACGGAAACTTAGGCTTTAAATCTGGGTTTTCTAAAGCTGACGAAGTTCTGGCCACAGCATCTCGAGGAATAGCGGAAGTTATTACACATCACTATACGCAGAATATTGACTTGCGTGATGCTAAAACAGTTCTTAGTAACAGCGGAACAGCCATTATGGGATCTGCTGAAGCTTCTGGAGCAAATAGATCACAAATTGCCATAGAGAAGGCTCTAGACTCTCCTTTATTAAACGATAACAAAATTAAAGGAGCGAAAAATGTCCTATTGCTTATTGTTTCAGGAACAGATGAAATCACCTTGGATGAGATAGGAGAAATCAACGATCATATCCAAGCCGAGGCTGGTAATAGCGCCAATATCATTATGGGAGTTGGTGACGATGAAAGCTTGGAAGACTCCATTTCAGTTACTGTTATTGCTACTGGGTTTGATACCGAGCAACAAGATGAAATTGTCAATACAGAAACCAAAAAAATCATTCATACGCTAGAAGACGATCAGCGAATAGAGCAAAATTTATCTACTGGGAGGTTCAAAAAGCAACAAATAGAGGCCCCACAATCTAGGCCAAAAGCAAATAGAAGCGAATCGAACACTGAAAAGTCTAAAGTAGTTCATGAACTGAATTTTGACGATAATCAAGAGGAGGTCGATGATGATAAAAACAAAGTAGATGTAAACAACTTAGAGGTTGATTTTGAAGTTGTTAACGCGAACGAAGACGATTTTGAAATTTTGGAAGAGCCTAATTCTGAAGACGACAATGCTTCAGAAGGAATGCTAAGTTTTGATTTTTCTAATGACGAAGATGATGAAGATGAGAGTCCTAAAGGGAGATCAGATAAATCATCACGGGATATTGAAGTGAATGAAGCTGAGCAAGTTAATTCTTATCATGAGAAAACAAATCGCGATATTAAGAAGTACGATCTTAGTGAATTTATGGAAAAGGAGGAGGATTATAAGCCGTCTCCAAAACCTCAAAAAAGGAATGACGTTAAAAATGCCAGCGAGTCCGATGAGATTAATTTTTCGAAACGGACTGTAAAACCATCAAGATCGATTGAGCCCGAGGGAGATACTGATGAGGTAGATCCCATGAATACGCCTTTGTCTGAACTAGCTTCAAGAGCAGCGGAGCGCAAGGCTAAAATGAAACAGTTTAATTATAAATTCAGGAATACCAACAATATTGATGAGATTGAAAAGCAGCCCGCCTACAAGCGTGCAGGCATCGAACTAGATCATAATCAATCTCAAGGAAAAGGTTTGTCAAGAACAAGTGTTGAAGGTGATAAGGACAATTTAAACTTTAGATCCAACAACTCGTTTCTCCATGATAATGTAGACTAAAAGTAATAATTTTACAGCTTTAAAAAGGTCAACAATTTTGTTGGCCTTTTTTTGTTTAAAAAATTAACGTTTTTGCATTAGTTAATATAGTGTTATTTGTTAATTTTAAATCCTTAATTATTTAACAAAAAAAACATGAAATCAAATTACATCAAGCTTTTGATGTTTAGTCTTACTGTTTCTATCAGCTTAACGACCTTTTCACAAACGGAAGCTCAAAAACAAAGAATTACTTCCAAATACAATTCTACCTTACTAAATCAACTTTCAAATAATTTTAGTGATGTGTTTACGTCACAAAAACAATCGGTTTTAAATCAGGCTAAACGTAGAAATTTAGAGATTTCTCTAACCCTAAAAGATGGGAGTTATGCGGAACTTCAACGCTTCGATGCTAATGGAACTCCTATTTATTATCAAACGTATAATGTAGATGCTGCTCGTTCAACGAGAGCAGATCATTTAAATATTGGTGGCTCAACTGGATTTAACTTAGATGGACAAGATATGACAGCCCATGTTTGGGATGGCGGTCATGCTAGAGTCGCTCATCAAGAATACCAAACCTCCGGGAGCAGTAGAGTTACATTAATGGATGTAGCCTCGGAAGGTTTAGATTTAAATTTTCATGCGGCTCATGTCACCGGGACCATCATGGCTTCTGGCGTGGTTCCAAATGCAAAGGGAATGGCTCCGCAGGGCAAAGTTGAAGGTTATAAATGGAATAATGACAAAGCTGAGGCAACAGCTGCCGCCGCTCAAGGTATGTTGGTTTCTAACCATTCCTACGGATTTAGGCCAAATACATTACCAGACTATTATTTTGGGGGTTACATCGGGGAATCCAGAAGTTGGGATGTAATACACTATAATGCTCCTTATTACTTAATGGTTGTAGCCGCGGGAAACGATGGTAATGCATCTTGGAATGGCTCCCCTTTAGATCCTGCAAATCCTAGCTTTGATAAATTAACAGGGCATTCTACTTCAAAAAACAACTTGGTCGTAGCTAATGGTCAGGATGCTAACGTTTCAGAGGATGGAGAGTTAATTTCTGTGGTCATCAACTCCAGTAGTAGTCAAGGCCCTACAGACGATTTAAGAATTAAGCCAGATATTACAGGTAATGGAACCGGTGTTTTTTCAACGTATGCTACTGGAGATGCATCCTACGGCACTATTTCAGGGACTTCTATGGCTTCTCCTAATGTTGCTGGGAGTGCATTATTGCTTCAACAACACGCAAATAATCTTTTCGGGAACTATATGAGATCTGCTACACTTAAAGGTCTTATTTTGCATACCGCAGATGATGCTGGTTTGGAAGGCCCTGATGCAAGATTTGGTTGGGGATTAATGAATTCTAAAAGAGCTGCTGAAACTTTGAGTCAAAAAGATAATGGTGCTGTTGTAAATGAATTGTCTCTGTTTCCTGGCCAAACGTATACCTTAGAAGTGCAAAGTAATGATGTTGATGCACTTTTAGCTTCTATTTCTTGGACAGATCCTGCTGGTGTAGCAACAACTCAAGTCAATTCTGATGAAGCTCGATTGGTGAATGACCTTGATATAACCTTAGAACAAACAGGAACCGAGTATCTTCCTTGGAGATTAACCGGCGTCATTACCAATGAAAAGGCGAACAATTCCAAGGACCCCTTCGAAAGAGTGGATATTGAAAACGCAACAGGTACTTACACGATCTCAGTTACTCATAAGGGCAATCTGACCAATGCACAGCAGAATTTCACTTTAATTGTGACTGGTCTTAATGCAGAGCCAGTTGTTTGTGAAGCTGTTCCTCCATCTGGTATTACAGTTGGTGGAGTAGATTCTGAATCTGCATCGTTATTTTGGGATAATGCTCCTGGAGGAGCTGAGTTTGATTTCAGATATAGAGAAGAAGGAACCACTGAATGGATTGAAAGTAGTTTACAAATTAACACAATTAACTTAGAGGGTCTTACAGAATTGACTGCCTACGAAGTTCAAATCAGAACTCAATGTTTAACTGAAAACACCACGTCAGAATATTCTGAAATCATAACATTCACAACTGAAGAATTTGTTTTAGAATATTGTAATTCTTCAGGGCAAAATACCAGTGATGAGCACATCGCCAGAGTAAGATTACATGCTTTAGATAATGAATCTGGAGCTGGACCAGGTTACTCAGATTTTACCAATCTTTCCACTGACCTTGTGGTAGGAGAATCGTATACAATTACAGTTAATCCCGATTGGCCAGGAACAGTTTATAACGAAGGAATTAATGTTTGGATTGATTTTAATCTAAACGGAGATTTTACAGATGATGGTGAGCTTATCTTATCTGCTCCACCATCTACAAGTGATGAAGTAAGTAGTTCTTTTACAGTTCCTGAAGGTGCTGTAGAAGGAGAAAACTTAAGAATGCGAGTCTCTATGAAGTGGAATGGTTTACCATCATCTTGTGAATCTTTCGATTGGGGAGAGGTTGAGGATTACTCAGTAGTTCTTTTACCTGCTGGGACTTGTAATGTCCTTATGCCGGTAGGCGAAGCAGAACAAGATTTCTGCTCTCTACCTTTGTTGGAGGAATTAGAAGTAGACACTGCAACTGTTGTTTGGTATGCTCAGGAAAATGATGGAACTGTTCTAGCACCGGACTATACAATCTCTAATGGAGAAACACTTTATGCTGCTAACTTAGTAGGTGAATGTGAAAGCCAAGATCGTCTTTCCGTAACTGTCACTTTTGGAGATTTTGTAGCGCCAGTGCCAAATCAAGCAGTTTTAGAAGATGTTATAGCTCAATGTGAAGTGTTAGAACTTGTTGCTCCAACGTCAGAAGATAATTGTGATACAGGGGAAATAGAAGGAACGACAACAGTAGAATTTCCTATTGTAGAAAACACTACTATTACATGGGAATTTGAAGATAGTTCTGGAAATGTTAGTACTCAAACTCAAGATATCATTGTTGAAGATAATAAAAATCCAGAAATACTATTGAATGAGAATATTGTTTTAGAATTGGATGAGGACGGTAATGCAACACTTACCCTAGAAGATGTAGATGGAGGTTCAATAGATAATTGTGGTATCGCAACTCAGGAGTTAAGTCAAGTTAATTTCAACTGTGATGATTATGACCCTGAAAATGAAATGGTAGAGGTCACATATATAGTGACTGATACTAGTGGTAACCAAACTCAGGAAACAGTGAGTATTACAGTGTTAGATCCTTTCTCAACCTGTACATTAAGTTCAAACGTATTTGAGACTCTGGAAGTAGCACTATACCCAAATCCTGCTCAACAGACCTTATATCTGGAACTTGGGAATACTCCATTAACCATTGATAAAGTGATTGTTTTTGATATACAAGGAAAACAACTTATGTCTTTAACACCCAATGGATCGAATACTGCAATAGATGTATCCTCTTTATCCTCAGGAAATTATTTCTTGATGATGACATCAGGAAAAGATACAATGACTAAAAGATTTATTAAGAAATAACACTCTATAATCTAATTATTAGTAACCCCTGCGTCTATTGATGCGGGGGTTTTGTTTTATATGAAGTAAATCCAACTTCTATAGATTATACCAAATTGAACCTATAATGTCGCAAATGCTTGGCTTTTTTTAATCATGGGAGTAAAAATAATTCAGTTTTTTAAGACAAGTTAAATGCAAATTTGGTATCAAACTAAGTTTGTGAAAAAAACTACCTTAGCATCTTAATTTAAGAGTATGACCATTCAAGAGCGAATTGAAAATTCAAAGACTACCATTTTTAAAGCCGTTTTTCCAAACACTACAAATCATTACGATACCCTATTTGGAGGAACTGCCATGCAATCCATGGACGAGACCGCTTTTATAACAGCAACTAGGTTTAGCAGACAACGTATGGTAACTGTAAGTAGTGATAAAATTGATTTTAAAAAACCAATACCAGCTGGAACAATAATTGAACTAATAGGACTTGTAACCTACGTTGGCAATACAAGCCTAAAAGTGAGAGTAGATATTTTTGTAGAAGAGATGTATACAGAATTCAGAGAAAAAGCGGTGACTGGAGAATTCACCTTCGTAGCTATAGATGAAGACAAAAATCCTGTCAAAGTAGTTTAGAACGTTTTTTCTGATTTTATTTCCGTTATAATTTACGCTTAACGATATTCAGCTTAGGCTTAATCTTAAAATTAATGTAAAATCCAGAGATTTAGAACCTCTGAAGGTGATAAGTTAACTTACATTATTTACTTTTATAGTGTCGTTAGGAGTGCTGAAAGGCTGAGAGTATATCCTAGAACCTGAACTGAATAATATCAGCGTAGGAAAACGAAACAAAAATTGAAAAAAAATCAATAAACCGTTTCGTGTATTCACATGAAGCGGTTTTTTTAATTGTATACAAAAATGAAATCATTAAAAGGAATTTATGCTGTTACAGACGAAGTACTAACTCCAAAATCTACCATTGTAAAACAGGTAGAAGAAGCCTTGGAGGCAGGAGCCAAAGTCATACAACTAAGAGATAAGTCTTCTACAGATGACGAACTAGAGCCTATTGCTAAATCTCTGCAAGCTTTGTGTGACCAAAAAAACGCCACTTTTTTTATAAATGACCGAGTGCAATTAGCCAAAAAAATAGGTGCTGATGGAGTTCACGTTGGTTTCTCCGATCAAACTGTAAAGGAAACTCGAGAAGAAGTTGGAGAAAAAATGCTTATTGGAGTGTCCTGCTACGGAGATATAGAACGCGCAAAACAAGCGGTAAAAGATGGAGCCGATTATGTGGCATTTGGTGCTTTTTATCCCTCCAAAACCAAGCCTAAAGCCGATGTGGTAAGCAAAGAAGTTATTTCCAAAGCTAAAGCAGAACTCAATGTCCCTGTCTGTGTCATAGGGGGAATCAATCGTAAAAACATCAATGAAATTGTCGATTTTCAACCAGATTTATATGCTTTGGTAAGTGATATTTTTGAATCTGAAAGTATAAAACAAACGGTTACAGAATTAAACGAACTCATCTCAAAATCAGAATAAAATGAAACTAGCTATCGAATGGTTTTTAAACCCGGACCACTTACCAATAATCGTTGCCGAAGAAAAGGGGTTTTTGAAAAAAAATGGAATTACCGATTTTGAATTGATAGTTCCAACAGACCACTACGATGGACTTCAAGATCTCATTGAAGGAAACATACAATTCGCAACCAACGAACCTTTGCACCTCATTGAGCAGTATCATCCAGAATTCCTTTCTCTTGGAACTTATTTTGAAACCAAAGGTGGTGTTATCATGAAAACAACTTCTTATGAAGCCCTAAAGAAAGGGGAGAAAATCCAAGTTGCCACTCCAGTTTCTAATGAGAAAACTAATGGTATTGGCCTTGAAATTATAAAGCGCTATGCGGCTAAACAAGGCGTAAACATCAAGCCTTCACAGGTTGAATTTGTTGCTAAGGATTTTTATCTTATCAAACACATGAAAGAGGGTGCAGATGCAGGATGGCTGTATTTTTACAATTTTGAAGGTATTGAAGCTAAGCATGAAAATATGGATGTCATCCATATGGACGCCGATTCGGCTGGGTTCGCTAATTTTTGTGCTTTAGATCTTTTCACTTCAAAATCGTATTATCAAAAAGATAAAGAAAAAGTAAATGCATTCGTAGAAGCTATCCAAGAGGCTATTCAATTTATTGAAACAAATCCAGAGGAAGCTTATGGTATTTACTATGCGTATACAAAAGAAAAATCAACTCCATTGATGGACGATATCTTGAAAGCTACAGCCAAATGTTTTAGTAAAGATTTTGAATCTTCATCGGAAAAAGAGCTTCCTATTTTGAAGTTCTTTAATGAGATCGGCATCACAGATTTAAGTGAAGATAAATTCAAAAAGGCATTTTTAAATTAAAAGCAATGTTAGAAAATCAAATTTACGAACAACTATCAAATTTAAAATCCAAAACTCCTCTTGTAGAGGCCATTACCAATTATGTGACTATAAACGATTGTGCTAATATATTGTTGAGTATTGGTGCATCACCAGCCATGTGCGAATCTGCAGATGAAGCTTATGATTTTACGAAACTTGCCAACGCTGTTTACCTAAATATTGGAACCTTAACCAAAGAGCAGGAGCTAGCGATGCCACAAGCTGTTAAAGCAGCAGATGAGCTTAACATACCCGTGATTTTGGACCCAGTAGGATGTGCAGCTATCCCAAGACGAATTGGTTTTATCGATAAGTTAAGATCTTTCGGTAAAGTAGATATTATTAAAGGTAATCTTGGCGAGATCAAATCTTTGGCAGGAGTAGAAACTAAAGTGCGTGGAGTGGATTCCTTAGATATGGGTGAGGATGGTGTAGAAGTTTGTCAACAACTAGCTAAAGATTGGAAATGTATTGTTGCAGCTTCAGGCAAAATTGATATTATAACCGACGGAGAAATAACAGCACTTGTTCATAATGGCGATGACATGCTAACCAAAGTCACAGGTTCTGGGTGTATGCTTGGGGCACTTACTGCTGGATTTTGCGGAGCCAACACGGATAATTTATTGGCCTCTTGTATAGCGAGTTTCTTGAGCATGGGGATAGCTGGTGAACATGCTGCCCAGCACAATAGAGGGTGTTATCCTGGCAGTTTTAGAGTATTTCTTATCGATGAAATATATAAACTTACTGATACGATTCTGAGAGATAAATCCAAGATTGAATTTGTTTAATTCGTATAATACCATATGATTAACCACTATCAAAATAATTGAATTATGAATTATAAATGGTTTCCTAAGACAATTGATCTAGTACATCCATTAATGAACCAAATTAAAAATCATGCGTTCATTAAAGAGTTAAGTGAAGGAACTTTAAGTGCTGAACAATTCCATTTTTATATGCATCAAGATGCCTTTTATCTAACTATTTACGGGAAGGTACTGGGTAATATCGCTACCCAATTAAAAGATCCTGATCATTCGTTGGACTATATGAGTTTTGCAAATGGAACTATTGAAGTTGAAAAAGCCTTGCACAAAGAATTTATAAGTCAATTGGGAGGATTTAAGCCACCAGAGAAATCTCCAACTTGTAGCTTGTATACTGGTTTTCTTACTGAAGTTTATCAGTACGATTCTATAGAAGTAAGCTTATCTGCTGTTTTGCCTTGTTTTTGGATTTATAAAGAAGTCGGGGATTATTTGCTGTCAATTGCCAACACAAATAATAATCCTTACCAAAAGTGGATGGATACCTATGGAGGTGAGGATTTTTCAAATTCTGTTGATCGCGCTATTGAAATTACAGAGTATTATGCTCAAAATGCCACGTCCAAAGTAAGAGAAGAAATGACAGAAGCTTTTCTAAAGACTGCACAACTGGAATGGATGTTTTGGGATAGTGCTTATCGCAAGGAAAAGTGGCCAGTTTGAGCTAAAAAAACCATCATTAATAAATGACTAAAAATGAAAACTTACCCAAAGCTTTTAATTATAGCAGGAAGTGATTCTGGAGGTGGTGCAGGCATACAAGCTGATATAAAGTCGGCTGGAGCCTGCGGAGCTTATTCTGCAACAGTAATTACTGCTATTACAGCCCAGAACACCCTTGGTGTAAACGCCATTGAAGGAGTTTCTCCTCAGATGATTGCAAATCAATTTACAGCAGTGATGGAGGATATTGGAGCAGATGCGGTAAAAATAGGGATGCTCCATTCTAAAGAGGTGATCGAAGAGGTCGCAAAGCTTCTTCAACATTACAAACCAAAACATATCGTTATAGATCCCGTTATGGTAGCGACTTCTGGTGATCGTTTGCTTCAGCAAGATGCCATACAAGCCTTGATGGATCAAATAATACCGCAGGCAGAAGTGATGACACCTAATGTGCCCGAAATGGAGCTTCTCCTAGGTGAAAATATTGAAAATTCCACGGAGTTTTCAGACTATGCAAAAGCTTTGGCCGAAAAGTTTAAGGTCTCTGTATTACTTAAAGCTGGACACCTTAAAGGTGATAAATCTGTCGATATTTTATTCAATGTTAAAACAAAACAGATAACAAAATTGAGTTCCCCAAGAATCACAACCAAAAATACGCATGGTACAGGGTGTAGTCTATCTTCTGCATTAGCAAGTTATTTGGCTCAAGGTTTTAGTTTAGAAGAAGCGTCTCAAAAAGCAAAAACATTTATTTACCAAGCTATCAAAGCGGGTAGTGACTATAAATTGGGCAAAGGCTCAGGCCCAATTCATCATTTTTATAAGTTGGGAGGCTAACCTTTTATATTTTGAGCTAACTTTTATTTTTATCAATAAATGTATTAATACGTTGTTCTAAAATCGGTAAGGTGACAACCCCTTGTTCAAGAATAACTTCATGAAACTCACGGATATCAAATCCACTGCCAAGCATTTTCTCAGCTTTCGCTCGTAATTCGCGAATTTTGATCTCACCAATTTTGTAAGAAACGGCTTGTCCTGGCCATGAAATATAGCGATCTACTTCGGTATTGATATTGTGTAACGAAAGGGCTGTCTCTTTGGTGAAATAGTCTACAGCTTCCTCTCGAGTCCATCCCATGGAATGAATTCCCGTGTCTATAACTAAACGACAAGCACGCCATTGTTCGTAAGTCAGTTTTCCAAATCGCTCATAGGCGGTGGTATAAATCCCCATTTCTTCAGCAAGGAACTCAGAGTACAATCCCCAGCCTTCTCCATAGGCAGATAAATACATGTTTTTTCTAAACTTAGGAATGCTATCGCCAAGCTCTGCATTACGGGCATTTTGTAAATGATGTCCAGGCACTGCTTCGTGAGCAGTTAACGAGGGTAAAACATATAAAGGTCGGCTGGGCAAATTATAGGTGTTGACCCAGTAATACCCAGGCTGAGTGTCATTGGAAGCGCCAATATAGCGGCCTGTGGTATATTTAGGAGCAATGGCATCGGGGACTTTTGTGACACCGTAGGGTTTCCTAGGTAAAGTTTTGAAATAAGCCGGGAGTTTGGCATCGATACGCTTGGCTATATCACGGGCTTCTTTTAAAAGTTCTTCTCCAGTTTTAGCATAAAACTGCTCATCGGTTCTGAGGAATTGGATGAACTCTTCAAAGCTACCCTCAAAACCTAGGTTAGTTATGATAGCTTTCATTTCTGAATTGATTCTCGCCACTTCATCCATACCAATTTGATGAATGTCTTCAGCGGTTAGATCCAAGGTTGTATAGTAATTTAACCGATTTTGATAGTAGGCTTCGCCTTGCGGTCCTTCTGAAACCCCTAAAGTAGTTTTAGTAGTGGGTAAATATTCCGTTTCAAAAAAGCTTTTAATACGCTTAAATTGTGGAATGACATTGGCTTTTATGGCCGCTTTTGCTGCTTGAATCACAGAGTCTTTTTGAGATTCTAATAGAGTAGAAGGGAGGTTCTGAAAAGGTTCGTAAAAGTAACTGTCTTCAGGTTGGTCAACGATTTGAGAATCGTAAGTCGACTCATAGCCTTCAAAAATCACTCGGGGTTGGGTGATGCCTTTTTTTAAGCCTTGTCTCAGAAGTTTAAAGTGTTGGTCCACATAAGTAGGAATAGCGTTGAGTTTATTGAGATAAGCTTTCACTTGCTCATAAGTGTTGAGGTCTCTCACTTCATAAGATAGGCTAAGATGGAAACCAGAATCGGACAGTAGCGGATTTAAGTAGGCTTCAAACTCGTAGAAGTCCACTGTTTCCTTAAGCTTAAACTTTAGCATTTCTAATGAAATCTGTTCAGTTTCTGAAAGTTGGCTGTTATCCATTTCAGCTAAATCGGTAAGGAGTTGACTCGCAAAATCTGCTTCTTGTTGGTAATAAGCTTTTGTGTATAAACCCAAGGGATAGATTTTTTGGTCGTAACCTTTATGGTCTTGATAGGTCTGAACGATGGAATCTAATTGCCGACTTGGGGTCTGACTCTTAGCTAAATTCACCACTAAAAGGCAGACTATAGAACATATAATGTATTTCATGGATGTTTATTTTAAGGCTTAAAGATAGAGCATGTAAAGGAAATAGGCCAGTCTCATAAGTTCCAACTGAGGAGATATTTTATAATAGTGGTTTTTAGATTTAGGGGTAAAAAAATATATAAGACATATTTATATTAGAATAAAGCTATTTTTTAAGCAAAAATTCATTGAAACCACTCGAACTGACATTTCTAATATGCTATTATTGTCAAGTTTTTAAACCCCTAAAAAAAGCTGATATCAAGTTGTTTTGTCTCATCGAGTATCCCGACGTTTTTGTTGGGATGTATCGAGATGTGTCTTGTTATCTGAAGTGTTCTCGATACAATTTCAATGATTTTTTCAAGCAAAAATTCATTGAAACCACTCGAACAGACATTTCTAATATGCTATTATCGTCAAGTTTTTAAACCTATAAAAAAAGCTGATATTTAGTTGTTTTGTCTCATCGAGTATCCCGACGTTTTCGTCGGGATGTATCGAGATGTGTCTTGTTATCTGAAGCGTTTTATTTCTTAAAAAACTCATTCCAACTCAGGTTTGTATTTACTGAAGTGGTTTCTTTCTGAAGGTAAATCTACTTGTCTTAAAATTTGAAATAATTTAATAAGTGACTGCTCATCAATTAAACTTGGATCAATGGATAACTTCCTTGCTTCTGATTTGAGAATATAGTTGCTTTTTGTCCCATTAATCTCATAAACTTCATCTAGATTTATTTTATTACTAAATCCATAAAAGATATTCTTTTGGATGACACCATTTTCAATATGAAGATATTGATGTCTTGAATCGTAAAAGTTTTGGATCATGAAGAGTGCTCCAGAAACTAAATGAACATAACCAATCCAAAACGTATTATTATCTGTAAAAACCAGATAAAGAATACCTAGGACAAACCAAAAAATTCCAAATATAAGATTAGTATTTTGCCTTCTCTTTTTAAATCTTACTTTCATTTTTAGCAGCGTTAGATGAATTTATATTTTAAATATAATTAAAGTCTGAAAATTCATATGAGTCTTTAGTATTATATCTTCCCAAAAATTCCTTTTGGATAAATAAACGAAAACGATTTGAATAAAACTATAGAATGGATAAATCAAAATCCATCCGAACAAGATGATAAGGAATTCGTATCAAAATCTGCAGATTTTATAAAATTTCGATTTTTCAATTACCCTGACTTTACCATAAATAACAGCGAAACTATAGAGCTCGATATAGAATGGGAAGGGCATAAATAGGAAAACTATTATGCAAATTTTTATTCCTATAATCAACTCTTTGATAAGCTTGAAAGCAAAAAAATGATAATCTTAAGGTTTGTGTAATAGAAGAAGAAAGGTTTATTTCAAAGTTCCAGAGTTATGTAAGTCTAACGCTCCCCAGTATATATTAACCTTAACTTATATTTTTACTTCTATTTAATACCTAAACGTAATAGGAATAAAACTCGATATCCGTCTAATAAATAGATTTTTAATGAACTGATTTATGGATTTTTCAATTTTAGCTTTTTAAGCTTAAACATAATTGCAGCGCTTGTATAGCCGCCCTCCGTTCCGTCTACAAAATGAATGTGTTTTTCTTCTCTATTTTCTATATAACAGGACATTATAGACGCGTGAGTAATATGCATACCGTAAATAATTTTATCCTTAGATTCTAAATCATCAAGTAGTCTTTTTAATTTATTTATCTGTTTATCTGTTCCTGAAATTACAGTATTTAATAAACCATCTAGCATTATCGTGTCTGATAATTGGGTAACTCTATATTTATATAATTTGCCCGCCTTTAAAAATTTAAAATAAAAAGTGCCAATCATTGTAACTAGCCAATTACTAACTAAATAAGTCATTTGGTATTTCCCTATTTTAGCATACATCTCTTTTCTGATTGTTTTTAAAGATGTATTTAGTTTTAATTTAAACGTAGAAATTGGGTTACGCTTTTCTAAGTTACCAAAGACCAAATCTATTTCCTTCATAATGGTGCTATATACTTCAGCTTGATTTTCTTCGTTATCACAATCTATAAGTAGACATATCACTTTTTTGCCAGTTTGGTTTGGTTGGATTTCATCCCATCTGCATTCCATACCTTTTAAATTAAGTTCTGTTTTTTTACCATTAGCTGTTGCAGATGCTTTAAAATTCTCTTTGATTAAGAGTTCTGCATATTTCAAGCCATTACCAAGAACTACAGGAGTTGTAAGGTATTTATTATGCCTAATTTTGGTAATTCTTATGCTAACATTGTTAGAATACACTGTATCGACCTCTATTTGTCCTACTCGTAAATTCAACTGCAATGTTTTTTTAATATGTTGGCTGTAGTTATTCAAGGCTAATAGAATTGGCTCTAACACAGTATTTGGAACGATAAATGTAGAACCGTCTCCTCCAAAAAAATAAGGAATCTTAAGTGTATGATCAACCTTTTTTAGAGTGTTCAAAACGGTTATTATACTACCTGTTGCACTTAGGTTAACATCGTTATGAAGACCCTGGGCAACTGCATCTGTAGAATTTTCTATATCTGCTACTACGACGGACCAATTTCGAGGAACACTAGAAAATAATTTTTCATTCTTTAAAAGCTCTGTAAGAGGCAAGTTGTTTTTAGAAATATTCTTGTAAAAATCTAAATCTATTTTCATATTTACCACATATCTATTTTACCAAGTTTGAATTTCAAGGTCATGTTCAAACTCAGCATAAAACTAGTTCTTTTTAAAGTTATACATCCTTCTTCTACTCAACTCTGAATTCTTGTCTTTAGCTCACCTTTAAGTTGGCAAAAGATTGGGCCAAGGCCAAATTTGAAATCGTAAATTATTAGAGGGTGAGGAAAAATAATTTTTTATTTATGGGTCTTAGTTTTGATTACTCAAGTCGCTTTGGTTGATTCAATTAGGTCAGTGTAGGAAGGAGCTTTTGTGGTTTAGGGGTTGTAATTTAGTTCCTAAAATATAGTTTTTCACTGTAATGCGTTTGATAGAATTCAACCAGAGAGTTATTCAGCCATATTTTTCAATCTAGATGGAGTGAGCAGTTCCAGAATTTGCTAGATTCAGCACACAATTATTTTTTTATAAACTTGCTTAAATCCGATTTTAAAAGAAAGTTCCAAGTGTAACTATCGAGCAAATTGCTAATAATAAAACACTAATTATCAATAAAAAACTCTTTTTATTTTTCATTAAGTACTTTATTCCGATGACTAAAAAAACAATTTGTGCAATAAGAAATGGTATTGTCAATAATTCTCTAAAAACTCCAATTAAAACAAAATCTATTTTGTAAAAGTTAATCAGCCAAATCACTATAAAGTAAGATACAATTGCAAAATTCACAATTGTTAGGCTTTTATTTGTTATTAATTTGTCCATTTATTCGAGTTTGAATGAGTTCCGCTATTGAATGGTAACTTTTATGTATAAAAACACCAACAACCTTTGAATCAGGCATTAATCTAATAAATTTATTATACTTTGTTGTTAATAATTACTTCTAATTCAGTGTTTTTATAAAATATTCCGAAAACCATTTTCTGTCTCCTACTACCGTGCCTAAGGTTCTTGTAAAGCTTAGAAAATTTTAAATCTGTTTTCTTCTCACTTTTCTTGACATCCCATATCCATCGATATATTTTTTCGTGGCTCAAGCAAGCTTCGTCATCAAGTTCTAAGTGCTTACTGTTAAGTTCTGGGCTCCACTTCTCATAGCGCAGTAGACCAGCGATACGCTCTTTTAGAGGTTTTGTGGACATTATTTGTTTAGCCTTATTCTTATGCCTGGTATCTGCACGTCTTTGGGCATTTGATGCTACATACTTTCCCGCTGTCCTACTTCGCTCAGCGATGTTCCGGCTCAGTTCTCTATAAATTGTACAGGGGACAACTAATAGAATTCTAGCGATTTCACTTTTACTAATTTCTGTTTCCAGTAAGGCTTGGATTTGATACCTTTGATGGAGGTTCAATTGATTGTATTTTTTCATGCAAGACTAATATAATAATTGGTCCTAAAACTCTTGGGGCTAGCCCCAAGAGTTTTAAATATTAGTTTTGCACTTATTACTTGAACTTTCAATTAAATAATATCAATGAATTTCAATAAATATCTTTCACTTTTAACTGCATTCTTTCTTTTATCATCCTGTGCTTATATAAAGAATCTCCCAGATGAACAATTTTATGAGTTCATGAATGAACATAAAGTCACCTATGTAAATGACTCCTTAAAATTTCATATGATAAACCCTCTCAGATGCCCTTTGAGAGTGAAGATCAAATCTAATCCTTGTGATAAGGAATTGGAGGAGAAAATAGGAGTAATTACACTAAGTGAATTAAATGATACAATCATTAGTATTCATTATCCTGACTTACTAAAATCTCAAACCATAAGATTTATTTCAAATCGCGGTGATATAAATAAGGAAATACGGAAAAATAATGTTGCTTATCCTTTCGTTAATGGAAAAGAGTACACAATTATTCAAGGGTATAACGGAAAGTTTACCCACAACAGTATTAAAAGCAAGTACGCTATCGATTTTGATTTAAAGATTGGTGACACTATCACTAGTGTTGACGGGGGTATGTTGTTGGAGTGATTGAAGATTACATAGATTATGGTTTAAGTAAAAAATGGAGAGAAAATGATAAAAGTAACTATATAACCTTATATCATCCTCACAGCGGTTTGTTTACGCAATATGTTCATTTAGATCATAAGGGATCGTTAGTTAACTTGGGAGATCATATAAAGAAAAATCAACCGATAGGTCTTAGCGGAATGACGGGATTCACGACAACTCCACATTTACATTTCAATGTGAAAATACCTGATAAGGAAAATGGTTTTAAATCCACTGAAATCGAATTTGAAAACGGCATTAAGGGAAAAGATCTAAAAAGAAACGATGTAGTCAATTAAAACTTAAAGTTTTTTAAGCCCAGTTCCAGTGAATTCGCAAAATAATTTTTCTTTTTAAATACCTTAACCGAGTTTAAAGCTAAAGCTTCAATAGATTTATTTATAAGCAGAGAAAATAAAGCTTCTTTTGCTAATAGAAAACTATTTCACTCTTATAGAATGTATTTTCATTTAAAGTAGCCGTATTAGTATTCTCTTTGCATATACCTAAACGTTCCGCTTTGCAATTGGTCTAAATTAAAAAGAGCGAGCCTCAAAAAGAGGCCCGCTTTAAATTTTACTGTATACTCAACACTAAATATATTGAGCTTATAAAAAACTATTATTTCAATTGTTCAGCAAAAAAGCCCATCATAGTCGTATACAAAACCATGCGATTTTCCTCTTTTGCAAAACCGTGGCCTTCATCATATTTCACCATATAAGGCACATCGAAACCTTTATCCCGTAGGCTTATTACAATCTGGTCACTTTCATTGATGTTCACACGAGGATCGTTGGCTCCTTGTACTACAAATAATGGTTTTTTTATTTTATCTATATGAAAAGCTGGTGAGACTTCTTCCATGATTTTCTTTTCCTCAGGAACTTCTGCATCATACCATACTGCTTTTAAAATAGGCAAATAAGGAGCCCAATAAGCAGGTATGGTTTCCATAAATGTAAACAGATTAGAAACCCCCACATAATCTACACCACAAGCATATAAGTCTGGTGTTTTGGTAAGTCCGCGTAACACAGCATATCCACCATGACTGCCTCCGTAGATTGCAGCTTTATCTTTGTCCACCCAGCCTTTGTCTATAACGTATTGTAATCCGTCTTCAACATCATCCATAGCTTTACGGCCAATTTGTTTAAAACCACTGCGTAAAAACTCCTTACCATAGCCTCCGCTTATCCTAAAATTAACGTGCAATGTGGCATAACCACGACTGGCAAATAATTGCGCCTCTGGGTTAAAGCCCCATGAATCTCTAATACCCTGTGGGCCACCATGTGGATTGACGATAACTGGCACTTTCTGTCCTTTAACAGCTTCTTTGGGTAGAGTTATATAACCATGAAGTTGAATTCCATCGCGACTTTTAAAAGAAATAGGACGCATTTCTGACATGTCTTTCTCTTTCAATTGAGGCATCAAGTCAAATAAAAGTTTTATTTCATCTTTATTTACATCGTAAGAATAATACTTACCATACAACTTATCACTGGTGACATAAATTAAATAGTGACTTTCGTCATCGGTTCTATCAGATAAGTAAAAATTGTAACCTGGAAATTCCTTTTCTAATTTTTTATGTAGCTTTTTATAATAGTTACTTACTGGAATGATTTCGCTTTTTTCACCTTCGTAACTGAAATAATCGAGCTCCCAGTTTCTATTTCTTGATAGAGAAGCACCTGATACATCGTAATTTTCATTAGAGAACAGTTTTTCAATAACCTCATCTTCCGCTAAATCGTATTTATAAATTTCTGTTTTGTCCGAATTTAAATTAGAGACCATATAAGCGTCATGCTCATTTTCTGAAGCATAATCAAAGCTGATGACAGAAAAAGTATCATCCCATTTTGTAGTTTTCATCAATTTGTAATCTCCAGGTTCAACAGCATAATAAAATTCTGAATTAATGCCATCTTTAAGACGGGCAAAACCACGTAAATTTCCATCTTTATCAAATTCATAACCCATTATAGGATTGGTTATATCTGTATTCTCATACAACTGCTCTAATTCGCCGGTAGTAATATTGATCTTATAAGGATCAAAAACTTGAGCATTATTTTTATTCATTGAAATCACCATGTGATTTTTATCCTCTTTCAATAATGCCAAAATTTCAACTTTTACACCATCATAAGGGGTCAATTCTTTTTGATTATTTCCATCGATATCGACTGCAAATAAATGGTAATCTTCATTACCACCTTTATCCATAATGTATATTAAGCGGTTCTCGTTTGCCCAACCATACCCACGTATTAGTTCCTCTGCTTCTGTAATAACACGCTTAACCTGATTGGTTTTAATGTTTTTGACGTAAACATGGTTTTTAAGATTATCATCTTTCTCACGGTAACTCATATACGTTCCATCTGGTGAAAGTTGAAAATCTGAAGACGCTGGTTTAGCAAAATAATCAGCAACAGAATAGTTATAATTTCCTGTTTCATTATTAGCCAGTGCCTTAAGTTCTTTTTCAGAACTTGGCAAAGAAGTATCCCCTGGTTTTTCTAATTCACCTTTGGTAAGCGTTAACGGCATATCCATTCCGCCTTGTTTGAAATTCCCTGTCATACTATCTCCGTTTACTTCTGCGGTGTATTCAATTTGACCGCCCATTAATGAAAGTGAAAGCTGTGTACCTTCAAGACTTACCTTTTCTACAGGTATATCTGAAGCGCCTTGTGATGGACTATCCATCGTTGCTGCGAGGTTATCATCATTTCCAGAGAAATGAATAACCAAAGGGATTTCTTGCCCCATGGCGTTGAGCTTACCGCTCCAATCTCCATTTATTGTTTGTCCATTGACCATTGTTAAAGACAAAAGTAATAGAATAACTAGAGAAATTCTGTTTAAGTACATGATTGCTAGTTTTAAGTTATTCTTAAGCAGACGTATAAAACTAGACTATGTTACAGAATTTTAATAAATACTTCTAGTCTTATCCTCTTTTTTTGAATTTAATAGTCATTTTAATAAATTAAAGTCAGAATCCTAGTTAAGAAATTTTTCAAAGAAAATCTCAAATACACGAATTAGTTGATCTTATCAGAACTATCATCAATTAAAATGGAATCTCATTTAAGCAGTAGATTTCGATAAAATTATCTGAAGCTAAATCACCAGCATTTGCTGTCTAGAGCTGCTTACCAAAATTCCTGAAGCGAAATATTAAAAAATCATTAAAATAATTCTATTTATTAAAATTGTGGACAACACTATGGACAACTAAAGGTATTAAAAAAATCCAAACTAGTGTATAACAATGGATTGGAGTTTGTTAACTGAAATAGGATTCGCTACGCGCATCCCTAGCGTTCCGCTTTGAAAGTAGTCCAAACAAAAAAACGCTCAAATCAATTTGGCGTTTTTTGCTTTTGAACTACTTATTCGTGACCGCGGAGGGATTCAAACCCCCAACCCTCAGAGCCGAAATCTGATATTCTATTCAGTTGAACTACGCGGCCGATATTCTTTTGCAACAATACAACTTATATAGGTTAAGACAAATTATCTTTTACGATTTTTGAAATGGTTTTTCCATCTGCTTTTCCCGCCAATTTTTGAGAAGCCATTCCCATCACCTTACCCATATCTTTCATGGTACTCGCACCGGTATCCTGGATAATGGCCTTTATTTCTTTATCTATTTCTTCTTCACTCAATTGGGCAGGAAGAAATTGCTCTATGACCTCCACTTCAGCAAGTTCTGCATCGGCTAAGTCTTTTCTGTTTTGTTCTAGATACACCTCGGCGCTATCTTTTCTCTGTTTTACCAACTTTTGAACCAACTTTAGCTCCTCAGTCTCGTCCATATCTTCCTTATTGGAAGTAGAAGTCTTGACTTTTAGGATTTCACTTTTAATAGACCTTAAAGATGCCAAAGCAACGCTATCCTTAGCTTTCATTGCTTCTTTCATTTTTTGCATCACCTCTTGTTCTAGTGCCATTTTGTTTTTTTTGCTAAGGTAAATAATTATTTCGATTAGATTTGGAATGTAATAGCTTCAATGTAACCAAAGTTACTGCATCCGTTTAACACTATCTTTAACTTTGTAGACGTATAGCTTATTTACAAATACTATGGAAATCATTGAATTATTGGGGTTTTTCGGAGCATTAATTATAGGTGTTGTTCTTGGCCTCATTGGTGGTGGAGGATCAATCCTTACCGTTCCTGTACTGGTGTACTTATTGGCGGAAGATCCTGTAACGGCTACTGCATACTCTTTATTTGTGGTGGGTACGGCGAGTCTTGTGGGGGCTGTGCGAAATATGCAAAAAGGATTGGTCGATATTAAAACTGCAGTTGTTTTTGCAATCCCTGCCTTTATAACAGTTTACCTTACTCGAATGTATGCTGTTCCTGCAATTCCTGATTCTCTGTTTAGTGTTGGTGGTTTTGAAGTCACCAAAAACATTGGTATCATGCTCTTTTTTGCATTAATCATGTTACTAGCTTCTTATTCTATGATTAAGGATCAAAAGAAAGAATTAAAGGAAGTAGAAGTAGAAGGGAAGGTGAAATTCAATTATCCTTTGATTATAATTGAAGGAGTTGTAGTTGGAGCGCTTACCGGTATCGTTGGTGCTGGTGGAGGTTTTTTAATTATTCCAGCTTTGGTGTTACTAGCCAAATTGCCTATGAAAAAGGCAGTGGCTACTTCATTGCTTATTATAGCCGTAAAATCCCTCATCGGATTTTTAGGCGATGTACAAAACATTGAAATCGATTGGAGCTTCCTAGGATTATTTACAGGCCTTTCTGTGGTAGGTATATTTATAGGGATTTGGCTAAACAAGTTTATCGATGGAAAAAAACTCAAAAAAGGATTTGGTTGGTTTGTCTTCTTGATGGGCGTTTATATTGTTTATAAAGAATTTACTCATTAAATCATAGCCTTTAACTATTGTTACTTAAAAAGCTATAGCTTAAACTTATATTTGTACCACAATTAAAAAGAAAACTATGGAAGATTTAAAACAAGAAAGTCAAACACAAGAAGTAATGAGCATGCCTAGAATTGGAGATCAAGCTCCAGATTTTGAAGCTGTAACAACTACAGGAAACATGAAAATGTCTGAGTTTGCCCCAGAAAAGTGGATTGTTATGTTCTCTCACCCGGCTGATTTTACTCCAGTATGTACTACAGAAATGAGTGGATTTGCTGAACGTAAGTCAGAATTTGAAGCCCTTAATACAGAATTATTAGGCTTGAGTATTGATTCCATCCATTCTCACATTGGTTGGGTAGATAGCGTAAAGCAAAATACTGGAGTCTATATGGATTTTCCAATTATTGCAGATATCGATATGAAAGTCTCCAAACTTTACGGGATGCTGCAGCCAAATGAAAGTGAAACAGCAGCCGTAAGAGCAGTGTTCTTTATCGATCCTAGCAAAAAAATAAGATTAATCATGTATTACCCATTGAATGTTGGTAGAAATATGGATGAAATTTTAAGATGTCTAGAGGCTTTACAATTTTCTGATGAAAATGGAGCAGCATGCCCATTGGACTGGAAAAAAGGAGATAAAGGTATAGTATCATCTCCAAAAACATTAAAGGATTACGAAGCTAGATTGAAAGATGATTCTGTTGAAAAGACAACTTGGTATTTGGCTAAGAAACAATTTTAGACAGAACTTTAAATTGAGTGGATTATAAAAAGCGGAACTTTGATTCCGCTTTTTTTTTGGATTCCTGTAACTTTAGTTACCATCAAATTGATTTGAGTGGATTACTTTTAATTAAAATAAAACTATCATGAGGTCTCTATCTTTCCTAATCCTATTTGTCTCACTACTTTTGGCTTGCAAGAAAGATCCCAAAGCCAATACAGACGACTATATTCAATTGAAGTCAACGGAAATAAATTCAGAAGAAATTGCTCCTAAAGGAAAAATACTTATGGAAAATAAGTGTTATCTGTGTCATAGTCCAAGCTCTTCTCAAGGCTCTAGGATTGCTCCGCCAATGGTTGCTATAAAAGCAAGGTATCTGAAAGATGCTCAATCTAAAGAGGATTTCATTAAGGATTTATGGGCTTTTGTAGAACAACCAAGCCTTGAAAAAGTAAAGCTAAAAGGGGCTGCAAAACGTTTTGGGCTCATGCCATATCAGCCTTATGCACAAAAAGATATCAAAGCTATTGCTTCCTATATGTTTGACTATAAAATTGAAGAACCCAAGTGGTTTCAAAATCATTACAAAGATAAACACGGGAGGACGTTTGAGCAAAACGGAAAGTCTGCAGCACAACTTGCTGAGCCAGAACAGAGTTATGCGCAGATAGGCATGTCTTATGCCAAGTCTACTAAAGCGACCTTAGGTAAAAATTTGATGGGAGCGATCCAGAAAGAAGGCGTAATGCATGCCTTGTCATTTTGTAATGTACAAGCCATGCCGCTTACAGATTCTATGGCCACTAAGCATGATGCAATTATCAAAAGAGTATCGGATAAAAACAGAAACCCCAATAACAAAGCCAACGCTCAAGAACTGGAATATATTTCGCTTTACAAGCAGATTTTAAAAAATGGCGAAGAGCCAGAACCCATTGTTGTAGAGGGAAATAAAAAAGTGAATTTCTATTATCCTATTGTGACCAATGCTATGTGTTTAAAATGTCATGGAACTCCAGGAAAAGAGATCCAAAGAGAAACCTACGATAAAATAAAAGAGTTATATCCTAATGATAAAGCTATTGGTTACGATGTAAATGAAGTTAGAGGAATGTGGAGTATAAGTTTCGATAAGGATTAATAAAATAAGTTAGAGCTTTTTGAGTTTTTAAACTCTGATACCAATACACTAAAAAAATATAATGTCAGAAGAAATGAAAGTATGTCCTAATTGCTCATCTGCATACGGATATTCAGTTGGAAGTGAAATTTACAATTGTCCTGAATGTAGTTTTGAATGGGATTCTAAAGAAGGCGAAACTAAAGAAAGTGAAGTTGAACTCAATGTAATCATCAAGGATGCTAATGGAAACCCCCTTGAAGACGGGGATAGCGTCGTTATTGTAAAAGATCTTCCTGTGAAAGGATTTCCGAAAGCCATTAAAGCGGGAACCAAAGTGAAAAATATTCGGATAACAGATGGTGATCACAATATCGATTGCAAGATTAAAGATTTCGGAGCCATGGCTTTAAAATCTGAGTTTGTCAAAAAAGCATAGATAAAAATTTAGTGTAACCTAACCTTTTTCTCATGAAACTATTAGGACTTATTGGAGGCACATCCTATCATTCCACCTTAGAATATTATAGGTTAATTAATGAAAAAGTGTCGCTCTATATGGGCAAATCACAAAACCCAGACCTTTTACTCTACAGTATCAATATAGATGTGATGAGAAGGCAGAATATAAACGAAATCAATCAAACTTACCTTAAAGTTTCCAAAGCCTTACAAGAAGCAGGAGCAAAAGCGATTATGATTTGTGCCAACACACCTCATATGGCAGTAGAGTTTGTACAGCCTAAAATTGATATCCCCTTTTTACATATTGGAGACTCTGTAGGGGAAGAAGCTAAAAAGCAGACATTTAAGAAGTTGCTTTTATTGGGCAATAAACCAACGATGACAAAGGATTTTTTAAAAAAATATCTCAAAGATAATTATGAATTAGACGTACGGATTCCTTCTGAATCCAATATTGAAAAATCACATTTTTTTGTGTCTAAAGAACTAACCCAAGGTGTTTTTAGCGATGAGGCCAAGTCTTTTTATAAGGAGTTGATCATTGAATATGAGGAATCTATAGATGCCGTTATTTTGGGCTGCACAGAACTTCCTATTTTACTAAGAGATGAGCAAGCTCAAACACCTTTTTTGTCAACTACAGACTTACACATACAGACGGCGGTTAATTTTATTACTGATAAATAAATTGATTTAGCCAAGAATTTTTCTTAAATTTTAAAGTATTTCATGTTTAATGAGTTTTTTGTAACAATTGTTACAGATTCGATACTTTTTTGTCTTTATTTTTATGTAAAATTTACATAATGAAGTCAAAATATTCAGTTTTAATAATTGGTGGAGGTGCCGGAGGAATGATGACGGCTGCACAATTGAAAAGGAGTAAACCCAATCTTTCCGTTGGGATTATTGAACCAGCAGAAACCCACTACTATCAACCTGCTTGGACATTGGTAGGGGCAGGTACATACGATTATGATGACACTGCAAGACCTATGAAAGATTTAATTCCTAATGGGGTTGATTGGATAAAAGATTATGCAAATGGCTTCGATACAGACAACAACATAGTCAAAACAAAAAGCAGTGGAGATATTCAATATGACTATTTGGTAGTTTCCCCTGGTTTAGTGATGGATCCTTCTCAAATTGAAGGTTTAGAATCTGCTTTAGGAAAAGGCGTAGTGTGTAGCAATTATACAGATTCAAAACATACTTGGGAAGTTCTTAAAAACTTTAAAGGTGGAAATGCTGTGTTTACTCAGCCAACTACTCCCATAAAATGCGGTGGAGCTCCTCAAAAAATTGCTTATTTAGCAGCGGACTATTTTAGAAAAAACAATATTGAAAGTGAAGTGATTTTTGCAACACCTGGGACTGTGTTATTTGGGGTAAAAGAAATCCGAGATACACTTCAAAAGGTAGTAAATAGGTACGGCATCCATTTCAAGCCTTACTATGCTCCTATAAAAGTAGATGGAGAAAAGAAAATTATTACCTTTAAGTATGTTGGAGATGATGAGAATCAATGTATTACCAACGAATCTAAACAAATTGGAGAACGACTTTCTGGCGATACTCATATAGAAATGCCTTTTGATATGTTGCATATCGCTCCGCCACAAGTTGCTCCTAAGTTTATAAGAGAATCAAATTTGGTCAACGAGAGTGGATGGTTGGATGTTGATATTCATTCCCTGCAGCACAACACATTCGATAATATCTTTGGACTAGGAGATGTTGCTGGACTTCCAACGGCCAAAACGGGCGCTGCGATTAGAAAACAAGTTCCTGTGGTTATTGATAATCTTTTGTCTCTAATGGACAATAAAAAAGCGACTAACCAATCTTACAATGGGTATTCTTCTTGTCCTTTGGTGACTGGTTATGGGAAAATGGCGTTAGCTGAATTTGACTATGACGGTAATTTTACACCAGATCCAAAACTAAAACTAATGTTGATTTTTAACTCTGCTAAAGAACACTGGCGTCTTTGGTTACTCAAAAAATACGGTCTTCCTTATTTATATTGGAATAAAATGATGAAAGGCGATCAAGTTTAAGTATTCACCATCTTATTTAAAACGAAACTAGGTTTGCCTAGTTTCGTTTTTTTATTCCTATAACTCAAGGTTCTGTAAATGACTTTATCTATTTAAGGATATTGGAAACATTAAATATAGGGTGTAACGATTTCCTTTGAATTCTGGAGGTGATAGTTTTTTGCGTTCCTGATGGAAGTGGATAGCCCGTAAAAGCTAAAAGCCAGAGAGTCTTGGCTGTGGAGAGCGACCTAAGAAGCTCCTTTACAGCCTTAGACTCTCCAGCTTTTGGCTTGCGGACTAGAAACGGACAGCAGGTTGAAACGCCCAAATAGTATCTATGATATATTACTATTATTTACATTGTTTTTTCAACCAAAACGTCTTGCTTTAGAAAGTGGCCCTTTTCGTCAACAACACTTATTTGGTAGCGACCTGGTTGGAGGTGAATACTGGTTTCATGTAGCTCTGTGGTCGTGGTGAGGTAACGTTCATCGATATACCAATGGACTTCTGTATTTTTGGAATGTGCCAGCTGTAGGACAACTTCCTCATTGGTTCCATCAAAACTTTTGGGGAGTAGAATCCGTTCATTTTTTCTTGGAAATATAAATTCCATCAACTCCTGTTCATCGGTAACTTCACTACAATTGGGATGGAGTGGAGGAGGTGTTTTAAAACCCATAGTCTGTGTGAAATGCTTTTCAATTGGGGAGAGTTCAACAAAGGATTTCTTTTTCATTTTTGAAAGGGGATAGCAGTTATTTTTGACCTCATAACGTTCTGTTTCGTCCACACTAACTTTTGTGTGATAGGTGCACTGCCTCAAGGCTTTTGAGTGGGAGGGAATCCATAAGAGTTCACTTTCATCACAAGCCTTACTTTTCGGCATTCCGCTAAAAGGGCATAGGTTTACTTGTTTTACATCGTCGTAAGGAGGTAGCAGCCAATCTCGGCTTTTGGGAAGTTCTTTAAATACGTCAAACATAATTGGTGCGGCTGCTTTTATGCCTGTAAGATTTGGTCTTCCTTCGGTATCGGCATTGCCTACCCAAACGCCAACGGTATAATCTTCATTCATCCCGATGGACCACGCATCTTTAAAGCCATAACTTGTTCCCGTTTTCCACGCAATTTGCTGGTCATCTCCTAAAATAGCACCAAAATTGAAATCTTCTGGGCGCTCCAGTTCCATCATAGCCTTTAAGGTAAAATAGACAGATGAGGCGTGCCAATTGGCAGGTTTATAATCTAACTCCTGTTTTGTGTTTGAAACGGAGGCGTTAATACTCAAACTTTGAATTTCACCCGTGGAGTATTGACTGGAAGACGTTACATAGGTGGAATACACTTCTTTGAAATTGACAAAGGCTTGCGTCAATTCCCATAAACTGACTTCTGCCCCTCCTAAAATCAAGGTTAATCCGTAGTGATCGATTCCTTTATTAATTTGTTGTAATCCGGCGTCTTGTAAATTTTCATAAAAAAGGGGTAGACCATAGTCCTGCAATACATTTACAAAAGGAACATTCAAGGAACGGCTTAGCGCTTGATGTGCAGGAACCAATCCATGGAATTTTTCATTGAAATTTTTAGGGCGGTATCCATTAAAACTCACAGGAACATCTTGTAATAGGGAGGTTGGCAAAATCTGACTTTTCTCTAGTGCCGCCGCATATAAAAAGGGCTTTAAGGTGCTGCCCGTACTTCGTTTGGCTTGCATCATATCCACATAGCGAAAAGGACTTTTTGCAGCACTTGTATTTCCTACATAAGCCAAGACTTTTCTGGTTTTGTTTTCTACCACAACTAAGGATAGATTATAAATAGTATTCTTTTGAAGTGCTCGCTGATGTTTGACGGTAATTTGATTGGCTTTTTGCTGAAGTTGATTTTGAATACTGCTTGCCATCACTTCCTTTGGGTCTTGTTGACATACAAAATCAACAAAATGAAAAGCTTGATTTGGCAATGGAAGTGGCGTACTAGGCAAGCTTTCTAAAAGTGAAAGCTGATAGGTTTCTTCATCGATAACTTCTTTTGAAACTAGTTTTTTTAAAAGGGCGTTGCGTTTATTTAGGAATTGCTTATCGTTTTTTCCTGGATAAATGATGCTTGGCGAATTGGGTAAAACGGCCAAAGCAGAGGCTTGTCCCCACGTTAATTGCTTTGCTGAAATCCCAAAATACCGCCAGCTCGCCGCTTCTAGTCCTACCACATTTCCGCCGAAAGGAGCGTAGGCAGAGTAGTGTAGTAGGATTTCTTTTTTGCTCAATTTTAATTCTAATCGAGTGGCTTGTACCAATTCGATAATTTTTTCGGTATAGCTTCGTTGTTTATTTTTTCTGGAAAGGCGAATCACTTGTTGTGTCAACGTACTTCCACCTCTTTTGGTTGAACTCGTTAAGTTGGAATAGAAAGCTTTAGCCATGGAAATAGGATTAAAGCCAGTATGAAAGTAGAAATATTCATCTTCAAAATGAAGAATGGCTTGCTCAAATTTTCCGGGAACCTCATCTGCACTCGGAAATCGCCATTGCCCGTCGTCTGCAATTCGAGCTCCTAGTAAATTTCCATCCTGATCATTGACAACACAAGAGATAGGATCGCTAAACAAGGCTTTGGGTAAACTAAACCACCACACTAGAACGACAAAGAGCAATAAGCCAATAAGCCATTTCCTTTTTGAAAGTTGTTTCATGATTTAGTTTTTCTACTTTTTCTAACAGCCAAGCAGCTCATTATCCTTATTTTGGAATTGTATTATTCTACAACTTGAATCCATTGTCCTTGAGTTCGTGCAAAATGATTTCCACTATACATGGCTTCAACTTGAGTTCCTGGTAAATAGTATTTTCCGAGATAAGAAGCATTAACTTTAATTTCAAAGTAAGTCGATTTTCTAGCTTCCAAATCAAAGTATATATACACCCGATCATCGCGGACATCTACATGATTAGCATTTTCAAAACTACCACTCTTAAAATCAGTAAATTGAGTATCGATAATTTCCCAACCACTCGGGATAAATTGACTTAGTGCTACCTCATTCAAATAGGAATTCGATTCGTTATCTACTCTCAGTCTTAGCGTGACTTCTGTTCCTTGCTTTAGGGTTTCAATATCAATAGGCTCTTTATTTACATCTGAATATTGAGTGGTGACCCTAAGATTTCTCGAAGAAGCTTGTTCCTCACCGATAGGTAATTGCCCAGATTGTAAAATGTTTACAAACAAACTCCCTTGTTTATTGTTTTGAACTGAAAGCTGGATATTTGATGCTGAATCTACTCTCAAGTCGGTTCGATAAATTCCTTTTGAAGATTTTACAGGAGTGTTTTTTCCATTCACTTGAAAGTTGAAATCTAGCTCTTTACCACCTTTATACTTGATGTATTTGGACATGGCGAGTAAAGCATAAGCCGTTTCATGGGTTTGCAACCATTGGTCTGAAGAAAGGATTTGGGATATTTCTTCAGCTAAGCTGTTCATCTTTTCATCTTTTACATACACATACGTTTCCAGTATCATAGCTAAGTCTCGGAGTTTAGAACCGTAAGTATATCGGTATTCGATTTCACTTATTTGCGAATTACTAAATTCTTGTACTAGTTTTTTAGCAGTAGACTCTTGTCCTAATCTGGCATAAGCTAACGCCAATCTTGCCTTGGCCTGACTGCTTAAATCACTTTTGTTTTTCAAGCGATTCATCGCGGCAACTTCTGCTTCGCCAGCCAAGGTCAAAGTATATAAGCGATAGGCTTGTACAAAATCACTTTCTCTAGGTGTTTCTGTCCATTTTCTAGCCTTTTCTTTTTGGTAGCTCTTCCATTTGGATAGGAAACCAAAAGGCAATTGATAAGATTTTTCTTTGGCTTCCAACATGAAATGCCCTACGTAATTGGTGGTCCATTCGTCTGGATCTCCACCCGGCCAATAGGAGATTCCTCCAGAAATTGCTTGGTATTTGTTTATCTTCTGAATGGTTTTTTGAACTTGTTCCTTCAGTTGATTTTCCTGTGGTGCATCTAAATCAACAATGTCTGATAAAAATAACTGAGGAAAAGCTTTGGAGGTGACCTGCTCTACGCACCCATGCGGATAAGAGGATAAATAATGCAATCTTTTTTCTAAGTTCATTGGAGGAAATGAACTAAAACTGATACGTGTTGAATTTGTGCCTGGTGTACCAAAAGCAGTTAATTCCAATTCCTTCTGCTCATTTTCTTTAAGTTCGAGTTTACGAACAGTTGAACTCACAGGATTCGGATTAATGACATCGACTTCAACTTCGTTATAAGCTAGTTCATTTCCTGATTTGGCTTGGATCTTAATTTTTTGTGGACGTAAATCATCACTAACTTTAAAATCGAAATACACTAGATATTCACCAGTTTCTGAAACTTGGAGTTCTTGTGTCGCCTCTCCAATCAATTGAAGTTGGTCGTGGTTTTGTACACTTACTTCGATAGACTTGAGCTTATCGTCCATCACAAAAATAGTTACAGGAACTCTTACTTCTTCTCCAGGTGATAATTTTCTTGGTACTGAAGTTAGCAGCATCAAGGGCTGTTTTACCTTCATCACTTTATCTACACTTCCATAACTTTGTTGTTCTGGATTTCCAGCCACCAACATCGCTTTTACAGAACCAATGTAATTGGGCATGCGAAGTTGATGTGTTTTTGATTTTCCAGCTGCTAAATAAAAAGGTCCCAGATGTGACACCACGGGCTTAAAACGTTCCGCTTTTCTGTTTTTCTTCCCCGCTGCTTCATCGCCACCACCAATCCTATACACATTTTTCAGACTTCCGCCATAAGCGCCAATAACATCGTCAAAAACATCGAAGGTGCGCACGCCTAAAGTTTGCTTCGCATTAAAATGCTTGTAAATATCTGGTGTTGTAAAGCTGGTCAAATCCAACAAACCTTCATCAACAATAGCGATGGTATAGGTCATTGCTTTTCCATTTTCTTCTGAAACGTCTATGCTGTAAGTAGATTCTGGTCGAATGCTTTCAGGAAGTTTTAGTTGAGGTTGAAGTTTGCGTTTTGGGTTTTCCACTTCAATTGGTATAACTCCAAACAAACGAATGGGTAAATCGTTTGTTGTGTTTTGATGTTTTTGTAATAAGGAAATGCTGATGTAAGCATTTGGAGCCATGGCTTCTGTGATAGTGAGTTCCACTTCGGTCATGCCTTTTTGGGCATCAATCCATTCATGATGAATAATTTCTGTTCCATTTTCGACACTCAGCAATGCTTTTGCTTCTGCCATGGAGGGGAAGTTGATTTTCGCTTTTTCGCCTACGCTATAGGTGTCTTTATCTGCTGTGAACACCAGATTATGCTCTTTAGAAGTTTGCTGAATATTCCACCAATCTTTAAAAAAGTAAACCAATTCACCACTGGCATGCTGGCTTTCTTCATCCACTACACGAATTAAATATCGACCCCGGTCATCTTCAGGAATGTTTAAGCTGAATTTAGCTTTTCCATTTGCATCGGTAGTCAATTCAAAGTTCTTATAAGGCTTGTGTACTTCAGCATCTTCGTATCTGGAAAGTTGGTCATCTCCACGATTCCACCACCAACGCCATTCAATTTGATGGATGTAAACCTTTACTTTTCGCTTGGGCGCTATTTCACCTTTGTAAGTTACACTTACCACTTCAAAATTTGTCGTTTGGTCGGTTTGGAAGCGATGATTCTGATGAGACGTTAAGGCTCTTAATCCAACAAAATGCGAGTAAGGAGCATACCATTGTTCATCGACATCTATTGAAAAATCACCACCACCTTCAAAGACTTTGGTCAAAAAGTTAGCCTTGATCATTCCAGGGGGATTTTTACTGAAATTAATTTTAGAACGGATATCCGCTTGTCCATTTTGGTTTACTTCTCCCTCAAACACCTGAAATTCTTGTGGGTAAAAGCGTCTTACAGGATCACTAAATTTGAAGCTTTTCAGTTTTTTAAATTTGTAATCAGCTGAAGTGAACTTAGCTTTTACATCAGCTTTTAAATTTTTAGCAGTGGCGCCCGTTAGCCATTCGGTTGATAAGTTCAATTGAATACTTTTGTCAAGTCGTTGAGGTTCATCTGTCGTGGATAATTCAATTTTCAGTCGGTTGGGCTTTACTGTAGCCACAGAAATAAATTTTGTAAACTTGACGGCACCTACATTTATAACTATTCGCCAGCTTCCAGTTGCGTCTTTTTCATCTGTTGAAAGGGGAAAATGATAAAAACCATTTACAGAAGAATTTTTCACTTCAGAATACGTAAGTCTCCCTTGAGGATCAAAAAAATCGAGTTTAACAGGATGATTTTCGGGCAGTGGATTGGCAAAATCATCTAACACAAAATTGAAATGAATAGTTTCTCCAGGTCTATAGACACCTCGATCGGTGTACATAAAAGCATTGATGCCTTTGGTGATTTTGGTTCCTCCAACTTCAAAACTACTTAGGTTTAAAGCATTCGAATTTTCAAGTTTTAAGTAAGCATAATTGCTAGAATTTTGGGCGATTGCAAAAACTGCTTTTTGAGAGGGCTTAAATACAGCAATCCCTTCATTGTCGGTTTCTACACTTCCTAAAACCTGCTGTTGCTGATTGTAAAAGCTAACCTTTGTTTGCGCCTCTGGAGATCCAGACAGTAAGTTTGTAGTGGCTACAAAGTAATTTCCCGTTTCTGTTTTTTTGATCAATACACCTAAATTGGAGGCCATCACATTGCTACTTACAAAATTATCATCATTGTAATAGGCCTCATGACACGCATTATCACGTTCTCGCCAATCGTAAGTTGAATTTCTAAAACCCCAGGCTTCTTTATTCCAATACTCCTCTTCCTTATCCTTCTCAAATTCTTTGGCAATTTGATTTATCTTTTCAGCATCTACTTGTTCATCTTCACCACAAGTGTAAAGGCTGTAGGCTTTTCTGAAACTGATTTCAATTTGATAAATGGCACCCGGAGAAACTTCAAATATGGAACTCAAATCCATCGCATGAGCCTGCCATTCGCCAGCATTGTTTAAGTCATCTTGATTAAGCGGAATGGTTTTTTTGGCGACCAATCTACCTACATCTCTTAAGTTGTAGTTGTTTGTGGAGTTGAAGTCATTATCCTGTAAAAATTGTAGTACGTTGTTTTCATAAATTTGAATCACACGCAAGTCCACAGCGGCTAAGTTTACAGTTTCAAAATAAAAGGGGTTAGATGGACTGTTGGGTAAAATTACCCCTTGAGAAATCAACTTCACCTGTGGTTTGAGTTGCTGAAAGCGGATAGATTTTGAAAATTCAGTTTTGAGGTTACTGCCATATTCCGCTTTTATACCTTCAAAAACTCTCAAAGTGACCTCACCTTTGAATTTGCTATCTGGAAAAACATTCAACACATTCCCATTGACTTCAAATTTTAGGTTAGTGTCATCATCCAATTGAACCAAACCTAAAAACTCTTGATTTGGATCTAAACTTTCAGAAAAATTAATTTCTAAATATGGCTTTTTCGCTTTTGCTATGCGAACGTCCATCACTTTAAAATTATCTTTTCCAGGGATAATAAAAGTTTCACTTCCCTCAGTTTTTGCGTCCACAGGCGATCCATCCCAAGAAATCAAAACTTTGGAATCGTCTTTTTCACGGTAAATACTATCGATTACCAATTCAAAATAGTTGGCATCAGAAGTCGTTAAAAACCGAACATCTAAGTCTCTATCATTTTGTTGTGCAGAAATACTCTTTTTGATATTTTCTAAACTAAGCACATCAGAAGCCTCGATCTCTGCTGAAATATATTGCCAATCGGCATCATAAGATTGTATTGATTGAAGTCCGATTCTAAAATCGGGGACTATGGTTTCAAATTTAAACTGAAACACTTTTTCCTCTTTTGGTAAGTTTTCATACAACTCACTCAAGTCAAGGTTGAATTGATAGGTTGTCGCAGGTTGGAGCTTTTGTTTCGGAATAAAACGCAGTCGATTTCCATTTTCGATATACAAATCGCCTTTTACTTCAGGTTCAATTTTTATAAATTCTGATGGAAGTTTTTGATCGGTAGTGTATTGAGGCAACTTCTCTTTCAACTGAATTTCAACAGGAGACGTCACAGAAATAGGCTGCTGAGTGTAATTCTGAATATATTTTGAAGCAATAGCAGCTTGATCTTCAGAGGTATTGTCTGAGCAAGATTGGAATAAGAAGAGAAGACTTAAAAGGAGGATGGACTTTTTCATAGAGATAAGCTTAGCAAAGTTTCAGAGTTCTTGGGTTTAAAAGTAATTATAATAGGCTAATTATGGGGTAGAAATCTGGGTTTATAAAAGCCCTGCATATGGAAAGTTAGAACTCTAGGCAGGTATTTGCTGGGTAATACAAAAGATGAATTTTAAAAAATAAATAGTGTCCATAAAAATAATTGCAAAAATGAAAATGACAAAAACCTGCGTTTGCGATATAATAAAAAAGAATAAGCGAGTAGTGTTGGCAATCTTCCGTTGCCTTAAAATCTTAAATGCAGCATTTTTAGTGGTTATTAAAATATCTCTTGTATACTATATATGAAAGTGCTAGTTTAGTTGGTCATAAAAGCAACGTTCCAAATAGATATATGCCCTATACTGAAGAGTTGAATAGAGTTTATGGGGATGTTATAGGGCATTTTAGGACGACACAAAGGAAACTGCATTCCATTATGGCAACAAACACTTTTGACAACAGAATTTTATGAAAATATTCGTTTGGACGACAATCATAATTTCCTATTTATTCATCATTTTGGCTGTGTTACCTGTTCGACTTTTTCTCGTTCAGACAACTATTACTAACACGCTTGACAAAGAAATATTTGTAACACCGTTCGGACGAGAAAGAAGCACAATAACAACGACAATTCCTTTAGAGTTTAAATTCCCTGGAATTTCAAATCCTTTCAACAAAAAAATATCTGTAAAGCCTGACGAAACAATTGAGCTGTATCATGACAATGACGTTTGTATGCTTGACGGGCTGCTAATTGCTAAAAGTGATAGTTTGTTCAAAGTAAACAATGACAAACAATCCAACGACCATTACATAATCAACAATGCAGCTTTAACAAACACCGCAGACAAGTTATTTGCCGACTATAATGAATATAAATTTGGCGACTTTATTGGTTTTACTTTCCAAATTTTACTATTACTTTATGCTCCAATTATGACCGTAGTAATATTGACAAAGAAATTTAAAAAGTGAAAACAGAAATGGACACCATAACGAAAAGAAAAACGCCCTATAACAGCATCTACAATAAATTGGCGGTTCAGTGCTCCGCAGACACATTTGTGGTTAATCAAACATTGGTTCTCCGCATCAACATTTGTGGTGAAAATCGCCAACTTCTTCTAGCTGCTGACCGTTAGCATACATATGAATAAAAAAATCGTACTTACCATTTTAATTTTGATAACTCAATTTGGATTTGCTCAAAATGACAAAAAAGCTGTGAAAACATCAAAGGGAGTTTTAGAATTGATAAAGCAAAAAGATTACACTGAATTTTTCAATTCATTTGAGGATACAATAAAAACGAGAATTGAGGAGTATCAAAAAAGTGCAGGTTCGGATTACATTCAAAAAACGGTTGATGATTTCAACGAAACCTTATCGAATGCAAAAATTGATTTTGACAATTTCAATAAAAAATTAGTCGTTCCGATTGACGGAAATTCTAAACTTAATTATGTGGTTTATCAATTCCCAATGGGAAAGAAAAATGATAGTAAAGATTATTTAGAAACTTCGTTCTTTAAAGAAAATAACTTCACCAAAATTTACAGTATAGATATTGTAAGAGTACAAAGAATGCCAAATGTAAAAGTCATTCACGGAGCGGAGGAAGAGGAAATTCCGGAATCTGGCGAAGTGGTTTCAGAAAATTATGATGATACAGGCTTTGTGAAAAAAATAAAATATCGTGATTTTACTCATTTGATAACGATAGATTTTGACCGACACCAAAATAAAACTCGCGAGACAAGATTTCCACTCGATATTCTGACTTACAAATCTATTACCGCATATTACGAAAATGGAAATATCCGACTTCTGGCAAATTATGACAATGGACTTGTAGCTGGAAGTTTTACTGAATTTCACGAAAATGGAAAAATAAGCGAGAGCGGATTTTATGGTAACGGATTAAAAAAAGACGGAGTTTGGACATATTTCGACGAACAAGGAAAACTGACCAAAACGGAAACTTACGAGAATGGTAAACTAATCAACACGGAATAAATGCGTGTAGCAATAATTAAGCATATGGCGTGCCGATAGGCCAACACTTCCA
>NZ_APLF01000014.1 GCF_000355905.1 Psychroflexus gondwanensis ACAM 44
AACTCTTAAAATAAAAAAAAGCCTCACATTTCTGTGAAGCTTTTCTTAGTAGCGGGGACTGGACTCGAACCAGTGACCTTCGGGTTATGAGCCCGACGAGCTACCTGCTGCTCTACCCCGCGATATATGTTTGAAAATAATTTTTCTCTGTATCGGACTGCAAATATAAAACAAATAATAAGTCCAACAAAATAAAATATGAAATATTATTGCTCTATATCTTCCGCTCTAAACTCTTGAAGTTCTTCCGCTTCAAAGCGGGTCGTAACCTCGATAGGATTACAACAAACTTCACAATCTTCTACGTAAGTTTGTTGACGTACAGACGGGTCTAAAAGCATGCTTATGTCTTCCCAGCAATAAGGACATTGAAAGTGATGTTCGAACATTAAAACTCTATATTTAAAAGTTGACCTGTGAGTTGTAAAAGCTCAAGCTCAGCTAACTTTGCATCATACTTAGCCAAATTTGAACTGGTCTGGGCATTTAGCAAATTCACCTGAGACTGACGTAACTCCACAGAGGTAATCTGCCCTAGTTTATATTGTTCACTAGAGCGCTCAAAATTATTCTTGGCTGTTGATATATTTTTCTTTTGTAAATCTAAAACATTAAGTCGGTTTTGGTAGTTTCCCCTTGCATTATAAATATCTCGGGTGACCTCTTTCTTTATCTGCTCTTTAACGAGTTGCTGATTGTCGTACTGTATTTTGGCGTTTTTGGTAGTGGTAATCCCTCGGCCTCCATCAAATAGATCCCAGCTAAGACTTACCCCTCCAGAAACACCAGTGGTGGTACTCGATGTGGCAAAGCTCGTCACTGGAAAGTTACCCTCATTCCAACCATATGAGCCTGTCAACCCAATTGAAGGTAAAAATACAGCCTTACTGGCTTTATAGTCGTAATCACTAATTGTTATATTCTTTTCTGCCTGCAGTAGGTTTACGTTATTAGCATCTGCACTATTGACATAATTCTCCAATTGAATTTGGTTGGTGAAGTCGACCAAGGTATCCACATCAAAATTTCGATCCAAATCGGTATTAATAACCACATTCAAATCACGCTTTGCATTTTCTAATAACTGCCGTGTATTTAATAAATTGATGCTATCATTCACAATATCAACCTCAGCATTGAGTACTTCTAGCTTATTGACTTGACCGTATTCAAAGCTGTATTCAGCGCGCTTTAAGCGCTGTTGAGTATTGCCATAGGTCTGTTTCAATACCTGCTCGTTTTCAGTAAGTCGAGCAACTTCGTAATAAACGGTAAAAAGCTGGAGAAGGGTAAGTTCTATGGTTTCACGTGCTTGTAAAGAAGACAAATTGTATTCCTCCTTGAGGCTTTTATAATTCCAAAACCGTCCTAATCCATCAAATAAGACATAGTTGAAATTAACAGAGGCATTGTAACGTGTGGTTTCAGCACCTGTAATGGAATTGCTCTCTCCATCTCTAAAGGTCACATCTTGATCGTCTTTTGTATAGTTGGCTCCTGCATTTCCAGTAAGGGAAGGAAGATATCCCGAATTGAGGATATCCTGATTATTATCTGCTATGTCCAACTGATTTTCCGCCAATTGAATGCCGAAATTATTGTCCAACATTTGAGTAATAGCTTCTTGCTTGGTCAACACCTCCTGCGCGCTGGAAGGACTGTATATCCCAAACATTATAAAAAACGCAAGTAGGCTCTTATAAAATACTCTCATACTACTTATTTGTCTTGATATTGAAGTTGGTTCTCCTCTTGTTCTGCTTTGTTTTTGGCCTCATCGATTTCCTCTTGGCGCTGGATTTCTTCTTTTTGCTCTTTTATAGCCCGTTCAACCGACTCTTTATTAACATGCTCGCCGGTCAACAACCACTTGTATTTTGTCTTTGCTGAATTGGTTATTGAAAGCAATAGTGGCAAAAATAATAAGGTGAGGAAAGTCGCAATAAAAATACCGTAGGCTATGGATATAGCCATTGGTTTTAAAAACTGAGCCTGTCTACTGCGTTCTAAAAGCAATGGAGCAATTCCTGCAATCGTTGTGAGTGATGTTAAAAATATAGCTCTAAACCTAGACTTACCCGCCTCGATCAGTGCATTATCAAAAGACATTCCTTTCCGAAGATAGGCATTGAATTTCCCTATAAGAACCAGCCCATCGTTCACCATAATACCCACCAGAGCAATAATTCCTAAAAGCGATAATATATTGACTGGGAATCCGTGCAAATAATGCCCCCAGGCTACCCCAATAATACTAAACGGGATAAGCAGCATTAGAAGCAGGGGCTGACTGTAACTTCTAAAGGTAAAGGCAATTACTGCGTAGATGAGAAAGAGAACCACAGGCATCACTTTCTTGGCCGAATCCGTCAACTTATCTGCCTCTCGGTTTTGACCTTCGTAGGAGACAGAAACACTAGGGTATTTTGATAAAATACTTGGTAAAATATTATCAGATATATTGGCAATAGCATCTGTAGCACTAGCGTTGGGATCTTCCATATCGGCTTCTACGCGTATCTCTCGCAATCCATCCAAATGACTTATCGATTCTGTTCCCCTTTGGATCGTATAGCTGGCGATTTCACCAAAAGGAACACGATCGCCAGTAGGCGTAACAATTCGCATATCGTCCAAATCATTTATAGACTCCCTATTTTCACGATCGTATCTTACCCAAACTTTAATTTCATCCTGACCTCTTTGAAAGCGCTGGGCCTGTAGCCCAAAAAAGCCAGCTCTTACTTGACTCATCACTTCACCTAAACTCAATTCGAGGGCGTAAGCTTGATCCTTAAGATTTATTGATATCTCTTTGATCCCCGAAGGATCGGTGTCGGTCACATCTTTAAGAGTAGAGTTCTCTTCCAAAACTGCTTTCAACTCTTCCTTGGCTTGTTCTAGCTCATTCAAATTATTTCCTAAGAGCGAAACCGATACGGGCTTACCTCCAAAGTTACCTCCAGAGCCAAAGGTGAGACTTTCTACCCCATAGACTTTACCTACCTCTTCCCTGATGGCATTGGTAATCTCTGGAGATCCAAAGTCACGCTCTTCACCTGGCAAAAGGTTAACCCGCAGAGAAGCTTTGTTATTCCCTGGGCCTACTCGCCTAACGATGTTACGCACTACTTGCTTGTTGCCAGATTGCCGAGCCGAAAAATCTTCATTTACTCTCATCGCTGCATCTTCAACCATCGAGATGATACTGTCTGTTTTCTTTGGGTTTGTCCCCTCGGGCATCAACAGATTTATACTTACGCGATCACTAGCAATACTGGGAAATAAGGTCACTTTTACAACACCTCCCATAATAGAACCGATGGTCAAAATGAGCATTGCTGTTATAATAGAAAAGCTGATGAATCGGTTTTTGACTGTAAACCTCACCACTGGCTCATAGAACTTATCTCTCAAAAAGACCATCACTCGGTCACCATAAACGTTCAGCCCTCTCAACTTTTTGAAAAAACGATCAAGACCACTTTTTTTACTTGTATCAGCTTCATTATCTCTCACCAAAGCTTTGGAGTGGGCAATGTGAGCCGGCAAAATGATTAAGGCTTCAATTAATGAGACCAACAAGGTTAAAATAACCACTGTACTCACTTCAGCAAAAAACTTACCGATACGGCTATCCAAAAATAAAAAGGTAGAAAAGGCCAATACGGTGGTAATAATCGCTGAGATAATCGGAGGAAGGACCTCCATAGTTCCATCGATGGCCGCCTGGACAGGCTTTTTGCCCATTTCGTAGTGCTGGTAGATGTTTTCAGAAATTACAATTCCATCATCGACTAAGATTCCGATCACTATAATCATTCCGAAAAGAGACAAGACGTTGATAGTCACTCCAAAGGCACTAGCAAAAATAAACATCCCCAAAAACGAAATCGGTAAGCCAAAGGCTACCCAAAAAGCCAAACGTGTATTGAGGAAAAAGGATAAAAACACCAAAACTAGAAGTATACCCACGGCTCCATTTTCAATCAACAAATCGGTACGCTGACTTAAGGTGATGCTCCGGTCGTCTTCCACAATAATTTCAATGGTATCGTTTTTCTCGTTAAACTCCTTGACGTACTGCCTCACTTTTTCTGCAGCAGCCATCAAATCCTCGTTGTTGGTCGTAGAAATATTGACACTTACCGCTACCCTACCATTGATATAGGAAGCATTGGGAGTTTCCGAAAATCGATCACGGATGGTTGCCACATCCCTTAGGGTAACTTGAGTCCCATCCGGTTGAGATTTCACCACCAAATTATTTAATTCTTTGCCATAATAAGACCGATTATCGGCCCGAATAAGAAAGTCCTCCGCTTCTGTTTTTATACTTCCGCCAGTGGTTAAAATATTAGCTCTAGATACGGCTTCAGCAACTTCTGCGAAGGTGAGGTTATAGGCCAATAAATTATTTTCATCTACAGCGATTTCAATTTCTTCTTCGGGATACCCGTCGATTTCAATTTGCGAGAGTCCGTCCATGGCTCGAAGATCGTATTCCATTTGCCTCGCAATCTGCTTCAGAGTGGCAAGATCTACATCTTCACCACTTACAAAATAATCGAAGGTTTCACGGATATTTTCTTGTTTCGCCACCACCAAAGGTTCCATACCCGTGGGGAAATTGGGAACACGATCTACTGCATTTTTAACCTCGGTCAACATGACATCAATATCCTCGTCGGTGTCGATTTCAACCGTGATGCTTCCTCCGTTTTCACGGGAAGTTGAAGTCACCCGTTCCACACCAACCAGTCCTTTCAAGTTATCCTCTATCTTGAGAACAATACCCTCCTCAATCTCTTCTGGGGCAGCTCCGGGATAGGTCACGTTTATGTTGATGATTTCCGACTCAATCAAAGGAAAATACGACGACTGTAAGCTAAACATCCCCACAAAACCAAAAATCACGAAAGCTAAAATCATGACATTCACTGCCACATGATACTTTATAAAATAAGATATTATTTTTCTCATTGGTTTACGGCTTCTAGAGCTGAATTAGAGTCGCTCTTTTTCTCCCTTTTGCTTAGACCATCATTAACAACTTTTACCAGCATGCCCTTATAAGCCCCTGAAATTTGCTTTGCTAAAATGACTTCACCGTCAGGAATTCCTTTTACCACCACCTGTTTGTCTGAAAAATAGATGGGTTGCACCTTAATACTGCTCAAAATCGTATCCTTTACTACAAACATCTCATTGTTATCGTTCACTAAACTGCGGTCTAAAGCGATGGCGTTCTCTACTTTTTTGGCTTCAATATTAGCCATTAAGTACATGCCTTCTTTTAAAGAAGCGTCTCTAACTTCTATAAATACGCTAACAGTTTGAGTCGCCTGATCTATACTCGCATTAATTCGACTCACTGTACCCGTATAACTTTGTGTTTTCTTATTATTGGTTAATAAAACGGACTCCCCTTCCTGTAAGAGATCGGCATACTCTTTAGCAATTGCGACTTGAAGTTCGTAGACGTCAGGATCGATAAATTCACCTAACTTTTGCCCGCTTCGTATAAGGGTCCCTTCAGTCACTAGAGCCTCAATCAAAACGCCATCAAAGGGTGCCGTAATTCGGTATTTCACTAGACGTTCTTCTAGATTTTTAACATCATAATATACTGTATTGATGCCTCTACCATTGATGAAGAATCGCTCTTTGTCCGTTTCAGACTTAGGAAGTGGTGGCACTGCTTTATCAATGTTGAAGCCGTTGAGATAGTTCTGCCACTTGGGATAAACCTCAGGATAGTCCAGTCGCAAATCTGGCATGATGGCTGTGATTTGATTGTACAAATCGCTTTTGGCAGATTGGACAGAAGCTCGGTATTCCAATGCATCTATTTTAATCAAAGCTTGACCTTTTTTATATACCTGTCCTGCTCTGAAGGGCTTTGCACTAAATTCAAAAACTCCTTGCACCTCGGCATAAAGCTCTACTCTGTGTTTTGCTATAAGATTCCCATTGGCGGGAATGAGGATTGGAACCGTAGAATTTTTAACGGTATCTACGAATACAGTTTTGACAGTTTTTCGGATTTTTGTTTCTGGAGGTTCTTTACTATCGATGATAAACTTGGCTCCAAAAATGGCTCCAACCAATAAAACAACCCCAAGGACAAATAATATAATTTTTCTCATAGTACGTTTTAGACAATATAGAAGGATGAAGGTTGAACCCTAGTTTTAAATTTTATGAAAACTTAAAGACTTTCTATTTCAACCTGAAGGTCTTCCCAAGATTTCATCAAAGTTTCCAACTGCTTTTTCTTGGCATTGTAGGTATCAAAAAAGTTCGGTTGCTTTATGATCTCTTCATATTTCAATGCAAGATCTTGGTCACTTTTCTTGATTTCTTTTTCCAGCTTGGAGATTTTAGACTCTACTCCACTTAGTTTATTCTGAAGAGATTTTTGCTTCTTCTGAAATTCGTAGTCGTTTTTATTTGAAGTTGCTGTTTTATCTTGCTTTTTTTGTTTATCCTTTTTTTCAACTTCACGCATGGACTCTAGCTCACGATATTTCAAATAATCGTTTATATCTCCTAGAAATTCTTTTACTTGGTGGTTTCTGAATTCGTAAATAGAATCTGCTAAACCTTGAAGAAAGTCCCTATCGTGTGATACTAAAATCAAGGTACCATCGAAGTTATTTAGCGCTGCCTTCAAAACATTTTTAGATTGAATATCTAAATGGTTGGTAGGCTCATCCATAATCAAAACATTGAAGGGAGTTAAAGACATTTTGGCCAGAGCCAAACGGTTTCTCTCTCCTCCAGAAAGGACTTTAACGAATTTCCCTACGTCATCTCCCCTAAATAAGAATGACCCTAAAATATCTCTTACACGGCTTCTGTTGCTTTCATTGGCAGCATCAAGCATCGTGTCCAAAACAGTTTTATTGCCGTCTAGATATTCTGCTTGGTTTTGGGCAAAGTATCCAATCTGGACATTATGGCCTAGCTTTATACTTCCGCCGTGCTCTAGTTCTCCTACTATAATTTTAGCTAAAGTGGATTTCCCCTGACCATTCTGACCTACAAATGCGATTTTAGAATTCCGCTCTATAAGAAAGTCTACATCTTTAAAAACCGTATCCTTCCCGAAAGCTTTAGAAAGGTCTTCCGCTTCAATCACGACTTTTCCAGGGCTTTTAGAAGTGGTAAATTTCACATTCATAACTTGGTTATCCTCTTCATCTACTTCGATGACTTCCGTTTTTTCAAGCTTTTTAATGAGGGATTGAGCCATAGAGGCCTTATTGGCTTTGGCTCTAAACTTACTAATCAGTTTTTCGGTTTGTTCAATCTCCTTTTGCTGATTCTTCTGAGCAGCCAATTGCTGCTCTCTCAATTCTTCTCTTAAAACTTTGAACTTGGAGTAAGGTTTGTTATAATCGTAAATTTGACCCAGAGACAATTCTATCGTTCTATTGGTCACATTATCTAGGAACATCTTATCGTGAGACACGATAACAACACAACCAGCAAAGTTTTGTAAAAAACTTTCCAACCAGAGAATACTTTCTATATCCAAGTGATTGGTAGGCTCATCGAGTAAAAGTATGTCGTTGCTTTGTAAAAGTAGTTTAGCAAGCTCTATACGCATCCTCCAACCTCCAGAGAAGGTATCCGTTTGCTTTTCGAAATCTTCTGTTGTAAACCCAAGACCCTTAAGAACTTTCTCTGTATCCCCTTGGTAATTATAACCCCCCAAAATCTCATATTGATGCTGATAATCATTAAGATCAATCATCAACTGATTATAAGAATCGCTTTCGTAATCTGTTCTTTCTACTAATTGCTGATTGATATGATCTAATTTAGATTCTATCGTTTTGATAGCTTCAAAGGCCTGATAAGTTTCCTCCAAAACGGTTCTTCCCTCCTCAAAATCGATATCTTGCTTCAAAAAACCGATACTAATCTCTTTATCTTTTGCAATTTGACCTGTATCTAAGGTCATTTCACCGGAGATAATCTTAAGCATTGTTGATTTTCCAGCCCCGTTTTTACCAATGAGACCCACCCTGTTTCCTGCGCTTAGCTTGAAACTGATCTCCTTAAAAAGATACTCTCCACCAAATGAAACGGAAAGATTATGAATGTGTAGCATATGTTACCTAAAATTTCTGCAAATATTGGTATTTTTGCCTAACAAAGCTAAACTTTATTCAAAATGCTCAAAGGTTCAAAATTATACAGTGTATTTACAGGCAAATGTCCAGTTTGCCATGAAGGCAAAATGTATAAAGAACCCAACCCTTTCAAGCTGAATAAAATTTACGACATGTATAAGAGATGCTCTGTATGCAATACTAAATACAAAATAGAGCCTTCCTTTTTTTATGGGGCTATGTATGTTAGCTATGGCTTAGGAGTTGCATTTTCAGTTGCTGCCTTTATTACTTCCTACTTTATTTTGGGTTTCAAAGTTATCCCCTCTTTCATCTCCATTATTGTAATCTTAGTCCTTATGATGCCCATTAACATGAGGCTAGCCAGAAACATCTGGATCAATTTATTCTTGTCTTACGATAAAGATGCTAAGAATAAAACTTCAAAAACCGTGTAATGTTAGTTTCCCGATCAATAGGTTTGCCGTCAAAGATATATTCTGTTAATTCTCGTGACAAAGTTGGTGCACACATCACCCCCCTACTTCCAAATCCATTAAGAATATAAAGATGTTGATGCTCTGGATGCTCACCTAAGACAGGTTTACGGTCTCTTACAGTTGGACGTACTCCAGCAATCTGATCTACAATTTTAAAATCACATTGAATGAGCTCAGATAGTTTTTCCACAAGGTCTTTTCTACCCCCTGAGGTTGGGATGTCGTTTAACTCATATCTAGAATAAGTCGCTCCGTACTTATAAAGATCATTTCCAAGGGGAATGATAAAATAACGCGATTTCAAGATACTTGAATTGGCCTTTAAACCTTTCGACTCAAATATCAAATACTCCCCTTTGTTTCCATACAGGGGAAGCCAATTAAAGAATGGGTTGAAATGCACCCCATAACCTTCACAAAAGATAACCTTGCGATAGGTGTTCTCATGGTAACTCACATGGTCCTCACCGACCTTGAGATCGGTGTACGAAAAGGATTCACTTTTAAATTGATGATGTCTAATGAATTTATTTTTTTGAATAGCTAACAATCCTTTCAAATGTAGAAGATGAGATTGAAGGACTTGACCGCGTTTGAATGAAGACGATACTGAAGCCGACACCTTTTGAATTGCAGGATCCATAAATGGCTCAAGAGCAGACTGGTCTGAAGCTACCGTCCAGTTGTTTTGATCTTCAATAGAAGAAAACAATTTATAAACAGGAATAGCTTCAAAAAATGATTCAGAATAGTCTTTATTGAATTGAGTGTAGAAATCAATGGCTTCAGGCATAAATTTAGCTGCATTCCAGACTAAATTATAACGTTTTAAAGCTACAGGGTTGAGAACTCCCCCAGCTACTTTTGAGGACTGCTGACTTTCATCTGATATAATATCAAAAGTTTTAGAAGATTCTTCTAATCGTCTGGCTACGCATAGACCAGAAATACCAAAACCGACAATCAAAACATCTTTCATAAAAAAACCCTTACAGTTGCAAGGGCTAATTTAATGGTTTTAAAAGGAATCGGGATTAGTAATTCCACATATCCAATTCAAAATTTCTGATTTCTTCTTTTATTCTATTGGACTCCAAAAGTTGAAGTAAAGCATTATCTTGAATATAGTCTGCGACTTCTCTGTCTTCGTAAACGTTTTGAGTTTTATAAATCATTGCATCGAAACGTCTAGAGTTAAGAAGGTGATCAAAACTAAAAGGCATAGAACTGTTTTGATTATTTAGGACTTTAGCTTGATGTAGAACATGTCTAGCATCAGAAAACCAGACCCAAAAATAAGGGACAATTTGGGGTTCCCCAGAAAAACTCTGGTTTTGACTATTGATGTCGTAACCTGCCGGAGCGATACCGAGCAGACGGTATCTCATTTCCCCTTGTATTTTATCAAAGTACCACATGCCTTTAATATGATATTCGAGGATATCTCTACTTGTGATCTTATTAGGAATCAAATAAGGCTCCATCTGAACCACTAGTTCTTTAGGGTAAAGCTCAGGAAATTCAGAGAGCTTACCCGTTAAAGATCTGTTGATAAATACCTGAACATTATCTGTTCCAGTAACACCATATTGACCTAAAATTTCACGTGCAACGTCTGGTAGAAAAATTGCCTTGGTTGAACTTAAGATATCTTCGTAAGATTTTTTCTTAGTGAAATAGCTAGTGGAATATACTTCTGTAATTGCAGAGGCAGATGTAGAATCTTTTGAGCCTTCTTCAATAGCATCTAATAGAACTTTGTATAAAGAACTTCTTCCTTTCGAAAAAACATCATCCTGAGTAGGGTATAGCAGTGGGAAATTGATCTTTTGCTTTAGATCAATCTTCTCCCAAACGATTTTAGACCATAAAATATCTCTGTCGCCAATATATCCATATTCCAACGGCTTATCATCATCAGAAATCTTTTGATTTTCTGTGAGAACCCCTACCTGTGAGGGTTTGTTAGCGTTCAGAATGTTGGACGACTGTGCTGAAGCTAAACTCGTGCTCAAAGCAATCACCGAACATAAAAAGATCTTAAAATTTGAATATCTCATCATCTTCATTTTAGTTAGTTAATTGAACTAATATAGCTGGCATGTTTTTAACGTTCACACCAGGAACATCAGCTTTAATATCAAATATTTGAATAATATCACCTGTTCTAGCTAAATCTAAAAGACCTTGTGCCTTTGAATCCATTCTGCTTCCATTCACTACTACCGAAGGTTGTCCTGGGATACTTAGCGTAAATTGCTTAACCACAGGAGTAATATCGAAATCGAAATTTTCAAATGTAGCACCGATAGGTGAAACCTTTAAAGCATTTTTAGGCATCTGTACCGCCGCACCCTCTTGGATCTGACCTCTTACTGTAGGCGTAGGTCTAGGTAAACTTTTAATCCTGAAAATCGTTGTCGAAGTAATCTTTTCACCCTCGATTTCACCAGTCACATTAATTTTTAATTCAGTTCCTGTGGTTGGCCTAACAGTGTATTGAGACCCTTTTATACGTCTCAAACCATCAGCAGATGCATTAACTTTATTCTCTGGGACTCCTGGCATAGAAACGGTAATTGGGTTTTCAATACCTCTATAGACCACATTCATTTTATCAGCTGAAACAATTGCTTGGTTAGGCTTAGGAATCACTGAAAATGATTTATTAACTGGCACTTCAATGTCTTTACCATTTTGTTTAAAAATAAGCAAACCTTCAATTTTATGATCACCAGCACTTCCTGCATTCACATTAAGCTTAACCTGACCACCCTCGAGCGTGAAATCTTTGCCCTTAACTAGAGGTCTTCCATCTAAAGTCAATTTAACTTCATTTGGAACAGTTGAATTATCGGTACGACCTAAGACAATAGATCCATCAAATGTATTACCCTGGTAATAAGCGCTTCTACTTTGTTCTAATAAGGTTGAATAATTATCCATGGATGCAATCTGGGTTAATTGACCAGAAAGCATAGAGGATAAAATTTCATTTTCAAGAACCTTTAAGCCATTTTGAAGGGCGGTAACTTTAGTAATTGATGAAATTAAAGGATACCCAACAAAGTGATGTCTTACATAATTGACTTCCGCACCCTTAACCCCAGAATCTGGAGAAACAGGATCTCCACTAAATTTTTCGTTAATAGTGGATAAAAAGACATCGTACTTTGCGTTATCCCCTAAAGCTTGATTCATCTTGTCTTTATAAGATCTCATCTTAGCTAAGAATTCTTCACCAGCTGATGTAAGTTTTTCACCACTTACGAATAATTCATCTGTATAAGCTGTTTTATCCATGGTTTCATAGTCTTTTGGATCTTCGACAGACTCATACATTCCTTCTTTAAGACCAGCAAAATAAGTAAATAATTCTGAGGTTGCCGCAGAAACTTCTTCCGCTTTTTTCTTTACTTCAGCAAATTGCTCTGGAGACTCAGATGCTTTCACAGCAAGACCCGCTAGTGCTGCATCATTTTTCTCTTCGAAATTAGTATTGGTATTTTCCAAAGATTCATTTATTGTTCCAAATGCAGATAATACTTCTTTAGACATGTTCAGAGCCAACATTGCAATGAAGACTAAATACATCATGTTAATCATCTTCTGTCTTGGGGTTTCCTTTCCTCCAGCCATAATAGTAAATTTATATAATTAAAATTAAGCTTTAGGTCTCATAGCAGTTAACATTCCGCCATAAACACCATTAAGAGAATTTAAGTTAGCAGTTAAGGATTCCATTTGATCTTTAAGACGACCAGCATTATCGGTTACCGCTTCGTTAATTTCAGCTTGACGTGTAGCGGATTCCACTTGAACCTTGTATAAGTTATTTAATGATTCCATTTGTTGAGCAGCCATTGAAATTTGGTCACCATATTTCTTTTGTGAATTCATTGCCTCTGTTGTTGGAGCAATGTTTTTTGCAGCACCCTCAAAGTTTTTAATACTTTCTCCAAGGCTCTCCATAAGTTTAGAATCGATCTTCGCTTCCTTTAGCATATCATCCAATTTCTGTGATAAAAGTCCACTCTCCTCCTTAAACTCTTGCTTTTGATCTTTAGATGACGCATCAGCTCCAGTTAATTCTGGGTAAACTTTAGACCAGTCCAGATCTTTGTCTACTGGCTCAAATGCCGATATTGTAAATATTACAGCCTCAGTAATAAGTCCTATAGTCAACATTAAGCCACCTGTTATAGGTCCAATAGAGATGTGCTGAATTTTAAATAGTGCCCCAATAATTACAATAGCCGCTCCAAGGCCATACACCATACTCATTATTTTCTTTCTGCTGTTTGATTTTGCCATAATAATAAATTATTTGATTGTTTAATTTTGGTTTGTTTAGTCTAAATCAAGTGAATTCCCTAAGAAATCTTGTACAGTTCTAAAACCGACGTAACTTCTTGCAGAATCTGAATATTCGTAATCTCTTGTGCTTACTTGCAGATAATAACTTACATCTTTCCAGGACCCACCACGAACGACTTTACGTTTGTTCTCGGAGTTATTTACATTAGGATTCATAGAAGACATGTATTCATAAGAAGCTGGATCGTAAGAAGTATTGACCCACTCCGCAACATTTCCAGACATATTATATAAGCCATAATCATTAGGTTCGTAAGCGTCAGATTCAACCGTGTACAGAGCCTCATCGGCTGCATAATCCCCCCTAAAGGGCTTGAAGTTGGCCAAAAAACAAGCTCTATCGTCTTTGGCATAAGGACCACCCCATGGATAGGTTCCTCCTTCTATACCACCTCTAGCAGCATATTCCCATTCTGCTTCTGAAGGCAATCTAAAGAAGTTGACATTAGCTTCATTTTTTTGTTTTCTGAAATCGTTTAGATATTTGGTTCTCCAATTGGCAAAAGCCTTTGCTTGCCCCCAAGTCACTCCTACAACTGGATAATTGTCGTAAGCGGTATGAGAGAAATAATCATTGTGCATCGGTTCATTATAAGAATAGTTAAAGTCTTTGATCCATACCGTAGTATCTGGATAAACCATCACTTCTTCTTCTGTAATGAAATTTGTTCGCGCACCTTTAGCTCTTGCCGCTGCATCGAGATTTATCGTTTTATAATTATACTTAAATTTAGTGACATCAAGCATTCTTTGCCCATTGTATGATTGATCGTTAGAGAGATAGAACTCATCCATAACATACACATAGTCTTCATCTGGATATTGAGATGGCTTCCAAATAATTTTGGGATTCCAATTTAAAGCTTGGTCTAACGGATCGTAGTATCTCGAAAATTCTTGATAAGGACTTAAGTTTTCTTCATCATCACCAGCAGTTGCATTTTTAAAAGCAAAGGATTGGATCGACATATTATTTCTACCACCCCCATCTTCACCTACGTCTCCAGCTACCTCCGCTGCCTCAGCAAGTTTTTGCCTTACAACAGAATCTCTGACGTGAAAAACAAATTGCCTATACTCAGAATTTGTGATTTCGGTTTCATCCATATAAAAAGAAGGAACGGTAACCGTTTTGGGCGGAGCATTCTTGACACTTGCCAAATCATCGTCAGATTTTCCCATAATAAAGGAACCTCCTTTGACTAAAACCATCCCAAATGGCTTTTCAGGATACCATTTCTTCCCTTCCACTCCTACGAGCTGGCCCTTGTCGCTTTTTCCACAACTCATAACTAACAACGCCATAAGTGCAAGGCAAAAACCTTTAGAAGATGTAAAATATAGTTTCATAATAAAGTGATTAAATTCAAATCTAGCGTGCAAATAAACAATTTTTTTCTTAACATTAATTAAAATAAATTCAAATTAAATAGTGTTTTTATATTTGGCCCTCAGCCATCTATCCGGGATTATAGATACTGTGGCATCCATATAATCTTGCTTTTCACAAGCTAATAACGAAGGTTTATGTACATTATTATTAATTTCATTTGGTATTTTAATCCACCACCGATTTGAGATCTCACTCTTAAAAAAAACTAAAACCTCATCTTCGATCGGAACGCTGTATTTCATAAAATTCGGGTTCTTTTCAGTAATATGCTCATTCAACCTCAAGCTAAAACCCTCTATAAAATACCATAACATCTGCGATATTAAACTGATAAGGCCCTCAGATTTCTGCATCGACTGCAATTCATAAACACCAAAAGAACTCAATTTATCACTCATACCTGCATATCTAGATAACTTACAAAAATCAAATGTACTGAATCCGTTAATATTTTTATGATTCGAATCAGCAATTTCTGAAGATTTAACACAATAAATATCAATGCTAAATAAATCAGTGTCTCTCAAAATGGGCTCAGCCCTTGTGAAATCTGACTTCAGAGCCCCTAACCTTACCGCATCAAAAAAAAGTTTTTCCATTAAATCAATCTCTTCTTGAGGAGATAAATACGTCTGATACCCAAGATTAGCAAAATTGAACAAGTTATAAGGCTCATCAATAATCATTTTACCCACATAAGATTGTGCATTCATTGGCAACTCTGAATTGCCAAGATCAAATTTATGATCTGCTGTTGCTAAGTTGACCATATACTTAATCCCATCATAGGCTCTATATTGCGAAAACGTCAGGTCTTGGCTCCCTCCTAAAATAATAGGTAAAATAGACTTCCTATAAAGTCTAGAAAGTATATTCTTTACCACATAAGCGGTGTCAGAAACCTCATCACCCCTATTGATATCTCCCAAATCGATAATATCTACTTGCCAATTACCCACATACATCGCATACAAGCTCGACCGTATTTCATCATAAAAAAAATCTGATTTTTCTGGATAGACACTGTTTCTTTCCTCTTTAATGCAAACTATAGCCAATTGAAACTTATCGAGCTGAATATCCTCATCCCCATCAAAAAAACTGACGTAATTTGATAGGGTTTGGTTTGAGAAATCTTTAATTTTATGTTGAAGTTCAGGATGAACAGGCTCTAAAAATTCGAATGCCATTGGCGTGGATTAAGATTTTTTGGGTTTTGATTTAGTTGTCTTTTTTGTGCTTGTTTTCTTTTTAGCAGTCGTTTTTTTGGCTGGCTTTTTAGTCGTTGTTTTCTTCGCCGCTGTTTTTTTAGTCGTTTTTTTCTTAGTCTTTGTATTTTTGGCTAAAATAGCTTCTGCTTCATCCAATGCCATTCCTTCTGCATCGGTAGTTTTAGGCAATTCTACTTTAGTCTTTCCTTTAGAAAGTTTGAAACGTCCCCACCTTGCCTTTTCTAGTTTTATACCTTGTTCTTCCCAATCATGAATTAATTTGTCTTTTTCTTTCTGAATTTTATCTTCGATCAATTCAACAATATCCTCTTCAGAAAGATTGTCGAAATCATATTTTTTATTCACATTGATAAAAATATCGTCCCATTTCAAGTACGGACCAAAACGACCTACTCCTTTCTGAACTCCTTTTTCGTTATGATAGTATATAGGCTCTTCTGCTTTTTCTTTTGCTTTTATAAGCTCAACAGCGCGATCGTAAGTGACGTCCAAAGGATCTTCGCCTTTATCTAGAGAAACAAACTTTTTCCCGAATCGAACGTAAGGACCAAAACGACCAATGTTGGCCTCGACCTCTTCTTCCTTATATTCTCCCAACTGTTTAGGAAGTTTAAATAAGTCCATGGCTTCTTCATAAGTCACTGAGGACAAGGTTTGGCTAGGTTTTAAACTTGCAAACCTAGGCTTTTCATCGTCTTCTACAGAACCAATTTGTACCATAGGGCCAAATTTTCCCAGACGTGCACTCACAGGTTTGCCAGATTCAGGGTCTTCTCCTAATATTCGCTCGCCTACCTCTCGTTCTGCATTAGCAGCAACGTCTAAGACATTAGGATGGAAATGTACGTAAAAGTCACTCATCACCTTGGTCCACTGGGCATTGCCTTCAGCAACCTCATCGAAGTCTTGTTCGAGTTTAGCTGTAAAATTATAATCTAAAATACCTTCAAAATGTTTCACCAGAAAGTCATTCACCACCATACCAACATCTGTTGGGACAAGTTTGCCTCTATCGCTTCCCACTTTTTCAGATAGTGTTTTGCTTTTTATATCGTTATCTTTTAAAGTATATTGAACATACTCTCTATCGCTACCGTCAATATTTCCTTTTTCAATATATTTCCTGTTTTGAATTGTCGAAATCGTGGGAGCATAAGTCGATGGGCGTCCAATTCCTAATTCTTCCAACTTTTTCACCAGAGATGCTTCTGTATATCTAGACGGTGGCCTTGTATAGCGCTCTGTCGCTAGAATATAATCATTCTGTAATTTCTCCCCTACAGACATGGCTGGAAGCAATCCACTTTGCTCTTCGTCTTCTTCATCCTGACCTTCTAAATAAACTTTTAGAAATCCATCAAACTTAATAACTTCACCGTTCGCTGTAAAGTGACGATCGTCTTTATCTGATGATATCTTAACGTTGGTTCTTTCGAGTTCAGCATCGCTCATCTGCGAAGCAATACCTCGTTTCCAAATCAACTCGTATAAACGCTGTTGGTCCCGTTCTGCATCAATTTGATGTACGGCAAAGTTTGTTGGTCGTATAGCTTCATGGGCTTCTTGTGCTCCTTTAGACTTTCCTTTATAATTTCTAGCCTTATGGTATTTATCACCATAAGCACTTTTAATCTCATCTTTTGCTCCTTCTTTAGCTTGAGAAGATAAGTTTACACTATCAGTTCTCATGTAGGTGATATGTCCAGCTTCATAGAGTCGCTGAGCCATATTCATGGTTTTACTAACAGAAAAATATAGCTTCCGAGCAGCTTCTTGTTGTAATGTAGAAGTTGTAAACGGAGGCGCTGGAGATTTTTTTGCAGGTTTTTTGGTTAAGTCATCTACATTGAAATTGGCCTGTTTCTGGGTTTCTAAAAAACCTTCTACTTCTTTTTGAGACTCAAGGTTCTTTGGGAGTTTTGCTTTAAAGCTTGCCCCATTTTTAGTTTGAAATTGAGCATCTACTCTATAAAACACCTGAGGATCGAAGTCTAATACGTCTCTTTCCCGTTCCACTATTAATCTAACGGATACCGATTGAACTCTTCCGGCAGAAAGGCCACCTTTCACTTTTCTCCATAAAATTGGAGATAATTCGTACCCTACTAAACGGTCTAAAATCCGTCTCGCTTTTTGAGCATTAACTAAGTTGTAATTAATTTCTCTTGGATTCTTTATCGCCTTTTGTATAGCGGATTTGGTGATTTCAGAAAAGACAATTCGCTTGGTTTTTTTTGCATCTAGCTTCAGTTCATCCGCTAGATGCCAAGCTATGGCCTCTCCTTCTCTATCCTCATCACTCGCTAGCCAAACAATTTCCGATTCTTTTGCTAGTTTGGTGAGCTTTCTAACAACATCTTTTTTGTCGGTATTAACTATATATGTAGGCTTGAAGTCGTTGTCTACATCTACCCCCAGCTCTTTAGACGGTAAATCTGCAATATGACCAAAACTAGAAGCCACTTTATAATCTTTACCTAAAAATTTTTCTATAGTCTTAGCTTTGGCAGGAGACTCAACTATTACTAGATTTTTTGCCATTATTGATTTATTTATGTTACAAAAGTATACGAATTTTTGGATTTTGATTTTAGAAAGTCCTATAAAGTAACTTTTCGAAGCGATTTCAATCCTCTACACCAAAGCAAATTTTGGCAAAGGAAGTAAATTTTTAACTCCTAAAATTGATAAAATGACAGTTTGTCAGTAATTTCATAACTTGTATCTTTGCCTAAATTATTACAACTTCATATGGAGAAGATTATTGATGAGACTCTACAGGGGAAAACCCTGGTTAAAGAAAAGAAGGAAAATAACACTAAGAAACTTTACATTGAAAGTTACGGCTGCGCTATGAATTTTAGCGATAGTGAAATCGTAGCGTCTATATTGGATAAACAAGGATACAATACTACCAACGAACTTTCTGAAGCTGACCTAGTTTTGGTCAATACCTGTTCTATAAGAGATAAAGCAGAGCAAACGGTAAGAAAACGCTTGGAAAAATATAATGCCGTCAAGAAAATAAACCCTTCTATGAAGGTGGGAGTTTTGGGCTGTATGGCAGAACGCTTAAAAAGTAAATTTCTTGAAGAAGAGAAAATTGTAGATCTGGTTGTAGGTCCAGATGCCTATAAGGATTTACCAAACTTACTGGAGGAGGTTGAAAGTGGTAGAGATGCCATAAACGTGATTTTGTCCAAAGAAGAAACTTACGGTGATATTTCACCGGTCCGTTTGCAAAGCAACGGCGTATCTGCATTTGTGTCGATTACCAGAGGCTGTGATAATATGTGTACTTTTTGCGTAGTGCCATTTACTCGGGGAAGAGAACGAAGCCGAGATCCTTTAAGTATTATTGATGAAGTGAATGATTTGTGGAGTAAAGGCTACAAGGAAATCACTTTACTAGGCCAGAATGTAGATAGTTACTTATGGTATGGTGGCGGTTTGAAGAAAGATTTCAAAAGCGCAACCGAAATGCAAAAAGCTACGGCAGTTAGTTTTTCAAATTTACTGGACATGGTAGCAAAAGCCCAACCAGGAATGCGCATTCGCTTTTCTACGTCGAACCCACAGGACATGACGATGGATGTGATTGAAATCATGGCAAAACATAAGAATATTTGCGATTACATACACCTCCCCGTTCAAAGTGGTAGCGATAGAATTTTAAAGAAAATGAACAGGCTCCACACTCGAGAGGAGTACTTTAGGATGATAGATAATATTAGAAAAATCATACCCGGCTGTGGCATCTCACAAGATATGATCATTGGATTCCCTTCAGAAACAGAAGAAGATCACCAAGACACCATATCCTTGATGGACTATGTAAAATACGATTTCGGGTATATGTTTGCTTATTCTGAACGACCAGGAACGCTTGGCGCTAAAAAATTTGAAGATGACATTTCAGAGGCTACCAAGAAAAAACGCCTTCAGGAAATCATAGACGTTCAGCTAAAACATTCACGTTTTAGAACGGAACAGCATCTCGGTAAGGTTGAAGAGGTTTTAATCGAAAAGGAATCTAAAAAATCCAATCTGCAATGGAGCGGACGAAACACTCAAAACACAACCGTCGTATTTCCTAAAGAAGACTACAAAGTAGGAGATTATGTTTTAGTAAAAATGAAAAAGTGCACGAGTGCCACTTTAATTGGCGAACCCGTTGGTTATGGTCCTATGCAAGCTCTTTCATCTTAAAATAAATTTAAACTATGGAATCTCCACAAGCTGTTAAGCAGCGATTTGAAATTATAGGGAACGATCCCAACCTCAACAGGGCTATAGAAAAATCTATACGCGTGGCGCCTACAGATATTTCTGTTTTGGTCACAGGAGAAAGCGGAGTTGGTAAGGAAAGTCTACCTAAAATCATACATTCTCTTTCTCACAGAAAACACGCTAAATACATTGCTGTAAACTGTGGTGCTATCCCAGAAGGTACTATTGATAGTGAATTATTTGGTCACGAAAAGGGTGCTTTTACTGGAGCCACTCAATCCAGAGATGGCTATTTCAAGGAAGCCGACGGAGGAACTATTTTTCTAGATGAAGTAGGAGAATTGCCGCTCACCACTCAGGTAAGGCTCTTGAGAGTTCTTGAGACTGGAGAATTTATAAAGGTAGGATCCTCTAAAGTTCAAAAATCTGATATTAGAATCGTTGCAGCAACCAACGTTAATATGATTGAGGCTATAAAAGAAAATAAGTTTAGAGAAGATTTATACTACAGACTCAATACTGTTGAAATTCAACTTTCACCCTTAAGAGAACGCCGATCGGATATTCACTTATTGTTTAGAAAGTTTGCTTCAGATTTTGCGATTAAATATAAAATGCCAACGATACGCCTCACAGACCAAGCGATTAAAGCGCTGGAGAACTGCAGCTGGCCGGGTAACATCCGACAGCTTAAAAATGTTGCAGAACAAATATCAGTATTAGAGACTAGTCGAGAAGTAGATGAAGCCATACTCACGCATTATTTACCAAGTAACAGTTCCAATCTACCCTCTGTAATTTCAGAATCAAAAAGCAACAAAAGCGATTTTAGCAACGAAAGAGAAATTCTTTATAAAGTTCTTTTTGATATGAAAAATGACCTTCACGATCTTAAGAAATTGACTCTAGAGCTCATGGAAAAAGAAAATGATGAGACCTTTAAAGAAGAAAACAGAAGCTTAATTAGGAAAGTATACGGCGACTCCGACACAAAAAAAGAATTCTCTGAAGAATCTCATCAAGAGCAGCTAGAAATTTTGCAAATCCCTGAAAAAAAGAAAACAAAGCCGATTGAGCAACACATAGAAGATCCTTACGATTATGCTGAAGATATCGAAGAAGAGGAGACATTATCGCTTCAAGATAAAGAAGTGGAACTGATCAAAAAATCTTTGAATAGACACCAGGGAAAACGCAAGCCTGCAGCAGATGAACTAGGAATTAGTGAAAGAACGCTGTATAGAAAAATAAAACAATACGATTTATAATGAAGTTGAAAATAATTGGAGTTTTAGTATTGATTTTGAGCCTACAATCCTGTGGATATTATTCATTTACCGGCGCCGATACGGGAAATGCGGAAAACTTTCAGGTGAATTTCTTCGAAAATACTGCTCAGCTTATTGAGCCGGGTATTGATAGGGATTTTACTTTAGCTTTGCAGGATTTAATTCAAAATCAAACCAAGTTAAGCCTTACCAACTCGAACGCAGATCTTATTTACGAAGGAGAAATCACTCGGTACTACGTGGCGCCTATGACTGCCACTGCCGATAGCCAAGCTGCACAAAACCGACTGACCATAGCTGTAAATGTTCGATTTTATAATACTTTAGATCCAGAAAAAGATTTTGAACAAAATTTTTCATTTTATTTTGATTTTCCAGCAAACGAACAATTAACTGGCGCTACAAAGGATGAAGCTATTGGAGAAGTGTTCCTAAGGATCACTCAAGATATATTTAATGCCTCCTTAACGAATTGGTAATGGATAAAGAAGCGGTTTTAAATCTTATAAAATCACCGAAGGAATTTGAGGTGAATAGCTTAACAGCTATTACTGAGATGATTCACCAGTATCCGTATTTTCAACCTCTATACGCTATAAAGCTGAAATTACAGAACTACTACGGAAGTTTTCAATACAATAGGTTTTTAAAAACTACGGCTGCTTATACTCAGGACCGATCGGTTTTATTTGATTTTATTACCTCTGAAGAATTTCATCAACTGGACGTCGCCAATAAAATTGATTTGCTCATTGAAAAAAGCAAAGAACATTCCAGTGAAGAGTTCGAGATTAATAAACAAGTGGTCGACCAAATTAACGATCCAGACCTTTTTGTAGAAAAATCAAAATCCAACAAACAAGGGCAGCCTTTAGATTTTAATCCTTCCGAGACTCATTCTTTTCAAGAATGGCTGAAGTTGACCCAATTACAGCCTATAGAAAAAGTGGAAAGAGAGTTAACAATAAATCCTCAGTTTCAAGTCATAGACGAATTTATAAAGAATAACCCTAAAATTGTTCCTACGAAATCTTATGAATCTACAGAGAAAATAATAGCCAAGCACGAGCCGTCAACTCACCTTATGACGGAGACTTTGGCAAGAGTTTACACCGAACAAAAGCGATATGATAAAGCGATCCAAGCATTTAAGATATTAATTTTGAATAATCCCGAAAAAAGTTCTTTCTTTGCAGACCAAATTCAAGAAATAGAAAGACTTAAAGAAAATAAATTATAATGAGTACATTTTCCATATTTTTAGTTCTAATCGTAATAGTAGCATTCCTACTTATAGTTGTTATCATGGTTCAAAACCCTAAAGGTGGAGGTCTTTCCTCTTCTTTTGGAGGAGGAGGGTCTCAGCAAGTTGGAGGCGTTAAGCAAACCTCAGACTTCCTCGACAAAAGCACCTGGGCTTTAGCTACTTTATTATTGATTTTAATCTTATTATCAAACGTTACTATCATAAACAATAGAGGTGTTCAAGATTCCAAATTATTGGACGGCAATCAAGCTCCTATTGAAAACACACAATCCAACAATTTACCACCTGTAGACCAGCAGTAAATAGGGATTCTTAATCATTACAAAATGCCAGCTTATGACAAGCTGGCATTTTTTGTTGGTAATTGACAGGCCTTGTTTATTGGCACACTTTTAGACCCTTATTTTTAAAATTAAACCAAAAAACTTATTTATAATGGCAGTAAACATTAAACCTTTGGCAGACCGAGTGCTTATAGAGCCTCAAGCCGCAGAAACTAAAACAGCATCTGGAATTATTATTCCAGAAACCGCAAAGGAAAAACCACAACGTGGTAAAGTGGTTGCCGTCGGAAGTGGGAAAAAGAAACATACGATGACAGTAAAAGTTGGAGACATGGTTCTTTACGGAAAGTTTTCAGGTACAGAGTTAAAGCATGAAGAACATGACTATCTCATCATGAGAGAAGACGACATTTTAGCTATAGTATAATTCACAAATAAACAAACCCACAATATAATGGCAAAGAATATAATTTTTGATATAGAAGCAAGAAATGGTGTTAAGCGAGGTGTAGATGCTTTAGCTAACGCCGTAAAAGTAACATTAGGACCAAAAGGTCGTAACGTGATTATAGGTAAATCTTTTGGTGCACCAATGGTGACCAAAGATGGTGTAAGCGTTGCTAAAGAAATAGAACTTGAAGATGCTTTAGAGAATATGGGAGCACAAATGGTTAAAGAAGTGGCTTCCAAAACCAATGATCTAGCTGGTGACGGAACCACTACAGCTACTGTTTTAGCTCAGGCTATTGTTCACGAAGGACTTAAAAATGTAGCTTCAGGAGCAAATCCACTTGGACTTAAAAGAGGGATAGACAAAGCTGTAGCAGCTGTCGTTGCAGAATTAACCAAGCAAGCAAAATCTGTTGGAGATACTTCTGAAGAAATCAAGCAGGTCGCTTCCATTTCAGCAAATAACGATGACAAAATTGGCGAATTAATTGCTGAAGCTTTTGGTAAAGTAGGCAAAGAAGGCGTTATCACTGTTGAAGAAGCTAAAGGAACTGAAACTTATGTTGAAGTTGTAGAAGGGATGCAGTTCGATAGAGGTTATCTTTCTCCTTACTTCGTTACCGATAGTGAAAAAATGATTGTTGATCTTGAGAATCCATATATCTTAATCGTGGACAAAAAAATCAACTCTATGAAGGATTTACTTCCTGTATTGGAACCAGCTGCTCAAAGTGGTAAACCACTATTGATTATTGCTGAAGATATAGAAGGTGAAGCTTTAGCTACACTTGTTGTAAATAAATTGAGAGGTTCTTTAAAAATAGCTGCTGTAAAAGCACCAGGGTTTGGTGATCGCAGAAAAGCTATGCTAGAAGATCTTGCTATTTTAACAGGAGGTACTGTTATTTCAGAAGAGCGTGGAATTACATTAGAAAACACTACTCTAGATATGTTGGGTACTGCAGAAAATGTCACCTTAGATAAAGACAATACAACTATAGTAAACGGAGGTGGTGAAAAAGAAAATATCACTAACCGTGTGAATCAAATTAAAGCTCAAGTAGAATCTACAACTAGCGATTACGATAAAGAGAAATTACAAGAACGTCTAGCTAAATTATCTGGCGGAATTGGAGTTTTATATGTAGGAGCAGCTTCAGAAGTAGAAATGAAAGAGAAGAAAGACCGTGTAGATGATGCTTTACATGCAACTCGTGCAGCAGTGGAAGAAGGTATAGTTGCTGGTGGTGGCGTTGCATTCATCAGAACGCTTAAAGTTCTTTCTAAGCTTAAAGCTGATGATGCTGATGAGCAAACAGGAATCAATATCATTGCAAAAGCGATTGAATCTCCAATGAGAACTATCGTAGAAAATGCAGGTGGTGAAGGCTCTGTCGTTATCAATAAAGTCTTGGAAGGTAACCTAGGCTACGATGCTAAGACCAACACTTACGTGGATATGATAAAAGCAGGTATTATAGATCCTAAGAAAGTAACGAGAATTGCATTGGAAAATGCAGCTTCGGTTGCCGGAATGATTCTAACTACTGAATGCGCTCTTGTAGACATAAAGGAAGCCGATAATGGTGGCGGCGGGATGCCATCAATGGGAGGCGGAATGCCAGGAATGATGTAAGCATCATCCCTTATAGAATAAGATAGAAGCCGTTTCTTTTTAGAAGCGGCTTTTTTCATTTTTACATTTTGAGAGTGAGTCATACCTATTAGTACTTCAAATGTATCCTAAAAGAGAATTAGAAATGGTAAAACAAAAATTGAAAAGAATAAGCATCAAAAATTTGAAAAGCTTAATTATATTAGGCAAAAATTAATAATCATGAAATATATTTTAGCATTACTTACAATTTTTGGGACTTCTCTAATTTATTCTCAGTCTGTTGAATTTAACGTTGATGAGACTGTCGTTACCAACCATGAGGTGACTATAAATGGCAAACAATTCAATTACACTGCAGAAACAGGGATGCAACCCGTTTGGGACCAACAAGGTAAACCCATCGCAGGACTACAATACACGTATTATAAAGTTTCTAATCTTAAAAAAAATGAGACTTCTAAAGAAAGACCACTAGTCATTTCATTTAACGGTGGCCCAGGCTCTGCTTCCGTTTGGATGCATCTTGCGTATACAGGTCCGCGGATTCTAAACATAAGTGATGAAGGCTTTCCTGTTCAACCTTATGGGTATAAGGAAAACCCCTACAGTATTTTGGATGTTGCAGACATAGTATACGTAAACCCAGTAAATACAGGATACTCAAGACCTGTACTAGACGAGAAAGGCAATTTTGAAAAGTCAAAATTCTTTGGAGTTAATGCCGATGTGGAGTATTTGGCAGAATGGATCAACACATTTGTAAGTAGAAAAGACAAATGGCTTGCGCCAAAATATTTAATCGGTGAAAGTTATGGGACAACGAGGGTATCTGGCTTGGCCAATAGTCTTCAAAATTCACATTGGATGTATATCAACGGAGTCATTTTGGTTTCTCCTACAGAATTAGGGATAGAAAGAGATGGGCCTATTGAGGTCGCCAATAGATTACCTTATTTTACCGCTGCAGCTTGGTACCACGATAAACTGAGCCCTGAATTACAAAGTAAACCTATTCTAGATGTACTTGATGAAGTAGAAAGTTTCACTATTCAAGAACTTATCCCTGCCCTTACAATGGGTGGATTCTTAGATTCTGAGAAAAAGAAAGCTATTGTCGAAAAGATGTCCTATTATTCTAGCGTAGAGGAAAAGCTCTTTCTTCAAAACAATTTAGAATTACCCTTTAATGTGTTTTGGAAAACTTTAAAAATTGATGATGGCTATACTGTTGGACGTTTAGATTCAAGGTATTTAGGCCTTGATGGTAAGGAAGCAGGAACTCGACCAGATTACAATTCCGAGCTAACTGCATGGTTACAGTCCTTTACCCCAGCGATAAACGATTACCTTAAAAATGAGCTTAATTATAAGACAGATTTAAAATACAACATGTTTGGTAATGTATATCCTTGGGACAGAACTCAAAACAATAATACAGGCAAAGAGTTAAGACAAGCTATGGCTCAAAACCCTAGTATGGAGGTCATGATTCAATCTGGCTTGTTCGATGGAGCTACTACCTATTTTAATGCAAAGTATACCATGTGGCACATTGATGCAAGTGGAAAAATGCAGGACAGGTTACATTTCAAAACCTATGAGAGTGGCCACATGATGTATCTTAGAAAAGAAGATTTAGAAACGGCTAACAATGACATTAGAGAATTTATAAAGACTAGCCTACCAAAAGCTAATTCTCCAATTAAGTATTAGATATAGTTGAAGCATAAAAAAAGCCTGTTTGTAGCTACAAACAGGCTTTTTTGATTAAACTAAGTCCTTAATTACTCTACTGTAAATATTCCGTTCATTAAAGCAACGTGCCCAGGAAAACTACAAATAAAATCGTAATCTCCTTTTTCAGGCGCTTGAAAGGTAATTGTAGTTTTTTGACCACCACCTAACATGTCAGTATGAACAATAATAACATCAGAGTCTTCAGGTATATAATCATTGTCTTTATACTCTAAAGCTTCTTGTCCAAACTCTTGAACGTTTGTTCCTTTTTTCAACAAAACAAAATTGTGTCCCATCGATTCTTTTGGAAGTTTCCCAACGTGTTCGAACGTGAGCACAACTTCATCTCCAGCTGAAACAGTAATTTGGCTTTTATTATATTTCATTTGATCATTACCAGATAGATAAACTTCGGAAATTCCTTCCTCTTTTACCTTCTCATTGGAACTTGAACTTGAGTTGATCTTGATACCTTGTTTTTCCTCAGATTTTTTAGCTTCTCCTCCACATCCTATTAAAAGGCTAGTAGATAAAAAAAGTAAAGCGAGTGTTTTTTTCATTTGATTTATTTTAATTTATTAATATTTAACTTATCTTTTTTCTATTGATTTAAATTCACGTTTTGCCTCACCCGTATAGACTTGTCTTGGTCGTCCAATAGGCTCATTTTGAAGGCGCATTTCTTTCCATTGTGCAATCCATCCTGGAAGTCTTCCTAGTGCAAACATCACCGTAAACATAGAAGTTGGAATTCCAATCGCTCTATAAATGATTCCCGAATAGAAATCAACATTAGGGTAAAGTTTTCTTTCGATGAAATATTCATCATTAAGGGCTACCTCTTCCAAGCCTTTAGCTATTTCCAAAATCGGATCATCAATACCTAATTTATCTAAAACTTCATCAGCAGCTTTCTTAATAATTTTAGCTCTTGGATCGAAATTTTTGTAAACTCTATGTCCAAACCCCATTAATCGGAAGGGGTCGTCTTTATCTTTAGCTTTTGCCATGTACTTTTGCACATCACCACCATCTGCTTGAATAGCTTCTAGCATTTCTATAACCGCTTGGTTGGCTCCTCCGTGGAGTGGTCCCCACAATGCACTTATGCCAGCTGAAATTGAAGCATATAAACTTGCGTGCGATGATCCAACAACTCTTACCGTGGCAGTTGAGCAATTTTGCTCATGGTCTGCGTGAAGTATTAATAATTTATCAAGCGCATTAGCTATCACAGGATCCACCTCATATTCTTCGGAGGGAACTGCGAACATCATTTTTAAAAAATTTGAACAGTAATCTAAACTATTGTCAGGATAATTTGCTTTATGACCTACTTTATTCTTATACGCCCAAGCGGCCATGGTTGGCATCTTAGCGATAAGTCTTTTGATAGTTTGGTCTACTTCATTTGCAGATCTGTTTGGATCTAATGATTCAGGATAAAATGCGGTTAATGAAGACACCAAAGAGCACAATACTCCCATTGGATGGGAATTGGATGGGAAACCATCAATTATATTTTTTATATCCTCATGAATTAAGGTATGGTATGTAATCTCTTTTCTATAAGATGCCAAGGCAGTCTTGTCTGGTAATTCACCATAAATTAATAAGTAAGAAACTTCTAAAAAACTTGCGTTTTCCGCTAAATCTTCAATGGAGTAACCTCTGTATCTTAATATCCCTTTTTCACCATCTAAAAAAGTAATACTACTAGAGGTTGACCCTGTATTCTTAAAACCACGATCTAGTGTAATGTAACCTGTAGAAGCTCTTAAAGAACTTATATCTATGGCTTTTTCATTTTCACTACCCGTAACTATTGGAAGCTCAATTTTTTTTCCATCTAAAATTAATTCCGCTTTATCTGACATTTTATAATTGTTTAATTTAATATGCAAATTAAGGTATAAAGATGCGATTACAAAATTTGGTCTATTAAATATATGTGAAGCTATTGAAGATAATAGTGAACACATTCAAGTTTGAATCCTGAAAGTGCAAAAGAGCATTATTCTATCTTCAAATCGCTAAAATATCCAAGGATACAGAAAAGCAAATTTGATTTTTATTATTTAAAGAAGAACCGATTTGACTTAAAAAAAATAACCAAACCCTTTTTAATAAGTTTGGTTATATAAACAACTATTCCAAAAAGGAATAGTTTAGATTTTGTAGTTATTTTTGAATTTTGAATGCATTGAGTTGTGGGAAGTAAGCATTATCTCCCAATTCCTCTTCTATTCTAATAAGTTGATTATATTTTGCCATCCTATCACTCCTAGAGGCAGATCCTGTTTTGATTTGTCCTGTGGACAAGGCGACGGCTAAATCTGCTATGGTATTGTCTTCTGTTTCACCAGATCTGTGAGACATAACAGACGTATAACCCGCATTATGAGCCATATTTACAGCAGCGATAGTCTCTGTTAAGGTTCCTATTTGGTTCACTTTGATAAGGATTGAGTTGGCTATATTGTTTTCAATACCTTTCTTTAAACGTTTTACGTTAGTTACAAATAAATCATCACCAACCAGTTGTACTTTTTTGCCAATCTTTTCGGTTAGAATCTTCCAACCTTCCCAATCGTCCTCATCCATTCCATCTTCTATAGAAATAATAGGATAGTTTTCTGAAAGCTCAGTTAAGTAATTAGCCTGCTCTTCAGATGACATTATTTTAGCAGAATCTCCTTCAAATTTCTTGTAATTGTAGTTTCCATCTTCATAAAATTCGGCTGCTGCACAATCTAAAGCAATCATAACTTCATCTCCAAATTTGTAGCCTGCATTTTCAACAGCCAATTTAATAGAGTCAAGAGCATCTTCAGTTCCTTTCAGTTTTGGAGCAAAACCACCTTCATCACCAACAGCTGTACTCAAGTTTCTGTCCTTAAGAACTTTTTTGAGATGGTGAAATATTTCAGTACCCATCTTTAGGGCATGAGAAAAACTCTCTGCTTTTACGGGCATCACCATAAATTCTTGAAAAGCAATAGGAGCATCACTATGTGAACCACCATTAATAATATTCATCATTGGAACAGGGAGCGTATTTGTAGACACGCCTCCTATATATCTGTAAAGAGGTAAATTCAACTCATTAGCAGCAGCCTTTGCTACAGCAAGGGAAACTCCAAGAATTGCATTAGCTCCAAGTTTAGATTTATTCTCTGTACCGTCCAAATCGATCATGATTTGGTCAATTTCAGATTGTTCATATACTGAAATCCCCAGTAATCGATCTGCGATTGTTGTGTTTACATTTTCTATGGCTTTTAGGACCCCTTTACCCATATAATCTTTGCCACCGTCTCTTAGCTCAACGGCTTCATGAACTCCAGTTGATGCTCCAGATGGAACGGCAAACCTTCCCAATGTACCAGTTTCAGTAATTACATCTACCTCTAAAGCTGGATTCCCTCTAGAATCAAATATTTGTCTTGCATGTATGTCTAATATAGCGCTCATAATTTATTTTTTTGTTTATCGCAATTTAGGAAATAAACACTAAATTATCTGAAAAGTTGATTCTTATTTGATTGGTAGCAAGCTATAACGATATAGTTAACAGTGATTTAAGAAACATCTTCAAATCAATCTTACTAAAGATCACGTTAAATTTACCACTATTTAAAACCTTAGGATGAGAGCCTACGTATATTTAAGAAATAATAAAATAAAAACTATGAAAAATTTAAAAATTCAATTGGTATTAGTAATGAGTGTTATTATGACAACACTGAGTTACGGTCAGACTAAAATGGTAGGCGGAGCAGAAATGTCTCCTTCTAAAAACATTATAGAAAACGCTGTAAATTCTAAAGACCACACTACTTTGGTAGCTGCTGTTAAAGCTGCTGATCTTGTTGAGACTCTATCAAGTGATGGGCCTTTTACAGTATTTGCTCCTACCAATGCTGCTTTTGGAAATCTACCTGAAGGAACGGTAGAGACTTTACTAAAACCAGAAAACAAAAAACAATTGCAAACTGTTTTGACTTACCACGTTATTGCCGGTAATTTTAGTGCAAGCGATGTTGTTGCTGCCATTAAAAAAGGCAATGGGAAAGCAGAGCTTAAAACTGTAAGTGGTGGTATGGTTACTGCTATGCTTGACGGTAAAAGCGTAAAAATTAAAGACTCCAAAGGAAATGTTGCTACGGTAACAATTGCAGATGTAAATCAATCTAATGGTGTTATTCACGTTATAGACACAGTACTTTTACCATAATTAACTCATTATAGTAAGTTGCCTCGGGGCAAGCCCACTAGGGGTTATATAGGAAAAGTTTATAATTCGAGACAAGTCTCGGAGCATTTTAATCTCGGTTATCGATTAAAATAAAAAGTGGGCCATCTGGCCCACTTTTTTTATGCTGAAACATTTTTTGAAGACATGATTTCAAAAAAGTCGTCAAATAAATAGGTAGCATCATTGGGACCGGGTCCAGCTTCTGGATGATATTGCACCGAGAAACAAGGCTTGCCATTCACTTTGATACCCGCTACAGAATGATCATTTAAATGCATATGAGAAATTTCAACCTTGTCGTTAGACTCCGTGGACTTTTTGTCTATCGTAAATCCATGATTTTGAGAAGTAACTTCACTCTTACCAGAAACTAGGTTAATAACAGGGTGATTGATTCCTCTATGGCCATTGTGCATTTTAAAAGTTGGTATGCCTACAGACAGGGCAATAACTTGATGACCAAGACAAATGCCAAAGGTAGGAATGGCATTGCTGATGCATTTCTTAGCCAAGTCGATAGCAGAAGCTAGGGGTTCTGGATCACCAGGGCCATTAGACAGTAATATTCCTGAAGGATTCCATTCCATCAACTCCTCGTAAGTAGAGTTATAAGGAAAAACCTTTATGTAAGCCCCTCTTGCTTCAAGACGTCTCAAAATATTTTTTTTCACTCCTAAATCTAGGACAGCGACTCTAGAGTCAGATAATTTATCACCTAGCGTGTATCCTGTTTTTGTAGACACGGAAGAAGCAAGCTCTAAACCTTTCATAGAAGGATGATTAGCTAATTCGGCTTTAAGAGCCTCTAAGTTATCGACGTCGGAAGAGATAATGGCATTCATTGCGCCATGCTTTCTGATGTGTGAGACCAAGGCTCTAGTGTCTACATCGAAAACAACTGGGAGATCTGCTTCATTTAGAAATTCTTCTAAACTAGAATCAGAATTAGCTCGGGAGGGCGCAAATGAAAAATTCTTACAAACCAATCCAGAAATCTTTACGCCATCAGATTCGCTCTCGTCGGAATTAACCCCATAATTACCAATATGTGCATTGGTAGTCACCATGATTTGACCAAAATAGGAAGGATCGGTAAATATTTCTTGATAGCCAGTCATACCAGTATTGAAACAAATCTCGCCCGATCTATTGGAATCAAACTTTGCTGAAGATTGGCCTTTAAATACTGTTCCATCAGCTAGTAAGATAACTGCAGGAGTTTTTAAGTTATATTTCATAGGTGTAGATTTAAAAAAAGGGATAAACTAATAAAAGTTTATCCCTTTGATTTACAAAAATATGTTGAAGTTATTAAGCCTCATCTGTTTTAGAATCTGAATTATCTGTAGTTTCTACTTGATCCTCTTCTTTTGCTTTTTTACCAGCACGTCTAGTCGATTTCTTCTTAGCTTGTTTCTTACCAGGTGTATATACCTCATTGAAGTCTACAAGCTCAATCATTGCCATTTCTGCTGCATCACCAAGTCTGTTACCAAGTTTGATGATACGAGTATAACCTCCAGGTCTTTCTCCAACCTTAGGGGCAACTTCTCTAAAAAGTTCTGCTACCATATATTTGTCTTTCAATTTAGAAAAAACCAAACGACGGTTATGGGTAGTATCGGATTTAGATTTAGTAACCAAGGGTTCTACGTATTGTCTCAAAGCTTTAGCTTTAGCAACAGTAGTATTTATTCTTTTATGCTCAATTAGGGAACAGGCCATGTTCGAAAGCATTGCTTTCCTATGTGAGGACGTTCTCCCTAAGTGATTTAATTTCTTTCTATGTCTCATGATTAATGTATTTTGTACTTAACAAGTTTAGTCTTTGTCAAGTTTATATTTAGAAAGGTCCATACCGAAGTCTAGTCCTTTATTTTCTACAAGTTCTTCTAGCTCAGTAAGTGATTTTTTACCGAAGTTTCTAAACTTCATCAAGTCACTTTTGTTATGAGAAACCAAATCACCTAAAGTCTCAACTTCTGCAGCTTTTAAACAATTCAAAGCACGAACAGATAAATCAAGATCTACAAGTTTAGTTTTGAGTAATTGTCTCATGTGAAGAGATTCTTCATCATAAGTCTCAGCTTGTGACATTTCTTCTGTTTCAAGCGTAATACGCTCATCAGAGAAAAGCATAAAGTGATGAATTAAGGTTTTCGCAGCTTCTGTAAGAGCATCTTTGGGATGAATAGAGCCATCACTACTGATCTCGAAAATTAATTTTTCGTAATCAGTTTTTTGTTCAACCCTAAAGTTTTCAATACTGTATTTTACGTTTTTAATTGGCGTAAAAACAGAATCCGTAAAGATAGTTCCAATAGGAGCTTTTGAAGTTTTGTTCTCTTCAGCAGGAACGTACCCTCTACCTTTTTGAACTGTAAGCTCAAGGTTTAGAGAAACTTTTTTATCCATCGTACAGATTTCAAGATCTGGGTTTAGGATATCAAAGCCTGTAAGGTACTTTTGAAAGTCACCTGCAGTCATCTTATCGCTACCGGAAAAAGAGATAGAGACTGTTTCGTTGTCTACATCTTCAGCTCTTTTCTTAAATCTGATTTGTTTCAGGTTCAATATGATTTCGGTAACGTCTTCAACGACACCTTCTATAGTAGAAAACTCGTGATCAACACCTTCAATTCTTACTGAAGTGATAGCGAATCCTTCAAGGGATGATAACAGAACTCTACGAAGAGCGTTACCGACAGTTAGACCATAACCTGGTTCTAAGGGCCTAAACTCGAAAGTGCCCTCAAAATCAGTCGAATCTATCATGATAACTTTATCGGGCTTCTGAAAATTAAATAATGCCATAAATTTGAGTGTTGTCAGTTATTATTTAGAGTATAATTCGACGATGAATTGCTCATTAATTTTTTCTGGAATCTGTGATCTTTCTGGAACATTTACAAAAGTTCCTTGCATTTTCTCACTATTCCAAGTCATCCATTCGTGAACAGATTTATTATTAGATAAAGACTCTTGAACCACGTTAAGTGATTTAGATTTTTCTCTAATACTAACAACATCATTTGGTTTAATTTGGTAGGAAGGAATGTTTACTAACTCGCCATTCACAGTAATATGCTTGTGAGATACTAGTTGTCTAGCAGCACTTCTAGTAGGTGCAATACCTAATCTAAAGGCTACATTGTCTAATCTAGCTTCGCATAACTGCAATAAGATCTCACCTGTAATACCAGAAGATCTGTTGGCTTTACTAAACATGTTACGGAATTGCTTTTCTAAAATACCATAAGTATATTTAGCTTTTTGCTTTTCCATGAGTTGCACTGCATACTCAGATTTTTTACCTCTTCTTCTGTTGTTACCGTGTTGGCCAGGAGGGTAATTTCTTTTTTCGAAAGATTTGTCGTCACCATAAATGGATTCACCAAATTTTCTAGCTATTTTAGTTTTAGGACCGGTATATCTTGCCATTGTCGTGTATTTAATTTACTCTATTATGAATTAAGGTCTTATCCTTCGATAATAGTATCAATTGATTTATAAAAATTAGACTCTTCTTCGTTTTGGTGGTCTACAACCATTATGTGGAATTGGAGTTACATCAATAATCTCAGTAACCTCAATACCTGAATTATGCAAAGATCTTATAGCGGATTCTCTTCCGTTACCTGGACCTTTTACATAAACTTTTACTTTACGTAAACCAGCTTCGTGAGCAACTTTACTTGCATCTTCAGCTGATAATTGAGCAGCATAAGGAGTGTTCTTTTTACTACCTCTAAAGCCCATCTTACCTGAAGATGACCATGAAATAACATCGCCTTTTTTGTTGGTTAACGAAACGATGATGTTATTAAAAGAGGCAGAAATATGAGCTTCGCCATATGCATCTACAACTACTTTACGTTTTTTTGTTGTTGATTTTGCCATTGTTAATTATTATTTAGTTACTTTTTTCTTATTAGCAACTGTTTTTCTTCTTCCTTTTCTTGTACGGGAGTTGTTTTTGGTTCTTTGACCTCTTAATGGTAAACCAGTTCTATGTCTAATTCCTCTATAACACCCAATATCCATCAATCTTTTAATGTGGATTTGAACTTGAGATCTTAGTTCTCCTTCGATAGTATTTTTACCGACTTCTTCTCTGATCTTACCGATTTGATCATCGTTCCAATCTGAAACTTTGATACTTTCGTCTACACCGGCATCTTTCAGTATTTTCTTAGATCTACTGTTACCGATTCCGAAGATATAGGTTAAAGCTATAACTCCTCTTTTTTGTTTTGGTATATCTACACCTGCAATTCTAGCCATAATTAACCTTGTCTTTGTTTGAATTTAGGATTTTTCTTATTAATGACATAAAGACGTCCTTTTCTACGAACTATCTTACAATCAGAACTTCTTTTCTTTATTGATGCTCTAACTTTCATAATCTTTAGTATCTATAGGTTATTCGAGCCTTAGTTAAATCGTAAGGACTCATTTCTAATTTTACTTTATCACCAGGTAGTAATTTTATATAATGCATTCTCATTTTACCAGATATATGAGCAGTAACAATATGCTCATTTTCAAGTTCTACACGAAACATCGCATTAGATAATGCTTCTATAATTGTACCATCTTGCTCTATCGAGGGTTGTTTTGCCATATTATGCGACTGCTTTTCTATTTTTACCAGATTTCATTAATCCATCGTAATGTCTATTCAAAAGGTATGAGTTGACTTGTTGTATAGTGTCTATTGCAACTCCCACCATAATCAATAATGACGTTCCTCCGAAAAATAAACCCCATCCTTGTTGTACGTTAAGTAGTGAAACGATTACAGCAGGGAAAACTGCTATGAGAGCTAAAAATATAGATCCGGGTAATGTAATTTGAGACATGACTCTATCTAAATATTCAGAGGTTTCAGATCCTGGACGAATGCCTGGTATAAAACCGCCACTACGCTTTAGATCATCTGCCATTTTATTGGTAGGAACTGTGATAGCCGTATAGAAATAGGTAAACACTATAATAAGTATTCCAAACACTAAATTATACCAGAATCCAAACATATTTTGGAATGCTGCTGTAATACCTTGAGCCATTTCAGTGTCAGAAAGACCTGCAACAGCCGCTGGAATAAACATAATTGCCTGAGCAAATATAATAGGCATTACCCCAGAAGCATTAAGCCTTAGCGGTATAAATTGTCTAGCACCTCCAACTGAAGCCTTTTCAAATTTGCCTGAAGCATTTTTTCTTGCGTACTGTACTGGGATTTGTCTCACCGCTCTCACTAACATTACGGAAGCAAGAATAATCACAAACCAAATCACCAATTCAATAAGAATTAAGATTAAACCACCATTAGATTCAGTAACTCTAGATATGAATTCTTGTATAAAAGCTTGAGGTAAAGTTGCAATAATTCCAACCATAATCAAAAGCGAAATTCCATTACCAATACCTTTATCTGTAATTTTCTCACCTAACCACATTGCAAAAATACAACCAGTAGTAAGAATAATAACAGACGATACCACGAAAGTAAAAGTACTATCCATTAAGAAAGCGGAGGAAGGAAGTATATTATATAAATTGATAATATATCCTGGTCCTTGAACCAATGTAATAGCAATCGTTAACCAACGGGTAATCTGAGTAATCTTTTTTCTACCGCTATCGCCTTCCTTCTGTAATTTTTGAAGATATGGAATAGCTATGGTCATCAACTGCACTACAATAGACGCAGAGATGTAGGGCATAATTCCTAAAGCAAAAACTGAAGCGTTAGAGAAAGCACCACCGGTAAAAGCATTTAATAAACCAAGAATTCCACCGTCTGTCTGAGAAGAAAGACTAGCTAATTGAGCTGCATCGATCCCAGGCAAAACGATTTGTGCTCCAAATCTATAAACCAGTAACAAACCAAGTGTGAGAAGAATTCTATTCTTCAATTCCTCAATTTTCCAGATATTCTTTAATGTTTCAAAAAACTTCATAAGGTGATTGGTTAAATAGTGATAGCTTCTCCTCCAGCTGCTTCAATTGCTGATTTTGCAGAAGCGGAAAATTTGTGAGCAGAAACTTTCAGTTTAGCTTTCAATTCACCTCTACCTAAAACTTTAAGAGGTAGGTTTTTATTGACTTGATCCATACTGTGTAAAATATCAAAATCGACAGAATCTTTGATCAATTTATGATCAACAAGCTCCTGAAGACGGTCCAAATTAATGGTTTGGTATTCCACTCTGTTAGGATTTGTAAATCCAAATTTAGGAACTCGTCTTTGAAGGGGCATTTGACCACCTTCAAATCCAATCTTTCTCGAGTATCCAGAACGGGATTTAGCACCTTTATGTCCTCTACCAGCAGTACCACCATTACCAGTCGCTTGACCTCTACCGAGACGTTTGGTTGTAGTTTTGACAGAACCTTTGGCAGGTTTTAAATTATGTAATTCCATAGTTTTAGTTTATTTCTTGTACAGAAACTAAATGTTTAACTTTATTAACCATTCCCATTAAAGAATCTGATTTATCAAATTCATTAGATTGGCCAATTTTTCTTAAACCCATAGCTTCTAATGTAAGCTTTTGGTTTTTTGGACGCTTAATAGCGCTCTTGGTTTTAGTAACTTTGATTCTAGCCATAATAATGTATCTTAACCATTAAATAATTTCTCGAGGGTAATTCCTCTTTGCTTAGCTATTTGCTCTGCACCTCTTAATTTCAATAAAGCATCAAAAGTTGCCTTTACCATATTGTGAGGATTGGAAGATCCTTGGTTTTTAGATAATACATCGTGAACACCAACGGCTTCTAAAACCATACGTGTAGGTCCACCAGCAATAACACCGGTACCTGCAGAAGCTGGTAATAAAAATACTCTGGCACCACCATACTTACCTAATTGCTCATGCGGTAAAGTAGATTTGTGTAAAGGAATTCTAACTAAGTTTTTCTTAGCATCTTCTACACCTTTAGAAATAGCATCGGCAACTTCCTTGGATTTACCCAATCCGTGCCCAACTACTCCATTTTCATCACCTACTACAACTATAGCAGAAAATCCAAAAGCTCTACCACCTTTGGTGACTTTAGTAACTCGTTGAACTCCTACTAAACGATCTTTAAGATCTAGTCCACCAGGCTTTACAGTTTCAACGTTTTTATAATCTTGATACATATTTTTAGAATTTTAAGCCTCCCTTACGAGCACCTTCGGCTAATGATTTAACTCTACCGTGGTATAAATAACCACTTCTGTCGAAAGAAATTGAATCAATCTTTTTATCCAAAGCTTTTTTAGCTATGGCTTCACCAACAATAACAGAAGCTTCGCTTTTTGTTTTGTTAGCAACGTCAATTTCTTTATCTCTTGATGATGCGGATGCAACTGTTATTGCATTTACATCATCAATCAATTGCGCATAGATCTCGTTATTACTTCTGAATACGGAAAGTCTTGGTTTTACTGGAGTACCAGTAATAGTCTTTCTTATACGCTTGCGTATCTTGTGTCTTCTTTTTTCTTTAGAAAATCCCATAATTAAGCTGATTTACCTGCTTTTCTTCTTATATACTCACCAACATATTTGATACCTTTTCCTTTGTAAGGTTCAGGTTTTCTTAATGAACGAATTTTAGCAGCGACTTGAGTAACAAGTTGTTTGTCAAATGACGTTAATTTTATAATTGGATTCTTACCTTTTTCTGAAATCGTTTCCAGTTTAACTTCAGGCGCCAAATTTAAAACAATGTTATGAGAATAACCAACGGCAATATCTAATTTTTGACCTTGATTGGTAGCTCTATATCCAACCCCAACAAGTTCTAATTCTTTAGTAAAACCCTTAGTAACTCCCTCTATCATATTAAACACAAGCGATCTATAAAGACCATGCTTAGCTTTATGTGTTTTTTTATCTGAAGGTCTTTCAAAAGATATTTCATTATCTTCAATTTTGACCGTAATTTCTTGGAAAGTTTGTTTCAACTCGCCAAGCTTACCCTTTACTGTTATAGTATCGACTGTTAAGTCGACTGTAACACCATCTGGAATACTAATTGGACTGTAACCTATTCTTGACATAATTTTTGTCTTTTTATATTAGTATACGTAACAAAGAATTTCACCTCCAACGTGTTCTCTTTGAGCTTGTTTTCCAGTCATAACTCCCTTGGAAGTCGATACGATTGAAATTCCTAAGCCATTTAAAACTCTTGGTATTTCATCGGAACCGGTATACTTTCTCAAACCAGGTCTACTCACTCTCTGTAATTTTTTGATAACAGGGTCGTTTGTAAACTTATCGTATTTTAAAGCGATCTTAATGACACCTTGATTATCAGCATCTATAAACTTATAGCTTAAAATATATCCTTGATCGAACAAAATTTTTGTGATCTCCTTTTTTAGGTTAGAAGCCGGTATTTCAACAACTCTGTGAGAAGCCAAAACTGCGTTTCTAACTCTAGTTAAATAATCTGCAACTGGATCAATATTCATTTTATTGCACTTTTTAAATTAATTACCAACTTGCTTTTTTAACCCCTGGAATAAGACCTTGATTAGCCATTTCTCTAAAAGTAACTCTAGAGAGACCAAATTGTCTCATATATCCCTTAGGTCTACCTGTAAGCTTACATCGGTTATGCATTCTCACTGGAGAAGCATCTTTAGGTAGTTTTTGTAAACCTTCAAAATCTCCAGCTTCTTTCAAAGCTTTTCTTTTTTCAGCGTATTTTTCGACCATTTTTCGGCGTTTCACCTCACGGGCTTTCATTGATTCTTTTGCCATAATTATTTCTTTTTAAATGGTAATCCCATTTCAGTCAATAATGATTTTGCCTCTTGATCAGTATCTGCTGATGTGACAAAACTTATATCCATCCCTTGGATTCTATTTACTCTATCAATGTTTATTTCTGGAAAAATAATTTGTTCAGTAATCCCCAAGTTATAATTTCCTCTTCCATCAAATCCATCTGGATTGATACCGTTGAAATCTCTTACTCGTGGTAAAGCTGAAGTGATTAATCTATCCAAAAATTCATACATTCTATATCCACGTAATGTTACTTTAACACCTATAGGCATTCCCTTTCTTAATTTGAAAGAGGCAACATCCTTTTTCGATATAGTCTGAACAGCTTTCTGACCTGTAATTGTAGAAAATTCTTCGATAGAATGATCTATCAATTTTTTATCTGCAATCGCAGCACCAACACCTCTACTTAAAACTATTTTTTTAAGTCTTGGCACCTCCATAGTATTGGAATAACTAAACTCTTCACGAAGAGCAGGAAGTATTTTGCTGTTATATTCTTCTTTTAATCTTGGTACGTAACTCATAATTAAATAGCTTCATTGGTTTTCTTAGCAACTCTAATCCTTTTGCCGTCTTCAACTTTAGTTCCTAATCTTGTGCTCTTACCATCTTTTGTGATAAGAGATAAATTAGAAAGGTGAATTGGAGCCTCTTTCTTGGTGATTCCACCTTGTGGATTAGTTGCAGAAGGCTTTTGATGCTTAGAAATCATATTGATTTCTTCAACGATAGCCTTTTCTTTTTTAACAAGTATATCAAGTATTTTACCTTCTTGTCCTTTATGATCTCCAGCGATTACTCTTACTTGATCACCTTTTTTTATTCTACTTCTTTTCATAATGATAGATTAAAGCACCTCAGGTGCAAGTGAAACAATTTTCATAAACTGGTTTTCACGAAGTTCTTTGGCAACTGGACCAAATACACGTGTTCCCCTCATCTCTCCTGTTGGATTTAATAAGACACAGGCATTGTCGTCGAAGCGGATGTAAGATCCATCTGGACGTCTCACTTCCTTACTTGTTCTAACAACCACGGCTGTAGAAACAGCACCTTTCTTAATATTACCATTTGGAGTTGCTTCTTTAACGCTGACTACAACTTTATCGCCAACCGAAGCATATCTCCTATTCGTACCACCGAGGACACGAATAACTAAAACTTGCTTAGCACCAGTATTATCTGCTACTCTTAATCTTGATTCTTGTTGTACCATAGTTATTTAGCTCTTTCAATTATATCAACCAATCTCCAGCGTTTTGTTTTGCTGAGAGGTCTAGTTTCCATAATTCTTACGGTATCTCCGTCGTTACAATCATTCTTTTCATCATGCACAACATATTTTTTCGTTTTTAAAACGAACTTACCATACATTGGATGCTTAATTTTCTTGACTTCAGAAACGACAATGGACTTGTCCATTTTGTTGCTTGTCACAACACCGATACGTTCTTTTCTTAAATTTCTTTTTTCCATTGTAAGTAGAATTAATCTAATTCTCTTTTTGTGATTTCGGTAGCGATTCTCGCAATTGATCTTCTAACTTTTTTAAGTTCAGAAGGGTTTTCTAAAGGAGAAAGTACGTGAGTCATTTTCAAATCGGACAACTTTGTCTTATGATTTATTAATTCTTCATGTAATTCTTCTACCGAAAGTTCTTTTACTTCAGATTGTCTCATCTTTATTTATTCTTGATAATCTCTAGCGACTATAAATTTTGTTTTAACAGGTAACTTCTGAGCTGCTAATCTAAGTGCTTCTTTCGCAACACTGTGAGGAACACCTCCAATTTCAAATAAAATACGACCAGGCTGTACAACAGCTGCCCAATATTCTACGGAACCTTTACCTTTACCCATACGGACTTCAAGAGGCTTTTTAGTGATAGGTTTGTCTGGAAAAATCTTGATCCAGATAGAACCTTCTCTTTTCATGTAACGCGTTGCTGCGATACGTGCAGCCTCAATTTGTCGTGCAGTAACAAAAGAAGAATCTAAAGATTTAATTCCAAAAGTTCCATTTGAAAGTCTATGACCTCTTTGCGAGACCCCTTTCATCCGTCCCTTTTGCTGCTTACGAAATTTTGTTCTTTTAGGCTGTAACATCTCTTATATTAATCTTTAATGATTATTTTCTACGACGAGCTTTTGGTCGTCTCGCTTTTCCTTTGGTGTCGCTAGTAGCAAGGCCAACTAATGGAGATAACTCGCGTTTTCCATATACTTCACCTTTCATGATCCAAACTTTGATACCCAATCTACCGTAGGTAGTGTGAGATTCAACCAAAGCATAATCAATGTCTGCTCTAAACGTTGACAAAGGAATACGTCCTTCTTTATAAGTTTCAACTCGAGCCATTTCTGCCCCGTTTAAACGTCCAGATACTTGAATTTTGATACCCTCTGCATTCATTCTTATAGCTGCTGCAATTGCCATTTTTGTAGCTCTTCTGTAAGAAATTCTGTTTTCAACCTGTCGTGCCACACTGGTAGCAACAAGGTGAGCATCTAATTCAGGTCTCTTGATCTCAAAGATGTTGACCTGGACTTCCTTATCCGTAATGTTTTTGAGTTCTTCTTTTAACTTGTCTACTTCCTGACCACCTTTCCCAATAATAATACCAGGTCTTGCAGTAGTAATAGTAACGGTTACAAGTTTAAGCGTACGCTCAATAATTACGCGCGAAACACTAGCTTTAGATAAACGAGCATGGATATACTTTCTAATCTTAAAATCTTCCGCAAGATTATCACCGTAATCGTTACCTCCGTACCAGTTGGACTCCCATCCTTTAATGATACCAAGTCTATTACCGATTGGATTTGTTTTTTGTCCCATAGTCTATCTAGCTTTCAGTGTTATTTTTTTCTCCTAGTATAAGAGTGACATGATTTGAACGTTTACGAATTCTATGAGCACGACCTTGTGGTGCTGGGCGAAGACGTTTTAACATACTGCCACTATCTACTTTAATTTCCTTTATAAAAACTCCAGCTTGCTCTAGATCTGCATCTTCATTTTTGGATTGCCAGTTGGCAATAGCAGACAGAACTAACTTCTCTAATCTACCTGATGCAATTTTAGTACTAAACTTTAGTATTTGCAAAGCATGAGCAACATCTTTTCCTCTAACCAAATCGGCTACTAACCTCATCTTACGCGGAGAGGTTGGACAATTGTTCAATTTTGCAATAGCAAGTTGACTTTTTTCCTCTTTAAGCATTTCTGCTCTATTTCTTTTTCTTACTCCCATTGTTCAATTATTTTTTTCCTTTATTCTTTGAACCCTGATGACCACGAAAAGTACGTGTTGGAGAAAATTCTCCAAGCTTATGACCTACCATGTTTTCTGTGATAAAAACAGGTACAAATTGTCTACCGTTGTGGACACCAAAAGTCTGACCAACGAAATCAGGAGTAATGGTGGATGCTCTAGACCATGTTTTGATCACAGATTTCTTACCTGAATCTAGGTTCTGAGCAACTTTCTTATCTAATTTATAATGGACAAAAGGTCCCTTCTTTAATGAACGTGCCATATCTTATTTCTTTTTACGTTCTAGAATGTGCTTATTACTAGACTTCGTCTTAGAACGTGTTTTAAATCCTTTAGCAGGAATACCATTTCTTGATCTTGGATGACCACCTGAAGCCTTACCTTCACCACCACCCATTGGGTGATCGACTGGATTCATCACTACAGGTCTGGTTCTTGGTCTTCTACCTAACCATCTACTTCTACCAGCTTTACCAGATATAGTTAACTGATGATCACTGTTCGAAACAGCTCCTACAGTCGCTATGCACGACGATAACACCATTCTGGTTTCACCAGAAGGAAGCTTAATCGTTACGTACTTACCTTCTTTAGCCATCAATTGAGCAAAAGTACCAGCGCTACGAGCCATAACAGCTCCTTGTTCAGGTCTTAATTCTACACAAGAGATAATAGTTCCAAAAGGTATTTGAGATAATGGCATTGCATTCCCTATTTCAGTAGGAACTTGAGAAGCACCAGACACTATTTTCTGACCCACTTTTATTCCACTTGGTGCAATGATATATCTTTTCTCTCCATCCTCATAATTCAATAAGGCGATGAAAGCTGTTCTGTTAGGATCGTATTCTACAGTCATGACTTCAGCTTGGATATCTTTCTTATCTCTTTTGAAATCGATGATTCTGTAACGTTTTTTATGACCACCACCAATGTAGCGCATAGTCATTTTCCCTTGATTATTTCTACCACCGGAACGTTTACGAGAGGCAAGCAAAGATTTCTCAGGCTTGCTAGCAGTAATAGCATCGAAGCCATTAGCAACCTTAAATCTCTGTCCTGGTGTATTTGGTTTTAATTTTTTAACCGACATGTTTTAAGCTTATAGATTACTATACAAATCAATTGTTTCTCCTTCAGCTACTTTTATAATAGCTTTTTTATATGCGGATGTTTTTCCAGTCACCATTCCCGTTTTTGTATAACGAGATTTGATTTTTGGGATAACATTCAACGTACGCACTCCTTCTACCGTAACGCCATAAGCGGACTCAACAGCCTCCTTTATTTGGATTTTGTTAGCATTACGATCTACAACAAAAGTAAAAGCATTTCTTAATTCGCTTTCATTTGTTGCTTTCTCTGTAATAATTGGTTTTACCAAGATGCCCATAGCTATTATTTGTTGAGATTATTTTGTAATTCTTCTAATCTGCTTTCCGATATTAATAAAACATTACTGTTCATAATATTGTAAGTGTTTAGTTCTGAGACATTTACAACTTTAGCAGTTTTCAAATTACGGGACGACAAATATACGTTTTTATTCGACTCATCCAAGACGATCAAAGATTTTTTGTCTCTAATGTTCAGATTATCAAGAAGATTTAAAAATTCTTTAGTCTTGGGAGCTTCAAATCCAAAATCTTCAACAATCATCAACTGATTGTTTTTGAGTTTTTGGGAAAGAACTGTTTTTCTTGCCAGTCGCTTAAGCTTCTTATTTAATTTGAAATGATAATCTCTTGGTCTAGGACCAAAAACACGACCACCACCTCTAAAAATAGGAGATTTAATGCTACCTGCACGAGCTGTACCCGTTCCTTTTTGTTTCTTGATCTTTCTTGTACTACCAACGATCTCTGCTCTCTCTTTTGCTTTATGCGTTCCTTGGCGTTTATTTGCCAAGTGCTGCTTTACATCAAGATAAACAACATGATCATTAGGTTCCAATCCAAAAACAGCTTCAGAAAGTTCGACCTCTCTACCTGTTTCTTTTCCTTTTATATCTAATACTGATACTTTCATTACTTCTGAATAGTTACATAAGTGTTGTTATGTCCAGGTACACAGCCCTTGATCACGATCAAGTTCTTTTCTGGAACCACTTTCAACACTCTTAGATTTTGAACTTTTACTTTTACACTTCCCATTTGTCCACCCATTTTCATTCCTTTGAAAATACGAGCTGGATATGAGGCAGCACCTACAGAACCTGGGGCTCTCAACATACTTTGTTGGCCGTGAGTTCGTTCTGAACCGGCAAAGCCATGTCGTTTTACAACTCCTTGGAATCCTTTACCTTTAGATGTAGCACTTACGTCTACAAATTCATTTTCTTTAAATAAGTCTACAGTGATGTGATCACCTAACTTATACTCTTCTTTGAATCCTTGGAATTCCATGACTTTTCGTTTGACAGAAGTACCAGCTTTCTTAAAGTGACCTAAGTCTGCTTTGGTGGCATTTTTGTCTGATTTGTCATCGAAACCAAGTTGAAGCGCTTCATACCCGTCAACCTCGTTGGTTCTGACTTGGGTAACTACGCATGGTCCAGCTTCTATAACGGTACATGGAATATTCTTTCCATTCTCGTCGAAGATGCTAGTCATGCCGATTTTTTTTCCTATTAACCCAGACATAATTGATTTTTGATTATTACTATTTATTTAAAAAAAATTCAGGGCCGAAAAAAACGTTCGCCCTGAATGTATTTTTCTTCCGTTTTTCCCTCGTCAAATGCTCGGGACATGTTACCCTAAACCTAGTTTAGGATTTGCTATTGAAGGTTACTTTAAGCAACACTTCCAATATTGTATTAAACCTTAATCTCTACTTCTACACCACTTGGTAACTCAAGCTTCATCAAAGCATCAATAGTTTTTGATGATGAGCTATAGATGTCTAATAATCGCTTAAAAGAATCTAATTGAAATTGCTCTCTCGCTTTCTTGTTAACGTGTGGAGATCTTAATACAGTGAAGATTTTACGTTGCGTAGGTAATGGAATTGGTCCAGTAACCACAGCACCAGTTGTCTTAACTGTCTTGACGATTTTCTCGGCAGACTTATCTACCAAGTTATAGTCATATGATTTTAGTTTAATTCTTATTTTTTGACTCATAATAAGTTCTAATTATTCGTTTAAACCTTTAGCACTTTTGATTACTTTCTCTGAAATACTTGAAGGTGTTTCTTCAAATTTTAAAAATTCCATTGTAGATGTTGCACGACCTGAAGATAAAGTTCTTAAAGTAGTCACATAACCAAACATTTCTGAAAGCGGCACATCAGCTTTGATGATTTTCGCACCAGACCTGTCGGACATGTCATTTACTTGACCTCTTCTTCTGTTCAAGTCACCAACAATATCTCCCATATTCTCTTCTGGAGTCACAACCTCTACTTTCATGATAGGCTCAAGAACGATAGCTCCAGCACCTTTTGCAGCTGACTTGTAACCAAGCTTTGCAGCGAGTTCGAAAGAAAGTTGGTCGGAATCCACAGGGTGGAAAGATCCATCCAAAAGAGTCACCTTCAACGTATCCATTCTAAATCCAGCAAGAGGACCATTTTTCATGGCTTCTGTGAATCCTTTTTCAACGGAAGGAACAAATTCTTTAGGAATTCTACCCCCTTTAATTTTATCGACAAATTGTAAACCAGGTCCTTCAAAATCTTCATCTACTGGTCCCATCTCGAATAAAATATCAGCAAACTTACCACGACCACCAGATTGCTTTTTATAAACCTCTCTATGGTTTGCCGTTTTAGTTACAGCTTCTTTGTATTCGACTTGAGGTTCACCTTCATTCACTTCCACCTTAAATTCACGTTTTAAACGATCCACTAAGATTTCGATGTGAAGCTCTCCCATACCAGATATAATAGTTTGACCTGATACTTCATCGGTTTTCACTTTAAATGTTGGATCTTCTTCAGCAAGTTTACCTAAAGCAACACCTAGTTTTTCAACATCAGCTTTAGTTTTTGGCTCAACAGCTATACCAATAACAGGTTCTGGGAACGTCATAGATTCCAAAACGATTGGGTTTTTAAGATCTGTAAGTGTATCTCCAGTTTTAATATCTTTAAAACCTACGGCAGCACCAATATCTCCAGCTTCAATAAAATCAATTGGCTCTTGTTTATTGGAGTGCATTTGATACATTCTTGAAATACGTTCTTTTTTACCAGAACGGTTATTCAAGACATAAGATCCTGCTTCTAGTCTACCAGAATAAGTTCTAAAAAATGCTAAACGACCAACAAATGGATCTGTAGCAATTTTAAAAGCTAAGGCAGAAAATGGAGAATCTACGTGAGGTTTTCTAGTTTCAACATCCCCAGTATCTGGATTGTGACCTTCAATAGCTTCTACATCTACAGGAGATGGAAGATATCTCATCACGGCATCAAGCATAGCTTGAACACCTTTATTTTTGAACGCTGAACCACACATCATCGGTATGATAGACATATCGATAGTAGCAGCTCTTAACGCAGCAATAATCTCGTCTTCAGTAATAGAGTTTTCATCTTCGAAAAATTTCTCCATCAGCTGATCATCATATTCAGCAACAGCTTCAACGAGTTCAGTTCTATATTTTGTCACATCAGCTTCTAACTCAGCAGGGATATCAATGACCTCGTAAGTCATACCAAAATCATCATCATTCCAGATAATTGCTTTCTTAGAAATTAAGTCTACAACACCTTTAAAGTCAATCTCGTCACCAATTGGAACTTGTAATGGGACAGGATTACCTCCTAGCATTTCTCTAACTTGCTTACACACGTTAAAGAAATTAGCCCCTTGTCTATCCATTTTATTAACAAAACCAAGACGTGGAACTTTATATTTATCGGCCTGTCTCCAAACAGTTTCAGATTGTGGCTCAACACCATCTACTGCACTAAATAAAGCAACAACACCATCCAAAACTCTTAAAGAACGCTCTACTTCAACAGTAAAATCAACGTGCCCTGGAGTATCAATGATATTAACGATGAATTCTTGGTCTCTATATAACCATTTACAGTGAGTAGCTGCAGATGTAATAGTAATTCCTCTTTCTTGCTCCTGCTCCATCCAGTCCATGGTAGCCGCACCATCATGAACCTCTCCTATTTTGTGACTTATACCCGTGTAATAAAGGATACGCTCAGTCGTAGTTGTTTTACCAGCGTCGATGTGAGCAGCAATCCCTATATTTCTGGTAAATTTTAAATCTCTTTGTGCCATTATTATTTAGAATCTAAAATGTGAAAATGCTTTATTGGCTTCAGCCATTTTATGTGTATCTAAGCGTTTCTTAACTGCTGCACCTTCTTCTTTCGCAGCGGCCATAGACTCGCCAGCTAATTTAGCTGCCATGGTTTTTTCATTTCGCTTTCTAGAATAACCTATTAGCCATTTCATAGCAATAGATATTTTTCTATCTGGTCTTATTTGAGAAGGAATCTGAAAGGTAGCACCTCCTACACGTCTACTTCTTACTTCAACGTGAGGCATTACATTAGATAATCCTTCTTTCCAAATTTCTAGAGCAGATTTTTCATCATCTTGCTTTTTCTCTTCTATGATATCCATTGCATCATAAAAAATCTTGAAAGCAATTGATTTTTTTCCGTCCCACATCATCATATTCACGAATCGGGTTACCAATTGATCGTGAAATTTTGGATCTGGAAGTATAGGACGTTTCTTGGCCTGTCTTTTTCTCATGTCTTTACTTTAACTCTGATTATTTTTTAGGTCTCTTAGCTCCATACTTGGATCTGCGCTGCAGACGACCCTCTACTCCTGCTGTATCTAAAGCACCACGAACAATATGGTACCTTACACCAGGTAAATCTTTAACTCTCCCGCCTCTAACTAATACTATCGAGTGCTCTTGTAGATTATGTCCTTCACCTGGAATGTATGCGTTTACTTCCTTACCATTTGTTAATCTAACACGAGCAACTTTACGCATTGCTGAGTTAGGTTTTTTTGGTGTAGTTGTGTAAACTCGAGTACAAACTCCACGTCTTTGAGGACAAGAATCTAAAGCCGCCGATTTGCTCTTCTTAGTCATCTTGGTTCTTCCTTTTCTTACTAACTGTGAAATTGTTGGCATAGTTTTACTTGTATTGTTTAAAAATTCTCTTATTTTTAAGGATTGCAAATGTAGATATATAATTCTAAATAACAAATTTTAATTGATTAATTTTCAGCAATTAAGACGTTTAAGATTTCTTAGGCTCGTCTTTAGTATTCAATCCAATTCAACAGCATGCAATTATACATACGCTTCCTCTATAAAAATCGTTTGCATATCTATACTATTACAAATATAACTTAGACCTCTGCAGCAACATGCTCAAACTACTATTTACTTTTTTATGCGTTGTGGGTCTTCCTTTTCATTCTCATTGCCAAACCATCCACTTACAAGTGGACACATTGAAGGATTCCTTGCTAAGCTCCAAGCAGTTTACATTTGACTCCTTCAATGCAGCAGAAACCGAATTAAAACTGAAAATGGATAGCTTAAAAAGAGTTGGGTATCCTTTCTTAGAGTTGGACCAACAGATTACCGATAAAAAACTTCTAGCTACCATCCGTTTAAACCAAAAAATAGACTCCTTATATATAGGTATAAAAAAAGAAGACTTAATTTATATTCCTAAGGGGATTAAAATCGATGATTTGGAAATTGGTCTACCCTACCAGAATGTTGAAATCTTTCAAAAAGCTATTATTGAAAAACTGAAGGCTCAAGGCTTATCTTTTGGTAAATCATTTTTAACAGATCTAGAGTATAGAAATGCCCATGCTCTAAATGCAAAACTCGTTATAGACAGCGGCCTAAAAAGAAGAATTGATAAAATAAATATAAAAGGATACGAATCACTACCCAAAAGCTACATATCCTATCTAACTGGTCTTAAAATCGGATCCGAATTTATAGAGTCACAGATTCAACAAAAAACAGAAAAGCTCGATAACATCCCTTTCATCTCTGTTAAAAAACCTACTGAAGTATTATTTAAAAAAGACTCTACGGAACTCTTCCTTTATTTAGAAAAATTCAATTCCAACACCTTCGATGGTTTTCTAGGGTTCGGAAATAATGAAACCAGCGACTTCGAACTAAATGGCTATCTGAACATGGTGCTTCTAAATAATCTGAATTTCGGAGAACGACTCGGGGTGATTTATAAAAACGATGGAAATGGACAACAAACGTTTGAAGGGAATGTAGAATTACCATTTGTATTTAGCTCTCCTGTAACAATTGGAGCCGATTTAAGAATCTTCCGAAGAGACTCTGCATTTTCCAATAGCTCACAAACTGTGGAGCTTAAATACTATCTCAATGAAAAGCTCAACTTGAAAGGGGCAGCAGAATTCACAAACTCGACCAGTCTAGAACAGGAAAACCTCAATTCGATATCAGAAATAGATGATTACAACTCTTCCTTCTATGGAATTGGTGCAGAATATCTAAAACTAGGCCCTAGACAACTTTTTGGGGTAAATACGTTTGTGAATCTAAATCTTTCTGCGGGGAGCAGGAAAACTAAAAATGACACAGAGCAGTACAAGCTAAGTTTAAGCGGCCAACATCAAATCAACATCAATTATCGCAACAGGCTTTACCTGAATCTCAATAGCCAAATCCTAATTTCTGACAACTTTCTTAACAATGAGTTATTTCGATTCGGAGGGGTCAACTCTATACGCGGGTTTGCCGAAAACAGCCTTTTAGCCTCTAGGTTTGCAGTCCTACAAACTGAATATAGATACATTTTAGATGCAAATCTCTATGCAAATACTGTGATAGATGTAGGAAATTATGAAAATAGACTCAATAATGTTAACGAAAATATACTGGGATACGGTGCAGGTATTGGCCTAAAATCTCAGGCAGGCATTTTTAACCTCATCATAGCAAACTCGGTCTCTGATGTGCAAGAATCTACCTTTTCTAACACGAGAATACATATCAATTTCACATCTTTTTTCTAATAAATATTATGTAGATATTAAGATTTAACAGTTTTTATATTAAAATAAAACCAATATAAGTTGTAGGATTAACTTTATTTTTTGATTTTTGGACTTGGCTAATTCAAATAAACAAACAAATGAGAACAAAGTTAAATGGAATTTTAACGCTACTTTTAGTGTTAGTGATGCAAATAACCTTTGCACAGACAAAAACTGTTACTGGGACGGTAACAGATCCTGACGGGCTCCCGCTGCCAGGTGTAAACGTATTAATTGAGGGACAAGGAACGGGAACTCAGACTGATTTTGATGGAAATTTCTCCATTCAAGCTAGTAGCTCTGATAAGTTGACATTTTCGTACATAGGTTTTGAGAAACAAACCATTGATGTTGGAACCAAAACCAACATAGATGTTCAACTTGGAAGAGGAGAAGCTTTGGATGAAGTTGTAGTTGTGGGATATAGTACTTCGACAATGCAAGCTTTTACAGGTACAGCATCAGTTGTTTCCGCAGAAGACATTGAGAATAAAAACTTCTCGAATGTTTCTCAGGCTCTAGCAGGTGAGGCTTCAGGTGTAAATGTTATTAACACCTCCGGACAACCAGGAACAACTTCTCAAGTTAGAATTAGAGGATTTGGTTCTGTGAATGGAAACAGAGCTCCATTATATGTAGTTGATGGGGTTCCTTACTCAGGAAGCTTAAATGCTATAAATCCAGGTGATATTAAAAACACTATAATATTAAAAGATGCAAGTGCTACCGCCATATATGGATCTAGAGGTGCTAATGGTGTTGTCTTAATCACAACTAAAGCAGGTACTGCACGTGAGAATTTTATCGAAGTTGATATGAGAACTGGTTTAAATACTCAAATCATACCGCGCTATGATGTAATTACTTCTCCAGAAGAATCAATTGGTTTGGCATGGGAAGCTAAAGTCAACAGAGCAAGATTGAATGGAAACCCAGACCCTGTTGGATTTGTAAATGACAATCTATTTGGAACAGGAGCAAACGCTATATTACCTCCGGGTTACAATATGTGGAATGTCGCTAACGGTGGTGAGCTTATTGACCCAGCTACTGGCCAGGTTAGAAATGGAGTAACGAGACGTTACACTCCAGAAAGCTTTGCTGATGTAGCCTTCAATCCGGCTCTTAGAACTGAAGCTAACGTAAGAATGGGCGGTGGTGATGAAAAATCTAAATACTTTTTTTCTGGAGGTTTTCTAGATGATAATGGTTATGCAATCAACACTGGCTACACTAGATATAACACGAGATTAAATTTAGACTCTCAAGTTAAGGATTGGATGAAGATTAATGTAAACCTTGGTTACACCTATTCTGAAAACATACAGAATGGACAAACTGATGGTGCTGAAAATTTATTTGAGTTTGCAGACAAAATGAATCCTTTTTATCCAGTTTTCCTTAGAGATGATGAGTACAATTTAGTAGCAGACCCTATTTTTGGCGGAAATCAGCTTGATTATGGTGGAGCATCAGGATTTAGAGATAGAGCAGCTTCAAATACATTAAATCCAATTGGTTCTGCACGTTATGATTTTAACGGGGATATAAGAAATGAGATAATTGGTAGTTTCAATGCTGAATTGAATCTAACAGAGAATTTAACCTTTGAAACTAGATTTGGTCTACAATACTCAAACAACGCGTTTAAGTCTAGGTCAAATCAATTCTATGGTGTTGGTACAGTGACTCAAGGAGATTTATTTGTACAAAACACAGAAACGACTACCATGAACTTTTTACAATTACTTCGTTATAAAAAATCTTTTGGAGATCATAGTTTAGAAGTATTTGCTGCACATGAAACTAACGATTTTGAACAGTCTTTCGAAACTGCTTTTAAAGGCAAGGCCATTATTCCAGGTGGGTTGGAACTAAATAATTATATTATTAACTTACAACAACCAACAGGTTTTACAAACAGAAGAACCTTAGAATCTTACTTTGTACAAGGTAATTATAGTTTTGACGATAAGTACTACTTATCTGCCACTGCAAGACGTGACGGTTCATCTCGATTCGCTAATAACAAATGGGGTACATTCGGCTCTGTAGGTGCATCTTGGGTAATGTCTAATGAAGACTTCCTGGCTGATGTTGAAATCATTGAATTTTTAAAGTTAAAAGCATCTTACGGGGTTATAGGAGATGAAAACATAGGTGGTGTTTACACGGGTATTAATACATTTAGTGTTACTAATGTTAGAGATGGTTTTTCTATAGCACCTGAATTATTTGCTAATCCTGACTTAACTTGGGAAGAGTCGAATATGTATCAAATTGGTGTGGAATCAAGTATTGGAGGCTGGTTAGATTTAGGTGTCGATTATTATATAAAAGATACAGAAAATCTAATATTTACAAGAAGAAATGCTCCATCTTCCGGTGTAGCTGTAATTGATGTAAATGATGGAGTTTTAAGAAACTCTGGTTTTGAATTCGATCTTAATGCTAAAGTCATTGAAACAGATAAATTTGGTTTAGGAGTTTCGGTTAATGGTGCTATTTATGAAAACGAATTGACTACAATGCCAATAGATCCAGAAACAGGTGCTCCAGCACTATTTAATAATGTTGGTAGATATGGATACTCTCAAGGAAGTTCTATTTTTGATTTCTACATGAGAGAATACGCAGGAGTAGATACTGCTGATGGTTACCCAATGTGGTATCAATATTACAACGATGTTGACGGTAATGGTACTTTCAATCCTGGAACAGACGAAACCATCCAAAGTTTGACCCCTTATTTAGGAGATAACCCAGATGCGAATATAGAACGTCAGATCACTAAGACTTATGCAGAATCAACTGAAAAATACGTTGGAAAATCAGGTATCCCTGACTTAGCTGGTGCATTTAGACTTAACGCAAGATTTAATAACTTTAGATTGTCTACTCAATTTACCTATTCTGTGGGTGGGTATGGTTACGATGCTCAATATGCAGAATTAATGCATGACAATAATTCAGGTATAATTGGCACCAATAGGCACAAAGATGTAAGAAACAGATGGAGACAGCCTGGTGATGTTACAGATGTGCCTTTAATTGCAGATCGAGTTATACCAAATATTAGTTCACAGTCAACAAGGTTTATTACTAAAACAGATTTTCTAGCGTTGAATAATATACTTTTAGGCTATAATGTGCCTAGAGAGTATCTGGAGAAAGTTGGAATTAGCGCTTTAGATATATATGCGTCTGGTGATAACTTATTTATAAGCAGTTCAAGAGAAGGGTTTAACCCACAAACAAGTCAGGCTGGTAACTCAGGTAGAGGATTATATGCGCCATTATCTACGTTTACATTAGGAGTGAAAGTTAAATTTTAATAAAAAATGATAAACATGAAAAAAACAATTTTAAACACGATGTGGTTCTCCGTTATAGCCTTACTTCTAGTAAGTTGCGGTGATGACTTTCTTGTCGAAGAGCCAACTGGGAATGAGCCTACCATTAAACAAATAGGAGAAGCTGGTGCGGTAAATCCAGAGATTAATGGTGCCTTTATGACTGGCGTTTACTCTACAATGTTCACAACAGGAACAGGAGGAACTGGTTCACAATCGGATTTTGGCCAGAAAGGTTTTGATATTTATAGCGATATGCTAACTGGTGACATAGCCCTTACATTAAGTACTTACGGATGGTACAGAGCTGCTATTACAGAATTTCAAGCTCCTTTAGATTTTACTCAACAAGAGAACTACCAAGGATGGAGATACTACTATAGAGTAATAAATAGATCAAATTTGGTTATTGAGACTGTTTTACAGGAACCACAACCAGAAGAGGAAGCTGATTTAATGG
>NZ_APLF01000015.1 GCF_000355905.1 Psychroflexus gondwanensis ACAM 44
CCGAGCTTTTAGCTCGGTTTTTTTATGAATGGAATGTCAAGATTATTCCCAGCCCCCCCCCTAAACTTCTATAAAGTTCAACTACTGCACTAAATTTATCAAACTTAATTTGTACAACTTCTAGTTGTGTATTTAGTGCATTTTCTTGAGCATTTAAGACTTCAAGATAGTTGGCCAAGCCACTGTTCAGTAATTCTTTAGAATCATCTAAGGCGCTTTGATAGGCTTCATATTCCTTAGATTTTATTTCAATTCTCTCGGTTGCATTTTCAAAATTGAGCATAGCATCAGATACTTCCCTACTGGCAGTGAGTAGTGTTCTTTCAAAGCTCAACAAAGCTTGTTCTTTTTGACTTAGAGCAACCTCATATTCGGTTTTGATTTGTCGTCTATTAAAAATAGGTTGAGTAAGACCTCCAACTAGCGTAAGAAATAAAGAATTGGTAGAGATGAAATCTGAAATATCCAAACTTTGAAAACCTCCAGTGGCTGAAATAGTAATGGAGGGATAGAACTTACTTTTGGCAACATTGGTCAGTTCGAAAGCATTGATCAGTTGGTATTCTGCTGCGATGACATCAGGTCTGTTTTCCAATAAATCTGAAGCTACACCAGTTGTCAATTCTTGATCGATTTCTTGAGTTGAAAACTCACTTCTTTTAAAGTCCTGAGGAGATTGACCTTTTAATATTGACAATGTATTTTCCAAGAGTTTGATTTCGTTTTTCAAATCAAGTAAAAGTGCCTTGGCTGCATAAAATTGAGCTTCAGTTTGCTTTACAGCAACAGAGGTAAGGTTTCCAGCTTTTTTTAAGGCTATAGAGGTTTCTAAACTTCTTTGTCTACTCTGTACTGTTTCCTCTGTAATTTTAACTTGCTCATCCAAAGCTAATATCTGATAATATCCAGAAGCTATTCTAGCAATAAGATCTGTTTTAACAACTTTATGAGCTGCCTGAGATTGCATGTAGCTGGCTTGAGCTGCTCTTTTATTACTGCGTATTTTACCCCAAACATCAGCTTCCCAGGATAAACTAGAGCTTAACTCATATTGATCCAACGAGGAGAAGAAACCCCCAAATTGTGAGTTGGGAGATAACTCTTGATGGGTAAATGATCCATTGATATTTACTGTTGGATAATAACCTGCTTTACCTTGCTTATAGTAAGAATTCGCAGCATTTATTTGTTGTAAGGCAATCCGTATATCTTGGTTATTTTCTAAAGCCTCTTCAATATGATTCTGAAGAACTGTATCTGTAAACATTTCTTTCCAGCTTACTTTAGAAATAGATAGCGTATCACTTTCTAACTGGTCTGTTCTATACTTTATAGGGTCGATCTCTTCTTCTGGTCTTTCGTAATCTTTAGCTACAAAACAGGACTGGACTGTAGCCAAGCAACAAATAACAAGTATGGATTTAATAATATATTTCATAATCTATTTAGAGTCTTTAGAATTAAGTTGATTTTGTTCTGCTCGAGCTCGGCTCGATGGACTTACTTTTTCTTGTAACCATTGGAAAATCACAAAAAGGACAGGGATAACAAATACACCTATCACCGTCCCAACAAGTAATCCGCCCGCTGCTCCAGTTCCAATAGAATTATTTCCTTTGGCTCCAACTCCAGTTGCTAAGACCAAGGGCAATAGCCCGAGAATAAATGCAAAAGAGGTCATTAAAATTGGTCGGAGTCTCACCTTGGCACCATCTAGCGCTGCATCATAAATGCTCATCCCTTCTTTTCGACGTTGAATAGCAAATTCTACTATTAAAATGGCATTTTTTGCCAAGAGGCCTACAAGCATGATGAGGGCAATCTGGAAATAAATATTATTTTCGAGTCCTGATAGGTTAGTCGTCCAGAAGGCTCCAGCTACTCCTACAGGTAGAGACAGAATGACGGCAAAGGGGAGCATATAACTTTCATACTGAGCTGCTAAGAAAAAGTAGACGAAAAGTATACTTAAAGCGAAAATCACAATGGATTGCCCACTTGCAGCAATTTCTTCTCTAGTAATCCCAGAAAAAGCAATATCATAATTGGTCCCCAATTGCTCATCGGCCGTTTTTTGAATGGCCTGGATAGCATCTCCAGAACTAAACCCCGGTGCCGAAGCTCCATTAATGGTTACCGCATTATATAAGTTAAACCTGTTGACGACCTGTGGACCGTAAATTCTCTCTAAGCTTACAAATTCAGAAATGGGTGCTTGTTCACCAGAAGGAAGTCTAACATAAATACTGTTTAAACTCCCTTCATCTTCTCGATCTTCTGGAAGAGATTGTACAAAAACCCGGTACTGTTTTCCGAATCTTGAAAAGTTAGATACATAGAATCCGCCAACAAAAGATTGCATGGTTATAAGGACATCGTTAACACTAAGACCACTTGTTTTTATCTTTGGAACATCGAGTTCTAAATTGTATTGAGGAAATTTTGAGCTAAAAGAACTATTAGCAAAGGCAATGGAGTTCTCTCTAAACAAACCTCCCACAAATTTTTGAGCCGTATTATCTAGGTCGGTGAAAGACCCTGCAGATTTATCTATAAGTTGCATTTCAAATCCGTCTGCAGCACCGTAGCCTGGAACACTTGGCGGGGTAAAGAATTGGATATTTGCATCTGTAATTCCTGAGGTGGCCTGGTTCAATTGACCTATAATGGCATTAATTTGTGTGGCATCTGTTGTTCTCTTTTCCCAATTATCGAGGATAATAAAGCCTTGAGCATAAGAACTTCCAGCTCCTGAGAAAAAGTTTCTTCCTGTAATTAATGAGGCTGTTCTTATACCTTCAATATCCTGTATTTTTTCATATAAGGTTTCAGTAGCTTCAAATGTTCTATCTAAAGATGCACCTACGGGTAATTCCATATTCATAAATACCACACCTCTGTCTTCGGAAGGTACAAATCCTTTAGGAGTAAGAGAATTAGCAAAATAAATGGCAACAACTGCAACAATAAGAATAAGAACAGTAATCCATTTTTGTCTTACTAAAAATTTTAAGGAATGTACATATTTCCCTAAAAGGGCATTAAATCCAGAATTAAATGCATTATAAAATCGTTGAAGCAAACTAGGCTTATCCTTTTGTTCTTTAGGCGGTTTTAAGAAAAGGGCACACAAGGCTGGACTTAGCGTTAATGCATTGACTGCAGAAATCGCAATTGCAACAATAAGGGTGACTCCAAATTGCTCGTAAAATACTCCAGCAGGTCCTTTTATAAAGGTAATTGGAATAAATACCGCAGCCATCACTAGGGTAATTGATATAATGGCTCCGCTTATTTCACTCATGGCTGAAATGGAAGCTTCTTTTGCATCTTTCGCGCCTCCTTCTAGCTTGGCGTGTACTGCCTCAACTACAACAATGGCATCATCTACTACAATACCAATGGCGAGTAAGAGGGCAAATAAAGTAAGCAGATTTATAGAGTACCCAAATAAATTCAGAAAGAAAAATGTACCTATAATAGAAACAGGAACAGCAATCGCGGGGATTAATGTTGATTTGAGGTCTTGAAGAAAAATAAAAACAACCAAGAAAACCAATAAAAAGGCTTCAATTAAAGTTTCCTGAACTTTAGAAATAGAGGCTGTTAAAAATTCATTGGTATCGTAATTGACAAGATATTCCACTCCTTCGGGAAAATTTTGCTCAAGTTCATCCATCTTATCGTAAATATTTTCGATAATTTCTTGGGCATTGGAACCTGGAGTTTGAAAAATTCCAAAATTGACCCCTGGGTATCCTTTACTTCGGGATAATGAATTATAAGAGAACGCATCCAATTCAACTTTGGCCACATCTTTTAATCTTAAAAACTGGTTGTTATCGAAGGTTTTTAAAATGATGTCCCCATATTGGTCAGAGGTTTTAAGTCTCCCCTTATAAGTGATTACATATTGAAAAGCTTTTCCTACATTTTGTGCTATGGAACCAGCTGCTGCTTCTTGACTTTGTTCTCTTATAGCGGTTATAACTTCAGAAGCGTTAAGATTATAATTGGCCATTTTATCTGGATCTAGCCATACTCTCATCGAGTAATTCTTACCTCCAAATACAGAAACGTTAGCAACACCATTTATCCTTTGCAATTCTGGCTTAATATTGATGTTCAAATAATTTTGAACATACGTATCGGAATAGTCTTCATTAGTTGAATACATAGCTGCGTAAAGCAGAGCTGAATTTTGTTGTTTTTCTGTAACTACCCCAGTTCTAATGACTTCATCTGGTAAAATGGCATTTGCACGTGAGACCCTATTTTGAACATTTACAGCAGCTATATCAGCATCATAGCCTTGCTCAAAGAAAACGGTTATAGTTGCACTACCATTATTACTAGCAGAAGAGGTGATATAGGTCATTCCTTCTACACCATTTATTTGTTCCTCAATAGGAATTATAACACTTTCAAGAATTGTTTCTGCATTAGCTCCCGGAAAGCTAGTGGTGACTTGTACCGTTGGCGGGGCAATATCTGGATATTGCGTGACAGGTAACTGTTGTATTCCCAAAATACCTAGCATCACAATAATTAAGGATACTACTGTAGATAAGACGGGTCTTTCTATGAATTTTTTAAGCATAATTTTTATTTAAAAACTTTGTCAAATGAGTTTACAATAGAATCCATCTTTGATGATTCTGGTATTATTTTATCACCGTTTTTTATTTTATTGACACCACTGCCAACAACCATTTGTCCTTTTTCTATACCTGAAGTCACAACGAAATAGGGGTCTGCTCTTACCACATCTAGTGCTTTTTCTATAACCGTAGAGTCGGACTCTTGAAACTTGTATATAAATACTTTTCCTTGACGTGAAAATGTAGATACTCTAGGCACCACTACCGCATCTTTAAGGTAATTTGGAATTATTATCGTACCCGATAATCCATCCTTTAAAATTGATTTTGGATTATCGAATGTAGCTCTAAATCTTACTGTACCGGTTTCTCTATTTACTTGACTTGAGATGCTAGTAATATTTCCTTTAATCTCATATTCTCTTTCATTAGGCAATTTCAAAGTGATTTCTGGAAATGATGATTCTAAATCCTTGTCAGATCCAGGCTCTAAGTCTAGAGTAGATACCATGTTTAAATAATCTTTTTCATTCACAGAGAAATACGCAAAAACTTTGTTGGTCTTTACCACTTTTGTCAAGGGTTGCATGTCACTTGGTTTAATAAGTGCACCATCTCTATAATTTATGGTTCCTACATAACCATCTACAGGACTTTTGATATTAGCATAACTTATGTTTGCTGAAATACTCTGGAGATCGCTTTTTGCTAACTCTAAACCTGCTTTCGCAGTCTCCATTTGTCTTTTACTTACTATTTCTTTTTCTACAAGAGGCTTTAATTTATCAACCTCTATTTGTGCAGCATTTACTCTAGACCTTGCTGCTGAAGCATCGCCACTAAGGCTTCTTGTCTCTAGTTTAAAAAGTATTTGGTCTTTTTTTACAGCAGCTCCTTCTTCTACAAGAACATCTGTAATATAACCAGCCACTTTCGCTCTTATGTCACTACTTATAATTCCTTCTAATTGAGTAGGATACTCTGTGAATGTACTTATATCCTTGGTCTCAACTTCCATAATAGGGAGTTGAGGAGGAGGAGGTGCTTGTTGTTGCCCTTTTTGTTGGCAAGAACTCACTACGATGGCTACTAATATTGAAATGATAGTTAACTTATTCTTCATGTGTCTTAATGTTATTGCTTATTTGTGATAATTTATAGATGGTTTGTTTTAAATTTTCTTTTTCGTTTAATAGATGGCTTTTAAAAATATTGGCGAGTTCTCCATCAAAGCCTTGATCTTTCTTAAAATCGATAATTTTGGATAGTATGTTGGTTTCCTTTTGAATTTTTTGTTGATGTATCTCTAGCGTTTTCTTAAAATAATCTTCTTTAGTCTTAAAATAGCGCTTTCTTTTTTTGTCTTTGTAAATGAACTCAACTCGATCCTCATTTATTAAAAAATTAATTTGATTGGATACTGAGCTTTTGCTGGCTTTAGTAATCGTAAGAATTTCGTCAAATGTCAGGCATTCTGATTCTGAGAGTATTAGAACAGAATAAATCTTACTGGCAAGGGGAGGCATATGGTGTTCCTCTTCAAAATGAGTACTTAATTCTATTGAAAGTTTTCCATTAAACTTATAAATTGAGCTTGAATTTTCAATCATTGCACAAAGCTAAAATTAGTTCGGCTACAAGCGAACAAGCTTAAGATAAATTATTGTTAATTCCCCATTCTTTATAAATTCATTAAGACATTTCAATTGTTTAATCTATTTGCATGACTCAATATAATGCTTTAGCCTTCACAAATAATGCTTAGACTTTTAATCCCATTATTTAATATAAAAACTAAACCATTAAAAAATATTGGTTTTCGTTAAGTGGTCTTATAAAAATAACCATATTATTAATATAGTGTGTCAATGCAAATTGAAAGTGAAAGATGCTCCATAATACTTATAAGTAATTTTCAATTCGTTGATTTATTTTGACAAATTAAATAGGGTGTTATAGTCAATGATATGTTAGCTAATAATGGCTAAATAGAATTAACAAAAAATTATAGTGTGAAGTAGTATTGTTTAAGGTTTTTGAAATATTTTTGAACAAACCAAAACAAAAGAACATGAATAAATTAATTTTAAGTTTAAGTGTAATTGCTATGATTGCATTTACGTCTTGTAAGAACAACGAAACTAAGGATGAAGCAGCAGCAGAGCAAGAAGAAGCTGTGGTTGAAACTGAAACATCTACTGAAAATGCAATGGATGAGCAGCAAACTATTGTAGAAATTGCAGTTGGTAATGAAAACTTTAGTACGTTAGTTGCTGCTTTAAAAGCGGCAGATTTAGTAGAAACTTTAAGTAGTGAAGGACCATTTACCGTTTTTGCACCTACTAACGATGCTTTTGGAAAATTACCAGAAGGAACAGTACCTACTTTAGTTGAGCCAGAGAATAAAGAAATGTTAACTGGAATTTTGACTTATCACGTAGTTTCTGGAGAATTTATGGCGGCTGATGTTGTAAACGCTATTAATGACAATGGTGGAAGTTTTACAATTCCAACAGTACAAGGTGAAGAATTAATTGCAACTCTAGAAGGTGAAAGTTTAATTTTAACAGATGCTAATGGTAATAAATCTACTGTTGTATTAGCTGATGTTGATGCTTCTAATGGTGTGATTCACGCTGTAAGTTCTGTTTTGATGCCTAAGTCATAACACAAAAACATTATTTGTAATTCCAAACCCCTCAGTAATGAGGGGTTTTTTAATGCTAAACGCTAAGATTAAAAGATTTTGGAAACAGTTTTAATGGTTTTGGACAAATAGAAGTCTTATTTTAGTGTTGTCTGAGATCAAACCTTCAAAGGGATGTTATTACTTGGAGCTGATCTCACTCATAAGGTAATTTTATTGAAGTTATGGAATTGTCTAAGTCATTGGACCAAGAGTGCTATCGCCATTCAGACTTAACATTTTAAAGGTAGATTGAATGTATCTTATGTTCATTTTCAACATGAGAACTTAATTCCTTTGCAAGGTTTTCAATAAACTTATAAATTGCACTTGACATCATAATTATGTTGCAATAAAAATCTGTTTGTTTACAAACGAGCGAGTTTTAGATAAACTAATGTCAATTTTATATTATACATATTTCAAAAAGACATGTCCATATCTCAATCTATTTCAGTAACGACAGATGCTGTGCTTTTCACCTTAAGGAAGTCGGAGATTTATGTTTTACTCATTCAAAGAAAAAATTCTCCATTTAAAAATCATTGGGCACTGCCTGGCGGATTTGTAGAGGATAACGAAAGAGTAAAAACTGCATGTCAACGCGAATTGAAAGAAGAAACGGGTTTATCAATACCAATAAGTACTTTTGTATTTATCGATTATTTTGATAATCCTAAAAGAGATCCTAGGGGTAGAACTCTTTCTTTTGTTTTTGGAGTAATTTTAGAAAAACCTTTGAGAGTAAAAGGGAGTGACGATGCCAACAAAGCTGAGTGGATAAATCTCAAAAAAATATCTAATTTAGCTTTCGATCATTTTGAGATTATTCAAAAAGCAAAACACAAACTTTTAGATCATAAAATTTAAGCCTATGCGATTTCATACCAGAAAGTGGATAAAACCTGAAGACCTCAACCCAAATGGAACTCTATTTGGCGGAAAACTTTTAGCCTGGATAGATGAAGAGGCTGCTTTATATTCTATCATTCAATTGGAAAACCAGAATACAGTTACCAAGTACATGAGCGAAATTGATTTTAAAAGCTCTGCGACACAAGGCGATATTGTGGAAATAGGTATTGAAGTGGTGAAATTTGGAAGCGCATCTCTCACTCTTAGATGTGAGGTTAGGAATAAGATGACTAGGCAAACCATTATAAAAATTGATAAAATCGTAATGGTCAGTCTAGATGAGGAGGGAAATACAAAACCCCATGGAAAAACCAAAGTTGAATTTGTAAAAGACAGATTAGGGGATAGTTAGTTTAGGATTTTGGAAGATACTTACGTTCTACAACAAAAGGTCCAAAGGGTAAAATTGAGCTTAGGAATACAATAAAAAGCGTCTTTACAGACCAGTTAAGTTTTTCATACATCCAGTAACCGCCAATTAAATAAAGGATAAATAATAAACCATGAGCCATACCAACTACCCTCACGTATTCTGGCATTTCCCAGATATATTTTAGAGGCATGGCTATGAATAAGAGCACTAAAAAGGAAATGGCTTCTAAGGTGCTTACCCATCTAAAAATTTGAATGCTGTGATCATCTGTGGTCATAACTATTTTTTTTGCAAAAATAATAGTTTCAAAATCCTTAGGCTCGAATTTTTCGTAATTTGCCGTTCAATTTTAATAAAATTAACTAATGAAAATTCTAGTAACTGGTGGATTGGGTTTTATAGGTTCACATACTGTTGTAGCCCTTCAGAAGAAAGGTTACGACGTTATAGTCATAGATAATTTATCCAACTCTTCCTTGAAAGTTATAGAAGGAATTACCAATATCACTTCAGCAACACCAGATTTTCATAAACTGGATCTAAGAGATAAATTAGATGTCAATGAGTTTTTTAAATCTCATCAAGATATTAGTGGTGTTATTCATTTTGCGGCTTCTAAAGCAGTAGGGGAGAGCGTTGAAAATCCTCTTTTATATTATGAAAATAATTTAGCAGCGCTTACGTATTTGTTGCAAAACATTATAAAACTTCCCCAGCAAAATATTATTTTTAGTTCTTCTTGTACCGTTTATGGTGAAGCAGAGCAACTACCAATTTCTGAAGATGCTTCCATTAAACCAGCTATTTCACCTTACGGAAACACTAAACAAATCGGGGAGGAAATTATTTTAGATACGTGTAAAGCCTTTAGTAAACTCAAAGCGATTTCCTTGAGGTATTTTAACCCTATAGGAGCTCATCCTTCAGCAGAAATAGGCGAATTACCTCTGGGAACCCCTCAAAACCTTGTTCCTTACATCACTCAGACAGCTATAGGCAGGCGAGATCATTTATCTGTTTTTGGTGATGACTATCCCACAACTGATGGAACATGCATAAGAGATTATATTCATGTGATGGACCTTGCTGAAGCTCACGTGGTTGCTTTAGAACGATTGATGTCCTCAAAAACCGATACTAATTTTGAAGTCTTTAATCTTGGAACGGGCATAGGCTCCTCTGTGCTTGAAGTCGTTAATGCTTTTGAAAGCGCTTCTGGAGAAAAGTTGAACTATTCCATAGTAGATAGACGCGCTGGAGATGTTGTTGCCGCTTATGCCGATACAGAAAAAGCAAATAAAATACTGGGATGGAAAGCTAAACGATCACTTGAGCAGGCCTTAAAAGATGCTTGGACTTGGGAAAAGAGTCTGACTGAAAAATAAATAGTATTTTTATGATATAAATTAGGCTATGAAGATTTTAGATGCTTCCCAATTGGCAGAACTGGACCAATTTAGTATTGATCGACAAAACATAAGCTCATGGGATTTGATGGAACGTGCTTCAAAATTAGCTTATCTGCGTTTAAAATCAATTTTACCTACATCCCCTTATAAAGTTTATATTCTAGTGGGTCCAGGAAACAATGGTGGTGATGGCCTAGCTATTGCGAATTTTATGACTTTAGAGGGAGTGGATGTTGAAGTTATTTTAGTCAATTATACAGAAACCCGTTCAGAAGATAATCAGAGTAATCTAGATCGATTGAAGGCCGCTAAGGTTAAAATTATAGACTTTAATAAAGCTAGCCAATTATTTAAAATTACTTCCGAAGATGTTGTTATAGATGCGATTTTTGGTGTTGGTTTAAACCGGTCAATGCCCGATTTTGTTCAAGATTTAATTCAGTATATCAATTCAGTGTCGCCCTTGTCTATCTCTATAGATGTTCCTAGTGGGATGTTTTTGGATAGAATTCCCTCAGCAAACGAGCAGGTCTTTCAATCTGACTATACCTATACATTCCAAACCCCAAAATTATCGCTCTTTCTACCTGATTATGCAAATTCGGTAGGGCATCTAGACATAATCGATATTGGCCTTGACAAAGAGTTTTTAAATTCTTTATCCTCCGACCTGACTTATGTAGATTTAGAATCTGCTAAAAAACGCTATCGCTTTAGGTCTAGATTTTCTCATAAAGGAACCTATGGCCACGCCGTTTTGGTAGGAGGGAGCCAACTTATGTTGGGCAGTATTATTTTGGCAGCAAAATCATGTATGCGATCTGGCGTTGGAAAGACAAGTGTTATGATGCCTAATAAGGCTCATTTAACGATGATTCAACATCAACCAGAAGTCATGTTAATTGATAACTCTTCATCACACTTCATTTCTTATCACTCTTTAGAGTTTGAACCTAATTCCGTTGGTATTGGAGTTGGAATAGGAACCTCAACCGAAGCTTTTGATGCTTTAAAAAGTTGGTTGGTAAATTCAAAATCACCTCTGGTTATAGACGCAGATGCCTTAAATTTAATAGCTAAGCATGAAAGCTTGCTGGATTTCATTCCGAAGAAATCTATCCTCACTCCACATCCAGGAGAGTTGAAACGATTGATAGGCGCATGGAAAGATGACTTTGATAAACTTAAAAAAATCAAATCTTTTTCTAAGAAATTAGACGTCATTATATTAGCCAAAGAGGCTTATAGTCTCTGTGTTTATAAAGATCAAATTTATGTAAATTCTACAGGTAATTCTGGGATGGCGACAGCAGGAAGTGGCGATGTTCTCACAGGGTTGATCACAGGACTGTTAGCTCAAAAGTATTCAAGTATGGACCCCGCAATTTTAGGAATGTTCCTCCATGGTCTTGCTGGAGATTTAGCATTGAAATGGATGTCTGAGGAAAGTTTAATAGCTTCAGACTTGATAGACCAACTTGGTCACTCTTTCTTAAAGCTTAAAGACTAAACAAGGCTTAAATTCTAATAAATGTTATCTTTGAAATTAAAGATAATATCATGCGGAATACTCACTATATCGATACTTGCGTTTTAAGTTTTTCTCAAATTGAAACTATTATTCAGAATAAGTACAAATTGGCCTTAAGTGAAGAAGCTGTATCCAAAATTAATAAAGCTCGTCACTATCTCAACACTAAACAAAAAGAAAATAAAGCTCCAATCTATGGAGTAAACACAGGGTTTGGATCGCTTTGCAACATCAAAATAGATGATGATAAGCTAACGTCTTTACAAGAAAATCTGGTCATGTCTCACGCCTGCGGAACTGGTGAAAGAGTAAAGGATGAAATAATACATTTGATGCTGCTTCTTAAGATACAATCTTTGAGTTACGGATATTCGGGTGTAACTATTGACCTTGTTCAGCGGCTTATAGATTTTTTTAATGAAGGTGTTTATCCCCTTATCTATGAGCAAGGATCCCTTGGGGCCTCAGGCGACTTAGCTCCTCTGGCTCATATTTCATTGCCATTGATTGGAAAAGGTGAAGTTTCTATAAATGGTAAAGTCTTGGCTTCTTCTAAACTAGAACACCATTTCGGCTGGAAACCTTTAGTTCTTCAATCTAAAGAGGGTTTGGCTTTGCTTAATGGGACTCAATTTATGAGTGCTCATCTTCTGTATAATATTTTGAAAACGAATAAATTACTCAAGTGGGCAGATACTATTGCTGCAATTTCTATAGATGCCTTCGACTGTAATATGTCACCATATGACGATTTGGTACACCAGTTGAGACCTCATAAAGGACAAATAGAAACGGCGAGTAACATTCGTAGGATTTTAAAGGATAGTGAAATCGCCAAAAATTATAAGCAAAACGTGCAGGATCCGTACTCATTTCGTTGTGTACCACAAGTCCACGGTGCTAGCCGAGATGCGCTTCGCTATGTTGAACGAACTCTTTTAACCGAAATTAATAGTGTAACAGACAATCCTAATGTTTTTGTAGAGGACGATAAAATTATTTCTGGAGGTAATTTTCACGGTCAACCCATGGCAATATCTGCTGATGTTATGGCTATAGCTATGAGTGAAATTGGTAATATTTCAGAAAGGCGTATTTATCAATTGGTTTCTGGTCAAAGAGGCTTACCTACTTTCCTGGTAAACTCTCCTGGGCTCAATAGTGGTTTTATGATTCCACAATATACAGCGGCAAGCATTGCTAGCCAGAACAAGCAATTATGCACACCTGCAAGTGTAGATTCTATTGTTTCATCAAATGGCCAAGAAGATCACGTAAGTATGGGAGCAAATGCTGTGACCAAACTTTCAAGAGTGGTGGATAATGTAGAACGTATTTTGGCGATAGAATTGTTTAATGCTTCACAAGCTATGCATTTTAGGGCACCTTTGCCTAGTTCTCCTTTCGTAATGGAGTTGTTATCAGATTTCAGGGGCAAAGTGCCCATCGTTAAAGAAGATAAAATTATGTCTACCGAAATTCAAGAAGCTATACTTTTTTTAAGAAATCATAAAATATAAGCTAAGCACTAGATAAACCTTAAATTTGCATTGAATTTTAAACTAAATTTTATGCAAAGTAAATTATTACTTTCACTAGCAGCTATTCTTCTACTTGTTGTTTCGTCTTGCGCTACAAAAGTAAATTTTCCAGTTTCAAAAGTTGCACCTGGAGCAGACGTAAGTGCTAAAGTAAAAGGAGATGCTAACGGAAACTTTAAAATCGATCTTAAAGTTGAAAACTTAACCTCACCGGATCGTTTAAATCCTCCAAAGGAAATGTATGTGGTTTGGATTGAAACAGCACGAGGAACTAAGAACTTAGGACAACTCAACATGTCTAGCGGAATGTTCTCAGCAACAAGGAAGGGCTCTTTGAGTACTACCTCAGCTTTTGAACCCAAACGGATATTGATTACAGCCGAAAATGTATCTACTAATAATCAACCGAGTACTCAGGTGATTATTGAGTCCGAAATTTTTAATCAAGATTAAGAAAAAGTGCCAATAAAAAATAGCCACGCTGTTTAGCGTGGCTATTTTACTATATTAGAATTGAAAGTCTTTTACTTTTCTAAAGTAAAGGTTCGAGTAACAGCATTGAATGGACCTGGAATAGGATCTAAGTTTTCATCAATTAATATCAATTGAATTCTATTTTCACCTAAAGGTAAACCTTTAATAACTTGTGGTTTCCATTCTGTAACATAAAATTCTTCTCCGTTAATTATGGCTTTTACCCTGTTACCATCTGGACTTATTTCAGTTCCGACTATAAAGAAGTCTAAAAGTACCTCTTTAGTATCCTCTCCAGAGTAAGTGCCCTTAGGTCTGCTATAAAACATATGTTCAGCAGAAAAATCAATATCCATTTGTTGATCTTCTGAAGGGTTACCAGCTCTTATTTTTTTAACAATAAAAGAGGTTGGATTTTTTACAGCCTCGTGGTAGGATCTTGACAAAAAGGCTAATAATACGTGATCACCTTCTTTTATATCTTTACTGAACTCACTTTCGTAATGGGCAGAATATGGTCCATTATCAAGGATAAAATGAATATGTTGTCCTTTACCAGAATTTGCTAATCCATTTTTGCCTGCATTAGCAGTTTGAGCACCTAACTCGTAATTTTCTACTGCAAAATTAAAATCTACAGATCCTGCAGGTACTTCTATAACATCTCCGCCTGGGTGAGTTAGCGTAGCTTCAGAATACTCTGGAGACCCCATTAAAGGTGTTAAAGTTACAGTTGTATCTGTGACTTCAACAGTTTCCATATCTTCTTTTTTATCGTCTTTGTTCTTAGTTTCGTTACAACCAACAAGCACGAGAAGACTTAGGGTTAATGTTAACAAACTTATCTTTTTCATGATTATTATTTTTAAATTCAGTGTAAATGTACAGTTTAAAGCAAAGCCACTCTAAATTAGGGATTACCTTAACAAAAGTTTTACGATATAAGTTCAGAAGATATTTGAAGGTCAGAGTGTAACGTCTTATGAATTGGGCATTTATCTCCAATTTCAACCAATCGCTTTATCTGGGATTCATCCAAATTTCCAAAAATTTCAATTTTCTTGGTTAAAACATCTTGTTGGATGGTATTTCCGTCTTTCTGCTCTACTTTCTTTTTCTCGTGGTCGACGTGAACTTTAACTTCCTGTAAATCCCATTTTTTATGTTTTGCATAAACATGTAATGTCATTGCAGTACATTCAGCAAGTGCAGCGGTTAAGAAGTCGTAAGGGGAAGGGCCATAGTTATTACCGCCATAGTCAATAGGTTCATCTCCAATGGAACCAAAGTCACCAATTTTTAAATGCGTGGTAAATTTATCTTTCAACTTTAAAGTGGCAGAAGATTGACTGTGAGATTTTAAAGCTGGGTTGTCTTCTTCCTGAAGATTTAAATAGGCTGTCGCCCAACTTCCTATCAAATTACCTATATAACTAGCATCAATACTATCGTTTAAAATAAGATGATCTGCTTGATCAAGACTTATAAAACTTTTAGGATGATATGCCCATTTGTAGAGTTCTTCCGCATTTTTAATGCTTACAATTTTATCTAAGGGAGAATGCATCACCAACAACGGCTTTTTCAAATCGCTTAAGAAATCTTCAGTATCGTTAGCCTTAATGTCTTCTAAAAATTGCTTTTTAATTGTAAAATCTCTACCGCCTATATTCACTAACGCTTCATTGTTCTTTTCAATTTCCTCAACACTGCTTTTAATTAAATTTTCAACGTGAGAGGGTTGTGATGGACTTGCTATAGTGACTATAGCTTTAATATTTTGGAGTTTTTTAGCCGCAAATAGAGCCGCAGTTCCACCTAAAGAGTGACCTATCAAAAGCGAAGGGACAGTATAATTTTCTTCTAGAAATTGAGAAGCTTGGATCAAATCTTCTACGTCGTGAGAAAAATTGGTATTGGCAAAGTCTCCTTCACTCTGTCCTAAGCCAGTGAAGTCGAAGCTTAAAACACCAATCCCCAAATTTGTAAGAGCTAATGAGATTTGTTTTATCACTTTCAGGTTTTTCCCACAGGTAAAACAGTGCGCAAAAATAGCATAAGCCTTAGGATCCTGTGTTTTTGGTAAAATTAAATGGCCTTGGAGCTCTTCTCCTTTATTATTTTTAAAAGTAACTTTCTGAGACTTCATATTATTTATCTTAAAATTAATTTTTGAATAAGTTCTCTCCCTAAACTTTCATTCAACCGTTTAATAATTTTAGCTTTTCCGTAGCTTAATTCTTCTCTTAGGGTAGAAGACGATAAATGAACCGTAAGGATGTTGTTCTTAAAACGAATAGTGTCTGTATAATTTTTTATGGCTGGACCTAGTTCGTTCATCCAAGCTTTTTCAACGTCCACCTTATCCAATCCGGGATTCAATTTGTGTTTTTGTTTAAAAATGTCCATTAAATCTTTCATAGACTGTTCTTCTCTAGCTCTTTTATTCTTCATCATCAAGATTAATTTTTGAATTTTCATGCCGCTTATAGGTATAGATGAAATCCTCATCATTTTTCACTACAAACTTATTTTTTTCAATACTCAATAGTGTCTCAGTCCAGGTGTTGTATTGATTTTCGTAAATCAAGACTAAACTATCACCTGCGTCGTGAATTGTAAAGTTTTCACGATTTTGCGAGGATTGATAATTGCCTAGTAAACTCGGTTGCATTTTTTTTCTAAATCCCAAAGTGTCTTCTACTTGGATGTAATCTACCATTTGATTTATCTTATAAGATTTTGTTTCATAGGGGGTTTCGGCCTTTTCAATTTCCCAAAAACCATTGAGATAATGGACGTCTTCCAAGGAGGGTTTTGTGTTGCAAGATAGGAGACAACAAAAGCATACTATTAATAAACTAAATTTCATATTCAAGATTTATCATTTTATAGTGATTGGTATTCTTTTTTACGACCTCCTCAGTTCTTTCAGGGTGGGTGTCACTTATACACATCTGTCCAAGTTCTGCATCGGTGACCATTTTTACTATTTTAGAAACACGATCTTCATCCAATTTATCGAATATATCATCTAACAGCAAAATCGGTTTTACGCCATAATGAGATTTTAAAAAATCATACTGAGCAAACTTTAAAGCGATAAGATAAGATTTTTGCTGACCTTGAGACCCAAATTTCTTGACAGAATGGGATTTAATTTTAAAAATCAAATCATCTTTATGGGTTCCAAAATTCGAAAATTGCCGTTGTAAATCTATTTTTAACCCAGACTTAAGTACATCTCTAAAAGACTCTCCTTTGTTGAACTGACTCTTATAGGTTAAACTGATGTCTTCTCTAGAATTGCTAATTTCCTGATACCTTTTCTCTAGGATAGGCTTAAATTTATGGATGAATTGTTGTCGTTTTTCGAAAATGATTTCGCCAAATTCAATGATTTGGTCATCGTAAACTTCCAAACTGGTTTCATCAAACGTTCTATTGGCAGCAAAATATTTGAGCAGTGCATTTCTCTGGGATACAATTTTGTTGTACTTCAGTAGAGTGTTTAGGTATAATTTGTCGCCTTGAGCAATGACACCATCCATAAATTTTCTTCGGGTTTCGCTTCCCTCAAGAATAAGATCGCGATCTGTTGGGGATATGATCACCAAAGGAATAGTACCTATATGATCACTTATTTTTTCATATTCCTTTCCATTGCGCTTTATTAATTTCCCCTGGCCTTTTTTGAAAGAAGTGATAATTCTCTCTTCCTTCTCTCCATTCAAAAATTCTCCTTCAAGCATAAAAAACTCTTCTTCATGCTTAATGTTTTGGCTTGTTACTGGGTTGAAGTAACTTTTCCCAAAGGCTAAATGATAAATAGCGTCTAAAACATTTGTTTTGCCAATGCCATTTTTACCGACAAAGCAATTGATTTTAGAATCAAATTCTAATGTCAATTGCTCGAAATTTTTATAGTTGATAAGAGATAATTTTTTGATAATCATAAGATCAAGTCAAGTTCTAACCGCTTTAATTTGTTGTAAATTTCCTTTTGAATTCACTAAATGCCCAGATGTAAAAATATCAAATAAATAGTGTATTCTATATGGATAAAAATTATATTTTTGCCACCTGAACTAAACACAATTATGGCAACTTATAGAAAAAGAGGTTACAAACCAAAGAATAAGGCTGAACGCGAAAATCAGATCGAAAGTGAATCGACAACTGCTGAAGTATTTAATACTTTAGATGAAGGCGCTAGTAGTACTGAAGAGTTTTTATCCAAATACCAAAAACCAATCTTTGGGATAATAATAACTGTAGCTGTAGTGATATTAGCCATTATTGGGTACCAGAAATTTATTCAAGATCCCAATGAAGTAGAAGCTGCAAATGAGATGAATCAAGCTCAGCAATTTTTCGATTCTGCAATTGAAGCTTCAGGAGCAGAACAAGATTCTCTGTTTACTAGATCTTTAAAAGGGGGTAACGGTAAATTTGGATTTGAAGATATTTCTTCTAATTATAGCGGGACTAAAGCCGGAGAGCTATCCAATTACTACGCAGGGATCTCTCATCTTAATATTGGCAATTATCAAGAGGCCATTGAATATCTAGACAAATTTAAGGCTGAAGATGAAATTTTGACGCCTCTTGCTAAGGGCTCTATTGGTGACGCGTTCTTGCAACTAGACCAACCAGAAGAGGCATTAGATTATTTTGTTGCTGCAGCAAACCTTCGCACCAACGACTTCACAACTCCTAAGTTTTTGATGAAAGCTGCGGTCACCGCCATTAGCCTTAAAGATGGTGAAAAAGCAGGAAAATACCTTAACCGTATCAAGGATGAATATCCAAACTCTGTTGAAGCTAAAAATGCTGATATTTATCTAGGACAAGCAGAAGCTCTCTAATATGGCAACTTCAGAAAAAAATCTTTCTGTTTACAATAAGGAATCCTTACCAAACTGCAAGGACATGAAAATTGGCTTTGTGGTATCGGAGTGGAACGAAGATATTACTCAAAATCTTTTTCAAGGGGGATTTGATGCCCTTTTAGATGTTGGAGTTCTCAAAGAAAACATCGTGAGATGGAATGTTCCTGGTAGTTTTGAACTTCCTTATGGTTGTAAAAAAATGCAGGAAAGTTTTGATATGCTCGATGCTATTGTTGCTGTGGGAAACGTAATCCAGGGAGAAACCAAGCACTTTGATTTTGTTTGCCAAGGATTGACCCAAGGGATTATGGATTTGAATCTGAAAAGCGACATTCCCGTCATTTTTTGTGTATTGACAGACAATACGAGAGCTCAATCTGAAGCTCGATCTGGAGGAGTTCATGGCAATAAAGGTGCTGAAGCCGCTATTGCCGCTATCAAAATGGCTCAACTGAGAAAAGATGCTAAATTTTATAAAATTTAGCGGTTTTACTTTTCACTTAAATTAAGTTTTTTAAGTCTTAAGAATTCATTGATTTTCTTTAATTTTGGTGTCTTAGAAAAAAACATGTTTAAACTTAAGTCACTCAAATTAAGAAAAAATTCAAGGTATAATTATACCCCGCGGTATTACAAGGGTAAAGATACGGGTAATCCTTATAAGTTTGATTCAAAGTTTTCCAAATACAAAGAGACCCACAATTCTATAGACTTTGGTTCTCATTGGGCTGAAGCTCGAGAGAACTCGAGGAATAGAGGAAACAGAGGGGTAAATCGAACCGTGATTTTGATAGCCTTAATCCTTACATTCATTTTTTTGTGGATCATAGATTTTGATCTGTCAATTTTTTCTTCCCAGTAATCCATGAGCAATATTATCCAGTTATTACCAGACCATGTTGCGAATCAAATCGCAGCAGGAGAAGTGGTACAACGTCCAGCATCGGTTGTTAAAGAACTTATGGAAAACGCTGTAGATGCTAATGCTACTTCAGTGTCTTTAATCATTAAAGAAGGGGGGAAAACACTCATACAAGTTGTAGACAATGGTTTGGGAATGACAGATACTGATGCCCGGTTATCGTTCGAACGTCACGCCACCTCCAAAATTAAAGCGGCAGAGGATTTATTCCATCTTCATACCAAAGGCTTTAGGGGAGAAGCTTTAGCTTCAATCGCAGCAGTTGCCCATGTGGATATGAAAACCAAAACAGGAGACGAAGAGGTTGGAACGCATCTTATGATTGAAGGTAGCCATATTACTCAGCAGGAACCTTGTGTGACCCCAACAGGAACATCTATTTCCGTCAAAAATCTTTTTTTTAATATTCCTGCGCGACGTAACTTTTTAAAATCTGAAAGCGTAGAACATAAACACGTCATCGACGAATTTCAAAGGGTTGCACTAGTCCATCCTTCCGTTGCTTTTAAATTTATTCATAACGATAGTGAATTATTTAATTTACCGGCAGCAAATTTTAGACAGCGTATCGTTGGAGTGATGGGGTCTAAAATGAATGAAAAATTAGTTCCAGTTAAAGAAGAAACCGATTTAATTCAACTTTCTGGTTTTGTAGGCAAGCCCGAGTTTGCGAAGAAATCGCGTGGAGAACAGTTTTTCTTTGTCAATGATAGATTTATAAAGCATCCTTATTTACACCATGCGGTCTCTAGCGCTTTTGAAGGTTTATTAAAAGATAAGGCTTATCCGTCCTATTTCCTTTATCTGCAGGTAAATCCAGAGTCCATAGATATAAATATTCATCCTACAAAAACAGAAGTCAAATTTGATAATGAGCATGCTATTTATTCAATTTTGAGAAGTAGTGTGAAGCATAGTCTTGGTCAATTCAATGTGTCGCCGGTCTTGGACTTCAATAAGGATGCAAGTATGGAAACAGACTACGATCAACATAAGTCTGGAGCTAAAATTCCTTCGGTGGTGGTCGATCGGAATTTTAATCCTTTTGAAGCTGAACATAAATTTAGCTCAACATTTAAGTCACCATCTTCAAAACACAACACGCCCAATTCTAGTTGGGAAGCACTTTACACCAATCTTGAAGGACAGAATGATGATTTATTAAATATCGAGGTAGAAAGCGAACAAGTTTTCAGCTCATTGTTTCAAGGAGAACACACTCAGCATAAATCGTCTGGGACGTTCCAATTTCAAAGGAAATATATCATTACCTCCACAAAGTCAGAAATGCTTATTATAGATCAACACAGAGCTCATTTCAGAATTTTATACGAAGAGCTTCTTAGAAACATTACAGCTAAGCCTGCCTTAAGTCAGCAGTTGTTATTTCCATTAAAACTTCAACTGGACACCAACGAGATAAGGGTTTTTAAAACCTTAAAAGAGTCCTTGATCAATGCAGGGTTTTCAATTTCGGAACTCGGAGAAGACTTTGTGAAAATCAATGGAATTCCTAATCGTTTACCCGAGAGCGAAACTTCGATTTTACTAGATCAACTCTTGTCCGACTTCGAAAGTGATATTCCAGATTCCGGATTTGATCAAACCGATAGGTTAGCCAAATCCTTGGCGCAAAGCATGGCTATAAAAAATGGAGCGGTCTTGCATAATGAAGAACAAACAGAACTTGTAAATCTGTTATTTTCTTGCAAAGAACCTATGCTAACTCCTTTAAATCGCTTAGTTTTCGTGAAACAATCAGCATCAGACTTCGATAAAAAATTTATGTAAATGGGAAGGATTACCGACACTGTAAAAGTCTTATTAATAGCTAATATTTTATTTTTCTTTGGAGCCAATTATTTAGGTGACTATGCCTATAAAATTTTCGCACTTTGGTTTCCCGAGAATCCAAATTTTGGAATTTGGCAGATCATCACGCATATGTTTATGCATGGCAGTTTTTCTCATATTCTTTTTAATATGTTTGCTCTGTATATGTTCGGAAGTTTATTGGAGGAGTACTTAGGCCAGGGTAAATTTATTTTTATTTATTTTTCAGCAGGACTAGGAGCAGCAGGTCTTCAGATATTATTTAGTTATATTGGATTTAATGAAGCTTACCAAGCCTATATTGAAGCAAATGTAAGTCCAGATGAGATTTCTAAAATGTTTGAAAGCGTGAGGGCGACAGGAGAATATAGAGTATATCCGTCTATACCAAAAGAGGTCAGCAATCAGCTTTTTAGTAATTATCTGACTCCCATGGTTGGTGCTTCCGGAGCTATTTTTGGAATTTTAGCAGCTTTTGCTGTCGTTTATCCTAACTTACCTTTATTTATAATATTTGTCCCTATTCCTATTAAGGCTAAATATTTAATAGGTGGATATTTTTTAATGAATTTGTTTTCTGCTGTTACAGGTGTTACCTTGCTAGGCCCATCCAATACTGCTTATTGGGCACATATTGGAGGTGCGGTTATCGGGTTTATTACCATGTGGTACTGGAAAAAGAATTCATTTAATGCTAATAGATGGAACTAATATGGATTGGAAGCAAAAATTAAAATATAAGTACAATACAGCCGACACATTAGAAAAACTGATTGGATTGAACGTCCTTTTTTTTATTCTCACACTTGTGTTTGCAACTCTGGGGTTTTTGTTTAAAATCCCCACTGGTTTTTTCATAGAATGGCTAGTATTTCCTAAAGATCTTCTAGAATATGCTTACAAGCCCTGGACGATAATAACTTATGCCTTCATGCACTCGGGAATATTTCATATTTTATCTAATATGTTGATTCTGTATTTTTCTGGTAAATTTTTCCTCGCCTATTTTTCAGGTAAGCGAATGCTGAATCTCTATTTCTTAGGAGCAATTTGTGGAGCTCTAGTATACGCCTTAAGTTATAACCTCTTACCAGCCTTTAGCGGTACTGGGCGTTCTTACCTTATCGGTGCTTCTGCATCGGTTATGGCTACGCTTGTAGCAACAGCAACTCAAGCTCCCAACTTACAAGTGCGACTTTTTTTTCTGGGAAATTTGAAATTGTGGTGGATAGCCGCTTTTTTAGTAGTTTTAGACGTAGTTCAGATCCCTTTATCAAACCCAGGAGGGCATCTAGCCCATTTAGGTGGAGCTTTTATTGGATATCTTTATATCGTTCAACTCAAAAAAGGTAATGATATAGGAGCCTGGTTGCAAGGCATAACAGACTGGTTCGCAGAATTGCTTGAGCCCAGATCTAGAAAGAGCAACATGAAAACGGTTCATAAAACATCTGCAAAGAAATCTGATAAAAATTCTTCTAACCGTTCAGAAAAGCAAATTAAAATTGATAAAATTCTTGATAAAATAAGCAAAAGCGGCTACGATAGTCTCTCTAAAGAAGAGAAAGATTTTCTATTTAAAGCTGGTAAAGACATGTAATTGTCATGAAGTCACAACTCAGTTTTTTTCAAAAGGTAGGTTTTGCTTTAAATGTATTTTTTGCAATCTGTCTGCTTGTAGCTTACATTCTCCCTTTTGTACCCCCAAAATTCTCAGCTTTTTTATCCATTTTGAATTTGGGCTTGCCCGTATTTATACTCATCAATATTTGCTTTGCACTATATTGGTTAATAAAACTCAAACTGCACTTTCTTGTTTCGGCCTTACTAGTTTTAGGAGGCTACTCGTATTTCAGTAAAATTATTGTTTTTAATGATAAGCCTCCGGAAGAGATTGCGAATTCTCTGAAAGTTATGAGTTATAATGTCAGGCTTTTTAACTACTACAACTGGATTGAAAATACTGAGGTTGGAAAAAAAATTTCCGATTTTATAAAAGTTGAGACTCCAGATATTGTTGCTTTTCAAGATTATTACAAAGCAAATGATTTAGATATGAGTTCTTATCCTTATGTGTTTGAAAAGTATAAATCCAAGTCTTCAAATGTTGGGATTGCTATTTATAGCAAGTATAAAATCATCCATAAAGGTTCTGTAGATTTCCCAAATACCCACAATAATGCTATTTATGCAGACATTGTTGTGAAAAAGGATACGCTTCGGGTGTATGCTGTTCATTTAGAGTCCTTAAAGATTATTTCCGATGTCCAAGAACTGCGAAAAGAAGACCGCCAGCAATTAATTAATAGAGTAGGGAAGTCCTTTGTGAAGCAACAGGAACAAGTAAATTTGCTATCGAAAAGCTTTTCTTCTACCAGCCTACCAAAAATTGTTTGTATGGATATGAACAACACCCCCTTTTCTTACGTGGCTAGTCAGTTATTGAAACACAATTTAAAAGATGCTTTTGAGGAGTCTGGGTATGGGTTAGGAAAAACTTTCGATTTCGATTTTTTGCCTCTTCGTATAGATGTTATTTTTAATGAGAAGAGTCTGCACACTACTAGCTTTAAAAATTACAGTATAAAGCTTTCAGACCATTATCCAATAATGGCGAGCTTTAAGATTTCTGAATAAGCGTTTGTGAGTCTAGATATCCCAAGGCTGAAGGACCTGTATTGAATAATAAATCCAATATGCTCAAATTTGAGATATAGCCGTATTTAGCTTGAAAAACTTGAATGTACTCTTCAAGATTTACTGCTGATTTTCGCTTTGAGTTGACTAAATGTCTTTTGTCATTATAATCTTCTGGTTTTAGTTTAAATTCTTCAGTAATTTCAAAACTAAAATCCAGCTGTAAGCATTCAAAAATAATTTTTGTTGCCATCAAATTGAAGTCCATTAAGAAGTTAGCCTTTTTTTCAAATAAAGGCGCAAACTCATCTTCATAAAATTCAAAAAAAGGAGAAGTTCTATAGGCTGCTTCCAAAGATTTCCAGTGAAGGCGTTGCCATTTGAAGGCATTTTCTATCCGAATGTCTTTATACTTTTGGTGTTGATCTGTCTTGTTTTCCCTGTGTTTTATGGGGATATTTAACAAGAGTTTCCCATTGGCCCCATAGATGTATTGTCGTGTTCTATAGGTCTGTTTTTGATAATTGTCTTCCTTTTCGAAAACGAATGAGTCTGCTTGCGCAATGCAGGCATACATGTCGATAGGACCAAAGTAGCAAGGATGAAGTAGGATAGGTTTCAACTCTTATTTTTTCTTTTTGATAAAGTAATTATACCCTATTATTAAAACAATACCAATAAGGAAGTACACAAGGTAGGAAGTGGGTTTTCCTTCGCCACCTACAGTTGTAAATAGACGTTCCCATCTTACTTTGTCAACCAAATTACTTGCATTACCGTCTAGACTCATCCAGATAAAAACTGGCTTGCCAACCACATGATTTTGGGGTACATATCCCCAATATCTACTGTCTTCACTATTATGGCGATTATCTCCCATCATCCAATAGTAATCTTGTTTAAAGGTATATTCATCTACAGGATTTCCATTGAGATAAACTTGAGAGCCTCTTACCTCCAATTTCTGATCGATTCCCATTTCTTCTCCTTCATAAACTTCAATGACTCTTCTGTATAAAGAAAAACTTTCTAAATCCAGTTGTACTGTTTGTCCAGATTCAGGAATATAAATGGGGCCAAAGTTGTCTCTATTCCAATCTACTTTTCCGTTGTTTGGAAAAATACCAGCATCAGCTTTTCCTTTCGGGGAAATAATGCGTTGAACCGTTTTTACATTGGGATGATTTTCAAATTTTGCTAAATTATCTTCTGTAATCGCATTAACTTGATACAGATCTCTCTCTCTGTCAATCCATTGCAGCCCATCTGTGATCCCGTATATTTCGACCAGACTTCTCATGTTGAAGCCTTGACCTTTACCTTGTACTAAATATGAATATTGCGGTTTAGCTCTTTCTGAAAGTTGTAAAGGGGTATTATTAACCAAGATTTTACCATCTACAATTTCTAGTGAATCTCCAGCGACACCCACAGCTCTCTTTACGTAGTTGGACTTCTTGTCTATAGGTTTGTCGTAATGTTTACCAGAATTGTCCCTAAACATTCTCACAGTATCTACAGGCCAGTTGAATACTACAATATCGTTGCGCTGAACAGTTTGAAAACCTGGCAATCTCATATATGGTAATTGGGGCTCTTTTGTATATGATTTTACACCAGCCAAAGGTATAGTATCGTGAACCATAGGAAACGAAATCGCTGTCTGTGGAACTCTTGCTCCATAATGGAATTTACTGACAAACAGAAAATCACCAACTAACAAAGTTTTTTCTAAGGAGGAGGTTGGTATCGTGAAGGGTTGCATGATATAGGTATGAACTATAGTTGCAGCCACAATAGCAAAAAGGATTGACCCCACAAAATCACCCGATTTTGACTTCGCCTTTAAACTTCTATCCTCAATGTAGGTATGGGACGTAAAGTAGTTTATATAATAAGTATAAAGTCCCAGAGTTAAGATCTGAAGAATGGTGTCTGTTGTCGTGTTCTTACCAAAGCTCCTAGCTGTTTCTACCCAAATAACTGGAAACATAATTAGGTTAACGATAGGAACAAATAGAAGAAAAACCCACCACCATGGTCTATTGATAATTTTGAAAAGCACAATTGCATTGTAAACTGGAATAGCAGCTTCCCACCAGTGTCTACCAGCACTTTGGTATAATTTCCAGGTGCCAAAAAAGTGTAGGACTTGTATAAATAGAATAAAAAGTAATAAATCGAAAAATGACATAATCAATAGCGTTAGGTTGAAGAGTTGAGTTGAAGGACATCCTTCATAGAATATACTCCGGCGTGTTGTTTAAGTATCCATTCTGCAGCTATTACTGCTCCATGAGCAAAGCCTTCTCTGGATTTTGCATTATGAGAAATGGTTATGGTATCAATAATAGAATTATAAGTCACATCATGAAAACCAAAAACTCCTGCTTTTCTTTCAGCTTCGATAGGGATTGAATTTTCTGAATTTTCTGGTGGATAGGACCAATTTGTATACTCGGTTTCTTTTATAATATGATCAGCAAGACTAATGGCGGTGCCGCTAGGGGCGTCTTTCTTTTCCAAATGGTGAACTTCCTTTAGCTTAACATTATACTCCTTCAACCCAGACATCATTTTAGCGAGTTGAGAATTCAATTCAAAAAAAACATTTACTCCTATACTAAAGTTGGACGCATACAAAAACTTACCAACCTGTGATTCACAAAGTTTAACCGCATCCTCATATCGATTTAGCCAGCCGGTAGTTCCACACACTATGGCTATTTTATTTTCCAAACAAGAAGTTATATTAAAATAAGCGGCTTCAGGAGTACTAAAGTCTATAGCGACTTCTGCTTGTTTTAAGCGGTCTATGTCTAAGTTATCTGAGGTCTTATAAACAATATCGTGACCTCTGGAGGTTGCAATATTCTCTACGGTTTTACCCATTTTACCGTAGCCAAGTATAGCGAGTTTCATTTAATTCAATTTAAAATTCAAAGTTAACCCATAGTCGATGTTTCCACTCATGAAATTAGGCTCAAAATTTGGTCTAAGCGTAAGATCTTTAGAAACATCAAATTGCTTTAAGTGTGCATCTACATTTGCATCTACAATGTTGAGTAAATAAAAAGCTACCGTTGCTAAAATAGCAAATTCTTTGTTCTGTCTAAATTGCTTTTGCGCGTTAATCAAACCCTCATTCTCAAGAATATTTTGAAATTCATCATCTTGAAAACCAGCTAATCTTCGTTTATAAGCGTTTCTGTAGCGTTGATACTCCGTATCATTTTGAAGTACTAAATATAGACTTGTTCCTATGCCAGCATAAACCAAAGGAATTTTCCAATAACTACCATTATAAGCTTGTCCCAATCCCGGTAAAATAGCTGAGTAAAAGGCAGATCTAGCAGGGGCTAAAGGATCGTATAGATCCAATTTGAAAGCGTTTTTGGTAGACGTCATTGTGGATTCAATAGTCAAACTATCTTGTGCTTGACTAAACGAACACGAACACCAACCTAGGATAAATATGGAAGTGAAAAAAAATTTACGAATCACCTTGTATTAATTTTTTGATTCTTTGGAAATCCTCTTCTGAAGAAAATGGAACAATAAGTTTTCCATTTCCTTTTTTGTTGACTTTAAGTTCAACTTTAGCCCCAAAGTAGGAAGCGATTTGTTTTAAGGCTTTTGTCTTTTTTTCATCAACTTTTACCTCTTTAGAGGAAGGCTTAGATGTGCCTTTATTTTGTTGCATGTGTCTCACCAAGTTCTCCGTATCTCTTACAGAGAGCTTATCTTTAAGAATACGCTCATACACTTGAAGCTGAATATCTGTATCGGTGATGTTTATAAGTGCTCTACCATGGCCCATACTCAAAAAACCGTCTCTCATTCCTGTTTGAATGATAGGGTCTAGCTTTAAAAGGCGAAGGTAATTTGCAATTGTAGATCTATTTTTACCCACTCTATCGCTTAATTCTTCCTGAGTTAAATCGATGTCATCCATCAATCTTTGGTAAGACAAGGCGATTTCTATAGGATCGAGGTCTTGGCGTTGTATATTTTCTACCAAAGCCATTTCTAAAGACTCTTGGTCATTCGCAATCCTTATATAAGAGGGAATAGTCTCTAAACCAAGCATTTTGGAAGCTCGGTAACGGCGTTCTCCAGAAACTAGCTGGTACTTGTTAAATTCAAGTTTCCTGACCGTAATAGGCTGGATCACGCCAAGTTCTCTAATAGAAGAGGCCAATTCCTTTAAGGCATCTTCACTAAAACTCGTTCTAGGTTGAAATGGATTTACCTCAATGGCCTCAAGGCTCAATTCTACTATACTACCTACAACCTTATCTGCATTTTTATCTGCTGCAGATTTAATATCATTATCTGGGTCGTTCAATAAAGCCGATAGGCCTCTACCGAGAGCTTTTTTCTTTGTCGTTTTCGCCATTAACTTTTAATTTGACTTCTTAATAATTTCTTCAGCTAAACTTAAATAATTATTGGCTCCTTTACTAGCTGCATCGTATTTTATAATGCTTTCACCATAACTAGGAGCTTCGCTTAAACGCACATTCCTTTGGATGATTGTTTCAAAAACCATATCATTAAAGTGTTTTTTTACTTCTTCCACCACTTGGTTGGATAAACGCAGTCTAGAATCATACATCGTTAGTAACAAGCCTTCAATGCTTAAGTGTTCATTATGAATTTTTTGTACACTTTTAATAGTGTTAAGCAATTTACCTAAACCTTCTAAAGCAAAATATTCACATTGAATAGGAATTAATACCGAATCTGAAGCCGTTAACGCATTTAATGTTAATAAGCCTAAGGAAGGAGCACAGTCGATAAGAATGTAATCAAATTTAGACTTAATAGGTAACAAAGCCTCTTTAAGCATGTATTCTCTTCGCTCCACATCTACAAGTTCAAGTTCAATGGCAACCAAATCAATGTGAGAAGGGATCAACTCCAGATTTGGTGAATCAGTGTCCATAATGGCTTCTTCTGCTTTTTTGGTATGTTCCAAAAGTTGGTAAGTCCCTATTTCTACTGTTTCAATATCAATACCGAGTCCAGATGTAGCGTTGGCTTGAGGATCTGCATCGATCAATAGTACTTTTTTTTCTAAAACACCTAAAGCAGCAGCTAGATTTACAGCCGTTGTAGTCTTACCTACACCGCCCTTTTGGTTTGCAATTGAAATTATCTTACCCATAAAGTTTTTCGAATTTTCTGATGTAAAATTACAATTTATTGTGGCATGTCAGCACTCTCCAATTAATTATAACGATAGAAAGTTAGGAGTTATTTCTTTTTTTGAGAGCGAATCATTTCTTCTAATTGATCCCACATCTCTGGTGTCACCATTTCCAATAGATTAAATTGACCTGCGCCTTTTAGCCATTCACCACCATCAATGGTAATCACCTCTCCATTAAGGTAATGTGCAAAATCCGACACCAAATAAGCGGCGAGATTAGCTAATTCTTGATGATCGCCAACGCGTTTAAGCGGTACTTTTTTAGCAAGATCGAATTTCTCTTTCAGATCTCCTGGTAATAACCTATCCCATGCCCCTTTGGTAGGGAATGGTCCCGGAGCAATCGCGTTAAATCGAATTCCATATTTAGCCCATTCCACAGCCAAGGATCTGGTCATGGCAAGAACACCAGCTTTTGCAGTGGCGCTTGGTACAACATAACCAGAACCCGTCCAAGCGTAGGTGGTAACTATACTAAGTACTGTTTTATTAGTTTGTTTCTTGTCTATCCAATATTTACCTAAAGCAAGTGTACAATTTTTACTGCCCTTCAAAACAATATCGATAATAGTATCAAAGGCGTTTGCAGACAATCGTTCTGTTGGAGAAATGAAATTTCCCGCAGCATTATTTAAAAGCACATCTACTTCACCAAAAGCGGTATGCGCTTGTTCTATCATATGCTCAACTTCATCGTAGTGCCTCACATCACATTGAACCGGTAAACACTTTCCTCCGGTTTCTTCTTCTAGAGTTTTTGCACTAGCCTTAAGCTTTTCCAAGTTTCTGCTGGTGATGACAACATTAGCTCCAAGTTCTAGGAAATAACGGGTCATTGACATACCCAGACCGCTTCCGCCTCCAGTTACTATAATTGTTTTGCCTTCTAAGGCATCATCTCGTAACATTTTCTTTTTAAAATCCATCAAATAATTTTTTATCAATTTACGAATTAAAGCATCAAATTCAAGTTTTCCAATACTGCTTTCGGTTAAAATTCTAAGAATACTATCCAAAATAGAATAAAACCAAGCGCAAAGGTACTTAAAGCAACTTTTTTCAATTCAGGATCTAAGGTTTTAGGATCTGTATAGTGGTATATTTTCCTAAGATGAATTGCTAAAGGAATAAAGGCTAGTAAGGGGAGTAATATCCAATTGTAGCTAGAATAGGTGTCTAGATTAAGGAAAATTACCATACAGATGAAAGCCAAAAGTATCAATGAGAAATGGTAAGGTTTTGCAAACTTTTTCCCGCCTTTAACCACCAAAGTCATTTTTTTTGAGTTGCGGTCACTCAATTCGTCTCGCATATTGTTCAAATTCAAAACTGCGCTACTCAACAACCCTATGCTAATTGCTGGTAAAAATAGCCAAACGTCCAATTGCTTTGTCATCAGAAAATTGGAGCCTAAAACACTCATGATTCCAAAAAAAAGAAAGACAAATATATCTCCCAAACCTTTATACCCATAGGCAGAATCGCCAACTGTATATTTAATAGCGGCAATAATTGCTGACGCTCCTAAGCCAATAAATAGCAAACTCAGAAAAAAATTTTCTTTGCCAAAACTGATATAAATTAAGCTCAAGGCGAGTATGGCTGTTACGATTGATGTTAAGATGATGCCCTTCTTCATCTCCTTACCAGAAATAACCCCGCTTTGTAAAGCTCTCATAGGCCCAATACGCTCATCGTTATCGGTGCCTTTAACCCCATCGCCGTAATCATTCGCGAAATTTGATAAAATTTGTAACCCCAAAGTGGTGGCGATGGCTAACCAGAAAATACTTACATCAAATTGGTTGGACGGCAAAGCAAGAGCAGTTCCCACCAAAATTCCAGATATGGATAGCGGTAAGGTTCGTAATCTAGCTGCTGAAATCCAAGCTGCTGTTTTACTCATATTTAAATTCCTGTATAATTCGAAGGCGTAATAGCTTTAAGTTCAGTTTTGACAGTTTCAGACACTTTAAGTGTATCGATGAAAGTTGAAATGCTTTTTTCGTCAATTTTAGAGTGAGTTCTAGTCAATCCTTTAAGAGCTTCATAAGGGTTTTCGAAACCTTCACGTCTTAAAACTGTTTGTATGGCTTCGGCTACGACAGCCCAGTTAGCATTTAAATCTGCTTGAATCTTTTCTGGATTTAAAACTAATTTATCAAGTCCTTTCCCGGTAGATTGAAGTGCAATAAGCATATGACCTAGAGGTACGCCCAGATTTCTTAAAACTGTACTGTCTGTTAGGTCTCTTTGAAGTCTGCTAATGGGCAATTTTGCAGAGAGATGCTCAAGTAATGCATTGGCAATGCCTAGATTTCCTTCAGAATTCTCAAAATCAATTGGGTTTACTTTGTGGGGCATAGCTGAAGAACCAATTTCACCTTCTTTTATCTTTTGCTTGAAGTAATCCATAGAAACATAGCTCCAAATATCCTTATTCAGATCTAGTAAAATAGTATTAATTCGCTTCATAGCGTCAAAAGTAGAAGCCATGTTATCGTAATGTTCTATTTGAGTTGTTGGAAACGAATGTTTCAACTTAAGTCGTCTTTCTACAAAATCTTTTCCAAAAGCTTTCCAATCAATACTTGGGTAAGCTACTTTGTGCGCATTAAAATTTCCTGTAGCTCCACCAAATTTGGCAGACGACGGAATAGTTTTTAGTTGGTTTAATTGTTCTTGAAGTCTCACTTCAAAAACTTCAAACTCTTTGCCGAGTCGAGTAGGAGAGGCGGGTTGACCATGTGTTCTTGCCAGCATTGGGATATCTTTCCACTCTTTGGCTTTTATTTTAATTTTTTCTAAAACCTTTTCCAATTGTGGAATATATACTTCCTGAACAGCCTCTAGCAAGGTTAAAGGGACTGCAGTATTGTTGATGTCCTGAGAGGTCAATCCAAAATGAATAAATTCTTTGGAGGCCTTTAAGTCTAAATGATCCATTCGATCTTTGATAAAATACTCTACAGCTTTCACGTCATGGTTAGTAATGCTTTCAATGGACTTAATTTTCTGAGCATCTTCTAGGCTGAAGTCCAAATAAATGGCTCTTAATTTTGGGTATAGGGAAGGATCAAAGCTTTCTAGCTGTGGAAGTGGTAGTTCGCATAAGGCTATAAAATACTCTATTTCTACCCTTACTCTATATTTTATTAAAGCATGTTCGCTAAAGTACTTTCGGAGAGATTCAGTTTTGTTGGCATATCGGCCATCTATTGGGGAAATTGCATCAAGCGAATTCATGGAATACTATTTTATTTCGCTAGCAAATATAAGCTTTCGTAAGCATATTTTTATGGAATGTAGCCTTACTTTTTACTCCTTTTCAGGGTATAGAACACGATAGTGTACTGCTTATGCTAAAAGCTTTCGAACCAATTTATCTACTCCTGTGGTTGCTTTTTCAGCATATAGATGTACACCAGTCGAATCTGATATGTTGGGGTTGGGGTCTATAAAATAAATGGGGGTAGAGGAGGGAGCAAAATCGATAAGTCCTGCGGCTGGATAAACCTGCATCGAAGTTCCAATAATGATGAGGACATCAGTTTGTTTTAAGATGTCAATTGCTTTTTCTATCATCGGAACGGCTTCTCCAAACCATACCACATGAGGCCTTAATTGATAATGGTGTTCACAAAAATCACCAAGATTTAAATCATCTTTCCAATCATAAATAAGATCTTGGTCAAAGGTACTTCTTACTTTCATAAGCTCACCATGAAGATGAGTTACACGTGAACTCCCAGCACGTTCATGAAGATCATCTACATTTTGAGTAATGATATCTACGTTAAATTGCGTTTCAAGATCTACTAAACGCTGATGTGCTAAATTGGGTTGAACAGTAAGTAATTGCTGCCTTCTTATATTATAGAAGTCTAGGACAAAACCAGGATTTTTTTCAAAGGCTTGGGGTGTTGCTACTTGCATAACATCATGACCTTCCCAGAGTCCGTCGTGGTCTCTAAAAGTCTTTACACCACTTTCGGCACTTATACCTGCTCCGGTAAGTATGCTGATGTGTTTCAAATTATTATCTATTGATGGCTCTGTATTCTTCGTAACAATTGCTTATCGCGTCGAGCACTTGTAAATCGTTTGCAGTGGTAATAAAGTCTCTAGAATAATTACATTTATCCAAAACTTGATCTATATCGTCTTTACTGATTTGTAAAACTGCGGAAAGAGTTTCTCGATCAAATTTATCTTGAAGGATATCCTTTATACTTTCGTTCATTTTCATTTTTCGTAAACGGCGCATCTGCTTGTCTTTACTACTGAACGTTTTGTAGAGTAAATCTGCAGGATTGGAAATAGATTGAAGAACCTTAGAAATAGCGCTTTTTTGGTAGTTGCCTCCTTCGTATGCATAATCTAAACCCGAAATACTGTATCTGTAATTATCGTAGATAGGAATATTTCTAGCATCGATTTCTAAATAACCAGTCAGTTGGATTTCTTGAAGTTGCACTTCTTGAAGTGCAATTGCAGATTCTGTCATTTTGATTTTTACATCACCAAACTTAACCCAATCTTCAGTAATTTTTACTTGAATAGATCTAAAACCCAAATAGGAGAGATAAAGCGTATCACTGATATGAGCTTTTACATTAAACTGACCATCTATATTGGTAGTAGACCCTTTTACCGTATTGATATTTACGATATTTACGTTTTCCAAGGGTTTATCATTGGAAGCATTCATCACTACACCTGTTATGGTTTGTAGTTCTTTCTCTTGACTACAAACTAAAGAGGAATAGGTGATAATCACCAACAAACTTAAAATGGTTTTGAATTTCATATATGTTGAAAGTAGTCATTTCGAAGCAATTAGATGACTCCGAAATGACTTTTTTAAAACCTTAATTTAGTTCTTCTTCCGTCTTCTTTCAAAAGAACTTTTAACATTGGATCCTCCTGGTTTTTTACCTTTAAAATCAGAAGATTTACTCTTGTCGAATCGTTTTCTAGGTTTACGATCTCGTGACTTATCGCCACCTTTTTTGCCGCCACCACCGCCGCTCTTTTGATCTTTGGTGATCTCAACATTTACGTGTCTACCTTTTAGCATAAAGCTTTCAAAAACAGCCTCTACTTTTTCAACATCATCTGTAGCAACATTGAAGAATGAGAAGGTGTTTTTAACATCGACTTTAGCAACTCCATCACGATCTAGATTCAACTGTTCTTTTAAGAAGTCTTTCATCGACATCCAGTCGAAACCATCTTTTTCACCAATATTTATGAAAAAACGAGTTTCATCTCCATAATCTTTTCCTGAGGAATAAGAATCATCGGCAGAGTGCTGAGCGACTTTTGGAGCATTTTTATAATAGTTATGAAACCTTGAAAATTCAACAGAGAAGAATTTTTTAATAATATCTTCTTTGCTTAGCTCTTCGAATTCTGCTTCTAGACTTGGGATAAAAGGATCTATCGCATGATTGATCTCAGTCTTTTTAATCTCTTCTGCCAAGTGAAACAATTGACGTTTACAAATTTCATCTCCAGAAGGTAATTCCTCTTGAGTGAATTTCTGTCCGATCATTTTTTCGACTTGTCTAATTTTTCTCACTTCACTTTTAGTGACAATGACCAAAGATTTACCTTCTTTACCAGCACGACCAGTCCTTCCACTCCGGTGAGTGTAAATTTCAATTTCGTCTGGGAGTTGGTAATTGATCACGTGAGTAATATCATCTACATCAATTCCACGAGCAGCAACATCGGTTGCTACTAACATTTGGATTTGCTTTCTTCTAAAACTGTTCATCACCATATCCCTTTGAGCTTGGCTCAAATCTCCATGTAAAGCAGAAGCACTATACCCGTCTTCAATGAGTTTTTCAGCTACTTTTTGAGCGTCTCTTTTGGTTCTACAAAAGACGACGGCATAGATGTCTGGATTGGCGTCAACCACACGCTTTACGGCACTATAACGGTCTCTGCCACCCACGATAAAGAACTCATGGCTTACAGATTTTGTAGAGATGTTCTTCTGCCCAACAGTAATCTCCTTTGGATTTTTCATGAATTTTTTAGCAATAATCGATACCTCTTTTGGCATCGTTGCACTAAATAACCATGTGTTTTTTTGATCTGAAGAATGAGCTAAAATTTCTTTTATGTCTTCAAAGAAACCCATGTTCAACATTTCATCCGCTTCATCCAAGATACAAATACTGATATTCGAAATATCAATAATATTTCGCTGGATCATATCTTTCATACGTCCAGGTGTCGCTACAATGATTTGCGCTCCTTTCTTAATTTGTCTGGCTTGGTCAGTAATACTCGCACCTCCATATACTGCAACAGTATTGAGGTTTTGGTAGTATTTTGAATACTGTTTTAGCTCGTTGGTGATTTGCATACACAATTCACGCGTTGGAGATAAAATTAAACCTTGTGTTTTTTTGGAATTGAGGTCAATGTTCTGAATAAGAGGAAAACCGAATGCGGCTGTTTTTCCTGTACCCGTTTGGGCTAGTGCAACCATATCGGTTGCCTCTTCGAGTAAAACAGGAATTGTTTGCTCCTGTACTTCACTCGGGGACTCAAATCCTAAATCTTCGATTGCTCTCAAGATTTCAGGGCTTAAGCCTAATGATTCAAATGTAGTCATATATATTTTAAAAATAAATGCAAATGTAAGTATTCCTGTATTGGTTACATGGGGTTATTGTATTTATTTTATACTTTCAAAAATTCTATGAGCTGTTGAAAGGCTAAACTCCTATGACTTATTTTATTTTTTTGAGCCGATTGCATTTCAGCAAAAGTTTGTGAATGCCCCTTAGGTTTAAAGATAGGATCGTAGCCAAACCCCCCGTTTCCAGACTCTTCTTTTGTGATTTCTCCTTCACAAATCCCTGTAAATTGATATTCTACTCCTTGGTTTTTATAATAAATCACTGTTTTAAATCTTGCCGACCTATCTACATACTGTTCTAGATCCTTAAGGAGTTTTCTTTTATTGGCGTCATCATTTTTATCTTCTCCGGCATAGCGAGCGGATTTTACCCCAGGCTTACCGTCCAAGGCCTTCACTTCCAATCCTGTATCATCGGCAAAGCAAGGTAAGTTGTATTTCTTTACAATGGCCTCAACTTTAATTTTCGCATTAGCTTCTATGGTAGTTCCATATTCCTCAATGTCTTCCTCAAAACCTATATCGTGAAGAGATTTAAGTTGAATGTGCTCGGGTAACAAGGCTTGTATTTCTTTTACCTTGTTTGGATTATGTGTAGCGAAAATAAGTGTCATTTATAAAAGTCCTTTTGCTTTGATTTCTAAATATTTGTTGATAGTGTTTACAGACAGATCTTTAGGTTTGGTCAATAGGGCTTGTATACCATTTCTTTCCAATTCCTTTACCATTAGCTTTTTGTTGTAGACGAATTCTTGAGCAATTGTTTTTTCGTAAATTTCACTCACCTTGCTTGTTTTATGTGAAGCCATATCCTCCAATTCAGTATTTTCAAAGAAAATAATCACTAAAAGGTGTGACTTGGCAATGGCTCTAAGGTAGGGCAACTGTCGTTTTAAACTGGTGATATGCTCAAAGTTTGTGTACAACATCAATAAACTACGCTGCGTAATCGATCGTTTACAATTGGCATAAAGTCGATTAAAGTCAGAAACTGAAAATCCTGTATCGATCCCATATAAGGTTTCCAAAAGCGTATTTAAGTGAGTTTTTTTGGAATTGGCAGGAACATGATTTTGGACGGTTTCTGCAAAAGTAAGCATCCCCACTTTGTCGTTTTTCTTTAGGGCGATATTGCTAAAGGCAAGTGAAGAATTTATCGCATAATCCAGTAAGGATAAACCTTCAAAGGGCATTTTCATCACACGGCCCACGTCAATGATGTTATAAATGGGCTGAGATTTTTCATCTTGATATTGGTTCACCATCAAACTTCTATGTTTGGCAGTGGCCTTCCAATTGATTGTCCGAATATCGTCGCCTATCACATAGGTTTTAATTTGCTCAAACTCCATGGTATGCCCAATCTTTCTGATTTTTTTCATCCCATATTGACTCATTTTCTGGTCGATTGCCATAAAGTCTAAAGCCCTCATCTGCATAAAAGAAGGGTATACTTTTACTAAAGATTCATTTTCAAACCTAAAGCGCCTTTTGACTAACCCTAACTTTGAACTCACATAGCAATTGAGAAAACCAAACCTATATTCACCTCTTTGAACTGGTGTTAAGGTATAAGAGAATTTATCTTTCGAGTTTGCCTGGACAGTCCAAGATTTTAAAAAATCTCTCTTTTGAAATTGTTTCGGAATCTCATCTATAATATCGATGTGGATTGTAAATGGATAAAGATTGGTAAGACCAATACGGACAGGATTTGCATCGCTATTCGAAAATTTAGGCGCGACTTCTCGAGAAGCAAAAAAGCCATCTCTTTGGTAAAGTCTGTAAAGATCTATAGCTAAGACAAGGCTAAATATTATTAAAAGCACAGTGCTAATGCTGAACAGGCTATGAAACCAAAACGAAAGCAAATACAGCCCCGAAAAACCATAAAGGATTTTGAAGAATGTTTGCCCAAAATAAAGAGATGAAAAAAATTGACGCACTATCTAGGGATTTCTATAGTATTTTGGATTAAATCGATGACTTGCTCTGGTGTAGTCCCTTCCATTTCTTTCTCTGGAGACAGAATAATTCTGTGGTTTAATACAGGTTTAAGACTGGACTTTACGTCTTCGGGGGTCACAAAATCTCTACCTTGTATAGCGGCAAATGCCTTTGCTGCTTTCAATATGGATAAAGAAGCTCTAGGAGAACCTCCTAAGATAAGGTGAGGATGAGATCTAGTTTGTAAAACAATTTCTGCCACATAATCGAAGATTTTATCCTCTACAACAATATCGTGTATTTGATCTCTGAATTTTAAGAGTGTTTCAATATCCATGACGGCTTTGACCTCATCCATGGCTGACTTGGACTTGCGCAAATGGTGAGATTTGAGAATTCTTACCTCTTCTTCTAAATTTGGATAATCGATTTTTAATTTGAATAAAAAGCGGTCCAGCTGAGCTTCAGGCAAAGCGTAGGTTCCTTCTTGATCTATAGGATTTTGAGTAGCTATCACCATAAATGGTGGTGGCATTTTGTACTCAACGCCATCCATAGTAATCTGTTTTTCTTCCATCACTTCAAACAAAGCGGCCTGTGTCTTCGCAGGAGCTCGATTGATTTCATCAATCAAGACGATATTAGAAAAAATTGGACCTTTTTTAAACTCAAAATCAGAGTTGTCAGTTTTTAATACCGAAGTTCCTAGAACATCACTAGGCATTAAATCTGGCGTAAATTGAATTCTGCTAAAACCAGTATGTATGGATTTAGCAAACAATTTGGACGTAATAGTTTTGGCAATTCCGGGCACACCTTCAATGAGAACATGTCCATCGGTTAGTAAGCCTACAATGAGCAGTTTTATAAATTCTTCCTGACCTATAATAACTTTAGCCAGTTCACCTTTTATGGCTTCAACCGAAGTTTTTAGCTCTTCTAAAGGTATTCTATTGTTGAATTCTAGTGGGTTTTCTTCTTGCATAATTTAATAGTTAAAACTGGATAATTTATGATCCAAACTTATGAGTTCTTTTTCACTAATGGTTTCTGAGGTATTTATAAATTCAATATATTTAAATAATTCCTCTAAGTCTTCATAATTCTGATTTGTTTTTTGCGACAGCTCTTTTAGAAACTTAGCATCTACCTTTTGAGTCGACAGTCGATAACGATTTCTGATTTTATCTAGAAACGACTGGATTTGTTTTTGGGCGATAGCTTTATGGTCTTTTTTATCTAAATACATACCAGCAATAGTTTGTGCAAATTCTCGAGATTTGTTTTTGACAGAATCTATAATGGGGATAGGTCTTTGTTTTCTTTTACCACCAAATAAAATAAATAAAAGCGAGGATATGATAATTAAATAATAAGCCGTTTTCAAGTAGATATTGGAGAGTAAATAATATAATGGATTTGTTATTTTTTCCTTGCCTGCTTTATAGTAATTGTCCCAAAGAATTGGTTTATTGAAATCAATATAATTTAAAGTTCTTGCTGAATAATCACTATTGGATCCATCTACCATAAAATAGTTGGTAAAGATTTGGGGAGCGAGATGGCATAAAAAATACCCATCACCCCAGCTCACCTTTATAAAATTGATATGAGGACTATTCTCATCCTCATTTCCCTTTAGCGTGGATTGAGCAAATCCTAGAGATTGAGTTTTGGTTGAATCTATTTCAGAAAAGTAAAGATATTCAAAGGCCTTTCTTGACTTTTTGGCTGATTCTAATTGAAGTTTTTCTTCTACAAAATTAAAGCTTGGCTGATATTCTATTTGAGAATTACTTAGGTAAAAACTTATGTTGAGATCTAAGGTATCCAAAAGCGGTTTAGGAATTCCCTGAGAGGCTATAAAAGCGGTATTTCCATGATCTACCCACTCCAAAAGTTCATCGATCTCTTCTTTGGTTAAATTGATATACTCGTTCAAGAAAAAATAAGTACCCTTTTGTTGGAGGCTATCTTGAAAACTCTCAAAGGGGGATTTTTCGACATGTTGAATATCGGTGTCTAAAGAAGATAAGCTTTTGTAAAACACCTCTGTTCCTAATGCTCTATTGTCTGTATGCACGTAACTGGGAAACCAATCTACAGGTTTTTTAGTGGTAGCATCTAGGATAATGATCAAAATGATAACTCCAATTAATCCAATGAGTAAGCCTTTGTTGCGTTTATTCATCGGCTTTTAGATTTTGAATGTTGATGATTAAATTTTCAGATCGGGATTTGACTTTTTTGAAATCAGTCACATTCAATTCAAAGTCGCCATACCAGACAAATTCATATAATCTTGATAGATATGTAAAGTCTGCTTTAATTAAATCTTGAGTGATTTCAGATTTATAGTCAGAATTGGTTTTTTGAAATTGATAGTCAATTAATTTTTTCTCTCTTAAATGTTTCAAGGTATTTAGAAATAAATAGCGAGAGGCTAACCTGTAATTTTCATTATGCTCGGCTTCTTCCACGAGGTTCAGCAGGTCTTTTTGTTTTAAAAGCTGTTCCTCTTCAGATAAGTTGACCAAGTTTTGATGTTGAGCAATTTTTTTTTGTTTAGAACTATAGTATTTGCTAAACAACCAAATGATGAGGACACCAATCCCTACAATAACAAGAATTTTTAAAACTAAAGCCACGTAATTCCAAAGGTTTCCCTCATCAATACCAGATAGCAACCAATTCAAAAATTTATTCCACTGTAAGTTTAGCCAATTTTTAAATTTATCCCATGCTGAAGGTTCAACCAGCGTTTTGAAGTAATTGTAATCTTCATCAGTTTGGTAAGACTCAATAATGGATTTATCAAATTCGATTGGTGAAGTGCTGACTTGAAGGCTATCTTCTTGCACACTAGGTGAAGAATATAGAGTAGGCGATAAGCCTCCTAGCTTTAAAAAGAGGAGCAAAAATAGAAATAGTCTTATGGCTTTTGTTTTAATTTCCAATGCTGTCAATATCTTCTAAAGTACCAGTTTTGTTGTGGATTTCATTCAGATTAAAATAAATTAAGACCAGTGAAATAAGGGTGACTAATCCTAAAATATACTGAGCAATGGAAGCGAAAATATATAAAGTAAGGTATAGCCAATTATTTCCTAAACCTAAAGCTCCACTAGTGCCTGTGCCTTCTTCAAGTGACGTAAATGTCTCCACAGCTGTCAATATAACTACCGGAAGTTGAAATATTCCTCCTATAAGTGATATTAATATACTTATAACTAAAATGGTAGCAAAAGTAATCCACCAGTTTTGTTTTATGAGTTGAAAACATTCAGAAAATGCATCAGAAAAGGATTTCTCTTGAAAGACGATTATCGAAAAAATTAAGGATAAAGGCACCACTAAGTAAACCCCAGGAAGGAAGCATAGTAAAAAACCAATAAAACAAAGGATACCAACGACGAATAAGCTAAGGAGGGTTTGACCAAAGAAACGTCCAATATATAAACTTACCTCCTCATCTTTAATTTCTCCTTTATTATCTACATAACTCTTGATAATACTATTGATCGTAGTTAAGCTCATTGCTGAGTAAGCTATCGAAGTTAAAAAAACGAGAAGTAAGGAAAATCCAGTATTCTGAAATGTATCGAGTAAAAAAGCTTCGGCTCCATCTTCTAAAAGTGAATTGGCAGAGTTCAATGAAGTATACTGGTAATAGGTGCCAGCAGCGACTGCAAGGAGTAAAAGCCAACCCACGTGTTTTAAGTATAAACTAAAAATAGTTTTATATTCTTGTCTTATAAACTTAAAAGTATCTGAGATAATAGCGCCAAGATCTCGTTGTTTTTTAAAGAGGATGTAGTTGTTTTGCATGTTTTTTATATAGTATTTGGGGTAAAAAGACGTAATAATAAAGAATGAGAGCTAAAGACGATACAATAATTAATACAGCCAGCCAGTCTGGCATGCCAGTTAAACGGGTTACAAAACCTTCTAAAAATCCAGCTATGATAAAAAAGGGTATTGTGCTTATAACAATTTTGAGTCCTGCTTTCACTCCTTTTATAAAGGATTGGAGTCTTGTGTAGGTTTTTGGAAACAGGAGACTCTTTCCCATAACAAGGCCAGCGCAGGCGGCAACGATAATAACCGAAATTTCTATAGTGCCGTGAATCCAGATGGTTCTTGCAGATTCCCACAGCAAACCTTGGTCGTAAAAAAAATACTGAAAAGACCCCAGCATTATTGCATTCTGCAAGACAATGTAGACAGTACCTAATCCTGCTAAAATCCCAGCAATAAACGCATAAAGAGCTACTTTTATATTATTTATAGTAATGCCAAGAAACATATCCGTTTCATTGGCTTTTTTGTAAACCGCCATCGGATCTCCATTTTGGATATTATCGATAGTGGAGTTGACATAAGCATCCCCTAAAATTAATCTTACAAAGCTATCGTCCGAAGATGCAGAATAGGCTCCTATAGCAGCAAAACTTACGAAAAGAATAAAAGCAAGTAAAAGCATTGAACGGTGTTTGTAAAAAAACAATGGAAATTCTTTAAAGTAAAATTGAAATATTTTGTTCTTGGATTCTTTTTTGGTTTTATAAATCTTCTGGTGAGCTCCCACAGAAAGCTCATTGAGATAAGCTATAGTTTCACTATTAGCGTAAAAAGTTTGGGCGTAATTTAGATCTTCATTGAGTTCCACGTAGAGTTGAGATAACTCATCTGGTGAAATATGAATATTATTTAGTAGAACTCTTTCGAATTTTAACCATTTGTCTTTATTTTGCTTGACAAAAGCCGCCTCACGCATATTTATTAAATTTATTCAAAGAAACGCAATTCATGAGTCATTTTCAAATAGAAACTGCACAAAATGTGAAGATTCAACAAAATGTAGCTACAGTCTGGGATAGGATTTTAGCTTACATTATAGATTTTATAATTATCATAGCTTATGTATTTGCTACTATCGCTGTAATGAGGGGACTTAATGTTTCTCCTTTTGAAGGTTTTGCTACCTCTCTGGTTATTGGTTTGCCACCGTTTTTATATCATTTGTTGATGGAAACTTTTCTAAATGGACAAAGTGTAGGTAAAGCTTCCATGCGTTTGCGGGTGGTCAACTTAGATGGTTCGAAGCCTCAATTCTCTGGATTTCTGATTCGTTGGTTGTTTAGGATAGTAGATATAAGCTTGGTTAGCGGTTCTGTTGCGGTTTTGGTTATATTGCTAAATGGTAAAGGTCAACGACTTGGCGATCTTGCTGCCAAAACAGCAGTAATTTCTGAACGACGGAAAACAGGCTTTGAAAAGATGCTGAATTTCGAAATTGAAGAGTCTTATAATCCCCGCTATCCACAAGCAGCCACGATGACAGATAAAGATATGAGGCGAATTAAAGCCGTTTTTGATAAAGCCCAAAGAGAATCCGACCACTTCATCATTTTAAAACTAAGTGATAAGGTAGCCTCTCAATTGAACATTCAAGTAGAACAATCTCCGCAAACATTTATACAAACCCTGTTAAAGGATTATCACTTCTATAGTACTCGCTAATGGATTACATTTTAATTTTAGACATCTTAGGAGTTATTGCTTTTTCTATATCGGGTGTATTGTCCTCGTTAAAGAAACGCATGGACGCCTTTGGTATTTTGATTATTGCTTTTGTGACTTCAGTTGGAGGGGGAACTTTAAGGGATGTTTTACTAGGTCTTCCAGTGATGTGGATGCAGGATATGACTTACGTCTATGTGATCTTTGTGACTACAGTTCTGGCTGTGTTTTTTAGAAAAAAGCTATCCTATTTAAGAAAATCACTTTTCCTTTTCGATACTTTGGGAATAGGCTTATACACCGTTGTAGGGGTCGAAAAAGGACTTTCTCAAGAACTGCCAGCAATTATCTGTGTTGCCTTAGGGACGATGAGTGCTTGCTTTGGCGGGGTTATTCGGGATATTTTATGTAACGATATTCCCCAAATTTTCAGAAGGGAAATTTATGCAACTGCTTGTATTTTAGGTGGATTGAGCTATTTCGTTTTTCTAAAACTCAACTTCCCCGACAGTTTGATTTTTTTCTTATCAGGATTGGTCGTTATTATTATTAGACTTTCAGCAGTGATCTTTAAAATATCCCTGCCTTCTGTTTACAAAAAGGATGAGGACATAAAGGATTATTGGTGAATTTAGCGAATCACTTTCATATCTAGGCCTACGTTGGTTAGCGGCCATTCGCTTCCATCGGTTTCCAAATCGTCTATTTGTTCTACGATGTCCATGCCTTTTATAACTCTTCCAAAGACGGTATGATCTTGGTCTAGATGATAAGCACCATCGGGTTTAGTAACAATAAAAAATTCAAAAGGAGACGAAGCATTACTCACATTTTGCTCCGCATATTTTGCAGCAGATAAAGCTCCGTAATCGTGTTTATATCGATTTGTAAATTCATTGGGGATCAAAAAATTCCCTACTGCATTTCTAAAGTCGTAAGTACCCATTCTATCGCTATTTCCACCTTGTACCACAAAATTATCATCGACTCTATGAAAAACAGTCGTATCAAAATATCCAATTTTGGCCAGTCTTATAAAATTGGCTCTGTGTAAAACAGGCTCAGCAAATAGCTCTACAGTAAAAGATCCCTTATCGGTTATCACTTTTACAATAGTTTCAGGATTGTCTTTGGCGTAGGCCTTTAGAAATGGTATTAATTCTTCTTGCGATACTGTTTTTATGATTGATAAATCTCTATCGCTTTCTCCATTGGAGGGGATATTGACTTCAACTTTTTTTTCTGTCATCTTTTTCTCAAGGCTGCTCTGTACAGTTGAATTATCTTTGTCTTTTTTACAGGAAATAAGAACGAATACTATACTTAGAATTAAAAATGGAATTTTCATCATTAGAATATTTAATCACAAAATTAGAGAAAATAGAGCTTCCTGGCGAATCTTTTCATTACCAACTCGCACCTTTGTTTCGTCAAAAAGAATTGGAAACCTTAAATGAACAACGAAAGAACGCGAATTATGCTGGGGTTATTTCGTTGTTATACCCGAAAAATGGGGAAATACATATGGCTTTTATCTTGAGGAAAACTTACAAAGGGGTGCATTCAAATCAGATTGGGTTTCCGGGTGGACGCTATGAAGAACTGGATTTGAATCTTGAACGAACCGCCCTAAGAGAAACGGAAGAAGAAATTGGAGTCAAGGCCAACAAGATCAAATTGATAAAACCACTCACACAACTTTATATACCCCCTTCAAATTTTTTGGTTCATCCATTTTTGGGCTATATTGATTTTGAACCTAGTTTCGTTTTACAGGAAAGTGAAGTGGAACATATTATAGAAATCCCTTTAGCCATTTGTTTAGATAAAAACAATCTGAATACAGAAATCATTCAAGCCTCTTACGCTAAAAATGTAGAAGTACCCGCATTCAATTTTAACGGCAATGTGGTTTGGGGAGCTACTGCTATGATTTTAAGTGAAATACGGGAACTCTTTTCTAGGATAGGATAAGTCTATAAAACCGTATATTTGAGAATTAATTTTTTTGAGATATGGGCTTATTTAAGAAAAATCCTTTTGGACATTATCTATTTTTAAAAAAATGGATAATAAGGACTATGGGGGCGATGACTCATCGACGTTATCGCGGTTTCAATGATCTCCAAATAGAAGGGTCTTCCATTCTAAAGGATTTGCCCGATAGAAATGTTTTGTTTGTATCCAACCATCAAACTTACTTCGCAGATGTGGTCGCCATGTATCATGTTTTCAATGCTTCCTTAAGTGGAAGAGAAGATAGTATTAAAAACGTAGGCTATTTATGGAATCCTAAGCTGAATATCTATTATGTCGCAGCTGCTGAAACAATGAAGAAAGGCTTCTTGCCCAAAGTTCTAGCCTATGCAGGATCTATAAGTATCGATAGAACTTGGAGAGCTGATGGGCAAAATGTAAATCGCCAAGTGAAAATGAGCGATATTTCTGATATAGGAAAAGCTTTAGATGATGGTTGGGTGATCACCTTTCCTCAAGGTACTACGAAACCCTGGAAACCAATAAGAAAAGGAACAGCCTTTATCATAAAAAAATACAAACCTATTGTTATACCTATTGTTATAGATGGCTTTAGGCGCTCTTTCGATAAAAAAGGAATCCGTATCAAAAAGAGAAATATCCTTCAATCTATGGTCATTAAAGAGCCGCTGGATATAGATTATGATAATGAAGAGGTGGAAAGCATTATAGAGAAAATTGAATATGCAATTGAGCAACATCCCTCGTTCCTCAAGGTGATTCCAGAAAGTGAAATTATAGCCCATGAGTCGCTGAACGAGCAGCGTCGTTATAGCGCCAAGACTAATAATGATAAAGATTTGTAGTTAAAACTAGTTTAAACCCAAACCTTGTTGCTGTTTTCAGGATCTATAAAACTATATTTATAAAAATTAATACTTATGAAAACTCTACGATACAATAATGACAACGAGATGGATGCCATTGGTTTAGGAACTTGGAAATCTGAACCTGGCGCTGTCAAAAAAGCTGTAAAACACGCTTTAAAGATTGGTTATAGACATATCGATTGTGCTGCAGTTTACGGAAACGAAAAGGAAGTGGGCGATGCTTTAAAAGAGGTTTTCGATGAAGGGAATATTTCCAGACATGAGGTTTGGATCACTTCAAAATTATGGAATACCAACCACAAAGAAGCAGATGTAAAACCAGCTTTGGAACAGACATTAAAAGATCTTCAACTAGATTATATCGATTTATATTTAATTCATTGGCCAGTAGCTTTTAAACCAGGATTAGAAGGGTTCCCTTCTTCAGATGATGATTTTCTATCTTTAGAGGAAGTTCCTATAAAAGAAACTTGGGAAGCTATGGTTAAACTAAAAAATCAAAGTCTTATAAAACATATTGGTGTATCCAATTTCAGTAAAAAGAAATTAGAAGATTTAATGTCCAAAACAGACGTGATTCCAGAAATGAATCAAATTGAATTACATCCTTATCTACACCAAGAAGATCTTGTAGATTTTTGCCATAAACAGGGTATTAACCTTACGGCATTTTCACCTTTAGGTAGCCAAGATAGAACCGAAGAGATGAAAGCAGACGATGAACCTTCTCTATTGGAAAATGAAGTAGTCACTGCAATCGCCAAAAAGCATGACGCTTCACCTGCTCAAGTACTGATCAAGTTTCACCTTGAAAGAAATGTGGCTACAATCCCTAAATCCACCAATGAAGAGAGGATTCAAGAAAACTTAGACAGTCAAAAGATTGATCTAGATGAAGAGGATATGAAGGATCTAAAATCTATTGACAATCATTACCGATACGTCAATGGGAAATTTTTCGAAACCTCAGATGGAAAGTATTCCAATGTTTACGACGAGTAAATTATAAAAGCAAAACCCTGAAAATACACTTGTACCTTCAGGGTTTTTTATTTCAGCTTAAGCTCTAAACCAAGTCGATTACCAACCGTGAACAGAAGGTCCAGATTGAAATGACTCTAGTATTTTTGCCTCAAAATCAAGTAAGTCCGACCATTTCTGATTCACTTCTGCTTCATCATGGTATTGCCTAGCAAACTTCAAAAACATAGTATAGTGATTCGCTTCACTTATCATTAATTTTCTATAAAAGCGCCTTAACTTTTCATCGCTAAGCTCTTCAGACAAAAGTCGGAAACGTTCGCAGCTTCTAGCTTCAATAAGTGCAGCATAAAGTAAACGATGTGCCAATTGCGTTTGTCGGCTTCCTCCTTTAGGGAAGAAAGTGATAACTTGAGCCACATAAGCATCCTTACGATCACGCCCTAAGGTTACATTTCGTTCTTTCAAAAGATCGTGAACCATTTTAAAATGACTCATTTCCTCCTGGACCAATTCAGTCATCGCTGTAATTAACTCGGTATACTCAGGGAAAGAAACAATCAATGAAATAGCCGTAGAGGCTGCTTTTTGCTCGCAGTAGGCATGGTCAATCAAGATGTCATCAATATTCTTTTCGGCGATATTTGCCCATCTTGGATCTGTAGGTAATTTTAGTCCTAGCATAGTTATTAGATATCTAAATCAAAAGTTTTTCTTAGTAATTCCAAATTTGGATTTTTCTCATTCAATTTTTCAAATTTCTCTCGTGGTGTATACACATATTTCTTTTCAGATTTATGATTTACAGTAATGTCGAGATTAATTTGAGTATTCTTTAGTCTTTCTTTCAAAAAATTCATCAAATCACCTTGGTCTTGGAGCAAATTCAACTTCATAGACTCATTGGGTAACTCTACTTTTATCTGTTTCCCCTCCAATTTGGGCTCGTCTGTAGACATCACCGATGAGACGATTTTACTTCCTTTTTGGTTTAGGATTTCGATATAATCTTTCCAAGCTTCCTTCAAGTCATCCTCAGTAAAATCACCGGTAAGTTCAGCTTCTTTAGGCTTATTTTTTTTAAGCTGTTCCTTTAATTTTTTCTTCTCCTGAATGCTCTTAATAGAAAGCCCATTCACTTTTTTGGGCCTATCCTCAAGTTTAGGAGTGAGCGTTTCTGCCTTTTCCTCAATATCAACCGGCACTTCTTCTTTTTTTTCTTCTGAATTTGCTCCCGTTGATGCCTTGTTCTCGATAGCAGAAATTTCAGCTTCTACTGGCTTGGGTGTAGCGTCTGGGGTTTCTGGTTGCTCTGAATGTAAATCAGCAGATTTGAGATGACGATCGCCTGAAGCATCCTGGACACTCGGCTTATCATGTGTCTCAATTTCAGAAGCTTTGGAGTAGTGGCCGGCTTGCTCTTGAACCTCTTGAGGGCTTAAGATGTGGTGTTTAGTCTTTTTTTTTGAGACGAGTTCGGGTCGGTTAATGAAGCCAGTTTCATCAAACACAATTCCACGTGCAAACGTTGGTTTTGACTCAACTTGTAATTAAAGTCACAGGTATTGGCCAAGTCTATACCTTCCTGTAGAAAGGAGTAAGACGTCGCTTGCGACTGCTCAAAGTATTTTGTTTTTGAACGCTCTCCAACTTCCAGAAGTTCTATGGTTTGAGAATTCTTGGAGACCATTAAATCTCTAAAGTGAGAGGCCAATCCCGCAATAAAATGTTGTCCATCAAAGCCTTTGGAAAGAATATGATTAAAATAGACCAGAACTTCAGGGATATTATTTTCCAAAAGTAAATCTGTTGTTTTAAAGAACGTGTCATAATCTAAAACATTCAAGTTTTCGGTAACAGCTTCAATAGTAAGGTTTTTACCACTAAAACTCACAACTCTGTCGTAAGTCGAAAGGGCATCACGCATGGCTCCATCTGCTTTTTGAGCGATGATGTGAAGCGCATCCTCGTCGGCTATAACACCTTCCTTTTCAGCTATTTTAGTTAAATGTTCTTTGATGTCGCCAACGGTGATCCGTTTAAAGTCAAAAATTTGACAACGCGATAATATGGTAGGAATAATTTTATGCTTCTCTGTTGTTGCTAAAATAAAAATAGCATGCTTTGGAGGCTCTTCCAACGTTTTCAAAAAGGCATTGAAGGCTGCTTGGGAAAGCATGTGTACCTCATCTATAATATAAACTTTATACTTTCCTGTTTGTGGCGGAATTCTAACTTGATCGGTTAGATTTCTAATGTCATCTACAGAATTATTGGAAGCGGCATCCAATTCAAAAATATTGAAGGCAAAGTCTGTAGTTTCGTTATCTGTAGCCTCTTGATTGATTTTTTTGGCCAAAATACGGGCACAAGACGTCTTGCCAACACCCCTCGGGCCAGTAAACAAAAGGGCCTGAGCCAAATGATCGTTATTGATAGCATTGAGAAGTGTGTTGGTGATTGCTTTCTGACCTACAACAGCTTCAAAAGTTTCGGGTCTGTATTTTCTAGCAGAGACAATGAAATGTTCCATGACACAAATATAGTTTTCTGAAATTTATACTGCAAAGCTAGTTTGAATTTAATTTGAAATAGAAACTTCTGGCTTTTGAAAAGCCTTCTCAATTTTATCATCGGCCACTTCTTTTTCTTCAGAGCTAGATTCATGACCTTCTTGTTGAGTTTCAGCTTTTGTATTGAGTTCCAGTTTAGCGTAAATGGGAAAATGATCGGACCCTATTTCAGGTAAGACTTGAATTTTATTGAGGCTAAAATCTTCGCTATGGAAAAGGTGATCCAGCGGCCATCTTAAAAGTTTATGCTGCGCATGAAAAGTACTGAAGCGTCCCCGTCCTATCCTTGGGTCCAATAATCCACTTATTTTTCTAAATAATAATGTACTTTTAGACCAAGCGACATCGTTTAAATCCCCAAAAACAAGAACCGGCTCATTTAATTCTTTGACGCGTTTTGCAACCAAAAGCAATTCTGCATCTCGGTTGGTCGACGTTTTGGCTTCTGTAGGACTGGGCGGTTTGGGATGTAATGCAAAAATTTTGATTTTATGCTGTTTATCTATGCGGAGATAAGCCTCAATGGAAGGAATATGTTCTTTAACGAAATGATGGATTTGTACATCTTCCAATTCTAGTTTAGAATAGAGATGCATTCCATATAAATTGTCTTGTGGAAGCTTTACAGTATAGGGATACTTTTCTTCTATTGGCTTTAATTTTTCTTCCCATTTTGTATCACTTTCCAAAGTAAGTAATACATCAGGTTGATAGGTATCTATCCGACTCAGCAGTTTTTCGTAGTCTTGATTAGGCATCAAAACATTACTTGTTAAAAGACTTAAACATATGGAGGAGTCAGTGGGAACAGTTCTGATGACCTCTTTTTTGAAAAATACAGTGTAGGGAATTATTTTTATACAATGAAAGATAATAGCTAGCGATACCATTACCGTACCTACCCACTGCATTGTAGAATCAAAACTAAAGAAAAAAAGTCCGAAAAATAAGCCAAATAGGCTCAGCGCTAAAAGCTGAACTTTAGGAAAGTCGAATAATCGTACCACCCAATGATCTATCTTCAATAGGGTTATAAATGCGAACAAGCACATCAGGATTTGGTAAATAATAATGGTAATAACCATAATTGCTATTTATCGTTTTTAGCAATAATCCATATAGCGTGAACTATGCCTGGGACAAAGCCTAAAAGTGTTAATAAAATATTGAGCCAAAAGGCTCCTCGAATGCCAACGGTTAAAAATACACCTAGTGGAGGCAAAATGATCGCAAATATGATTCTAAGGATACTCATGGATTTAGGTTTTAAATTTTATTTAGTTTTTGTTAAAGCACAATATAGGAATTTATTTAACTCTAATAATTATTTATTGATTCTTCTTAAATCATAACTAGTTATTTGAAATACTCTCTTTTTGTTTAACTTTCTAGCCAATTATAAAATCATTTTAACTTATGAAGAAGATATACGTGTTTCTACTATTTGCATTTTTTGCAGTGAGTACTTTTGCTCAAGGGACAATGCTTCTCCGACAGCCTACGTTATCGAGTGAAAGTATTGTTTTTGTTTATGCCAACGATTTATGGAAAGTTCCGCTTTCTGGTGGTAATGCCAAACGATTAACAACTTACGAAGGCTACGAATCTTCGCCTCACTTTTCAGATGATGGTAACTGGATTGCGTTTAGCGCAGAATACGATGGGAATACAGATGTTTATATTATTTCTTCTGAAGGCGGAACACCTAAACGATTGACGTATCATCCTGGAGCTGATATTGTTCAAGGTTGGACTCCTTCTGGTGAAATACTATTTCGAACTGGAAGAAAATCGCATCCAACCAAAACCTCTCAATTGTATTCAATTTCAACTGAAGGAAGTTTTCCAAAACCTTTAGTTGATATAAGGGCCGCTTACGGAGACGTTTCTTCCGATGGCAAGTATTTGGCTTATACTCCCATAACATCTTGGGATCCAGAGTGGCGGAATTATAGAGGAGGACAAGCCATGCCTATATGGATTTTAAATTTGAAAAATCAAGATTTAACAAGGACACCTCAACTTGATAAAGAAAGACATCTAGATCCGGTTTGGGTTGGAGAAAAAGTGTATTACTTATCAGAAAGAGATTTTGTGAGTAACATTTGGAGTTATGATTTAAAATCCGAGCAAGAAAAGCAAATCACTTTTTACAAAAAATTCGATATTAAAAGTTTAGATGCCTTCGAAGATCAGATTGTTTTTGAGCAAGGGGGTTACTTACATACCTTAGATACTAAGAATAATTCAGCCCATCAATTAGAGATCAATGTTGTTGGAGATTTAAATTTTAGCAGGGAAAGATGGGAAGATGTTAGTTCGAAGAATGTCAACAGCCCTAACCTTTCCCCTAATGGAAAACGAGCTGTATTTGAGCATAGAGGAGATATTTTTACCTTTCCAAAAGAGGAAGGGAGCTGGAGGAATATCACCCAAAGTAGTGGAGTAGCTGATAGATTTCCCGTTTGGTCGCCTCAAGGTGATAAATTAGCTTGGTTTTCTGATGCTAGCGGCGAATATCAGTTGGTTATTGCAAATCAATTTGGTGAAAATCAAAAATCTTATGCGTTAGATAATCCAACGTTTTATTTCACTCCAGATTGGTCTCCAGATGGCAAATTGATAAGTTATACAGACACAGATTACAATTTATGGTATATCAATTTGGAAAATGGAAACGTAAAAAAAGTAGACATGGATGGGTTTGCACACCCCAATAGAACAATGAATCCAAATTGGTCACCGGATAGTCGCTATCTGACTTATGAAAAACAGCAGAATAGTCATTTCAAAGCTATTTTTATTTTCGATATTCAATCAGGGAAAACATATCAGGTATCAGATTCCTTGGCGGATTCAACATCACCCCAATGGGACCAATCTGGAGAATATTTGTATTTCTTAGCGAGTACCGACTATGGCTTGAACACTGGGTGGTTGGATATGAGTTCTTATGATCCATCGGTTTCTAGAAGTCTCTACGCCGTAGTACTAAGTGCTGAAGGACAAGCTCCTAATTTGCCGAAAAGCGATGAAGAAGAAATTAAGAAAAACGAAGAAGAAAATGAAAAGGATAAAAAAGATGAAAAGGATAAAAAAGAAGAAGTTATTACAGTAAAAATCGATTTCGATAACATCCAAGATAGAGTAGTTTCCTTAAAATTACCATCACGAAATTATCAATTTATAAGAAGCTCTAAGGCTCATAAACTATTCATAGCTGAGTCAATACAGAATCAAGATGACTTAAAAGTTCATAGCTATGATGTAAAAAAAGAAAAAGCTGAAGATTTCGAAGATGAAGTTAGTCAAATGGTACTTTCTAAAAATGGTGATTTTACTCTTTTTCAAAAAAAGGCTAATTACCATATAACCGATACTGAAGGCTCACCAAAGCCCGAAGATAAGATTTCAGTTTCTGCCAAAATGAAAGTGGTTCCAGAAAAGGAATATGCTCAAATCTTTAAAGAGGGGTGGAGATTCATGCGTGATTTTCTTTATGTAGATAATGTTCATGGTGCACCATGGGATAAAGTCTATAATTGGTACCAACCGTGGGTTAAACATGTAAATCACAGAACAGATTTGAACTATTTGGTTGATATTTTAAGTGGGGAAGTAGCTATTGGTCATTCTTATGTTTCTGGTGGCGATATGCCAGATGTAGATAGAGTGCCAGTGGGACTGTTGGGAGCCGATTTTGAAATTAAAAATGGATACTATAGAATCACAAAGATTTACGATGGAGAACGTTGGAATCCAGATATAGAGGCGCCTTTGGGCTTGACCGGTCAAAAAATTGAAGAAGGGGACTATATTCTAGAAGTTAATGGAAGAGGTATTACTGCCAAGGATAATATTTATGAACATTTCGCTCAAACTGCAGGAAGAACAGTTTCAGTATTAGTTAATAATAAAGCTACCCCATCTGGCGCAGAGAGAGTGTATGTGAAGCCTGTGAGAAGTGAAAATGGACTCAGGTATATAGATTGGGTTGAAAGCAATAGAAGAAAAGTTGACGACATGTCTAATGGTAAATTAGCATACGTTTATATCCCTAACACAAGTCAGCCAGGTTTTACTAGTTTCAATCGCTATTATTTCTCACAGCAGGATAAAAAGGGAGTCATCTTGGATGAAAGAAATAATGGAGGAGGTTCTGCTGCGGATTATATGATTGACATTATGACTCGTGAACCCATTGGTTATTTCAATAGTAAAGCAGGAGATAATCGCCCATGGACATCACCTATAGCTGGTATTTGGGGCCCAAAGGTTATGATCATCAACGAAAGAGCAGGTTCTGGTGGTGATTTATTACCATACATGTTCAAGAAAAAAGATATTGGTCCCTTAGTTGGAACGCGAACTTGGGGCGGTCTTGTAGGAACATGGGATACGCCAAGATTTATTGACGGAGGTAGAATGGTTGCTCCAAGAGGTGGTTTTTATGATACTGAAGGGGAATGGGCTGTAGAAGGTGAAGGCGTTGCTCCAGATATTGAAGTTATAGATGAACCTAAAATAGCAGTAAAAGGCAGAGATGCTCAATTGGAAAAAGCTGTGGAAGAGGCTTTGAAACTTTTAAATACCAAGGAATTTGAGATGAAACCTGAGCCAGAAGCCCCTGTGAGATGGAAGCGACCAAAAGGCTATGATAAGAATTAATCGCAACTAAAATAAGACTAACC
>NZ_APLF01000016.1 GCF_000355905.1 Psychroflexus gondwanensis ACAM 44
GACAGCACTGAAGGATAAAGATTTGTATAATATCCAGACAAAGAATAAAAACTACTTTTTTGAATTGCTTGAAAACTTCAACAATAAAGAATATGTAGACACAGGAAACTCAAATATTTCTATTGAACATATATTCCCTCAAAACCCTAATCCAGAATGGTCGGAACAGTTAAACAATGAAGAGTTTTTCATGTTTAAAGAAAGACACTTAAACACAATTACAAACTTGACTTTGTCTGGTAATAATGCCGCTTTAAGCAATAGGACTTTTAGTGCTAAAAAGAGTATGAATAAGAATGAAGGTGAACAGGGTTACCAATTTAGTCGGCTGTGGTTAAACTCATTTTTAAACTCGATAGATGAGTGGACCATCGAAAATTATGAAAAGCGATTTGAGCTTATTTATAACCGCTTCTTAAAAATCTGGGAATATCCAGATATAGAGCTTCAAGAAGACGAAACAGCATCAGAGATAAATATATTTGAAGCAGAGAGTCCAACTAGTAAAAAGTTAGAATATTTTATTTTTGAAGACACCAAATACGAAGAAACAGCTGTTTCAATGATGTATTTTTATGTAGTTAAAGCTTTATTTCAAAAAAATCCAAAGTTGCTAATTGAGAACCAAGACATTCTTAAAATGACTAAGAATGAGGAAGATTTTAGGTCTCCCAACGAAATTGCAAACGGTTATTTTATAGAGTTTAATATTGACAGTAAATCAAAATTCAATTACCTAAAGAAGTTACTTAGCCTTTATGACTTAGAGGATGAACTTGTAATAAAATATGACGATAATAATGTTACATCTTATAAGGGCAATAGGCATGTTGTTCGACAAAAATTTTGGAAAGGGATTTTAGGTAAATTAGAAAACACTCCTCTTTTTGAAAACGTAAATCCATCTAAAGACCATTGGTTAAGTACTGGAGCTGGAACTGCTGGTGTTTCTTTTACTATGGTCATTTCTAAAAACTACGCAAGAATTGAGCTTACGATAAGCTCATACAGTAAAGAGCAAAACAAGCGATATTTCAAAAAACTACTGAGTCATAAAACAGAAATTGAAGGTCAGTTTGGTAAAGAATTAGAATGGGAAGAATTACCCGATAAAAAAATGAGCAGAATCAAAATCGAAATTGACCAAGTCAATGTTTTTGATGAAGATACATGGGATGAAATGGATAGGTTTTTTATTGAGAATCTACCTAAGTTTGAAAAGGCTTTTAAGCCTTACATAAGTCAACTAAAATAATTTAATCCATAAGGTATAAACGAATTAAAAGCTTTGATAAGAAACAACCTCTTATTTAGTTTGCGCTTGTCAAATTGAGTATTAAATAATAAAAAAGCTCGTGTTCGAATTTTGATAAAATGGAGAAAATATATAGTGGAGAGTTATGTCCATAATCTGAAACTGAAACTACTAGATAAACCCTATGATCATGGCTTTATAAAAAACTTCAATTTTAACGAAGAAGAACAGGCCTATTTAAATTCCCTTTTTAATCTTAATCAATTTCTGGATACGGACACCCCTTTAATTCATCTTATTAGTAAAGGTCATATAGAATTGGTTTCTCATCTTTTAAATTTTAGTAAAATAAGAGTAGATGTAAATGAAGTAAAGCTTAATCAAACTTTGTTTGTTTGCTTCACTACTCATTTTTTAAACCTACCCTTAGAAGAGCTTAGTAGAAACTATTTAGATTATCAAAACGAAATTTCACATCTTTTCATAAACGGTTACCAAGTAAAAGAGGATGATTTTAAATTTATAAAGCAATTTAAAGCCCGAAAGGATTCTAGACAATTACAATACATAATGTTTGCTTCCTACACATTAAAGTTAGCTAAGCCTCGTTTAATATACGTCCTGATGGATCATATTAGATTATTCACAAGTCTAACCTGCATTAAAACTGGAAAACACATTGGCTTTTATAAAACTATCGAGAAACAGGTTATAGAATCAACTCAAAATAGCAGTGCTTTTCAAAATGAAATCATCAACTATATCTCAAAGAATAGAAAAACAGAATTTAAAGCAATTGAGAATAAGCTTTTGGAGATGAGGAGAAACAAATATGAGGTAATTGAGGACCCCCAATTAAGGGAAGTACTAAATAGGCTGATATAAATAATCTTATCAGTTTATATTAAAAAATGAATAAAAGTAAATTTTAATTATAAGATCTTTCAAAGTGGCATCATTTGACCGAAACAGGTGGCACCATTACTCCGAAATAGCCAACAAGCCGTATTTTAAAAATTACTGAGTCAAAAAAGATAAATTGAAGGTAAGTTTGGTAAAGCATGTTTTTAATGTCAAGACTTTTAAGACTATAAAAAATTCACTAAGTTTATACTATAAATAAAATATGGATGACACAATTTGTTGTGTTATTCATAGGTTTTAAAACATTTGAGAGAAAATTTCGATTATTAGATTAATTCGAATTATCACGACACATAATTAAAATAAAACATTATGGGAATTAAAAAAGGTCCAAAAAAAATTGCTAAGTCGACTGGAAAACCAGATAAACGCCAACGAGATAATAAGGATACGCCTGGAAATACTCCATCGCTAAAGCCACACAAGCATAAGAAAGGTGATTAATCAGAATGACTGAAAATATCTTAAAAAAATTGAAAATGAGATTAATTTCTATCTGCTGATTTTAATGAAAGCATAAAAAAACTGACTTGTTACACTTCTGAGATAAATGTTGTAAAGGTTGAATCTGAAGTTGAATAAAAACACAAACACAAACGTACTTGAAAATACAAGTATGGTAAGTACTTTATTGACCCAAATATTAAACACAATCTTATTTAAATTCGATTGGATATATATTTGCACATATAAAAAAGTAACAAAACCTAAAAATAATCCTGTAGCTCGCTAGTGCTTTTTTTAATCCAGACATTGGAATTTTGTTCACCAAAAGCAAATTTCGCGGAAACGGATTTGGTGCTTTAATGATGTCTTTTTGTTCAAAAATTCTTGTTGAAGAAAATGGAGAAGTATTCGTTACGACTGATAAAAAAAAGTTGCATCAAACATTGTCTGTGAAAAGATAGGATTTGAGCCATTTTTTAATTTCACATACACGGAAATAAATAATGGCTAACAAAGAACTGAGGTAAAAAACAACCCTTTTCTAATTAATTTATTAAATATAAAAATATGTATTTTCCGACGTTTACAGAGTTATTGTTAATCGGCTCAGGCTTAGGTATATTAGTTTTAATTTTAGCTTATACACAAGCAGATGCAAAAGACAAAGAATATAAATCGAAAATTAAAAAATATTTTTTATTACTATTTATAACCTATCTTATCATTGGATATTTTAGATTAAGCTGAATAAAATCAATATAAAAAAAGAATTTTATAAAATTGAATAACAAGAAAACTAAACTTACACATAAGTGGAAACATTTTTTGAAAAACTAAGGAAAAAATGTAAAAGAGTTTTTAGAAATTATTGATAAATCAACAATAATCATCTTGTACCGTTCTCTAGTAAAATAGTAGAAATATCATCTAACTTTTGAAAAATTAAAGCTGTATTGTCGTTAAGTAAAGCTTGATTTGTTACAAATTAGAAAAGCTTTGTGGAGTTTGCTTTCAAGCACGATTCTGTGATGGGCTTGGGGTAAAATTCTCCTTGTCAACCCGACTACAAAAATGTTGTAAAACATTAACCAAGTATCACGAAAAGAGAACACATTAAACTGAAATAATAAAAAACCACAATGAACGATTTATCAAAAGAGGAAAAGAGAATTTTTTTTGTTGATTTTATAAGATTTATAAATGCTATTGAGTTTCCAAATGAAAATGATGACCAAAAACGAATACATCTTTTATCTCTTGAAGAAGAACAGGTTAAGAGAGTGACTTATTATTTACAAGACTATGAAGGAGAAGGATTTTCACTCATTATTGTGGAGGTTGACTCGGACACGGTTAATTTAAAAATATACGAACCACATACGGATGACTTTTATGAAAAAGAAAATATAGTTGTAAGACATAATATATTAGAAAAATACAAAAATACAAATAAAGACAATACCTATTTATCAGTTGGTATGATGGAAATTATTGATAATAAGCCAACTGTTAGACCTAATGCTTTTTTGAAAATTCCTTTAAAGTCAATTTCATTTTACGAAAAAGAGGATACAGAGGATAAAGAGTAAAATTATAAAAACATTTTAAAACAAAGAACTTAGGTAAAAAACAACTCTTTTCTCCTTTAATTTGAAACACTTATGTTCAAGACTTGGAGATTCGCAAAACTGATTCTTTGAGCTTTTTTAATTGATTTTTCTCTATTTATTTAATCAACTTAAATACATAAATATCATCATAAAGTCTACTAGATTTTGTGGTAGCAAAACAGTATTTAAGTAGCTTGGAGACAACTGCGATTAAGATTCCAAATATTAATTAATAAAACTCTGCCATTAATGCAAGGTCTAAATTTGATTTGCCAATATATTCGAGCAGTGCAGCTTCAGTAGTATGTCCTGTTACACTTTTAATATAAGCCGTTGATACTTTGCCATAATTATTACTAGCAAATGAATATCGACCAATGTGTGTACCTATAAACTTATATTTAGGGTAGGTACCTTCAACGCCTCTTTGCCCTTTTTCAGTTTTCATCTTAATTTTACCAGTAATCATTTCATCTATTTTGGCTCTTTTACCTAAGATTTTAAAATATTTATTCAGTTTTTGTTCTAATAGAACAGGTGGAAATTGGTCATCATATTTTTCTAAAATTTTGAGTTCTCTCTCATTAAGCACCACTGCAATTTTTGCATATACCTTCTTTTGACCAAGTTCTAAAATACGCTTGCCTTTAACATCTCTTATCATAGAAATATTAAAACGAGAAAAATCTGAATAGCGTTGTCCTGTGCTACATGCAATCAACAACCAATCTCTAGCAATATCTAAAGTCTCATCTTTAAGATCTAAATCTTCAATATCGTTTTGCTCTTCTAAAGTCAAATAAAAACTTTGTGTTTTTTCCTTTCTATTTTTTATGGAGTTAAATTGAGTGTTAAGCTTATTACCGTTTAATTCTGCATATTTACATACTGTCTTGGTGAATTTAAGCATCCTAGAGATAGTATTTATAGCATAGTTTTCATCATCAAAGAAACTTTCAAATTGTTTCTTGAATTTTAAATCAACGTTATTAACATATACTGGTGAAGTTTGAGAATCCAAAAACCTATTGATGTTATTTCTCATACTCTTTTGCTTCCTAAGTGTACTTTCCCTTATTTCGCCTTGCTTAAAATCAATGTAATTTTGAATCCAAGCATTTAATAATTTCGGATTTTCAAATGAATCCTGTTCATTTTCACTGTGTACTTCTTTGTAGTATGAACTTATCTGACTTTCCAACCATTTTTTATTAATATCGCCTGTAAAGCTTTGATGAAAATTATGAATTACATACTGGCTTAAATCGTTAGTTGATTGATCAATTTTATTTTTTAATCGAAGCAGTTCAGCATCACGAAGACGCTTCCCTTTTGAGATTTTAATCCAGTTAGTCTTACTGATGAAAATTTTAGAATTTACTTCAATTACTTTAGGTGCACCGTCAGAAAAAAGGAATCTTAATTTTAAATTACTATTTTCTTTAGTTGATCTATAAAGGAAATTAACAGTTGCCATGGGCTTTTTTGATTAGGTACAAAGCTTGAATATTTGTACGATTTTTGTACGATGAAATTAATCAATTGAAATTACATACAATCATATGCATTGAAAATAAAATCAAATTCAAGTTTAAACTACTTATTTTCAGTGTATTATAAACTTTATTAAAAAATAATTACTTTGCATAGGATTGCATAAATATTCACAACTTGGTCCAAGTGGGACCACACAGTGGAAAACCTTTGCGATAAGCAAGGGTTTTTTTGTGGAGCAAAGCGAAGCAAATCTTGGACGAGAAGTTTACCCTGAGCCCCGATAATCATCGGGATCGAAGGGAGCCCCAAGTGGGACCACACAGCGGAAAACCTTTGCGATAAGCAAGGGTTTTTTTGTGGAGCAAAGCGAAGCAAATCTTGGACGAGTCCCGATAATAATCGGTATATCCTGAGTCCCGATAATCATCGGGATCGAAGGAACCCCCAAGGGGGACCACACAGTGGAAAACCTTTGCGATAAGCAAGGGTTTTTTTGTGGAGTAAAGTGTCCCGTCCTAAAAATGGTTGACCCTTTTTATCTCTTTTCTTGATTCAAAGTCAATAGCTTTTCTGTAATTTTTACATCCTCTTTTTTTAAAAAAAAAGTGGAGCAAAGGAATAATTTGACCTCGTTCCACTTAGTAGCTAAGCTCATGTGTTGGTGGTTTTTAGGTTAACATGTATCCATGATTCTGCAAGTGTCTAATTCATAAATTATAGTTACTGCTCTGTAAACCCGCCATCAACCACAAATTGACTTCCGTGCACATACCTACTTTCGTCTGAAAAAAGAAATGTAACCATATCACTCACATCTTTTGGCTTTGCGTAGCGGCCCAAAGGAATCATTTTTACAAATTGATCTTTCACTTCATCCCCTTTTCCTGGATTTATTCCATCTTCAAGAGATCTCATCATCCGACTATCCACTACACCAGGATGTACAGTATTTACTCGTACTTTTCGATCTCCTAATTCTTTAGCAGCAACACGCATAATTCCTATATTGGCATGCTTGGTAGTATTGTAAGCCACCATACCTGCCGTACCTGTTAAGCCTGCAACAGAGGATGTAATGACAATGCTCCCCCCATCTTCAATTTTTGGAATGACATATTTCATCCCCAGAAAAATACCCTTTATATTCACCGCAATCACTTTGTCAAACACATCTACAGGATATTCATGAATAGGTTTTACAACCCCTTCAATTCCTGCATTATTAAAGAACAAATCAATTTTACCATACCGGTCAATTGCAGTTTTAACGTATCTTTCTACATCTTCGGGATTTGTTACATCTGCAACGACGTAGGACATATCATAGTTGTTTTCTTTGGCCTCTTTTTCTTTTTCCTTAAGGCTATCCTCATCTATGTCGACCAGCAAAACCTTAGCTCCTTCAATGACCAAGTTTTTTGCAGTTGTAAATCCTATTTCTCCTGATCCACCTGTTATAATAGCTACCTTATTTTCTAATCTTTTCATTTTGAATGTTTTTAATTGTTAAAAATCATTAGCTCCTGTCGATAATCTTGTGTCTAACTATTGTCTGAAGCTCGATTGATAGCTATCATTTACATGGCTTTCTTTTTTAGATATTTTAATCGTCCTTAACGTCGTAACGGTCCAGCATCATTACTTTGTCCCAGGCTGCAACGAAATCTTTTACAAATCGCTCTTGCCCATCATCAGCGCCATAAACTTCAGCGACGTTACGCAGCTGAGCATTGGAACCAAAAATTAAATCGCAGCGGGTAGCCGTGTATTTTGTAGCTCCACTTTTACGGTCGTTGACATTGAACAGCATTTCGTTTTCACCTTGGGGAACCCACTCATAGTCCATACTGGTGAGCACCCGAAAGAAATCGTTAGACAGTTCACCAGGGCGTTGGGTAAATACTCCGTGTTTGGCATAATCGTAATTTTGGTCCAATACCCGCAGGCCGCCTACCAAAACCGTCCATTCTGGTGCATTCAATGTCAATAATTGGGCACGGTCCAAAAATATACGTTCTGAGGGTACATTGTATCCTATTTTATCATTGTGGTAGTTTTTGAATCCGTCTGAAACAGGCTTCAACCAATCGAAACTTTCTACATCGGTGAGTTCTTGAGTTGTGTCCGTACGGCCTGGAGTGAATGGCACTGAAATGGGGGTACCCGCATCTTTAGCTGCCTTTTCAATAGCAGCACAACCCCCTAGAACCACTAAATCGGCTAGAGAAACTTCCTTATTACCAGATTGACTAGCATTGAAATCACTTTGAATTGTTCTAAGCGTGTTAAGCACCTTATTAAGCTCAGAAGGTCGATTCATTTCCCAATTGTTCTGAGGTTCCAGAGCTATACGCGCTCCATTAGCACCCCCTCTTTTATCGGAATGGCGATACACGGCTGCTGAGGACCATGCTGCAGATACTAAAGCGGATACGCTTAAACCACTGCTTAAAATCTGGTTTTTCAAAACGGCTATATCAGTATCGTTCACCAATTCATGATGACAAGCTGGAACTGGATCTTGCCACAACAAATCCTCTTTTGGTACTTCAGGACCCAAATAGCGATCTTTTGGCCCCATATCTCTATGCGTTAATTTGTACCAAGCTTTTGAAAAGGCTACTGTGAAATAATCAAAGTCATTTAAGAATTTCTCACATACTTTACGATATTCTGGATCTGCCTTTAAAGCGATATCAGACGTCATCATCATCAAATCGTCCATCATTCCTTCTCGATGTGCGTCTGGAGTTTTTGGAGCATTAGAATCTACTGGAGTCCATTGGATGGCTCCAGCAAGACTTTCTTTATTCTTCCATTCAAATTTAAACAGGTTAATCAAGTAGTCATTGTCCCATTGAGTAGGATTGGGTGTCCATGACCCCTCAATCCCATTGGTCATTGTGTACTGGCCAAATCCCGTACCTTCTGGGTTCTGCCAGCCCATACCCATGGCCTGAAGGGGTGCTGCTTCTGGTGCTGGGCCTATCTTATCGGCAGTCACCATACCGTGACTCTTCCCGAAGGCATGTCCACCCGCAATTAAAGCTACCGTTTCTTCATCATCCATCGCCATACGCTTAAAGGATTCCCGAATTGCTCGCGCAGAATCCAAGGGTTTTCCATTCCCTCCAGGACCTTCTGGATTTACATAAATTAATGCCTGATGGGTAGCACCAAGCGGATTCTCAAGATCTCGATTCTCGTCCGATGGTTCACCTTTCCAGCGGAGCGTTTGGGTCACCATTTTATCGGGATGACCGTCGGAGTATTCTCCAACTTTTGATTCCTTGAAGGGTTTGCCATCCCAGAATTCTGGCCCCCAGTAGGTACTGCGGTCTGGTTCCCAAGCATCACGACGTCCACCTCCAAAACCATAGGTAGGGAAATTCATTATTTCTAAGGCGCAATTACCAGTCAAAACCATGAGGTCTGCCCACGAAAGTGCTGCCCCATATTTCTGTTTAATAGGCCACAGCAATCGACGTGATTTATCAGTATTCCCATTGTCCCACCAGGAATTAATAGGGGCAAAACGCTGCATAGCTTGTCCTGCACCACCTCGACCATCGGCGATACGATACGTCCCAGCTGCGTGCCACGTCATACGAACCATTTGCGGACCGTAATTTTTATAATCTGCCGGCCACCATTCTTTTGAATCTACTAGTAAAGCCTTAATATCTTGTTTCAATTGCTGAAAATCAATTTTATTAAAAGCTTCTTTATAGTTCTCGTCACTCATGGGATTGGCTGCAGGCTGGTCTTGGTGCAGCAACTCCACTTGTAGGCGGTTGGGCCACCAGTCATCAATCTGAGGAGGAGTTCCAGCTGCTCCACCTATTCGAGTACCTCGAAATGGACATTTACCTGAATCTTCTGGGTTATCATTATTTTTCATAGCATTCTCATTAAATTATTGTGTCAAAACTGATCAAACATTACCAATAAAGTTATGAAAAAAAAGTGAATAAGCGTTTATGAGGTACAATTTCGGGCCTACACATAGCCCAGGGTTTAAACCGTGGGCTTTTAAAAAAAGATGTATTTTTAGGATAGGATATAAAATGGTTAAAACCATTAAATCCATATTTTCAAAATATATAACCCACGGTTTAAACCGTGGGCTGAAAGAATGCAAGGAAAGCATAACCGTTTTAACGGTTTTAAAATTAACTAATATGCCACACTCATACAATAAAATATGGATACATGCCATATGGTCAACGAAAGGAAGAATACCGTTAATTTCAAGTTCAATAGAGCAAAAGGTTTATCCATTTATTTCAGAACAGTTGCGTGAAAAAGGCTGTCCAGCTAGGCTCATTAATGGGATGCCAGACCACATTCATTGCTTATTTTTATTAAATTCTCAAAAATCGATTTCAGAACTAATTAAACAAATCAAGGGGAGTAGCTCACATTGGATCAATCAAAATAATTTGATTTCAGAAAAATTTGCCTGGCAAACAGGATTTGCTTCTTATTCCGTTTCAGAATCTGTTGTTGAAAAAGTTTATCAATACATCAAAAACATCACCATCAAAAGAAAAGCTTTCAGCAGGAATATAACGAGTTTTTGAAGCTTTACGGTTTCGAAACTCAAAATGAACATTGACCTTATAAAAAATACGATAGACATTTGTAAGCATTAAAAAATAAATAGAAGAGTCCTCGGGGCAATCCCACGAGGCATTCAGAGGGCTTTTTTTTGATTGATGAAAACCATCCGTTTTCAAACCTTCATCAAAACACGAGGCAAGTCTCGGGGAATTAAACCCAATAGAGATTAAAACATTGTGATAGATTCAACTTAAAGTAAAACCAAATTAAATTTATAATGTCGTATGAATAAATTGAATTATAATACGACGTAGCTCAGCACAGGTTTTTTGATTGATTGAAGTTAAAAATAATTAGCATAGCATTAGTTACGGTAATTATTTTTGATGCAAAGCATCCGTTTTCAAAACTTCATCAAAACACGAGGCAAGTCTCGGGGAATTAAACCCAATAGAGATTAAAACATTGTGATAGATTCACCTTAATGTAAGGTGTAAGCACCGGATTTTTTATTGAGAAACACCAAGCAAATCTAGCCTGAGAAGTTTATGACTTCACGAATACCATACAATGTTGCCACGGAAGATTTCCTTTATTTTTTTCTAACTTAAAACCTGCAGCTTCAAATTCCTTAACCGCCTGCTTTTCGCTCATTTTATGAACCTCTTTAATAGGTACACGGGGATCTTCGGCCCTATACTCGATTAAATAAATTTTACCATCTGATCGCAAGGCATTTTTTATGGAAGCTAGCATTTCTATTGGGTAACTAAACTCGTGGTAGACATCTACCATAAGTATTTTATCAACCGAATTTTCAGGTAAATTGACACTCTTTTCACCTCCTTTAACAAGCGTCACATTATCGATCTTGTTATCGGTAATCCGTTCGTTCATTTCTGCTAGCATTTCATCTTGAATATCGACCGCGTAAACGAATACATCTTTGGCTATTGAAGACATTTTAAACACATGATATCCCGACCCTGCTCCAATATCTGCAATAACATCCCCGGAGGTGATATTCATGTTTTGTAACAATTTTGCCGTGTTCTCTTCCTTTTCGCGTTCAGGACGCTCTAGCCAGCTCATCCCTTGAAAACCCATCACATAAGCAATTTCTCTTCCCATATACCATTTACCAGTGCCATTGCGATCTCCTTCTTTATAGGTATAGGAGTCTACTGAGCTTGTACTCTGTGCAATTAAAGTAACTGTAAAGCAGAATATGAGTAAACCTATAATTTTTTTCATAAGACAACTCTTTTTTTGATTTCTATTAAAATTAGTGATTTTTAGTAAGAAAAGGAGGAACTCGGCAGTTTTTAAGAACTGTTTGAGGTCTGTACTATGCAATAAACAGACTACGTACTAAAGTTTTATTCGACTAGGCTTTATATGACATGATCTGAATTCTTAACATGGCTTCTGTTAACAACAAGGCAAATTAAAGCTTTTAAGAGCAAAAGATTTTTTTTCCTCCATATATATATCCAATATTTGCCAATTATTATTTTTACTGGCGTATTTTTGTTATCAAATATTTGCCGATTTTTTATATATTTGGTATAAATTTGATCTGAGATGGCTAAAATAATTGAAGATAAACTCATTGTAGAATTTAAGGATAGAAATTCTTTTTCGAGAGAAGAATTGTTTGACTTTTATAAAAATTTCGAACCTAGCCTGAAAGAAGGCACCTTAGGATGGAGGATTTATGACCTTAAGAATAAGAACATCATAAAATCTATTCAAAGAGGTTATTATACTATTTCATACAAGCCCAAGTATAAGCCTGAGATTTCTGGAGAGCTTTTGAAATTTGCCAAAGTAATTTCAGAGAGATTTGGAGAAGTAAAATATTGCCTGTGGGACACCGATTGGATTAACGAATTCTCACAACATCAATCAAGTAAAAAACTAATTGTTATTGAAATTGAAAAAGACTTTATAGAATCGCTCTACCACGAGCTAAAAGATACTTTTCGATCTAACTTCTATTTGAATCCTGATAAAAAAATCATTGATTTTTATATGTCCGAAAGTCAAAATCCTGTTATTATAAAAAAACTCATCACAAGGTCACCAATTTCAAAAAGGAAGGAAAAGAAATTTGAAATATACACTCCCCTACTTGAAAAAATACTAGTAGATCTTTTCACAGAAAAAAAACTATTCTATTTCTATCAGGGAGCTGAATTAATCCACATTTACGAAAATGTTTTAAAAAATTACACGCTCAATTATACCAAATTATTCAGTTACGCTAAACGAAGAGACCAGGAACAAGACATCAAGCAATTTATGAACAACCATATGTATCATCTTGTAAAAGACATAATCGAATGATAAAAGAGCATTGTTTTACAGAAGAATGGTTAACTACTTTCAAAAAACAAACAGAACATAAAAGAATCGATAAGATTATTCTTGAAAAAATGATTTATGCACTTCACCTATTGGAACGCATTAAAGCTAACGGACTTGATTTTGTATTTAAAGGAGGGACTAGTTTGGTGCTGCTACTGGAAGAGTATAATAGATTCTCCATTGATATTGACATCATTTGCAATACCGATAGAGAAACCCTAGAAAAAATATTGAGCAAAGTTATTGATTCTTCTAATTTCAAATCATTTGAACTGGATAAACACCGTAGTTATATACCAAGTGTTCCTAAAGCACATTATTCTTTTGCCTTTGATTCCGTAACAAAAGGGAGATATTCTGGAACTATTTTATTGGATGTATTAATTGAAGAGTCTATTTATCCAGAAATAATAGAAAAGCCTATTCAAACCAAATGGGTTGAAATGGGGGGAGAAACAAAGATCAAACTACCAACTGTAGATGCAATTACAGGAGATAAGCTTACAGCTTTTGCGCCAAACACTGTTGGCATACCCTATTTTAAGGGAAGGAATCAACAGGCATTCTCTATGGAGATTTGCAAACAGTTATTCGATTTAAGCAAACTCTTCGAACGAATAGAAAACATTGAAACTGTATCTCAAAGTTTTGAAGTCTTTGCGATACAAGAAATTGAGTATCGTAAAACTGCAACATTAGATTTAACTCCTGAAAAAGTACTACTAGACACTATAGATACATGCCTGATTCTCGCAAAAAGAGGAGGAGGTACACCTGATGAAAAAACAAATTTTACAGAATTACAAAAAGGTATTCGAGCTTTTGGCACAGGTTTTTTGATGGTTGGCAATTTTAGAATAGATGATGCTATTCCTGCATCTGCTCGCATAGCTTATTTGGCAACAAAACTATTACACAAAGAATTATCGCCAATAGAATATTACAAAGGACAAGATTTAAAAGCACTAAGTATTGAAAATAAAGATTGGAATTTCTTAAACCGATTAAAAAAACAACCTGATAAATCCTCTTTTTATTATTGGCACAAGACACTTGAAACGATGGGTTTGATAAAACAGAATAAAAATGAGTAAAACCAACAAATACTCTATCGATAAGCGTTTTACTCGACTAGGCTTTATATGACATGATCTTAACATGAAGTAATACACCACCGAAATCCAAAGTGGCTAGGTCATCGACATTAAGACATCTTTATACCAAATTTAAATATCGGCATTGAGTATCAAGGAAAACACCATAAAGAGTCTGTAACGTTTTTTGGAGGAGTTGAGACTTTCGGAAAAAACCTTGAGCGTGATAAGCGAAAAAAGACTATGTTCTGAAAATGATTTAAAACTGTTTTATGTTTTTCCAGAAACAGACACCATAAAATTTAGTACAGAATTAAAAGAAAATGTAAAAGCTTTAAGCACGAGATAAGCATTTATGTGGCTCTTTTGTTCTAGCATGAGTAGCACTTTATCTGTACCCTTTGTGTATCTCATTAAGGGGTAAGAATCCCTTGGGAACAGTACCTTTATGACCAATGACATAAGACTAGACTCTCGTATTCAATAGACTACAAGGTTAAACCTTAAAAAAATTCAAAAAGGAAAGTATTTATTTGTGGAATACGAACTATATTTATAGCATTAATCCTAACAACCCATCTTATGAAATATGTTAAACAGTATGTTTTTATCCTAAGCCTTGCCCTTTTGAGTAGTTGTACACAAAATTCAACAGAAGAAGGCTATTTAATTACAACGCAAGAAGACGCCAATGGTTTTAGTTATGAAATGGCAGAAAATGACCCTTCAGGCTTAAGACTTTACACCTTAGATAATGGTTTAAAGGTATACCTAGGAAAGAATGAAGAAGATCCCAAAATTCAAACCTTAATAGCTGTAAGAGCGGGATCTACTTACGACCCCGCAGATAATACTGGACTTGCCCATTACCTAGAACACATGGTCTTTAAAGGAACGGACGACATAGGCACTTCAGATTATGAAGCTGAATCTAAATTGCTTACAGAAATTTCTGACTTGTACGAAGCCCATAAAACCGAACAAGATCCTGAAAAGAAAAAAGCGATCTACAAACAAATAGATTCCGTTTCATTTGAAGCTTCAAAATTGGCAATAGCCAATGAATATGATAAAATGGTTAACTCTTTAGGCGCTGAGGGAACCAATGCTTTTACATCGAACGAGCAAACGGTTTATGTCAACAAAATACCATCTAATGAGTTGGAAAAATGGTTGACCGTAGAAAGCGAGCGTTTTAGCAAATTGGTTTTACGTTTGTTTCACACCGAGTTGGAAGCTGTTTATGAAGAATTCAACAGAGGTCAAGATAACGACGGCAGAAAGCAATACTTCGCCACTCTAGAAGGACTCTTTCCTACACATCCTTACGGAACTCAATCTACAATTGGAATTTCTGAACACTTAAAAAATCCATCTATGGAAGCTATTAATGCTTATTTTGATAAGTATTACGTCCCTAATAATATGGCGGTGATTTTGGTAGGAGACTTAGACTTTGAGGCTACCATCCAAAAAGTGAATGATGCTTTTGGCGATTACGAACGTAAAGAAATAGCTCATCCTACATTTCCAGAATTGGATCCCATCACCGAACCCGTGAAAAAAGAAGTCTATGGCCCCACATCGGAGTCTATTTATTTAGCCTTCAGATCTGAAGGTAAAGGCTCTGAGCAAGAGGTTTTACTTACACTTGTAGATTATATGTTAGCCAATTCTCAAGCTGGGCTTATCGATTTGAATTTAAATCAGAAGCAAGTCGTACAAAACGCCTCTTCCTTCACCAATTTCGACAATGACTATGGATTCCATTTACTTTATGGAAGCCCAAAAGAAAATCAAAGTTTGGATGAAGTCAAAGATTTACTCCTTGAGCAAGTAGAAAAAATTAAGAAAGGCGAATTCGAAGATTGGCTTCTCGATGCTGTTGTTAACGACTTAAGATTATCACAGATCAGACAATATGAAGATGCTTCTTCTACAGCTTACGCTTATTTGGACGCATTTATTGGCTTTCAAGATTGGAATAGCAGATTGGAAATGCTAGACAGAATGAAAGAAATCAGCAAAGAAGATATCGTGAAGTTTGCCAACGAATTTTACGGAAACAATTATGTAGAAATACATAAGTTAAAAGGAGAAGATTCTTCTATAGTAAAAGTTGAAAACCCTGGCATTACTCCAATTGAACTAAACCGAGATAAAGAATCTGCTTTTTTGAAGGAGTTCAATAAGGTTGGATCTCCAAGTTTAGAGCCACAATATATAGACTATAAAACGGCTATTAAGGCTACGGAAACCGATAACAATATTGAAGTTTCCTACATTAAAAACCCAAACAATGATATTTTTAATTTGAATATCATTTTCGATATGGGACAAGATCACGACAGAATGGTGTCGCTTGCTGCGGGATATTTAGACTATCTAGGGACAGATAAATACACACCAGAAGAGCTAAAACAAGAATTTTATAAAATTGGGATAAGCTATAATATCTTTTCATCGAATGATAAAACATACATGAGTATTTCTGGCTTAAAAGAAAATCTTGATGCAGGTTTAGCCCTATTAGAAAACCTTTGGGACAATGCACAGCCCGATCAGGAAAGCTATGATAAATATGTAGAAAGCATTCTGAAACAAAGACAAGATGGTAAAACTCAAAAAGGAAATATATTTTATAATGGAATGATGAACTATGCACAGTATGGTGAAGATTCTAGATTGAGAAATATCTATTCTGAAAAAGAATTAAAAGCGTTTAAACCTGCTGAGCTGGTAGCTAAAATAAAAGAAATGCGGGCGTACAAACAGCGCATATTTTATTATGGAAACGATGTTGACGCTGCTGTTGCTTCCTTAGACAAACACCATGCGGTTCCTGAAACTCTGATGGATTATCCTGAAAAAATGGAATACCAAAATGTAGATACTGGGGGTAATGTATATTTTGTGGACTATGATATGGTGCAAAGCGAAATCTTATTGCTATCTAAAGGCGATGAATTTGATGATAAAAAAATGGCCGCTGCAAGACTATTTAACACCTACTTTGGAAGCGGTTTATCCTCCATTGTTTTTCAAGAGATTAGAGAATCCAAATCCTTGGCTTACTCTGCCTTTGCCAGTTATAGTATGGCTTCGGAAGAAGGAGAACCAGATTACACCATGGCCTATGTTGGAACACAAGCCAACAAGCTAGAACAAGCCGTAAATGCTATGATGGAATTGATGAACGATATGCCAGAAGCGCAAGAACAATTTAATCAAGCTAAAGAAGCTACCTTAAAGCAGATTGCCGCTGAACGCATTACAAAGTCAGATATTTTCTGGACCTATGAAGGTTTGAAGAAAAGAGGGATAACCAATGATTACCGAGAGGAGATGTACCAGACCATTGAAAATATGACATTTGATGACCTGAAAACGTTCTTTAACGAAAACATTAAAGGACAAGACTATAATGTAGCAGTGATGGGCAACAAAAAGGATTTAGATTTTGAAGCCCTTGGTAAACTAGGTACGGTTAAAGAATTGGATATTGATTATATTTTTAACTACGAAAAGAAAGAAGAGGAAAGTCTTGAAGAGGTCAAGCTATAAATCAAGTGAAGTAGAGAAAACCCCAGCATTTTAGGTAAATGCTGGGGTTTTTAGTTAAAGAGACATTGGTGAAAAGACCTAAAATGAAGACCCCTATCCCTCTAGGTTAACTGGTCCGATTGTATATCGATACTCTACGTATAGGAGTGAGATTATTTTTAAAAAATTAGATTTGTATTACCAATTCAAAGGTTTTTTTAGAGATTTAAATTTAAAAACAAATGATAGAAGCCATCAACATAAAGAACAAACTTGAATTAATCGATGAACTCTGGACCCCAAAAGTCATTGCAGAATTGAATGGACAGCAAGTGAAGCTTGCCAAAATCAAAGGGGAGTTTGTGTGGCACGACCATAAAAATGAGGATGAGCTCTTCTATGTCCTTAAGGGAAAATTGGTGATGGAATTTCGAAATAGAAAAGTAGAAGTAAACGAGGGCGAGCTTATAGTAGTTCCAAAGGGAGAAGAACATAGGCCTTTTGCCAAAGAGGAAGTATGGATTCTTCTATTTGAGCCTAAAACCACAAAACATACTGGCGAGGTAAAGTCAGATTTTACCGTCGATACTCCAGAAAAGATATAAAGGACTTCAAAACGTGTAAGTCACCGTTGCTTTTATAAAAAAGGGTGTTCCTGGTGTAAAGTGTATTTCTTCTACAGGTCGTGTCTCATTCCGCAACCTCGATTCTGTTGCAAACTGTGTTTCATTCCAGTCTACATCAAGTACATTTTCTATAGCCAATCCTAAGCTTATAGCCTTAAAGTCATAATTCACATTAAAATCGGTGACAAAGTAACCTTCTGCAACTATGGAATTATCTTCATTGGCCGGTCTATCATCCAAATACCTGAGTCTTATTCCGCCAGAAAAACCATCCAAATTATTAACTGATAATCCACCTGTGAACGTAAAATCTGGAGCTAATGGAATATAGTTTTTACCACTTGGCTCTTCTGTGCTTCTAGCATTCGTAAATGTGGCATCAGAGTCTAAAAACAACCAATCTGTAAGTTGATACCTCAACCCCAAATCCAATCCATAACGTCTTGTTTTCCCGCTAGGCTCTACAATGCCAGCATCGCCTACATAGACAAACTCTTGCTCTAAAAATAAATACCAAAGTGCTGAATTGACGACGAGTTTTGGAAATGGTTTCCAAACGCTTCCAAAGTCGGCACCATAAGATCGCGGTAAAATATCTTCTCCGCCGTTGGCAACCACTACTCTAGTATCATTGGAATGGAAGCCGAGTCCAGATTTTAAATATAGCTGTAAATTGTCTTTGGCGTTATAAAAGAAATTTAGTTTTGGACTTAAAATAGCTTTTGTCTCAGAGAGTGTTTCGTAGTTGGTTTGTAAAGCATCATTGTATAAAAACTTAAAATAATCTACACGCAAAGCTGGTGCAATCTTAACCTTACCGAGTTCGAATTCAGCTTTTACAAAAGCATCGATATTGGTCTGATTAATATCTCCCAATTGAATGTTCTCGAGTGTTGTTCGTCTATTCAAGGTTCTAGATAATTCTACATCATCAACTACATCATGTCTTACCCCAAAACCAGAGCTTAGATTCAATTCGATTCCTCCTAAATCTGTGGTATGAGTAATCGCTGCATTGACACCAAAAATATTCCTATCTTCTTTCTGTTTAATCTGATCTCCATTCACAGGATCTTCCAGAAAGAATGTAAAATTTGAGTACAATTCAAAAGCATAATGAGAGTAAAAAGCATTGGCACTCAGTTTGGTATCGTCTGAAATGTAGTTATCGAACGTTACATTGAAGTTAGTACGCTCGGTTTCGCCTCCTTCAGTATCGTCTATCGCGCCAAAACGTGTCATGTTGCCGTTATCGACTTCACGCTGTGGGATTTGCCCCGACGCGTCCCAGCGACTTGTAAAATGTGATGCTGTTAAGGTAAGCTTATCGTTTTCTGGAGAGTACATGACGTACTTTCCAAATAAATTTAAGCGATTGAAATTCTGTGGAGATTCAAAAGGGCCATCTGTCGCTATATATTCTAAAGCTACATAAGCATTCTGGTTTTTAGTGTTTTCTAAAAGGTCGAATAAACCAACCGTTCTAAGGGTATTGAACTGACCTGCCGACGCTGATATGCTACTTTCTTTTAAATAATCTTTGGTTTCAAAATTGACATAACCTGCCGTGTTAAAATCACCTTCCTGAGCGTAGTATCCTCCTTTACCAAAATCAATTTTATTGATGGTTTCTGGGATAACAAAGTGTAAATCGCTATACCCTTGTCCATGGGCATGAGATACCATATTTACTGGCATACCATCTACTGAAATAGAAACATCTGTCCCATGGTCGACATCAAAACCACGAAGAAAAATCTGTTCTGCTTTTCCGCCACCAGCATGCTGGCCAATAAAAAGACCTGGCACTTTTCGTAAGACTTCTTGAGATGAATTTACGGGAGTCACCTTCAAGTCTAATCTCGAAATGGTACTGACAGTGTTTAATTCTTCCGTTATCACCATCTCATCCAATTGAAAGGTTTTTTCTTCTAATATGATTTTTAAATCTGTGGTGTTTTCAACTTGAATCGTTCTGGTTTTGTAACCCAAAAGACGAACTCTAATAGAATCTGCTATTTTAGTATTCGTACTTACAAACACTCCATTCTCTGAAGTATGGGTATGACTTTCTGAATTGATATTATACACATAAACATCTTCTAACGGCTGGTTAAGCTCATTCACAACAATCCCTTTTACTTCTTGGGCGTAAGTCATAAATGAAAGACAGCCCAAGATGAAAGCTCCTAAAATCCGCTTGCTCATGACTATAGTTGATTTATTTTAGTAGCCATGTTTGGTCCCAACTCATATAAACTACCTATTAGTTCTTGTTTTATAGGTGCAACCTTATCGGTTTTACCTGCAGCTTTATAAATTTCTGCAATATGATATAATACATCTGGCTCAGACGTCTGTCCTTCCACATGAGCTTCTATAATGTCATTTGCTTTTTGTACATCACCGGTTTTAAAGTAACTCCAAGCTAATAGATCGTAAGACTGAGGTGTTGGTCTATTTTCTATTTCGCGCTTGGCGATTTCTAGTGCTAATTCTGGTTGACTTAAATCTTCAGAATATAAGGCGACGTTATATTTATTATACATTTCGCCATACTGCGCATTTTTCACTGCATTGGTATAAGACGCGAGGGCTTTTGATTTTAAATCTCCATCGTTTGTATACTCAGCGATTTCAGCTTTCAAAAGGTCATAATCTGGTGAGTTATAATAGGACGTTATATGGTTGAGTATACTCAAGGCTTCTTTTGGATTCTTTTCGTGAGAATATATAATCCAAGCAATTCCTTTCTTAGCGTAAGCATCGTCTGGGTCTAGGGCCAGTGCTTTAAGAAAATAGGTGTAGGATTTATCAATTTCACCTGCATGACCATAGAAGTCTGCTAGGTTGGTATAAGCCCATTGCTTTATGCCTTTTAAGTTTGAAGATTCTGCAATAGCAGTTGCTTTTTCCATCTGTAGAATAGCACCCTCTAGGTTTCCAATATGGTCTTCCCATTTTGCAGATCGAATGAGATAATCGAAATCTGAAGTATTTTTAAAGTCTTTTAGGTAGGATTCTGCATAGATGTAGTTCCCTAATTCTAAATGCACATCGAATAGCATTTTCTTAGTCCCCTTTAGGTTCTCACCATTGGTTTTAGCTTTTAGAAGTAATTCTAAAGCTTCTTTAAATCTGTGTTGTGAAATGTAATTGGAAGCAAGATTTTTCAAAAGTCCTGCATCGCTATCCTTTACAATTTTATTGGCTTCAATAAGATCCTGTTCGGCTTTAATTAAGTAGTCGATATTTCCAGTAGTGCTAAACACTTTAGTATGTGCATTGGCACGTTTTACCAAATAAGTATAGGCGCTAGAACTTTTCTCTATTCTATCGGTCCAGAAATTCACATCTTCTAAGAGTTTTGAAGAGTCTATCTTGGTTGAAAGATATGGACTGTAATCTGTTTCATTTGTAACTTGATTGGAAGTACAACTTACTAGTGATAAAAGAACACTAATAACCGAGAGTATTTTTTTAATAAGCATGATGGTTTGTTTTTTTGAAGTGACTTATCCTTTTGCTTTTTGGGCATTAAATAATAATCTGAAATGAGACCTCGCGACCTCATTCCAGACTATACTTATCATCTTACCAAGGTGTCGCTAAGTAAGGGAAAGAGTTTAAAAATTCTTTGTCGTTAGAACTTACATTATCACTAACCAATCCTGGGTTTTCTGGATTGGATAATCCGTCTTCACCACCAAATATGAGTATCAATTCTACATCGATAACATCATCGGCTAAAGCTCTACCTGTTAACACATTTGTCCCGTCGAAAAAGGTTGTTGGATCATCCAAAGAAACTGTAAGCACATCCGTAGCTAAAACCCCAGTAAACTGGGCCGCTGTAAATCCTAATGCATTGGCGTCGCTTGGGTTTGCTGGATCGTAAGCTGGGCTCAAAGCTTCTAGTTTAGTTTGAAATGGTCCTTGAAACATCTCTCCCATTTGTGAAGGCACTGTAGAATTAAATGTGTCTTTCATACCGTCATTTACAAATACGGTATTAATTGCTGGTCTTGCCATTTGGTCTTCCTGAATATAAGTTCCAGAAAAGTCTGGTCCTGTTGGCATATTTATTTGATCGTCGTCGCTACTGCAATTGATAGCAGTCATAGAAGCTAAGATCGCAACAGCAAATAATTTTATTTTATTGAATTTCATGTGAATTGTTTTTATTATTAATGGATTACCCTTGAAACGCTTAGGCTTCAAAAAGGTTAATTATTGTTTTCTTTTAGATTCTACCCAAGTGTTGATAGTTCCAGATCCACCAATCATGGACTTTGGCACTTCAACAACCACAGATAAAACGTTGGAACCTGAGAAGGTGTCATCTCCTGGGCTGTTAAATCCACCAGCTTCTCCATTGATAATAGCCGTGTATTGGTTAAAATCGAAAAAGAAAGGATCATCTCTTGGGCCTGCAAAGAATTTCATTCCACCAGTTTCTTTTACAATTGCAGATTCTCCGTATTTGGTAATATCAACTACACCAGCATTAGTCGTGGATGTTGATGAAAAATTGGTGTTCAATCCTGTTTGGCTTGGAGCAGTAGGTCCAAAGAAATACATCTGGCCGTCTCTAGGAATGGCCTGGATAACCAGATCTTCTACATTGTCACCGTCAGTATCAATGTTGATTTCAAGCATTACATTTTCGTCAAATGAAGCTCCTGCAGTGTTTCCTGGCGATAATAAGCCTTGTACACTGGCAACAAACACTATGTTTGATGTGTTTTCCCCTCTAAAGGCATAGAAATCTGTGATATCACTTGTACCACCAGCTACAGCGGGTGCATCAATGTGATCTGCTGCAATGGCAACGAATGTTGCAATACCTAATAGTGCTGCTGCCATTAAAATTTTTGTTTTTTTCATGATTTTTGAGATTTTGTTTATTATTAATTAAGGTCTCAATACTACTTACGCAAAAAGGATTGGTACGGTTGTGTTATTAAAATAAAATTTTGTTTTTTACTTAGGGTGAAGCAACTTGAACCCTTGAATAAATAGGAGATGAGCTATACTAAGCAAACACTTTATTTAAAATTAATTTCTAATTCTAGTCTTTTAAAAACCTCGAAGACTCCCGATTCTGATTCTATTTACTAAATTTAGGTTTTGAAAAGACTCTCATAAAAACATACTAGACTCGATAAAGAATGATATTGATAGACCACCCCTACGTTTCAGATTTTCTACTCAAAACGATTAAAGAGTATGATTTTGAAATTGTTTCTACTCCAGAAGCGAAGTCCTTAATTACTGATGATTCTCTAAATTGGATTTCTGAAAAGGAAGCGGCGAAGCAAATTATAAACACTTTAAATCCTCTGGTCTATACCAATTCTGAGAATTCGTTAGCCTGGGTTTTCAAACATCTAAAAGCTACTCGACTCCCTGAACAGATCCAACTGTTTAAAGACAAGCTTAAATTCAGAGAGCTCACTCAAGAGTTGTTTCCAGATGTCTTGTTTAGGAAAATTAAAATAGATGAAATCCAAACCCTAGATATCAATGACTTACAACTGCCCTTTGTTATTAAGCCTTCCTTGGGGTTCTTTAGTATTGGAGTTCATATTGTGCATAGCAAGTCAGATTGGTTTGCTGCTCAAAAAGAATTAACCTACGAGAATCTTAAAAGCATTTACCCTAAAGAGGTGATGGATGCGTCTACCTTTATTATTGAAGACTATCTGGAAGGAGAAGAATTTGCCGTAGATGCCTACTTTAATGCTGAAGGAGAAGTCGTTATTTTAAATATTCTCCACCATAAATTTTCTTCCAGCACCGATGTTAGCGACCGAGTCTACTCCACCTCTCAAGGCATTATTCGCAAATACAAAGACCCTCTTGAAGCCTTTTTAAAACCCATAGGTAAAAAGGCAGATTTAAAAAACTTCCCTCTACATCTAGAGGTCAGAATTAATGAGCAAGGCGTCATAAAACCCATAGAAATAAACCCCCTACGCTTTGGAGGCTGGTGTACAACTGGAGATCTTTCGTGGTATGCGTTTAAATTTAATTCCTACCACTACTTTATTGAAAACAAAAAACCAGATTGGGACGCGGTTTTTAAAAAGGATAAGGGTGAAATTTATAGCATTGTTTTATTGAACAACACGTCGGGATTTCAAGCTTCAGAAATCTCTCATTTCGACTTTGATAAGCTCAAGCGAGATTTGGAACACATAGTAGTCACTAGAACATTCGACTTTAATAAATACCCTGCCTTTGGCTTGTTATTTACGGAAACCAGTGAAGGGAATGAAAAAGAGTTGAACGACATACTCAACTCTGACTTAAGTAAATATGTAGTATTAAAACAGTGAATCTTAAACCCCTAAAATCGACTCAAAATCAAAATGAATAAAATTAAGTTAATGCTAATCTTACTATTTGTTGTTCCTTTAGAATGTTATAGCCATGAATCTAGCAATGGAATAAGGAACACAGCAATAAGTAGCGGAATAAGTTTAGGTACAGTTTTAGCTGTTGTAGCCTCTTGGGAAAGGAATAAATCAGTTTTATTAGCTTTTTTACACGGTATTTTCAGCTGGCTATATGTTATTTACTTTGTACTCACCAGAAAGCCTGGCGAAAAACTTTAAAAACAGATCGAGTTTAAGTAAATCCTTCACGGAAAAAATATGGAATACGATTATATCATCATAGGGAGTGGTTTTGGAGGTTCGGTTAGTGCTTTGCGATTATCTGAAAAGGGATATAAGGTTTTAGTCATTGAGAAAGGCAAATGGTACGAAGCCAAAGATTTCCCAAAAACCAACTGGAACTTTAGAAAGTGGCTATGGATACCCTTTTTAAGGTTTTTTGGTATTATGAAACTTTCCGTATTCAAACACATCGCCGTAATTTCTGGGACTGGTGTTGGAGGAGGCTCCTTGGTTTACGCCAACACCTTACCAACCCCTAAATCTGCTTTTTTCAATTCCGGAAGCTGGAAGGACTTAAACGATTGGGAAATTGAATTGAAGCCGTATTACGATGAAGCCTTAAGAATGTTGGGAGCTACAAAAAATCCAGAATTGTTTGATGGAGATTTGGGTCTCCAAAAGGTAGCCGAAAACTTAAACATCCAAAAGAAATTTGCCCCAACTCGTGTTGCCGTATTTTTCGGAAAACCAGGTCAAACCCAAAAAGATCCTTATTTCGATGGCCAAGGCCCAGAACGTTCGGGTTGTAATTTTTGCGGAGCCTGTATGACGGGTTGTAGACATAATGCAAAAAACACACTCGATAAAAACTACCTCTACTTCGCCCAAAAAAACGGCGCAGAAATACTGGCCGAAAATGAAGTTTATGATGTTCAACCTATCGTCACTAAAGACGGTTCTCAAGGTTATAATGTCTCTTTAAAAAGCAGTACAAAATTCTTCAGCAAACGCAAAACACTAAAAACTAAAGGGGTGATATTCTCAGGAGGCGTTTTGGGTACGGTAAAATTACTGCTAAAACTTAAAAAGAAATCCCTGCCTAATTTATCAGATAAACTGGGTGAAGATATCCGCAGTAACAATGAAACCCTAGTAAGTGTTACCGGACTGGACAAAGACAAAAACTATTCGAAAGGGGTAGCCATAGGAAGTATCTTGGATACCGATGAAAACAGTCATCTCGAAATTTGCAGATATGGTGAAGGCTCCGATGCCTGGAAGCTAGCGCACTTACCCTACGTAACGGGATCGAATGTAGTATCGCGACTTTTTAAAATTCTGATAAAGTTCTTAAAACATCCCGTTGATTATTTCAAGATTTATTTTGTGAACGGTTGGGCCAAGAACACAGTGGTTTTACTTTTTATGCAAACTCTGGACAGTACCTTAAAATTTAAACGGAACGCTCTGGGGCAGATGACTTCAACTGTTAGTTCAGGAAAGGCTCCTACGCCTTTTATTCCGGAATCTATAAAGCTGGTTAAAGCTTACCGCAAAGCGATAAACGGAGTGAGTACCTCTTTTTCTTTAGAAACATTGGCGGGTATTCCTTCTACAGCCCATATTTTAGGGGGAGCCGTGATGGGAAAGAATCCTTCCTCTGGAGTAATCGATAAGGACAATAAAGTTTTTAATTATCAGAACCTTCATGTGATTGATGGGTCTATGATTTCTGCAAATCCAGGAGTAAATCCATCCTTATCCATAACCGCTATTGCAGAACATGCCATGCACCAAATACCCGCAAAAAAAAAATTATAGCTAGTATTGTGACTTCACTCATCAAACACCCCTAACAGCCAATTCAATGGAAATTAAGTATTCAAAAAAAAGACTTAACCAGAATTTATATTTTGGAATTTTATGGTTAGTTCTTGGAAGCGCAGCAGCCGTTTTTACTGAAGCAGCCAATATTTTTAATTACGGATATCTATCGCTTGGTATTTTATACATTGCCACTTATCTTTTTGAAAAACACAAAAAATATCTTACAATAACCGACGCAATAATCTCAAAAAACAATGTATTTCCAAAGACCATACATCTAAGTGAAATCAAACGAATTAAAAAAATTGGCGCTGATTATATAGTGGAGGCGGAAACTACCAAATTGAAAATCGATACAGATTGGATTGACGAGAATTCACTTTCAGAATTAAAAACTTTTCTAGATCACTTAAGTTTAAAAAAAGATTAAACCTTTAGACATTAACTGAAAAAGCGAATTATTTACTTTAAATTTATGAAATAAGTAATAATATAAATTAAAATAAATGAAAAAGTTAGGCTTATTGATAACAGTGAAAGCTAAAAAGGAAAAAGGAGATGATGTGAAAGCATTCTTATCCAATGCGGTAAATCTTGCAAGAGAAGAGAAGGAAACTATAACCTGGTATTCCTTTCAAATTGATGAGTCTACCTTTGGAATATTTGATACGTTTGAAGACGAATCGGGAAGAGAGGCCCACCTCAACGGAAAGATAGCTAAGGAATTAATGGAAAACGCTCCTGAATTGCTAGCTGAAGAGCCTTCGATTAAAAAAATAGACGTTATGAGTAGTAAATAAGGCATCATATCAAGACTTACAAAAAAATAAAAAGGAGACTCATTTTTTCATAAGCAACGGTGACTGTTACACACTTGATAACCTATACTAGGTTCAACTATGTGTAAGTACCCAGAGCTCTACTTCTTCTGAGGTACGCCAATGCGCATCTCTTTTAGTTTTTTGAGAGGCCGCTCCTACAGATTTTTTGTAACACTTTTCCAATTGAAATCTGTTTCCTTCAGCTAATTCTGTCTCTATAGGATGACCAGTGGTTACTTTTGTTATTTGCGCTAAATTTGAGAAAATAAGTACGAGCTTCCCTTCAGGCAAGAGTCTTTTTTTGGCGGCAGTAAAAAAATCTGGAAATAAGGTTTCGTTATAATAAATAGCATTTTCCATACTTCCCAAGTCATGAGTTCTTGGCAACCAAGGTGGATTAAATACAATCAACTCAGTTTGCTTTTCCCATTTCCCAAAAAGATCTCCAAAATCCAATTCGATCTTCCGAGATAGCTTTGTGGTTCCCATAAATTCCTTTAATCCGATAATAGCATTAGGATTTGTATCTGTAGCATAGACTTTTTGAAAACCGTGTTGAACCATTTGCAAAGAGAGAACTCCGCTCCCTACTCCAACATCTATCGCTGTTTTTTTTGGCCCTTTGTAGCGTTTCAACCAATTATCAAAAAGAACTAAATGCTCGAATCGTGTTGGAAAGTAGGTTCCGTAATACGGATGTATTTTATTTCGCAGTACAGGTATGGAAACTCCATTTTTGTACCATTGCCAAGCACTATTCAAGCCTTGTACTTGTGGAAAGGTCAAAAAGAAATGATTGTTTTCTGAATACAGTTTTTCCAACCATCCAATACTAGGAGATCGCTTTGCCACTATTTTTTGATCAGTAATTTCCAGTAAAATGAGATTAGAAAGTCTAAAGTACTCTGCGCGATAGGCATGCTGCTCTTTGAAGGATTTGTTAGGTAGTTTACGCTTCAGATAATTATGCAATTCCTTAAGAAGGGATATGCCGTCATTATAAAACTCAGTGATAAGTATGGATTCACCTTGTACTAAGTTCTCGATCGTAGACCTGACATTACTTTCACGTTGAAACGACTTCTGTTCTTCACTAATCGCTATCGGTTGTGGCTTATTTATTTCTAGTTCAGCACTCATAGGTTGGTTTACGTTTTTTTAAAAATAAGTATTCGTTCTGCTTAATTCCGCAATTTATAGATAATAATTTAAAACTTTTTTAGAACTCAATCAATTGCATCTAAACACAAAGTCTCTATTTTTGAACGGATTTTTAATCTTCCACCCTATGGCTTTAAACAAATGCTCAGTTATTTTTTTAAGTTTACTATTTGTATCCACCATAAGCCTTGCTCAAGTTAAGATTAGCTCTTGGAACATTCGACATTTAGGAAACTCTAAATCCAAAAGTGAAATTGAATTTATGGCAGAAACCTTGCGGGATTTTGATGCTGTTGCCATTCAAGAAGTAGTCGCTGGAAATGGTGGTGCGCAGGCGGTGGCCAAACTAGCCGATGAACTCAACAGAAAAGGCTCACCTTGGGATTATGTGGTGAGTAACCCCACTCAAGGTGGAACTTATAGCTCGGAGCGGTATGCATTTCTTTGGAAAACCAACCGATTGAAAGTTGATAGAAAAGCGTGGTTAGACCTAGATTGTATCGAGGAGTTTGAGCGGGAACCTTATTTTATAAGATTCAAATTTGAAAATCAAGATTTCACGCTTGTGAATATTCACGCTGTTCCAAAATCTAAACAACCAGAGCGAGAATTAAAATATTTAAAGCTTTACCCCGAGCTTTATCCCGATGAGCACTTTATATTCTTAGGAGATTTTAATTTACCAGAAAGCCATAGTGTCTTTAATCCTTTAAAGTCTAATGGCTTTATTTCTGCACTGGTGAATCAAAAAACCAGTCTAAAAATGAAATGTAAAGCTGGAATTTGTCTAGCTTCAGAATATGACAATTTCTTTATAGACTCTAAAGCTTTTAAGATTCTAAAAACAGGCGTCGATTTGTTTTATGACACATTCTCGGACTTAAAATCGGCTAGAATGATTTCAGATCATATCCCCATTTGGGTTGAATTTGATTTCAACTCAAATTAGTAATCGGTCACCGTCCCCCAATTTTCTCCACTTTTAATTCGGTAAAGTTGCATTTCTGAAATCCCAAACTGTTTAGCAATCATTTTCATACGAGTGCGACGGTTAGGGTCATGGATCTTGCGTTTAATAAGTCTTACCTTAGCTTCGGTAAGTTTGGAGTACGTCCGCTTTTTAGGTCTATTGAGATACTCTGGATTAGTAAATTGGTGGTTTTCTTTCTCCTTTTTGGTTGCCCACTTTAAGTTTTCGACCTTATTATCTTTTTTGTCATAATTGAGATGAATGACATAGATCCCGTCACCTTGTTCCAGAAAATGTTGTGCAACCAACTTATGAACGTAACGACTGGTTGACTTTCCGTTCGCTTTTTGTTTCAGGGGAATGGTTTGGTACCCATTAATAAAAAACTCCTTGACCAACACCTCTCTAAAAGATTGGCATTTTATAAGCCTTCCATAGTTGGAAACCTTATACTTTTCGGTATCCGCAATCTTTTCGTCGAAGACCACGGGCTTCCATTGCTCGTTCCAGTAATTTCGAATCATTTTCTCTTTATTTTGAAATAAATCAATACTTAGGATGAGGAATTGATTTTCAAAAATAGATTTGAGTATGATGCAATTTAATCTATTCTTTTAAAATACTACTGATAAATTTACTTTTTAAAAAAAACCCATTCAAATGTTAAAAATTATAACAAAAGCAATAATTATTAACTTAAAGTTATATTAAAAACATAGATTGGTTTAACAAACTAAATAATTGATATGAAAAAATTTAAACAAAAAGCGCTGAGCTTTCTTGTGTTTTTTGCCTTTCTACCTGGATTGGTATTAGCACAAGAAACACTTACAGGAAAAACAATTGAAAAATCCACAGGTAACATTATACCATTTGTTAACGTGGTGGAAAAAGGAACCTCCAACGGGACGACAAGTAACATGAATGGTGAATTTTCTTTATCTGTGGAAAAGTTGCCCACAACTTTAAGATTCACCTATCTAGGATATGAGTCTCAAGAAATAAATGTCAGCACTTCTTCACCACTTACGGTTTCGTTTATTGAATCTGCTGCAGCTTTGGAGGAAGTGGTCATTACAGGTTTAGCGACTTCCGTAAAACGATCTAATGCTGCAAATGCGGTTTCTTCTATCTCTTCTCAGGAATTGGTAGGCAGGGCTTCTCAACCTACTTTGGATGGAGCTTTAGCTGGTAAATTTGCGGGAGCTTTGGTCACAAGAAATTCTGGTGCTCCTGGCGGTGGTATTTCTGTAAAACTTAGGGGAATTACATCGGTCTTTGGAAATTCTCAGCCTCTTTATATTGTAGATGGTGTTTATATCGACAACAGTAGTGTTTCTGGAGCAGGACTTAATTTTGTTTCTCGAGCAGCTGCTGGTGGAAGTTCATCTTCTCAAGATAACCCTTCCAATAGAATTGCAGACTTGGAGGCCAATGATATTGAGCGGGTAGAAATACTGAAAGGAGCTTCAGCGGGAGCCATTTATGGTGCGCGTGCTGCTGCTGGGGTAATTATAATTACAACCAAACGCGGAAAAGCAGGCGATACTAAAGTTTCCGTTCAACAAGAATTAGGATTTAACTCTATTATAAACTTCAGAGGCCAAAGGAATTATACCCGGGAAATTGCAGAGAATGGATTTGGAGAAGGGCAAGGAGACCTGTTTGCTCAAGCTGAACAAAATGGAAACCTAGTTGATTATGAAAAGGAAGTTTTTGGAGAAGAAGGCTTTATAAGTAATACCTATGCCAGCATTTCTGGAGGATCGGACAACACGACTCTTTATGGATCGTTCTCCAACCGAGAAGAAAATGGAATCGTAGAAAATACAGGCTACAATAAAAAGTCTGCTAGACTGAATGTCGTTCACAACTTTTTTGATGATAAAATGAAATTATTTGTAGGGGCTAATTATATAGATTCCAGCTCGGATAGAGGATTTTTTAATAACGACAATTCTGGATCTACGATTGGAGTTACACTTACATCCCTTCCACCTTGGGCACAACTTTCCCCAAATGAAAACGGAGTCTATCCCTTCAACCCCTACGGAGGGTCTAATCCACTTCAAACTATAGCCTTGATCACTAACCGCGAAAATGTAAATAGATTTATTTTGGGGAGTACCTTAGATTATGACGTTTACCAAGGCGAAAACTCAAGTCTAAAAGCACAGTTTAGATTTGGACTTGATTTTTATCAATTGCAGACAAGAGCTTTATTTCCGAAAGAGCTCCAATTTATGGATCCTGCAAACGGGGGCCTTAACGGAGTAAGTGCTTTAGGAAATACTAAAAACAGGAATAACAACTATTCTGCCTTTTTAGTCCACACTTATTTTACTGACGACAATATCACCTTCACTTCTCAAGGTGGTATAACCAGAGAAAGTTTTTCTATAAACACAGTCAATAGTGTGGCTTCAGACCTCATTGGTTCTGAAACAAATTTGGACCAGGCTGGGAATATAAATGTAAATCAATTCCGAAGAGATCAAGATGACTCAGGCTTCTTCGTTCAAGAAGAAGTGAATTACCAAGATAAGCTTATAGGAACCATTGGTGTAAGAGCAGATAAATCTTCAAACTTTGGAGATGCGAACACTCTATTTTACTATCCAAAAGCGTCACTAGCGGTGAATCTTCATAATTTTGATTTTTGGAAAAGCGATTTCCTTACAGATTTCAAACCAAGAATTGCTTATGGTGAAGCTGGGAATTTTGCACCGTTTGGGGCTTTGTTCACTACTTTAGTAGGAAATTCAATAGGAGGACTTCCTGGTATTGGAGTTCCAGCGACTTTAGGGGATGCCACAATTGATCCTGAACGCCAAAAAGAATTGGAATTTGGATTTGATGCTGGTCTTTTAGATAATCGGGTCAGATTACAAGCTTCTTATTATATCAAAGAAGTTGATGATTTAATTCTTCAAGCTCAAAATGAACCCTCTTCAGGATTTACACAGCGATTTTCAAACGCTGGTAGCTTAAGAAATAAAGGACTAGAACTCACCCTAGACGCTGATGTGTTACGAGATGGTGATTTCAAATGGAGTACTAATGTTATTTTCTTTAGAAACAGATCTGAAGTCACCAGACTTGATGTTGATCCTTTCGATTTAGGTGGTTTTGGTACCGGCTTAGGAACTTTTAGAGTTCAGGAAGGTAGAAGTGTTACTCAAATTGTTGGAAATAATGCCGAAGGCAATGTGATAAAATTGGGAGATGCAGAGCCAGACTTTCAAATGACATTTACTAATAATTTCAGTTATAGAAACTTTGACCTTTCCTTTCTATGGCATTGGAAAGAAGGCGGAGACAACATTAACTTAACGACTTTGCTAACCGACCTCGGACAAACTTCTAATGATTATGATGATTTTAGTTTAGACCCAAGTGGACAATTGAGTAATGGTAATTTTAGAATAAATTCCTTAGGTAACGGTATTGCAGCTCCTTTTGTAGAAGATGCTTCTTACCTGAGATTAAGAGAAATAGCTCTAAGTTATACTGTTCCGGATAAGGTAGTTCAAAGTCTTTTTAAAGGCTATGTTTCCAATATCAAGATGGGATTGACGGGATTGAACTTAGTCAACTTCTTTGATTACAATAGTTATGATCCTGAAGTCTCCAATTTTGGCTCAAACGGATTATCAACAGGAGTAGAGGTCACACCATACCCAACATCAAAACAATATTTATTTAGAATAAAAATGGACTTTTAATCAAAAAAATATAGACTTATGAAATTAATACATAAAATCTTATTCTTATCTTTAATTTGCCTTATGACTTTGTCATGTGAGCTGGAAGATGGAGAAAATCTAAATGGGCCTACTGCTGAATCCATACAGGACGGTATTACCCGTGGTGAACTAGAACAAGCCATTACAGGTGTGCTTTCGGATATGCGATTGAGAATTGACACCCAAGTCGACGGCCAATCTTTGGCTGGACGAGAATATTACAGATTTCAAAGTTCAGACCCTCGTTGGTCTTCAGATGTGATGACTGGAAATTTAGACAACAATACGTTTTACACCACAACTCCTTACAGTGCTAGATACACTGTGATTAAGAATGCTAATTTGATAATAGAAGGTATAGGAAATAGTGAAGGGATTTTTACCGAGGCCGAAAAAAGTCTTTCTGAAGGCTTCCTGAATACTATTAAAGCCCACGAACTTTTGATGGTACTTAACCAGCAATATCAAAATGGAATTCGAGTTGACGTGTCTGATCCGAATAATTTGGGCCCTTTTTTAGGTTATGATGAAGCTATTGCTTTTATTTCTACTCTTCTAGGAGAAGCTGCAACGCAGTTGCAAAATGGTGGAGACGAATTTCCTTTTTCTCTACCTGAGGGTTTTACTATTGCTGCAACTCCTGCAGACTTTTTTCAATTCAACAAAGCTATTCATGCTAGAGTTGAGGTCTATAGAGGAAACTATACAGATGCTGAATCCCTATTGGAAGACTCCTTTATGAATTTAAATGGAGATCTTAGTGAAAGTATTTATTTTACATTTTCACAATCCGGACTAGATTTTCCTAATCCATTGTTTTTTAGTGTTAATCAAACAGTAGCCAATGCCAGAATTGCACATCCTTCATTTATTGAAGACACGTTAACGGGCGATAGCAGAATTAGTAAAGTAGTGAGAAGAGAGGAAGTCTTAACTCAATCAGATTTAAGCGGTATTTACAATGTTTTCGTTTATGACAATATTGTAGATAATGTAGATATTATTAGAAATGAAGAACTTATTCTTCTTTATGCTGAAGCTTTACATATTTCAAATCCAAGTGAGGCTATCAATGCTATTAATATTGTAAGAAACGCAGCAGAGCTTGATGATTATACAGGAGGGGATTCTCCAGCTGAACTCGTTGATGAAATTTTATTGCAACGGCGATATTCTCTTTTTGCTGAAGGTGGACACAGGTGGATAGATATGAGACGTTTTAACAGGCTTGATCAACTTCCAAATGACAGACCAGGTGACAATGTTTTCGTTCAGTTCCCAACTCCTGCTGCAGAAAACAGGTAGAAATCATATAGACAAATTTTATTTAAAAGCGCTGTGTTTAAAAACACAGCGCTTTATTTTTTTAAAACGCACTTAAGAGTTTAAATCCCAGTTCGTCTATACGTGAGGCATTAGGATGAAATGCAGACACATTAGTTAAGACAATAACAGCCTTTTGAATTTCAGGAATAACGAAAACAGAAGCAGAATAACCGCCGGTCCCACCATTATGCCAATATAAATCATGGCCTTGCTCATCTTGCAAAATATGCCATCCCAAGCCAATCCTTAAATTTGCATTGACCAAAAAAGTAGGTAAGGTCGTTAATGAAAACGCAGTTTCCGTATCCTCAAAATGGGCCTTAACAAATTTTGAGAGGTCAGCGGTAGAAGATAATACTCCACCAGCACCAGCAAGTACTCCCATGTCCCAGACGGGTGTAGGATTTCCATCTTGATCCAAGCCTTGAACCAAATTTGACTCAACAAGATTGCTGTCTAGTGTAGAATTTTTCATCCCTAGGGGCTGAAATATTTTTTCTGAAAGTAAGTCGTCAAAGGTTTTATCTGTAGCATTTTCTAAAACATTCGCCAGAATGCCAGCCCCCAAATTTGAATATTGATAGCTAGGCTCTGTGGTATTTTGTAGTTCCATTTCTGTGGTTAAGTAAAACTCCAGATCTGCTTCGGTATAATTAAGGTAAGGATTTTTAGGGTCTGCTAAAGCTAAGTTCAAGTTAGAAGGAAGCCTTGGTAAGCCAGAGGTGTGGTTGGAAAGTCTTTCTAACGTAATTGAAGTATTGGCAAGTGGAAAGCTAAAAAACTGCTGAAGCGAATCTGTTAATTTCAATGTCTTATCAACAACAAGACTTGCCAAAAGTGTAGAGGTGAAAACTTTGGTCACCGATCCAATCTGAAAAACCGATGCACTGTTATCTAATTTATTTATTGTGTCAGAGAATTTTACTTGCCCGTAATAGTAAGTGTCCTCGTGGTCAATTAATGCTACAGAAAATTGAGTTTGAGATGGGAATTCAGTTAAGTAATTTTTTAAAGTTTGACGAATCTTTTCATCAAGACTTTGAGCGTATGAACTGAGGCCAAGCATCATCACCAAAGTGGTTAAAAAATATAATTTCATCCTTCTTAAGTTTAAATGAAAACTATGTGTTTCAAAAGAAAAAAAGAGTTTGAGATGGATTAAACAAACTGGTAGTCTGAAAACTTATCTTCAACCTCATCAAAAGTAGCAAATACATCTTCCGAGTGATCGGAAGTTACCATTTTCATCCTGTAATCTTTAAAATGAGGAATCCCCTTAAAGTAATTGGTGTAATGTCGTCGAGTTTCAAAAACACCTAGCTTCTCCCCTTTCCAATCGATGGCCATTTGGAGATGACGTCTGGCAATATCAACGCGTTCTACCAAAGAAGGCGGTTCACAATGCGTTCCAGTTTCAAAATAGTGTTTTACCGCTTTGAAAAACCAAGGCGATCCTATGCTTGCCCGACCAATCATTGCCCCATCGAGTCCATATTCATCTCGCATAAGTACTGCTTTTTCTGGACTATCCACGTCCCCGTTTCCAAAGACAGGAATATGCATCCGCGGGTTGTTCTTGACTTCTGCAATAGGTTTCCAATCTGCTTCTCCCTTATACATTTGAGCTCTTGTACGCCCATGAATTGAAATGGCTTTACAACCTACATCTTGAAGCCGCTCTGCAACTTCATAGATTTTAATAGAATCATGATCCCAGCCTAATCGGGTCTTAACAGTTATAGGGAGATGAGTATGTTTCACCATTTCTTCGGTGAGCTTCACCATAAGATCTACATCTTTCAAAATACCTGCTCCTGCTCCTTTTGAAACCACTTTTTTAACTGGACACCCAAAATTGATATCTATAACATCTGGCTTCGTCTTTTCAACAATTTCCACAGACCTCAACATCGAATCGAGATTTGCGCCAAAAATCTGAATACCAACTGGGCGTTCTTTTTCGTAAATGTCAAGCTTTTGAAGGCTTTTGGCAGCATCACGAATCAATCCTTCAGAAGAAACAAATTCAGTATACACCATGTCCGCACCGTATTCCTTACAAAGCGCTCTAAAGGGAGGATCGCTTACGTCCTCCATGGGTGCGAGAAGTAATGGAAATTCTCCGAGGTCTATGTTATCTATCTTAGCCAAAATTTTTTATTGCAAAAATACAGAATTATAAACAATTCCCATAAAGCTTTTAACAGAGAGAAATATAAGCCTCTCAAGCCAAACAATTCCTTTATATTTGCGGAGATAAATTCAAATGCTTTTTAAGCATTTGTACAGGACAAACGGACTATGAAGAATATTCGAAATTTTTGCATAATAGCTCATATAGACCACGGAAAAAGCACCTTAGCCGATCGTTTATTAGATTTTACGAAATCTGTGACAGAACGTGAACGAAAGGAGCAACTTCTAGACAGTATGGATTTGGAGCGTGAACGTGGAATTACCATAAAAAGCCACGCCATCCAAATGGTCTATAATTATAAAGGTGAAGAATTTGTCTTCAATCTTATCGATACGCCAGGACATGTGGATTTTTCTTACGAAGTATCTCGATCTATAGCAGCTTGCGAAGGAGCTTTACTCATCGTAGATGCCGCACAAAGCATTCAAGCGCAAACGATTTCAAATTTATATCTAGCTTTAGAAAATGATTTAGAGATTATTCCAGTCCTCAATAAAGTAGATTTGCTTAGTGCTAGCCCAGATGAGGTCACCGATGACATTGTAGATTTAATCGGTTGTAATCGAGAAGATGTCATTAGAGCAAGTGCAAAAAACGGCACTGGTATAGAAGAAATATTAAATGCTATTGTAGAGCGTATTCCTTCTCCAAAAGGGGATCCTGAAGCTCCGTTAAGAGCTTTGGTTTTCGATTCTGTTTATAATCCTTTCCGTGGGATTGAAACTTACTTTAGAGTTTTTGATGGAAGCATTAAAAAGGGTCAACATATTAAATTTGTCGCGACTGGTAAAAATTATTTTGCAGATGAAGTGGGGACTTTAAAACTGGTTCAATTTCCCAAAAAAGAGATCAAAGCTGGAGATGTGGGCTACCTGATTACGGGGATTAAAAATGCAAAAGAAGTAAAAGTTGGAGATACCATTACCGACGCTGAAAATCCTACCAAAAATACAGTTGCTGGTTTTGAAGAGGTGAAACCCATGGTTTTTGCAGGGATCTATCCTGTCGAGACTGATGAATACGAAGAGTTGAGATCTGCAATGGAAAAACTTCAGCTAAACGATGCTTCGCTGGTTTTTGCACCAGAGAGTTCAGCAGCTTTAGGTTTTGGCTTTAGATGTGGTTTTTTAGGAATGCTTCACTTGGAAATTATTCAAGAACGTCTAGAACGTGAGTTTGACATGGTTGTTATTACAACTGTCCCTAACGTATCTTACAACGCTTTCACCTTAAAAGATAAGGACAAAGCTATTGTCGTTAGCAATCCAACCGATTTACCAGAACCCTCTTACTTAGACCGTGTTGAAGAGCCTTTTATAAAAGCGAGTATTATCACAAAATCAGGTTACATAGGCCCTGTGATGTCCCTTTGTATAGAAAAACGAGGACAAATCACCAACCAGTCTTACCTCACTCAAGATCGTGTAGAACTGAGTTTTGATATGCCCCTAGCTGAAATTGTTTTCGATTTTTATGATCGATTAAAAACGGTTTCCAAAGGCTATGCATCCTTCGATTATTCGCCAATTGGAATGCGAAAATCCAAATTGGTAAAAGTAGACGTACTATTAAACGGTAATAGTGTAGACGCCCTTTCTGCTTTACTTCACGCTGACAATGCTTACGATATTGGGAAAAGAATCTGTGAGAAACTAAGAGAACTTATCCCTAGACAGCAGTTCGATATCCCTATTCAAGCGGCTATCGGTGCAAAAATTATTGCTAGAGAAACGGTTAAAGCTTTAAGAAAAGACGTGACGGCTAAATGTTACGGTGGTGATATTTCTCGTAAGCGAAAACTTTTAGAGAAGCAGAAAAAAGGAAAAAAACGTATGCGACAAGTCGGAAATGTAGAAATTCCACAAGAAGCGTTTATGGCTGTTCTAAAATTAAATGATTAATTTTTCACATCTAGGGCATCTCTAAGCGCATTTCCTACAAGCATAAAGGCCATCACTAAACTCATTATTCCTAAACCAGGAATAATAGCGAGATAGGCTTTTCCCAATATAATATAGCTATAATGATCTTTGATCATAGCGCCCCAACTTGGCGTAGGAGGCTGAGCGCCTATGCCTAAAAAGCTAAGTCCACTTTCTATCAATATAGCGGCGGCGAAGTTGGCCGCAGATATAACAATTACAGGAGCCATGATGTTAGGGAGGATATGTTTTGTAATAATTCTTTGATTTTTGAACCCCAATGCTCTTGCGGCTGTAACGTATTGTGAAGATTTTACACTCATCACTTGACCTCTAACCACTCTAGCAACTTCCACCCACATCGTTAAGCCTACCGCTATAAATACCTGCCAAAATCCTTTTCCCAAGGCTAGCGTTATGGCAATGACTAAAAGCAAAGTAGGTATGGACCAAGTGACGTTGATAAGCCACATCACTACAGCATCGATTTTCCCTCCATAATATCCTGATATTGACCCTAAAAAAATACCGAGCACAAGCGATATTAACACTGAAATAAATCCTACTGAAAAAGAGATTCTTATCCCAATAAGCATCCGGCTTAGCAGATCTCTACCATATTTATCGGTTCCCAACCAATAGGTTTTGGTAGTCACAAGTTCAGATACATCTCCTTCGAAATCTATCTGAGATACATCAATTTCATTCTCTAAAGCAGCCTCTTCCATACCGTATTCGAGATAGTAGAGTTTATCGCCTTGTTCTTTGTAGGATTGAATAGGGATAATAGTATTCGCTGTTTTATCTCCAAAAAATGATTTGGAGAACCAAGATTGCTGATCTTGATTAGGACTGGGCAACACAATAACTTTGGTTGTAAACCCAGGGGATTTCGAATGAATACTCAACGCCATGTTATTGGCATTTTCTGAATCGTCTGGAGATAATAGGTAGGCAAAAACACCTATAAATAAACAAGCAACGACATACCAAAAACTCAAGACCCCCCAAATATTTTTTTTAAATTTTTGGAGGGCTAAGTAAGTTAAAGACGTATTTCTGGTCAAACTTCTAGAATTACACCTAATTAATCTTTTCTTGCTGCAAGTTTGATAGAGCTTTCATCGACGTTTAAATCTTGAAGTACATTTATAGCTTCTTGTACATAAACATCTTTCGATAAGCTTTCATGCCATCTCTTTCTCTTTTGGGTTAAAGAGGAATCTTGAGCCATAAGAGACTCTTCATAAGGCAAAGAGCTATAGGTGAGATCTGTTTTGTAATTATTTATTTTATCAAACTTTTCAGACATATTTTTTACCTCAGCCATTTCTCTATCATAGTTGGCATAGTTTAAACTATATGAGTTTTGATTTCTTTGAGCATTGATCCATTTGGCATTTTCATCTATCAATTTGATTTGAGCGTTGTCGGACAAGCGATCTCTACTCGAAGCAATTACCTTTTCTAGATTAGAATACCCTCTCCAAGTTTTATAATCTGCAGGAGCAATTTTGTCCCATGGCATTGGATTTTCATAATCTCTTTCGCCAATATCGATATAAGAATATCGGTCGGGAACAGCAACATCACTTTCTACACCCTTAAGTTGGGTGGATCCTCCATTGATTCTGTAAAATTTCTGAGTCGTAATTTTAAGTGCTCCCATATCTCCAAAAGAGCTGTTTCTCATCCAACGATTAAGATCTACAACATTCTGCACAGTTCCTTTACCATACGTTTGCTTACTACCAATCACAACAGCTCTATTGTAATCCTGCATAGCCGCAGCTAAAATCTCTGAAGCTGATGCCGATAATTCATTTACGAGTATAACCAGTGGTTTGTCCCAAATCACATCGGCATCTGTATCTTTTAAAACTTCTGTATTATTTTTTGCATCTCTAACTTGAACCACAGGACCATTTTCAATAAAAAAGCCTGCAATATCGACTACCGTAGATAAAGAACCACCTCCATTATTTCTGAGATCTATCACCAAACCTTCTGCTCCAATTTCGTTAAGACGAATCAATTCTTTTTTGATATCTGAAGCTGCATTACGTTCATCATAATCTTGCATATCAAAATAAAATTTAGGCAAATTGATGATACCATAAGACTTTCCGTTTTTTATTACTGTTGAAGATTTAGCATAGGTTTCTTCAATCTCTACAACATCCCTTATAATGTTGATTGTTTGAGAGCTTCCATCTACTTTTTTAACGGTTAATGTTACTTTGGTACCCTTAGGGCCTTTAATGAGATCCACCGCGTCGTCGAGTCGCATTCCACGGATGTCTACGGGTTCAGCTTCATCCTCTTGTTTCACTTTTTGAATCAAGTCACCAACTTCAAGCTCTCCATTAGTCCATGCTGGACCTCCAGAAATCACCTCAACAATCTTTACGTTGTCTCTTTCTTTTTGCAACCTTGCTCCAATTCCTTCTAGTTTACCCGACATCGAAATATCGAACCTGTCCTTGTCTTGAGGAGCAAAATAATTTGTGTGTGGATCGAATTGACTTACCACAGAATTGATGTATAAATTGAACCAATCTTTTCTCTCAAGATTAGACATCGCATCGAAATAATTTTCTATAGATTCTTTGGTAATCTCACGAGCTTCTTTCTCCAGCTCTACATCAGATTTTTTGTCTACCTCTTCACCATTTTTTATTTTCTCTACCTGTTCTTCTTTCAGATCATGGAACGAAGAAAGTGTTGAAAACTTGAATTGCTGTCTCCATCGTTTTTTTAATTCAGATGTACTAGAGGCATACTCTAGTTTTTCGTAATCTGTATTAATCATTTCTTGTTCTTGAAAATTGAAGGGCTTTTCGAGCAATTCTGCGTAAAATCCTTTAGCCTCTTCCATTCTTTGGGTTAGAATTTCGACAGTAAGGTTGAAAAAAACTAAATTTTTATTTTCAATCTGATCATCAATCTGAGTTCTAAAAGCTTCAAAATCTTGAAAATCACTAACTAAAAAATGTCTTTTAATAGGATCTAAACCTTGGATGTAATCTTTGAAAACAGCCTCAGAAAATTCATCATCTATCTCTTTCATGTCAAAATGGCCTTGCTCAATCACGTGAGTGATAAGCTCAATAAGGACTTTGTCTTTATCCGAATCTTCATCAAAATCTTTAGTTGTAAAACTACAAGATGTGACAGACAGGAGAGTTACTAATAATAAAATAACAAAATTGCGTCTTACTTTGTATCGTTTCATCGTATCAAAATTCATTAAAACTTAAGTTACTAATGTAATATTTTCTAATGTACTGTAAAAACTGTACCACATCTTTTAATGCTAGCTAATAATTTGTTAAACGTCATAATTCATTTAATTACGAGCTGAAATGATTATTTTAGCTCCTTGAAAATGAAATCTATGCAAACAGAAAACAAACCTTTAATATTAGTCACGAACGACGATGGTATCACTGCCCCTGGTATAAGACATCTTATACAGATTATGAAAACTATTGGAGAAGTAGTTGTCGTTGCTCCAGACAGGCCACAAAGTGGTATGGGACACGCCATAACCATCAGTGACAATTTATATTGCGACCCAGTGACCATCGATAAATATTCTCAAGTCAAAGAATATTCTTGTTCAGGTACACCAGCGGATTGTGTAAAAATAGGAACCCAAGAGATCCTAAAAAGGAAACCAGATTTATGTGTAAGCGGAATTAACCACGGGTCTAATTCCTCCATAAATGTTATTTACTCCGGAACGATGAGTGCTGCGGTGGAAGCAGGAATAGAAGGAATACCTGCTATTGGTTTTTCTCTACTAGATTACTCGATGGAAGCTAATTTTGACCATACGACTAAGTACATAAAACGCATTACTAATAATGTCATCCAAAATGGCCTTCCTAAGGGAGTGGTACTTAATGTCAACTTCCCTAAAGCTGGAGAAGAAAAACTAAAAGGTGTAAAAATCTGCAGACAAGCCAAAGCCTTTTGGAGAGAGCAATTCGACAAGCGACAGAGTCCGCAAGGGAGAGATTATTATTGGCTATCAGGAGAGTTTGTAAACGAAGATCAAGATGGAGGAACAGATGTTGAAGCTCTAGAAGCTAACTATGTGTCTATTGTCCCGGTCAAGTTTGACCTTACAGCACATCAATTTATTGATGATTTAAAATCGTGGTCCATCAATGATTAAAAAAGAAATTGCCATAGGCTTCTTAATAGGAATCACTGCAAATCTCGCAGGCATGTTTCTGTATATCAGCATCATCATGCAAAGGGAGTTTGAAGTGGTTCTCAGCAAAGCTTCGGAAGAAGGTGTACTTGGAAGCATTATTGCTTTGGGTGCTATTTTAAACTTTTTGCCGTTTTTTGTGTTTATTAAAAAAAAGCAAGATTATAGAGCACGCGGGGTACTCATGGCTACTATTTTGAGTGCAATTATTATTCTAACCACTAAATTTATTTGATACATGTATAAACAATCATTTGAAATTCGCTGGAGCGATCTGGATGCTAATAGGCATTTAGCGAATTCTTCCTATCAGAATTTTATGAGTCATACCAGAATGGCTTTTCTGGTTGAAAATGGCTTTTCTCAGCAGGAATTGGTAAAGCATAATATTGGTCCAATTGTATTTTATGAACACATCTTCTATTTTAAAGAAATAAAACCTGAAGACAAGGTAAGGGTCAGTTTAGAACTAAAAGGCCTGAGTGAAGACGGCATGTTTTTTCAATTTGAACATAATTTATATAACCAAAAAGGGGAGAATTGTGCAAGATGCGATATGATGGGATCGTGGATTGATCTCACATCGAGACAACTCACTGCTCTTCCAGAGCATTTGCTATATCCCTTAGAACATTTAACTAAAACTGAAGATTATAAAGTACTGACCAAAGATGATACTAGAAAATTTGGAGTGAAACCAAAACATCTCGATAAAGTTTAGGCACACTAAAATTTTAAAAGCAAAAAAGGTTCAACGAAATGTTGAACCTTTTTTATTCTAAAAAAGCTTAATATTTATAATTGTGGTAATAAAACAGTATCAATCGCGTGAACTACACCATTAGCCGCTTGAACATCAAACACAGCGATAGTGCTTACTCTACCATTAGGATCTGTTAAAGTTCCTGCAGTAGCATCTACCGTTAGGTCTGCTCCCAATGTAGTCACAGTTCCATCCATAAGATCGGATGATCTTACATTAGCTCCTGCAACAACGTGGGTATTCAAAGCAGCAGTTAAAGTAGCTGGATCTATATCTGCAATTCCTTCAACATCCAATTCGGTGAATAAATCATCAAAAGCTGAATTAATTGGAGCAAATACTGTGAATGGAGCTGGAGCAGATCCATTTGGAGTAGATAGCGTCTCTACATAATTTTGTGCAGCCTGACCGTCATCGGTAAGCGCACTTACCAGACTACTAAAATTAGGGTCTGCCGTTGCAAAAGTGACTACGGTTGGTAAACCTATTACCGCGTCAACGATATGCACAACACCATTAGCCGCTAAATTATCTGGGGCTGTTACAGAAGATACACCATTTAATCTTACGCCATTATCTAAGTTGATATAAAAGCTCAAGTTGTTTTCAGTATCACCAAACGTAGCAAGAGAATTGGTGTAACTTGTCGTTAAACCAGAAGAAAGTGCCGTTCCTGTTAAAACGTGATTTAATAAAACTTGAGTTACCACTTCCACTGGAAGATCTCCTAAGGCTGAACCATTCAAGAATATATCGAATGCAGCATTGGTTGGAGCAAAGACAGTATACTCGCTCGCCCTGTCGTTTAAAACATCATCAAGACCTGTCAATTGCAATGCAGCAAACAAACTAGACAAGTCATCATTCATCATAGCCAATCCTGTAATTGTTGGGTCAATAACATCAACTATCTGTTGTGGTAATAACACCTTGTCTATAGCATGTACTACACCATTATTGGTTTGCACATCTACTATTGCAATATTGGCATTTACCCCTGTAGCGTCTATAACTTGAGCTCCATCTGATAAGTCAAACTCTAATTCTTCCCCTTGCAAAGTTGCTGCTGTTAACCCTGTTGTAAGATCACTTGATCTTACGTTAGATCCAGCAATAACATGATATTCTAAAATGGTAGCTAAAGTTGCAGGGGCAACATCCCCTAAACCTGAAGCACCAAGACCACTTAATAGAGACTCAAAAGCACTATTAATTGGAGCAAAAACTGTAAAAGGCGAGGCTTCTGAACCTGATAGGATATCTACATAATTTGTCTGGTCGTTACTCGCCGCTATTAAAGCTTCCACTAAAATTGAGAATTGAGGATTAGCCAAAGCTTGAGTTGTAACGCTCGGTAAGCCGATGACAGCATTTACTTCGTGGACAACACCATTAGTTGCCAGAATATCTGCTGTAGTAACATTAGAAACACCGTTTATTCTAACGCCGTCATCTGTATTAATAAATAGACTAAGATTACTTTCAGAAGCACTTCCTAAGCCTAAAGAAGTCACATATCCTGTAGTTAAATCTGCTGCTAGGACTCTTCCGTTAACAACATGATTTAAAAGAACTTCTCTTAAGAGACTTTCTGGAACTTCTTCTAGACTTGAAAATCCATTGTCTCCCAAAAATGTACTAAACGCGTCGTTAGTAGGTGCAAATACCGTAAGGTCACCGCTACCACCAACAAATGGTGTAACTAAATCTGTACGTTCTAAAGCAGCTAGAAGTGAAGAAAACTGATCATTTTCAGAAACAAGCCCTGCAATAGTTAAATCTCCCTGAGGAGGAGTTGGAGCGTCATCATCGTCTGAACATGCTAAGAATGCTGTAGCAAGAAACGCCACGAGCAAAAATTTTGATAGTAATTTCATAGTTTTTTGTTTTATTGTTATGTGCATAAGACAAACACAACTCAAAAGTTACTACCTCTAAAGCTCACTTTAATATGGATTTAACAAATAGGAGGATGAAATACTAAGGAATACTTAATAAATATCTAGGATTTATTCCCTATTCACAATGGGAAGGTAATGAATCCAGCATATCGATAAATTCTTGGTTGTTATTGATAACAATTTCACGAGAATTTTTAGTAAGAAGTGTAATAGGATAATCTATTTCGTAAACATCAGAATCGTGAAGATTTTCCAGGTATAGAAAAATAGCTTTGTTATTGAAGAAATGATGCGTTTGAAAAGAGGAGTTTACATCATTGTAATCCTTAAGGGTTAAAGGAAAGTTTATTGAGTAACAATTAAACATAGTGATACTTTGAAAATCATCACACTGATTGGCCAATGCATTTAATTCAGAAGTAGAATTTACCTCCTGAATGGTATAATCACTAAAGACTATAGAAGCTGGAAATACAATCTCGATAGTATCTTCTTCTCTTAAGTAACTTAAATCATGTGCTGAATTAAAAACTCGGAGTTGGTCATTGACGGTAAGTTCATAAGGAAAAACAAGACTAAAACAAAAAGCATTGTCCACAACATCGTCAAAAGAAGCATTGTGAGAAGTTATAGATTGAAGTTTAGAGGAAAGATCGGATGAATGGTGTAAAGTATTTTCATCTTCTACCAATGGGGCATCGTCTTCATAGCAGCTCAGCATTAAAATGGGGAGCAATAAAAAAATAACCGCTTTATAAAATTTAACCATGTATTTTTAATTTACACTCATAAAACAACTTAGGACTTATAATTCCTACCAAATTAAACTTTTTTTATAATTTTGAATTCATGAAAAATGCAAAACCTTTATTTGAAAATACCTGTGAAAAAACTGTATTTTCAAAACTTCACGAAAGGTATGCAAAAGATTTACACGATTTTATTTACTATAAATTTGGCGAACACTATAACCCTAAAGACAAAGTTCAAGAAGCGTTTATGAAACTCTGGGAGAATTGCAAAAAAATATCACCTGACAAGGCTAAGAGTTACTTATTTTCAGTGGCTAACAACACCACTCTAAATACCATAAAACATAGAAAAGTAGTCTTAAAATACGAGACAGATGCTTCAAAAAGTACCTCGAATAATCAAGACCCTCAATTTTTACTTGAAGAAAAAGAATACTTAAGTAAATACCAAAAGGCCTTATCCAAGCTTACAGAAGAAAAACGAGTCGCCTTTATGCTGAATAGAGTCGAAGGGAAAAAACATAAAGAAATTGCAGAGCTATTAGGGATTTCCAGAAAAGCTGTTGAAAAACGAATCTACTCTGCACTCAAACAACTTAGACAAGATATTGATGGAATTTAACAGGTTTAGAGTAGGAGATTCCGTAAGTAAATTGTCTTATAAGTGATTAAATTGCTATGAAAGAGGAATATTTAATTGAAAAGTGGCTCAGTGATGAGCTCACTGCAGAAGAAAGGGAGGCGTTTAAAAAATTAGACGCCTACCCTTCTTATGTCAAAATCTCCGAAAAAGCAAAACTGTTTAAGGCCCCTGAATTTGATGTTCAAGATTCTCTTACTAAGCTTGAATCTAACCTTCACCAACCTGCTCAAAAAACGCCCTTCAATTTTTACAAGACCATTGGTATAGTTGCAGCTATATGCATCATAGTCTTTTCGGCTATAAAACTATTAAATCAAACTTCATATTCAGAAAGCATACAAACTCAAGTTGCTGAGACAAAAACTTTGAGTCTACCAGATGACTCTGAAGTGAATTTAAGCGCGAAGTCAATTTTACAATTTAACTCTTCAACTTGGGCAAAAGAAAGGATTTTAGATTTGGAAGGGGAAGCTTTTTTTAAAGTCTCTACAGGGAATAAATTTATAGTAAAAACAAGCTATGGAAACATTCAGGTTCTTGGCACACAGTTTAATGTAAAGTCCAGACCTTATGGGTTTGAAGTGACTTGCTATGAAGGTTCCGTAGAAGTAAGCCTCAACACCAAAAAGTATATTCTACAACCCAAAGATGTTTTAAGTTTCAAAACTAAAAAAGTCACTACGTCCAAAACTGCTTTTACAAATCCAAGCTGGATCAACAAGACCTCACAATTTCAAAGCACTTCGCTAGAATCGGTTATACAAGAATTCAATCTCTACTACGACGTAGAGTTCGACACCTCAGCCATCAATTCTTCTAGACTCTATACTGGAAGTTTTGTGCATAATGATCTAGAAAATGCCTTAAAATCCATTACTTTGCCTTTAGATTTGACCTACCAGATAAATGGTAAAAAGGTCATATTGTCTAAAAAGTGAGGTTACTGAATTTACATTCTATTTTACTTATCCTTTTGAGCTTTAGCAGTTATGGCTATGCTCAGAACTCAACTCGTGAACTAGGTTTAAGCGAATTTTTGAAAACTATTGAGAGTCGATTTGAAGTCAACTTTTCATATGCCGATGATCAAATAGAAAACCTTATTGTAACTCCCCATTCTTCTTTAAATTCACTAGAAGAGTACCTCAATTTTTTAGAAATATCGACTCCTTTTGTATACGAACAGCATTCCGACAAAAATATACTAATCATTCCAAATGATAATGAATTTGAATTGTGTGTAGTCGTTAAAGATGAGTTGACTCAAAACCAACTGACAGAGGCATTGCTTAAGGTGGGCAACTACCTTTACAAATCGAATGCTTCAGGCCAATTTAAAATACCGGTAAGCGCTAAAGAAATCGACTTAAAGATTAGGGTGAAGGGCTACGCTCCAGAGTTTAAAAGAGTTTTAACCAGCAAAACTAGATCTTGCATTGAAATTATGGTCTCCCCTTTTTCTGTGATGCTTGAAGAAATTATCTTAACCAATTATTTAACAGGTGGCATTCAAAAATATAGGTCTGGGATTTTAAAGCTCGATTATGAAAGCTTTGGATTGTTACCTGGGCTAGTAGAACCTGATGTTTTACAGAGTATCCAGGCGCTTCCTGGCATAACTAGTCGCCAAGAAAGTGTATCCTATCTCAATGTAAGAGGAGGTACACATGACCAAAATTTATTTTTGTGGGACGGTATTAAAATGTACCATACCTCCCACTTTTTCGGGATGATTTCTGCCTTTAATCCCTACATGACCAAAAGCGTAAAATTGATCAAAAACGGAACTTCCTCACGATATGGTGATGGAGTTTCTAGTGTGATCGATATGCGTACTAAAGATTCTATTGCGAAGTCTTTTAAAGCTGAAGCTGGAGTGAACCTAATCAATGCTGATGTTTATATTGAAGCCCCAGTGTCGCCTACCTCTTCCCTTGAGTTTTCTTTTAGAGAATCCATCAATGATATTTGGGAGAGCCCAACCTACAATCAATATTTTGATAAAATCTTCCAGAATACTGAAGTTACCAACGAAACAAATCCTGCCTCTCAACAAAATAATGAATTTATATTTTACGATGCTACTTTAAACTACAAGCACAAGCTCACTGAAAAGGATTATATAAAAGGTAATTTCTTTTACACGCACGATGAATTTTCATTGAACAGGTTTGAAATCTTAGGCAATAGGATTAATACAAGGTCTAGCGAACTCGAACAAACCAATGTGGCTGGAGGCCTTTATTATGAGAGAAACTGGTCTGAATCAACAAAGACTGAAATTCAGTTTTATACTTCCAAATATAATCAAAACTCTGTCAATACGAATTTATTGAATGACCAAAGCCTAGAGCAAATCAATGAAGTAAGAGAAATCGGAGTTCGTGTTAATCTAAAAACCAATTTATCTTCAAAGCTTAATCTAGAATCTGGATATCAGTTTAACGAGACTGGGATTCTCAATTCAGAATCTATCGATAATCCAGGGTTTTTAAGAGAAACTCAAAACTCTATTTTAACGAACAGCCTTTATAGCCAGTTAAACTATCTGTCCACAAATAAAGACCTCAGTGTAGAATTTGGAGGAAGACTTAATCATTTTTCAAAATTTAACAAGGTGGTAATTGAGCCTAGATTTAACTTAAGTTATAAAATAGTGGACCATTTTTACCTGGAAGTCCTAGGTGAACAAAAAAGCCAAGTCACCTCTCAAATTATCGATTTACAAACGGATTTTTTAGGTGTTCAAAATAGAAGGTGGGTCCTTTCCAATCCTAATAACCGACCAATTATACAAAGCCAACAAGTCTCGACTGGACTCAATTACGTAAAACCAAGTTGGTTTATCAATGCAGATGTCTACTACAAACACGTAGAAGGAATCACCACGCAAGGACAAGGTTTTCAAAATCAGTTTCAATTTTTACAAGTCCATGGAAGTTATGAAGTAAAAGGAATTGATTTTTTAATCAATAAAAATTTCGATCCCATTTCTGGATGGGCAAGCTATTCCATATCCGACAATTTTTACCATTTTGACGCTTTAGACCCCTCGCGTTTTCAAAACAATCTGGATATACAACATGTGATTTCTTTTGGTTTGAGTTACGAGAAAAAGGGCTTAAAATTATCTACTGGATTTAACTGGCATTCTGGAGCTCCTATTACGCTTCCTATAGAAAATCAAGGCGTAAACCCTCAGCAAATTCTATTTCAAAGGCCAAACGCGGAGCGATTACCCGATTACTTTAGGTTAGATTTTTCAACAACCTACAACTTTGCCATTTTTAAAAATGTGAATGCTCTTGCTGGTTTGTCCTTCTGGAATGTGTTTGGAAATTCGAATATATACGATCAGTTTAATCGGTTGGATGAAGAGCAAAATATCCAAACCTTTCAACAACAAGGTTTAAATTTTACACCAAATTTAGTGTTCAGACTTAAGTTTTAATAACCTCTAAAGGTTTTTCTCTAAACATCAACTGTTTTAGGAAGAATTATTTTATTGCACAAAGTTACAACTTTAGTATATTTAAAATCTTAAATCGCAATATAAACTGAACTTGAGAAAGTATTCCTTAAACTTTTCACTCAAACTCAAGTCTTATTTACATATGGAACTCTAATTTAATTAATGACTATGAAACAAATTCTATTTTTTACCACCTTTCTTTTTGCTTTATGTGCTCAAGCACAAGGAGTGAAGCTAAAAGACTACTTACCTCAAGATGTAACCTATAATCAAAACATTCCTACTCCCAGTGACATCATTGGTTTTGTTCCTGGAGATTGGCATGTTTCTCACGATAAACTGGTTCAATACATGAGAGCCATAGCAGAATCTTCAGATAGGGTTAGAATAAAAAACAGAGGCTTTACTTACGAGAAGAGACCTCTTATTTTACTTACTATTACCTCTCCAAAGAATCATAAAAACCTAGCTGAAATTCAAGAGAACCATCTCAAGATTATATCTGGAGAGGTCTCTGAATCTCAATTGGAATCTATGCCCATTGTAGTGAATCAGGGATTTTCTGTCCACGGTAATGAACCTAGCGGTGCCAATGCCTCTTTAGTTTTAGCCTATTATCTTGCTGCTGCAGAAGGACCTTCTATAGACCAGATGTTGGAGAATACTGTTATACTCCTCGACCCAAGTTTCAACCCAGATGGTTTACAACGATTTGCCTATTGGACCAATACCAATAGAAGTACAAATTTGAATCCTGACCCACAAGATCGCGAATTCTCTGAAATTTGGCCAGAGGGCAGAACAAATCATTATTGGTTCGACCTTAATAGAGATTGGCTTCCCCTACAACTTTTGGAAAGCCAGGCTAGAGTAAAAACATTTTACGATTGGAGACCTAATGTCTTAACCGATCACCACGAGATGGGCTCAAATTCTTCCTTCTTTTTTCAACCTGGTATCCCCGAGAGAACCAATCCCCTCACCCCACAACTCAACCAAGATCTTACGGAACAAATCGGTAACTACCATGCTGAGGCTCTAGACAGTATTGGTTCTTTATATTATTCGAAAGAAAGTTTTGATGACTTTTACTACGGTAAAGGGTCTACCTTTCCAGACATTAATGGTTCTATAGGTATTCTGTTCGAACAAGCAAGCTCTAGAGGTTCTGGACAAATGACTGATAATGGATTATTGACATTCCCCTTCACCATCAAAAATCAATTTACCACAGCCCTCTCCACTTTGAAAGCTTCCTTAGAATTGAAAACTGACATTCTCAAGCTACAGTATAGTTTTTATAGAAACGCCGAGAAGAACGCTGAGAAGGGAGCTTATGTGTTTGGTAGAAAGAACGATCCTGTCTTAGCCAACGAATTGGCAAAAGTCTTGGAGCAACATCAAGTAGAGCTTTATAAGCTTGAAAAAAATGAACGTTTTAATGGAAAGGATTTCGATCAAAATTCTTCGTATATCATTCCTAAAAACCAATTACAACATAGGCTCGTGGAAGCCATGTTTGAGGAACGTACGAGTTTTAACGATAGTATTTTTTACGATGTCTCTGCCTGGAGTTTCAGACATGCTTTTGATGTAGATTTTGCTGAAGTAAAATCTATAGATATGGGTGAAAAACTAGCTTCAGTAGAATTGGACATCCCCAATGATCTTCAAAAATCTGAGTATGCTTATGCTTTACGCTGGAATGATTTTAATGCCCCAAAGGTTTTATATAAAATCATGGATGAAGGCATGCGTGTAAAAGTGGCCCAAAAACCATTTCAATCTAAAACTGAAGCTTTTGATTATGGAACTATTGTAATTCCTGTACAAAATCAACAGAAAACCAGTAAAGAAATCTATGCTCTCCTCGATGAATTACAAAAGGAAAATCATGTGAAGCTTTCACCATTAAAAACTGGATTAACCCAAGGAATTAATCTTGGAAGTCCTAATATGAGTCATTTAGAAATGCCTAAAATCGCTATGCTTGTTGGCGAAGGAGTAAGGTCTTATGATGCCGGAGAAATATGGCACATGCTAGATTTTAGATTCGAGATTCCGGTTACTAAGCTAGATACCGAAAATTTCAATAGAACTAGCCTAGAGAGCTATACCCACTTGGTTATTCCTAGCTCAAGTTCTAATGCCTTATCAGCTTCAGAAAAAGAAAAGCTAAAAGACTGGGTGAGGAAAGGTGGAAACCTTATCGCCTATAAAGGCACCATGAATTGGCTGAAAGCTGAAGAGATGATTGACTTTAAAACGAAAAAAGATAGTGTTGTCGCCAAGGACATCAGTTTTATAGAGCGATCTGAATTTTATGGCGCTAAGCAAATTGGAGGAGCTATTTTTAAAGCTAAAATTGACAGATCTCATCCTATAGTTTATGGTTACGATGGTGATGAGATAGCCCTTTTTAGAAACTCCAACTTAATGCTAGAGGCAGATACTTTAAGTTTTAATAATCCTATTCAATATACCAACTCACCCTTATTAAGCGGATATATAAATGCGGAAAATTTAGAATTGATTAAAGGCACTGTGCCCTTTAAACAAAATGGGTATGGAAGAGGAAACGTGATGATCTTTACTGATAATACCAACTTTAGAGCCTTTTGGCTTGGAACCTTCAAATTATTTTTAAACTCAATCTTTTTTAGCGATCAGATGTAATATAGTTATTTCTATCCATTACAGAAGTCCATTTCTATACCTAGAAATGGACTTCTGTGTTTAGAGTCAAAATTATTGTAATTTCAATACTACATTTATGTTGAGAAAATAAAACTATGAGAGCATTGGTCATTTCAGGTGGAGGAAGCAAAGGAGCGTTTGCAGGAGGCATTGCAGAATATCTTATCACCGTTTGCAAAAACGATTATGACCTTTTTGTAGGCACCTCTACCGGGAGCCTACTTATCCCATTGCTTTCTATAGGAGAAATATCTAAGCTCAAGAAGGTGTATACCTCTGTGAACCAAAAGTCTATTTTTAGTAGAAATCCATTTATCATCAAAGAAAGAGATGGTGAATTTGAAATTAGGATCAATCACCTCAACATCCTTATAGGATTTTTGAAAGGTTCAAAAACCTTCGGAGAGAGTAAATCCTTAAAAAAATTAATTTTAGAAACAATCACTCCCGGTTTTTTTGAAAAAATGAAGAATCAACACGTAGATGTAGTCGTCACCGTCTCCAACATAAGTTTGGGCAAGGTTGAATATAAGTCCATCAAGGATTTTAATCGAGAAGAATTTTGTGATTGGATATGGGCTTCTGCTAACTTAGTTCCTTTTATGAGCTTAGTTAAAAAGGATGGCTACGAATATGGCGATGGGGGTTTAGGTAACGTTGTTCCAATCGCAGAAGCTATTAACAGAGGTGCTAGAGAAGTAGATATCATTTTGTTAAAAACCGAAAAGCCATTTCAGAAAAAACCAGTAAAAAACGTCCTAGAATTAACGACTCGGATATTTGATTTCCTTCTCGAACAGATTATTACCAATGATATTACGATTGGGAAATTGAGAAGTAAACATGACGAGATCACTCTCAACTTTTATAATCCTCCAGAAATGCTCACCAAAAACTCTCTTATTTTTGAACCTACAAAAATGAAAAAATGGTGGGACCTAGGTTTTGAGTTTGCACAACAGAACAACCCTTATTGCAGAAGAATACAGACCAAATTATTTCAATAAAAATATTTTGCCAGCTTAATCTTTTTGAATTAATCTCTCTTATAAACTTAATTGAGAAAGAATGGTTAGGGATACAGCAATAGAGGTTTAGATAATGTTATCTCCCTTCCGTGGTGCTAGAGAAGTCAATAATCCTAAGAAACATATTCTGCTCC
>NZ_APLF01000017.1 GCF_000355905.1 Psychroflexus gondwanensis ACAM 44
GTTAGGTTTTTTATATTTAACCCACACACTTCCTCTATATAATTTATAGCAAACAATCCAACGAATTCTAAATAAGAAATAGACCCTGGTTCCCCCCCGAGGCTTCGGGGCTGGAGGCACCACCTTTTAAACCTCAACCTTAAGTAGTTAAGGTTTTTTTATATTTACCCTATGCACTTCCTCTATATAATTTATAGCAAACAATCCAATAAATTCTACATCGGTGAAACTCAAAATGTTCAAAAGAGAGTTTTGATGCATAATCAACATTATCGATTATTTCTATTTGCTGATCTAAGAGACTTTAAAGACTTTTATCAAGACCTACCTGTTTCAAGCTTTCATAGCTACCAACATTCAAAATTTGTCACCCTTTAACCTCCCTTTGCCAGAAGGTAGGCCGTGTTTCTTGGTCTTAGCGAGGGTATTCTAAAGCGATTTGATCACCTAAGGTTTAGATGTTCAGACAGTCACGATTAAACTAGAGATGCTGAAAAACCTTAACCAAGCCTTTACTGAGTTTATCGAAGAATCGAAGCGCTCAGTTCAACACAATCTTCTCAAACACAAAAAACCCCTGTTCATTAAAACAGGGGTTTGTAATCAATAAAATTACAATAGAAACTATAATTCAGTATAGCCCATATTATAAAAGGTAAAGGCAAAAATATCTGCGTATTCTTGGATAATTTTTGAAGTTGGTTTGCCAGCTCCGTGTCCAGCATCGGTTTCTATTCGAATTAAGGTAGGGGCATCTCCTGCTTGCTTACTTTGTAATTCAGCGGCAAACTTAAAACTATGTGCTGGCACTACTCTATCATCATGATCTCCCGTAGTCACCAAAGTAGCTGGATATTCTGTGCCCTCTTTAACGCTGTGTAATGGAGAATAGCCTTTTAGATATTCGAACATTTCTGAACTGTCTTGAGAAGTTCCATAATCATAAGCCCATCCAGCACCGGAGGTGAAAGTATGGTAACGTAACATATCCAAAACGCCTACCGCTGGTAAAGCAACTTGCATCAAGTCTGGGCGTTGAGTCATTGCAGCGCCTACCAAAAGACCTCCATTAGATCCTCCGCGAATCGCCAATTTATTTGATGACGTATAGTTTTCAGCAATAAGATATTCCGCAGCAGCAATAAAATCATCAAAAACATTTTGCTTTTTCATTTTAATTCCTGCATTGTGCCATTCTTTTCCGTATTCACCTCCACCTCGTAAATTAGCCACGGCGTAAATACCTCCATTTTCTAACCATACCGTATTTGCAGTACTAAAAGACGGCGTTAATGAAATATTGAATCCTCCATACCCATAAAGAATTGTTGGGTGAGTTCCATCCAACTCAATGCCCTTTTTATGAGTGATGATCATTGGGATTTTAGTCCCGTCCTTGGACGTGTAAAATACTTGCTTGCTTTCGTAAGATTCCGTATCAAAGTCGATATCTGGTTTTTGATACACCTCGTAAGTTCCATTTTCAGGAGCAAACTTGTAAATAGTCCCTGGAGTAGTATAGTTTGTAAAAGAAAAGTATAAGTCTTTCGCTTCTTTTTTACTACCAAAACCTCCAACAGAACCTACACCTGGTAACTCGATGTCTCTCACTAACTCACCTTCGTAGTTGTATTGCTTCACTTGAGAAACGGCATCTACCATATATTCTGCAAAGAAATATCCAGCACCGGTAGAAGGAGACAAAACATTTTCCGTTTCGGGAATAAAATCCTCCCAGTTTTCAGGCTGAGGGGCACTCGCATCTACAGTAACAATCTTTTTATTGGGAGCGTCTTTATCGGTTACCATAAACAATTTGCTACCTTCATTTTCAATTACATAAACATCGTTGTCATAATTATCGATAACCTCTATAAAATCTGAATCTGACTTGGTCAAGTCTTTAATCATCAACTTATTACCTGAAGTAGATTTGGACGCAGAAATCACCAAATACCTATCGTCTTCTGTCACACTTCCAGAAACATACCTATGCTTTTCCGCTTCAGTTGCTCCAAAAATAACTTCATCTTCACCCTGAGGAGTTCCCATAGTATGGAAATACAATTTATGTTGGTCTGTTTTAGCAGAGAGCTCGCTCCCTTCTGGCTTATCGTAACTAGAATAGTAAAAGCCCTCGTTTCCTCTCCAAGACACCCCACTAAACTTAACGTCCACTAGCGTATCTTCTTTTCTATCCATAGTTTCAGTATCGAGGACGATTATTTTTCTCCAATCGCTACCGCCTTCAGAAATAGAATAGGCGAGGGTTTTACCGTCTTCAGTAAAACTCATTCCGGCGAGTGAAGTCGTTCCATCGTCGCTAAAGGTATTCGGGTCTAAAAACACCTCTGCATTTTCTATGGAATCTTCATTTTTATAACGGTAATAGACGTATTGGTTTTGTAAACCATTGTTTTTGGAAAAATAAGTGTACTCTCCACGCTCAAAAGGAGCTCCTATTTTTTCATAATTCCACACTTTAGACAAACGCTCTTTCAGCTTGTTTCTGTAGGGAATGCTTTCCAAGTAATCGAAAGTAACATCATTTTGGGCTTTCACCCATTCTTCAGTTTCTCCGCTACGGTCATCTTCCAACCAGCGGTAGGGATCTTTCACTTCAGTATCAAAATACGTATCTACCGTATCGACCTGTTTTGTTTCTGGATATGTCAAATTTGCTTGATTTTTCCCCTCTTCATTGCAAGATGCCAAAAGACATAAAGTTGCAAGAGGTAATATTATTTGCTTCATAGAAAAATGATTTTGTGGTAAATATAATCAATCAAAATCATATGCTTTTTAGCTCTTTTATTTACTCTGAATTTAATGCAGTTAGCTTTAATGTTTTTTGATATCAAACTTAAAAGCTGAAGTAAAATTCAAAGGCTTTTCCGAAAAAAGAAAAGCCTTTGTGGACATTATCGTCTTAAAAATTATGCTTTGAAGCGCTTTTCTAAAAGATATTCAGCGATTTGTATCGCATTGGTTGCCGCTCCTTTTCTAAGGTTATCTGAAACTATCCAAAGATTTAAAGCATTGTCGCGGGTGAAATCTCTTCGTATCCTCCCAATAAAGACATCGTTTTTACCTTCAGCATAGATCGGCATTGGGTACGTATTCACCTGCGGGTTGTCTTGAAGAGTGATCCCATCGGTTTCGCTTAAGAGCTTTCTGATATCGGCAACTTCAAAAGCCTTTTTAAATTCGATGTTCACCGATTCTGAATGACCGCCAACCACAGGGATTCTAACTGCTGTAGCAGCTACTTTGATGCTATCATCCGACAGGATTTTTTTGGTTTCGTTAGTCAGCTTCATTTCTTCTTTGGTATAGTCGTTGTCTAAAAAAACATCACAATGCGGGATTGCATTTTTATGAATAGGATAAGGATAGGCCATCTCACCAGCCTTACCAGCATATTCATTCTCCAATTGTTGCACTGCTTTTACCCCAGTACCGGTAATAGATTGGTAAGTAGAAATAATGACACGATCTATTTGATAGGCTTTATGCAACGGCTGTAAAGCCATTACTAACTGGATTGTAGAACAGTTGGGGTTAGCGATAATCAAGTCTTCCTCTGTAATTTCTGAGGCGTTTATTTCTGGAACCACTAGCTTTTTGGTAGGATCCATTCGCCAAGCGGAAGAATTATCAATAACTGTAGTACCCACCTCTGCAAATTTTGGAGCCCACTCTTGTGAGGTTTCACCACCAGCAGAAAACAAAGCAATCTCTGGTTTTCGTTTCACTGCGTCTTCAAGGCTTACAACGTTGTAAGATTTTTCCTTGTATATAATTTTTTTTCCAACCGACTTTTCTGAAGCCACTGGAATTAATTCAGTTAAAGGAAAATTACGCTCCGCTAAAATCTGGAGCATCACTTGGCCTACCATACCGGTAGCACCGACAACAGCTACTTTCATTTTTTTGTGTTTAAATGATTTATAAAGCTGCAAAAATATACTTTTGAAGGAAAGGATCTCCTTGTTTTGGAAATTATTAGGAGCGATTCAAGGTTCTATAAGCTTTAGAATTAGCTATTTCAAGTGGACTTGAGTACTTTTGCAAAAAATTTAGCATTGAACTATTTATCAGTTGAAGAAATTTCTAAGTCATACGGCTTACTTGTATTGTTTGAAAACTTGTCTTTTGGCATTAGCCAGGGCCAAAAAATTGCGCTTATTGCCAAAAATGGAACCGGTAAAACTACTTTACTAGACATTGTTTCTGGAAGAGAAGCTCCAGATAATGGTCAGGTGGTCTACAGAAAAGGAGTTAAAGTAGGGGTTCTTCCCCAAGAGCCTGATCTTGACCCAAAGTTGACTATTGAGGAAACTATCCTTTCGTCTGATAATGAAGTTTTGAGAATTATCAGTGCTTACGAAAAGGCTTTACAAAATCCTGAAGACGCCGATGCTTATCAAAGCGCTTTCGACCAAATGGAAGCTAAACAAGCTTGGGATTTTGAAACGACTTACCGACAAATCCTTACTAAACTTAAGCTAGACGACCTTTCTAAGAAAGTGAGTGATCTCTCTGGAGGTCAAAAAAAGCGTTTGGCCCTTGCCAATTTGTTACTAGACAAACCAGACCTACTTATTCTAGATGAGCCAACCAACCACTTGGACTTGGAAATGATAGAATGGCTCGAGGAATTTCTAAAGACTGAAAATCTTACCTTATTTATGGTTACACACGATAGGTACTTCCTAGACCGTGTCTGTAATTATATTTTGGAACTAGAAGACAAAACTTTATATAGCTATAAAGGCAACTATAGTTATTATGTAGAAAAACGTGCTGAACGTATTGAAGTGGAACAAACCACCACAGCAAAAGCAAAACAGCTCTATAAAAAAGAGTTGGACTGGATGCGAAGACAGCCAAAGGCTAGAACGACCAAATCCAAATCCAGAATCGAAAGCTTTGGCGATATCAAAGAAAGAGCTGGCAAACGTCGAAACGACCACAAAGTAGAGCTTGAAATTAATATGGCGCGTTTAGGATCTAAGGTTCTAGAAATGCATCATGTGTCTAAAGGCTTTGAAGACAAGTTTCTTTTTGAAGATTTTGACTACATCTTCAAAAAAAATGAGCGCATAGGAATTATTGGTAAAAACGGTACTGGTAAATCTACATTTTTGAATGTCTTGACGGGTAAGTTAGCTCCAGACCAAGGAAAAGTTATCCACGGAGAAACTTTGAAAATCGGTTATTATACTCAAGGCGGTATTCAGGCTAAAGCAGGTCAAAAAGTAATAGAAGTAATAAGAGATTACGGAGACTATATCCCTCTTAATAAGGGGCGACAAATTTCTGCTCAGCAACTTTTAGAGAAATTTTTATTTGATCGTAAAAAGCAATACGATTTTGTAGAAAAGCTAAGTGGTGGAGAGAAAAAACGCTTGTACCTATGTACGGTACTGATTCAAAATCCTAACTTTTTGATTTTGGATGAACCTACCAATGACTTAGACATTGTGACCTTAAATGTTCTCGAAAACTTCCTTTTAGACTTCCCTGGATGTTTAATTGTGGTGAGTCACGACAGGTATTTTATGGATAAAATAGTGGATCATTTATTTGTGTTTGGAGAAGGAAAAGTAACAGATTTCCCTGGAAATTATTCAGACTATAGGGATATAAAGGCCTTGGAGCTGGAAGCTAAATACGAGGAAAGCAGCCAAAGTTCTTCGGAATCTCCAAGTAAACCAAAACCAGCTTCAGACCAAAAAAGCAACCTAAGCTTCAACGAGCAAAAGCTTTATAAAAAACTGGAAAAGGAAATCCAGACTCTAGAGAACAAAAAGGAAAAGCTCGAAGCTGAATTCCTTAAAGCATTGAGTGCTGAGGAAGTTAAAAATAAAACCATCGAGTTACAGAAAATCCAAAAAGAGCTGGAATCGAAAACAGAAAAGTGGTTTGAATTATCTATGAAACTTGAGGAATAAAAAGTCTTTTAGTCAATTTTGATTTGAACTTAATTTTGATAAATTAATAAGAACTGAATACATATAAGGAAAGTAGTAAAGCATGTGGTTCAAAATAAAGGCGTATTTAAAATTTTTGTGGCACTGCAAAAACCAACATGGCATACATTCTCCCTTTGTTTACAAATTAATCACTCAGTGCTTTTATAACAAGCAGGATTTTAAAATTTACCGGATTTGGTCTGATGTCCAAAAAGAAATTTTAGGATCTAACGCGATTCTTGAAGTTAAAGATTTTGGGGCGGGATCAAAAGTTTTTGATGGTAATAAAAGACCTGTTTCTAAAATTGCTGAGCATGTTTCGATAACAAAGAAGCGAGCTCGACTAATGATTCGTCTTGTCGATTATCTTTCTGTAGAAAAAGCACTAGAGCTCGGCACCTCTATTGGACTTGGGAGTCTCAGTATTGCAGGAAATGGAAAAACCAGCTTAACAACAGTGGAGGCTTGTAAAGAAACTTCTGCGTTTGCTAATCAGCTTTTTAAAAGCAAAGGCATTGAAAATATCTCCGTAATAAGTTCTACATTTTCTGAATATTTAGAAGAGCTAGGCTCTCCTGAGAATATTGAACTTAGAGCTCCAAAAGAAGAGTTTGACTTGGTTTTTATAGACGGGCATCACGACGGCAAAGCCACCTTAAGTTACTTTGAGCGCTTATTGGCCCATAAACACAACGACAGTCTTTTTATCTTCGATGACATACATTGGTCACCTTCCATGGAAGTAGCTTGGGAGCAAATAAAGGTTCATAAGGACGTAAAAGTCACCATCGATACGTTTCAGTGGGGGCTTGTATTTTTCAGACAAGAACAAGTCAAACAAGATTTTGTAATTCGGATCTGATTTTTAAATCAGTTTAAAACTCACTAAGTTTATTAAAATTTAAATCATGCTCGAGCAATTTTCACCAGACATACAGTTTATCATAGTTATTGTGATTTTGGCAGTTCTATTTCTGGCTGTTTTCTTAAACAACAAGAGCAACAAAAGGAAGCACTACGACCGAAAAAACAGAAACTTTAGAAGAAACTTCTACGATAAAAAACAAAACAAAAAAGAAGATTAAAAAGCTATCTCTCCTACCTCTAGGACTTATAGATTTAAGTTTTTCTAGTATCTTTGCGAGCCATGACAAAAGCTGATATTAAAGAACAATTTTCCAAGAGCCATATACTTAAAGAGTTAAACGAAACTCTCGTGTCTGGAGAAAAAAAACAGCTTTTTATAAAAGGTTTAATAGGTTCCGCAGTCTCTTTTGTGCAAGCCGAAAGCTTTTTGAAGTCTGAGCGTCCTTTTTTGTTAGTCTTTAACGATAAAGAAGAAGCCGCTTACCATCTCAACGACCTCGAGCAGCTCGTCGATGAAAAAAACGTACTGTTCTACCCTGGAAGTTATAGACGACCTTATCAAATTGAAGAAACTGATAATGCAAATATCCTGCTGAGGTCTGAGGTTCTTAATCGAATCAATTCTAGAAAGAAACCATCCATTATTGTAACCTATCCAGAGGCTCTCTTTGAAAAAGTAGTTACCAAAAAAGAACTGGATCGCACGGTTTTGAAAATAAAACTCAATGATGAACTATCGATTGACTTTGTTAACGAAGTCTTATTCGAATATAGTTTCAAGCGTGTTGATTTTGTAACGGAACCGGGTGAATTTTCTGTAAGAGGGGGTATTATAGATGTGTTTTCATTCAGTAATGATGAACCTTATAGAATAGAGTTTTTTGGGGATGAAGTAGATAGCATCCGTGCTTTTGATGTGGAAACCCAATTATCTACCAAGCAAAAGAAGAGAATCGACATCATGCCCAATGTTGAGAAAAAGCAGTTGGATGAAGTCCGCCAGACATTCTTGGAATACATTAGTCATGATACGGTGGTCTTCATTAAAAACGTAGACGTCCTCTCGCAAACTATCGATGATCTGTTTTCAAAAGCCGAAAAGGCTTTTTCTAATCTTTCTGCAGAGATAAAGCACAGTGCGCCTAAAGAGTTATTTTCTGAGGGCAAGCTGCTCAAAAAACAGTTGCTAGAGTTTACAAGTGTTGAATTTGGGACACAAGCTTTTTTAAAGCCAGATCAAACTTTTATTTACCCTACAAGCCCTCAACCCTCCTTCAATAAGAAGTTTGATTTGCTTATAGAGGATTTGAATAGTAAGCACAATAAAGGCTACGAGAATTGTATTCTGTGCACTAGCGAACAACAAGCCAAACGCTTTAAAGATATTTTTGAAGACCAAGACAATGAGGTCCATTATACAACTTTGTTACTCTCCATGCACGAAGGCTTTATAGATGAAACCAATAAATTGGTATGTTATACAGATCATCAAATCTTTGATCGTTACCATAAATTTCATTTGAAAAACGGCTATGCCAAGAAGCAAGCCATTACCTTAAAAGAATTAACCAGTTTAGAAATTGGTGATTATGTGACTCATATAGACCACGGTATTGGAAAGTTTGGTGGGTTACAGAAAATAGACGTCGAGGGGAAATTCCAAGAAGCTGTAAAGTTGGTGTATGGAGATCGGGATATCCTCTATTTAAGCATTCATTCTTTACATAAAATTTCAAAATTTAACGGGAAGGACGGTAAGGCCCCGCAAGTCTACAAATTAGGAAGTAAAGCTTGGAAAAGTCTTAAGACAAAGACCAAAGCTAGGGTTAAGAAAGTAGCCTTTGACCTTATAAAATTATATGCCAAGCGAAAGTTGGAAAAGGGATTTCAATATGGACCAGATTCTTATTTACAACATGAACTGGAAGCCTCTTTTATCTATGAAGACACTCCAGACCAAGGCATAGCTACACAGGATGTAAAAAGCGACATGGAAAAAGAACAACCCATGGATCGCCTAGTCTGTGGGGATGTAGGTTTTGGAAAAACGGAAATTGCTATCCGTGCAGCCTTTAAGGCTGTAGATAATGGTAAACAAGTTGCTGTTTTGGTACCCACTACAATTTTAGCCTTTCAGCATCATAAAACATTTACTGAGCGATTGTCAGAATTTCCAGTTACGGTAGATTATCTCAACCGTTTTAGAACTACTAAAGAGCGTAGATCTGTTTTGGAGGGTTTGGAAGATGGTAGTGTAGACATAGTCATAGGCACTCACCAACTCGTGAATAAAGCTGTAAAGTTCAAAGACTTGGGACTTCTCATCATTGATGAGGAACAAAAATTTGGGGTGGCCGTAAAAGATAAATTGAAAACTATTAAGGCCAATGTAGATACTCTTACCCTTACAGCTACGCCTATACCAAGAACTCTTCAGTTTAGCCTAATGGCTGCCAGAGATTTATCGACCATCAAAACACCCCCTCCCAATCGCTATCCTATAGAAACCCATGTCATTCGATTTTCTGAAGACCAGATCCGAGATGCTGTGTCTTATGAGATCGAGAGAGGTGGACAAGTCTTTTTCATCAATAATCGTATTGAAAACATAAATGAAGTTGCTGGACTCATCCAACGATTGGTGCCTGATGCCAAAATTGGCATTGGACATGGACAAATGGAAGGAAAGAAACTCGAAAATCTGATGTTGCGGTTTATGAATAACGAGTTTGATGTGCTTGTCTCAACCACAATTATAGAAAGTGGTCTAGACGTTACCAACGCCAACACCATTTTTATTAATAGTGCCAACAATTTTGGCATGTCCGATTTACACCAAATGCGTGGGCGTGTGGGAAGAAGTAATAAAAAAGCCTTTTGTTACCTTATCACTCCACCCCTAACGATGATGACCGACGATGCTAAAAAGCGACTTTCAGCCTTAGAACAGTTTTCTGATTTGGGGAGCGGCATCAATATCGCTATGAAAGATTTAGAAATCCGTGGGGCAGGAGATTTACTAGGAGGTGAGCAAAGTGGGTTTATCTCGGATATTGGTTTTGATACGTATCAGAAAATATTGAACGAGGCCATTCAAGAATTAAAAGAAAACGAGTTTAAATCTGTATACGAAGAAGAAAATGAAGAAGAGGATCTGGTGTTTGTGAAGGACGCTCAGATTGACACTGACTTTGAAATTCTATTTCCAGATAACTATATCAATAGCATAAAAGAACGCTTGAATTTATACACCAAATTAAATACTATTCAAGATGAAGATGGGCTTGCCAATTTCGAAAAGGAATTGATAGATCGGTTTGGAGATTTGCCAAAAGAAGCTCAGGATTTAATCAACAGTGTAAGGTTAAAATGGATTGCTGCCAGTATTGGACTTGAAAAATTAGTTTTGAAAAAAGGCAAAATGATAGGTTATTTCCTCTCTAATCAGGAGTCGGGATTTTATAATTCCAGTCGCTTTAGGGACGTCCTTCAATATGTACAATCGCATCCTCGCCAATGCCAAATGAAAGAAAAGCAAACTAGAAATGGCTTGCGCCTACTCCTCACGTTTGAACAAGTTAAAAGTGTCGATAAAGCTATAGGCTTACTTCAACCTTTTGAACAAAAAGAGGTAGCTAAAGCTTAACCCACTTCCTTAAGAAGATGAACAAGACTTTCCCTCCAATGAGGAATTTCTATACCGAAGGTAGAAAGGGCTTTTGACTTATCCAGAACGCTAAATTTTGGTCTTTTTGCTTTCGTTGGATACGAAAACGTGGCTTGTAAACTTATCTCTTGGTCAAGGTTTTTTTCTTCCAAAATCAATCTTGCAAAATCGTACCAAGTGGCTTCCCCATTGTTACTGTAATGGTAAAGGCCATAGTCTGTAGAATCCGTTTGGATCAAATGGAGAATAAATTTTGCTAAATCGTTGGCATTGGTTGGTGTTCCTATTTGCTCGGTCGTGATATTCAAGGGATGTTGGTCTTTTGCCTTTTTCAAAATAGTATTAAAAAAGTTATGACCAAATTCTGAATACAACCAGCTGGTCCTCAACGTGAAATAAGTGTCCATTGTTGAAGAAATATGCGTTTCTCCCTGAAATTTTGAAGCTCCATAAACGTTGATAGGATTCTCCTTATCACTCTCATGATAAGGGCGGTTTTTTAAACCGTCAAAGACATAGTCGGTAGAGATATGTATAAGTTTGGTTTTAAATTTCTCACATAATCTAGCTAGGTTTTGAATCGCTTTAGCGTTTACTTGAAAAGCTAAGTCCTCGTTATCTTCTGCTGCCTCAACATTGGTATAGGCTGCGCAGTTAATACAAAAATCTGGCTGATGCTTTTCAAAATAAAGCTTCATCGCCTCTTCTTGAGTAAGGTTTAAACTATCTAAGGTTTCAAACTTAAAATCAAATGAAGTCAAAGACTTAGCATGCTTTTGTAGACATTGTCCTAGTTGCCCATTGGAACCTGTAACAAGTATTTTCATGACTTTAAATAAGCTTCTAGTGAAGGTAAATTTTGATCTTTTTCAGAAACAATTTGATCGTCTTCAGGAATTTTCCAATCAATATTCAAATCTTTGTCATTGAAAACTATTCCACTTTCTGAAGCTTTATTATAAAAATTATCACATTTATAAACGAAAATAACTTCAGCAGAAAGGCTAGCAAACCCATGAGCAAAGCCTCTAGGGACAAATAGTTGATGGTTATTTTCTCCCGAAAGGAGATAACTAAATTGCTTGAGGTAAGTTGAAGAGTCTGGGCGCATATCCACCACCACATCTAAAACTTCCCCTTTAGCGACTCTTATCAATTTAGCTTGAGCAAATTCTCCTTCTTGAAAATGCAAGCCTCGTATCGCTCCATATTGAGAAATTGATTGGTTATCTTGAACAAATACGATGTCTAGGCCTGTGTGTTTTTTGAAATCTTTAGAATTGAAAGTTTCAAAAAAACTTCCTCTTTCATCTTCAAAAACCTTGGGCTCTATAATAAAACAGTCGTTTAGAGGCGTTTGTTTACAAATCATTTATTCTGGATTTATATTTTTAGCATAACCACTTTTCAGAAATGGTTCTGTTATTTTTTTAAGTTGGTCTTTAGAAATAAAACCCATCTTATAAGCTGTTTCTTCAATAGACCCTATCTTAAGTCCTTGACGTTCTTCAATAACCTCAACAAACTGTGAGGCTTGCATCAACGAGTTAAAAGTTCCTGTATCTAACCATGCGGTTCCTTTATCCAAGATGCTAACATTCAATTTTCCTTTTTTCAGATAAGCGTTATTCACATCCGTAATTTCTAATTCTCCTCTATCACTAGGGGTTATAGATTTGGCGATATCAACCACGTCATTATCGTAAAAGTAAATGCCAGGTACCGCATAATTAGATTTTGGATGTTTTGGCTTTTCCTCTATAGATTTCACCTGGCCATTAGTATCAAAATCTACAACACCGTAGCGTTCTGGGTCGTGCACATGGTAAGCGTAGATAATCCCTCCATCTGGATTTGTATTGTCTTGAAGCAATTGATCCAAACCCGTTCCATAAAAAATATTATCGCCTAGTATCAATGCTACCTTGTCATTTCCTATAAAGTCTTCGGCAATGATAAAAGCCTCAGCGAGACCATTTGGATCGGCTTGCACAGCATATTCAAATTTGCATCCTAAAGAAGAACCGTCTCCCAATAGCTTTCTAAAAAGCGGCAAATCATTGGGTGTCGATATAATAAGGATCTCACGTATTCCTGCAGACATGAGCGTTGATAATGGATAGTATATCATAGGTTTGTCATAAATAGGCATGAGCTGCTTACTTACAGCGAGCGTTAAGGGGTGAAGTCGAGTTCCTGATCCTCCAGCTAATACAATTCCTTTCATAATTAAAGATTCAAAGTTTGGTTATACTTTTCAAGATACCACTGTACCGTTTTTTTTATACCACTTTCAAAGGTTTCATCTGCTCCCCATCCTAATTCATTTTCAATTTTACTAGCATCAATAGCATATCGAAAATCGTGTCCAGGCCGGTCGGTAACATATTCAATTAAGTCCTTATGAGGTTTATTTTGAGGTTTTAATTCATCTAAAATTTCACAAATTTTGGTCGCAATATAGATGTTTTCGCGCTCATTCTTTCCTCCAATATTATAGGTTTCACCGAGTTTTCCTTCCTTTACAGCTATGTCTATACCTTTACAGTGGTCATCAACATAAAGCCAATCTCTTATGTTTTTTCCATCTCCATAAATAGGAATGGGTTGTTTCTGAATAGCCTTTCGAATAATGGTGGGAATCAACTTTTCATCATGTTGATGGGGTCCATAATTATTGGAACAATTGGTTGTGACTACGGGAAGACCATAGGTATGAAAATAACTTCTAGCAATCATATCCGAGGAAGCCTTGGAAGCGCTATACGGGCTATTCGGCGCATAAGGGGTGTCTTCTGTAAACAAGCTTCCATCATTTTCTAAAGTTCCGTAGACTTCATCTGTCGACACATGAAGAAATCTTGCCTTTTCAAATTCTTTTCTGAAATTGAATGGAGACTCCATCCACAACAAATAAGAGTGATGAAGAAGGTTGAAGGTCCCCGTTATATTGGTTCTGATAAAAGCATCTGGATTGGAAATTGAATTATCTACATGAGATTCTGCAGCAAAGTGGATTACTTTTTCAAACTTATATTTCTTAAATAAAGTCTCTAAAAGTGAGGTATCACAGATATCCCCTTCTACGAAGGTATAATTATCATAATTGGAAACCTTTATATTATTAAGGTCTCCAGCGTATGTCAATTTATCCAAATTAACAAAATGATATTTTTGCTTGGGCACCCAAAGATTCAAAAAATTAGATCCTATAAATCCCGCTCCTCCTGTAACTAGAATTGTTGTCATATGCTTTTATTTCAAATTTCGAACAGCACCGTTTATAATTTGATCAAGAATTTTTTCAGTGATTAAATAGGTGGGTTTTACCCCTGCTGTTCCTAACCCCCCAGAAGCTAGTGTACTACCTGTTTCTAAAGGATTATCACTGGCGTAATAAGCATAGCGTAATTTTACTTCAGGTGAAATGTTCCCTCTTAGTCTGGCTGCCGCTTGGATAGCTTTTTGGTAATGCGCACCTTCCATTTCTAGGCCAATGACGTTCCAAGTAGAGTCGTGGAAAAACTCCAATAAATCTCTATTTTGAAGTGAAGTCCCTAGCACAGTCACCATGGAACCATCGAAGACTCTCAAGCCTTGGCTTTCAAAGTCCGATTTGGTCAATTCATTATAGAATGGATAGTTATCTGCCGTCCCTTCAAATAAGTGAGCATCTGGAATCATTAAATCTCCTTTTCCACCTTCCAAAATCCCTGCCTTTCCCATAATAGAAATGGAATCCACATTCATATAGACTGGTTCTTCCTCGTCCTTATAAGGCTTCAGAAGCTCGTCCATAGTTTCGTAAGCTTGCTCTCCAAAAGCGTAATCCATAACAATGATGACCGGAGCTTCTTCTCTAGCATTAAGTTTTGTGTTGCCTTTATAATGACTCAGCTTTGCAAGATCAAAAATTTGGACATCGATATTTGTTCCGCTTTCATCATTCAAAACAATCATGCCTTCTTCTTTCGCCTTTTCAGTTACTGTATGTCTTAAAGTTTTATTTTTAGCATTACTTAATTCTTCATAGACCTGAAAAGTAGATTTTTCCTTGAGTAAGTCTTTTAAGGCCAATGGAGAAAAAAGCGTATTCATCACACTATGCATGTTAGCACTAACGATGTGTAACTTCCTATGGATTAAATCGTGCTTATGTAGCGTTTTTTTGATATTATTGGCCCAGACCTCTCCATGAATATGATGTCCCAAACGCTCCCTTACGATAGGACTGAACGTGATAACTCGCTTGTCCCCATGAATAATTTCACGAATGGCAAGCTTCCCTAAACTATAGATAAGATGTAGGAATTTGTCAGGATTGTCTTTGGTAGCAAACCTATCGTAAACCTGAGTAATTTCTGCAAAAGTTCGTCCCAAAATATTAGCCGTATGCGTAATCGCAATCTCTCTTTCATGCTGGCTCAACTCCACTTCCTTTAAAACTGCTGCACTTAGTTTTTCCCAGTCTCTAGAGGTTTGTCCTACCTCGTTAATCACCACATTTCGCATGATTTTATGAGATTCTATGAACATAAAAGTAAGGTGGGTCAAGATATCATAAATCTCAGAGCGACCTCTGGTAATCTCGATATTCATCTGTTCCTCATCTATCCTATAGCAATTCCTACGTCTCTTAGGCGGAATAATGGCTTTAAAGTGGGAGTTAGAGTAGCCTTCATCACTAGTTAAGTTAATAAAACTACACTCTTCAATTCCTTCTGGAAGTCGTTCAATGATATATTGAAGACCACTTAATTCGACTTTAGACTCAGCGATTGTCCCATAAATCTCTGGTCGCAAAGTCAACAATGCTTCTCGCAAAGTTTCTCCAGAGACTCCCATTGGCTTATAAAACCCTCTAATAAAGAGGTGTCTCATTGTAATGTACATTCGCTCTATGGCATTTGTACTTTCTTGTGCTCTGTTTCTTCCTATATTAAAAAGTTCTGACATATCAATTTATTGTTTTATAAGCTGCTTATATAATTCGTCTGCTATTTTTCTATCGTTGGATAGCCGTGGTACTTTATTTTGTCCTCCGAGCTTTCCAATGGATTTCATATAATTTTGAAACCCGTCTTTTTGAACTTTAGTAATCACTAAAGTTTTCAATATATTGCCTTTTATAAGGTCATGATAATACGCGTTTTGTTGTTGAAGCAAATCATCCATCCTTTGTCTAAAAGCTTCCATGTTTATGGGTTCCTTTTGAAATTCAATCAACCATTCGTGATGAGGTAATCCTTCTTTTGGAGTAATTTGTGGAGCGACTGTGAATTCATTAATTTGAGCTTCAAATTCTTTTGAAGCTGTAATGATAGCTTGTTCTACTTCTTGAGCAATCACATGTTCCCCAAAGGCCGAAGTGTAATGCTTTATTCTTCCGGAGACCTTTAGTCGATAAGGTTGTGTATTGGTAAACATGACTGTGTCTCCGACATTATACCTCCATAAGCCTGCATTGGTAGAGATAATCATCACATAATTTACATCGACTTGCACGTCTCCTATAGTTAGTATTTCAGGAGTCTCCTCAAAGAACTCATCGGCCTTGATGAACTCGTAAAATATACCCGAGTTTAACTGAAGAAGCATCCCATTTGCTGTTTGAGAGTCTTGAAAAGCAAAGAACCCTTCAGAGGCAGGATAAAGTTCTATACTGTTAACAGAACCCCCTATTAGATTTTCAAATTTTGAACGGTAGGGTTCATAATTTACTCCTCCATAAATAAATAGCTTAAGGTTAGGAAAAAGTTCTGAAATGGACTTTCCAGTTTTATCTTTTAGTCTTTCAAAATAAATCTGTACCCAAGATGGAATACCACTGATGATGGTCATGTCTTGGTTGTAAGTTTCCTCTACGATTTTATTTATTTTTTTATCCCAATCTTCTATACAATTGGTTTCCCAACTTGGTAATCTGTTTTTCTGAAGATAATTGGGGACAAAATGAGCGACAATCCCAGAAAGTCTTCCAAAGTAAATTCCGTTTTTTTCGTTCAATTCTGGGCTACCTTGTAAAAAGATCATTTTACCATCTACAAAACTAGAGTTACCGGTTTCTGCGATATAAGATAATATAGCATTTCTAGCAGCACTGGTATGGGTTGGGATAGAATCCTTGGTTAAAGGTATGTATTTAGCCCCGCTTGTCGTTCCAGAGGTTTTTGCAAAGTATAGAGGCTTTCCTGGCCATAAAATATCTTCTTTGCCGTCGACGACTTGGTCTATATAAGGTTTTAATCCTTCATAATCTTGAATGGGTATGCGACCAAAAAAATCTTCGAAGGTTTCGATCTCATCGAATCGGTGATCTTTTCCAAATTTAGTTTTGCGACCTTCTTTTACCAGGCTTTTGAAAACTTTACGCTGAGTCTCTTCGGGTCGAGAAGACCAACTTTTAATTTGTAATGTAATGTATTTAGCAAATAATTTTGCTGCTATAGGTTTAAAGGACATAAGTTCTTATTCAAAATTTATGTAATCGGATGGGTTGACGGGATATCCATCTACCCAAAGTTCAAAATGTAAGTGTGGACCATAAGAAAATTCTCCTGTATCCCCAACTACTGCGATCACTTCTCCTGCGGTTACCAAGTCGCCTTGACTTTTTAACAACGAGTTATTGTGTTTATATACAGATATTAATCCGTGGCTATGCTCAATGATGATCACATACCCTGTTTCAACAGACCATTCTGAAAAAATAACTGTACCATCTAAAGTCGCTTTTACAGGTTCGTCTTTTTCCGTAACAATATCTACTGCATAGTGTTTGGCTTCGGCATTATACTCTTCAGAAATTTGACCAGAAACTGGAGGAAAAAGAGTGAAATTAGCATTAAAAGTTGCTCTTTCCAAAAGACTATATTTATCTTCCTGTTCTACTTTTTCTCGTAAAATGGAATCCTGTTGAGAGGCATATAGATTTACTGTTTCAGGATCTACAGGTTTTGCGTCGTTTATAGAATAGGCGTCATTTGTGCTTAATGAATCCAATTGCCCGGTGAGCATATTCCGTATCGACTTAAAGTAGACATCATTTTTTTCTACAACTGCCGTTAAGGAATCTACTGTAATCGTTAATCGTGTGGCTTTGTTTTTTAATTTTAATGAAGAATATCCAGGAATAAACTCTCTTATTGGTGTAAAAGCAATTAGGAGCGCTGTTCCAGAAATCAATAATAAAGTAGATATTGCTGTTAAGATGATTACGTTTAATTTAGACAATTGAAATGACAGCCTCTCTTCAAAAGTATCTTCATTCAGTATGACCAAACGATACTTATGTAGCAGCTTTTGCTTAACTTTTCGTTTATCTTTTTTAGGTGACCTCATAGTATTTTAACTCCTACAAAGATAGAATAAAGTTAATTTATGTAGGTTTTAGAATCACAAACCTTTGGTTTAGATTTTTATCACTAATTTTGTATTAAATTTTAAAGCTATGAATGCACTTAATGTAATAATGGGAATGGTTGGACCATGGCAATGGGTCATCATTGGTATTGCGATTTTACTGTTGTTTGGTGGAAAGAAAATACCAGAATTGATGAGAGGATTAGGTAGCGGAATTAAGGAATTCAAAGACGCATCTAAGGAAGACGATGATAGCGAGACCAAAAAAGAGTCTAAGTCTATTAAGTAAATATACCTTTTTAAATATAGATTATAAACCCTGTTTACTTTGTACGCAGGGTTTTTTTATCGAGTTTTTCTAATGTAAATTCTTTTCCGTCAAATACTCCATAAGTATAGTGAGAAATCCAGTCTCCTAAATTGATGTATTTGGAAGTTTCTCCAACTTCGATTTCCATAGGTAAATGTCTGTGCCCAAATACAAAGTAATCATAATGAGAAGATAATAGTTTGCGTTTACAATACTGAGCTAACCACTCGTTCTCCTCCCCTAAAAATTTGGCGTCTTCATCTCCAGAAATAAGTTTATTTTTCACCGAAAGGTGTCTGGCCAATCGCACTCCTAAATCTGGATGTAGCCATTTGAAAAGCCATTTGGAAACAGGGTGAGTAAAGACCTTCTTCATTCGTTTATAGCCCAAATCACCAGGCCCTAAACCATCTCCATGACCAATAAAAAAAACAGCTGAATTTATTTCAAACACTTGTGGTTCATGAAAAACAGGGATATTAAGCTCTTTTTCAAAATAACCTTTCATCCATAGGTCGTGATTTCCTACGAAATAGTAAATCTCTATTCCAGCATCACTAAGCTCAGCAAGTTTACCCAACGTTCTTACAAAGCCTTTGGGAACCACTTCTCGGTATTCGAACCAGAAATCGAAGAGATCCCCCAACAAAAAGACGGCATGAGCATCACTTTTAATGTGATCTAGCCAAGAGACAAAAACTTTTTCTCGCTTTAGACTTTCTGAATACGAGGGCGCACCGAGGTGATTATCGCTAGAAAAGTAAATCTTTTTTCCTTCGGGAAGTTTCATGCAATATAATTCTGGGTCAAATATACTTAAACCATAAAAATACTTATGCCCAAGTTTTGGGTAAAAATTAATGCCATAGTAAAACAGATTCCAGTATTTTTGATCTGTACTTTAAAAACAATACTCATGAAAGTTAAAATCAATTTTATAGCCTGCTTATTTATTATCCTTGGTTCTTCTGCCTTTTCACAGGTAAAATCTATTTCACCAGGAGATGAATTTACAAAAATCAAAGTCTCCACTGGACTTTTTGTTGAAATCATCACTAATTCAGACGAAAGCAAAATCGATATAAAAGGCTCTGAGAGAGAGAAAGTAGATGTTGACATTAAAAATGGTGAATTGGAATTGAGCTTACCATTAGGTCAACTCTTTTCTGAAACTGAAATTTTGGTTACGGTATATACCCATAAAGTTGAAGAATTGAAGGCAAGAAGTGGTTCTGAAGTAGAATTCATGAACAAAGTCCAGCAGGAGGAACTCAGCCTTATCGCCTCTGAAGGGAGCTATATTGGTGGTGAAATTGAAGTCAAAAATTTAGCTGTTAAATCAGTAACTGGTGCTAGCGTTAGTTTAGTTGGTTTTGCTAATAACCAAAACATAGAATTAAAAACAGGAGGCTCTTACGATGGCCAGAATCTGGAAACTGAAAATACAAGTATAAGTGTAAGCTACGGGGGAGAAGCTACCGTGTTTTCTACCGATAGTTGCAGCGCTAGTGTGACTGCTGGAGGTGATATTGATATTTATGGGAGTCCTTCTTCCATAAGCCAAAACGTTAAACTAGGTGGAAATATCCAAGTTATTGAGGACTAAAATTAGGCTTAAATATACCTTATGCAAGAACCCTTACTAGCTTTCAATCAAAATGGAATTTACTGCGCCAAGGCAGATGTCTATCTTGATCCTTGGAGGAAAGTAGATAAAGCTATTATTTCTCACGGACATGCCGACCATTCTCGCTGGGGTAATAAGAAATATATTACCCATCACGATAACATCCCTATTATGAAACATCGTCTGGGAGAAATAGATGTAATGGGCAAAGCATATGGGGAAAGCTTTACCATCAACAACGTAAAATTTAGTTTACATCCCGCAGGACATGTCATTGGAAGCTCACAAATACGAGTGGAGCACCAAGGAGAAGTCTGGGTGTTTACAGGCGATTATAAAGATGAAGCCGATGGGGTTTGCACACCCTACGAACCCGTAAAATGCCACACCTTTATTACTGAATGTACTTTTGGTTTACCTGCCTTTAAGTGGAAACCTCAAGCGGAGGTAATGACAGACATCAATGAATGGTGGCAAAACAATAAGGCTGATGGACGCACATCTGTCCTTTTTGGCTATTCTCTTGGGAAAGCACAGCGGCTTCTAAAACACCTCGATACTAATATTGGAGACATCTATACCCATGGTGCTATTGAAAATATGACGAATGTGCTAAGGACGCTTGTTGATTTTCCTGAAACTAAACTTATCACACGAGAAACCACCAAAAAAGAACTAAGTGGAAACTTGGTGCTTGCGCCACCCAGCGCTCATGGAGGGACTTGGATTCGGAAAATGGTCCCTTATGTCACTGCATCGGCTAGCGGTTGGATGACTTTTAGAGGAGCTAGAAGACGACGGGCTATTGACAAAGGTTTTGTGATGAGCGACCATTGCGATTGGGATGGCTTACTCAACAGTATTAAGGCAACTGAGTGTGAAAAAGTGATTTGTACACACGGTTATACCGATATATTTTCAAGATATTTACGAGAAATAGGCTATGATGCTCGGACTGAGGCCACTCAATATGAAAATGAAGAGACCGATATTGACTAATATAATTACGTATTGAAGCCCTTCTACTTTTTCTCAAATTCATTTTAAATTGATAACTTTTGGAGATAAGTTGTAACATTTTCATTAGTTGCCTACAAATAAATTAAGAATATTCTTTTTCCTAAAACCCTACTTATGAATCGACTTCAACTCATCAATGTCTCCAAAACCTATAAAAACGGAGTGAAAGCTCTTGATGATATTTCCATAGAAATCAATTCTGGAATGTTTGGATTGCTAGGACCCAATGGGGCTGGAAAATCTACCTTAATGCGAACCATCGCTACTTTGCAGCAACCAGATAGTGGAGAAATCTACTTGGATGAAATCGATGTCTTAAATCAAAAAATGGAATTGCGTAAAGTCTTGGGGTATTTGCCTCAATCTTTTGGAGTGTATCCAAAGCTTTCTGCTGAAAAACTCCTGCATTATTTTGCTGAATTGAAAGGAATCTCAAGTAAAGAAGAACGGAATAAGATTGTGGATTATGCCCTAGAGGTGACCAATCTTTCCAGTGTTAAAAACAAGTACGTAGCCGGATATTCCGGTGGGATGAAACAGCGTTTTGGAATTGCCCAATTACTACTGAATAATCCTAAACTTATTATTGTAGATGAACCAACCGCTGGTCTGGATCCTGCAGAGCGTCATCGTTTTCTTAATGTCTTACGAGAAATTGGTACTAATCATATCGTTATCCTTTCTACGCATATTGTAGATGATGTAAAAGAACTGTGTACCGATATGGCCATTCTAAATGGAGGAAAATTGCTAAGTCATAAAAAACCAATTGATGCAGTTTCAGAACTTAAAGATAAAATTTGGGGACTTAGCATTGATCGGGAAAATTTGGAAACTTACGAATCTCAATTCAATTTGATTTCAACCAACTATAACCAAGACAATTCTTTAAATATACGTGTTTATGGCAATACTCAACCTGGAGAGAAATTCCAAAAAGTAGAACCAGACTTGAGTGATGTGTACTTTGTACACCTGAAAGCAGATGAAACTGAAGCCACTAACCAACAATCTTAATCCTTATGTTTTCAAGCATTTTCAAGTTCGAAATCAAGACTTGGTTTAGAACTCCTATTACCTATATTTATTCGGGCATCATGTTTATTTTTGCCTTCATTTTAATGGCCTCATCTGGTGGTCTTTTTGATAATTTTACCGTCACAACTACCTCCGCAACCTTTCAGAATTCTGCTTTAGCAATTAATGGTTTGATTAATATCATTGCTGTGTTTTTGTATTTTTTACTTCCCTCCATCATTGGTGCATCGGTGAGTAAAGATTTTAAATACGATATGCACCAGGTATTATATTCTTACCCGATCACCAAATTTAATTATCTATTTGCTAAGTTTTTGAGTGCATTGAGCATCGTCATCATGATTATTCTTTTCATTTGTTTCGGTCTCTTTCTCGGTACTATTTTTCCGGGAACCAATCCAAAACTTTTCATGGATTTTGATATTCTGAATTACGTACAACCCCTTTTATTAATCATTTTACCAAACCTTATTTTCTTTGGGGCTGTTGTATTTGCAGTAGTTACGTTTTCAAGAAATATTTTCATAGGATTTATTAGCATATTAATATTGATTGTTATCCAAAGTTTAGCTCAAACTTTAGCCGCAGATGTTGACAACAAGACCCTTGCAGCTCTCATTGATCCTTTGGGCGCACAAGCATTATCACTTGAAACTGAATATTGGACTGTTTTTGATAGGAATACAAATTATTTACCCTTTGAAGGTTACCTGCTTTACAACCGATTGCTTTGGGCAGCTATTAGTATTTTAATTTTCGTATTTGTATATGTGAAGTTCAAATTTAACCAGCAGGCTATTCAATTTAGACTTTTCAAGACTAAAGCAGAACGGGTCATTAAAAGAAATTTTGGCAGTTTAGTGCGTATTAAAATCCCAGAAGTTAGCAAAACCTATAAGTTTAAACATTGGTTGAAAATGGCCTGGACTCACAGCCGTTTCGAAACTAAATACATTTTCAAAAACTGGGTGTTTATTTCTTTTGCACTCGTCACTGTACTGGTTACTTTTATTACACTTGCTCAGCGTATTCCTATTTATGGCACTTCTACTTATCCCGTAACGCGAGAAATGATGCAGTCGGCTTCTGGGATCATTAGCGGGTTTATGACTATTATCACATTTTTGATTTCTGGCATGCTTATCAATCGTGCTCAAAACACAAATATGAACCAATTGGTGGATGTAACTCCTTACCCTAACTGGTCGTTTATGTTGTCCAAATTTTTTGCAATTTTCAAAATGCAAGCGTTTTTCTACATTTTAGCCCTGGTAATAGCTATTGGCGTTCAAATTTATAATGACTACTACAAATTGGAAATTGACTTGTATTTATTTCAATTTTTTGCTGTCGATTACTTACGAGTGTTTGCTTGGACGGCCATGGCATTCTTAGTTCATGTCCTTATCAAAAACCATATCGTAGGTTTTATAACTCTATTGGCAGGATTTATTTTTCTTTCTTTTCTCCCAAGTTTTGGTATTGAACAATACATCTTCAGATTCAACACAAATGTTGGTGCCACTTATTCTGATATGGTAGGTTATGGCACAAGTCTAAAAGTCTTCTACATTTACAGACTATATTGGTTTGCTTTGGCCACGGTGATGTATGTTTTGGCCCTATTATTTTACCGTAGAGGCCTATCTTATTCTGTAAAACAAAGGTTTGAGAGGGCAAAGCAGAATTTTAATCCACTCCAAAAATCTATTGTTGCCTTAAGTCTGCTTCTATTTATAAGTATTGGTTCTTGGATTTATTATACCGATAATATTGTCAATACACGCTATTCTGGAAACGAAGTAGAACAGCTCCGTGTTGATTTTGAAAACCAATTTTCGAAATATAAAGAGTTGGCGCAACCCAGAATTACAAGTGTCAATATCGATTTTGATTTATATCCTGAGACTCGAGATTTCAAGGCAAAAGGGGAGTTCATTCTGAAAAACAAAACTGAAAGCCCTATGGATTCAGTATTCATCAACATGAACGACTACCCACAATCTTATGCCTTTGAAAAAGCAGGGAAAGTAGTGTTAAAGGATACTCTTTATGATTTTGAAATATTCAAGTTCAATGAAAATTTATCTCCTGGAGAAGAAGTGAAATTCACTTTTGAAATGGAGAATGAACCCAATACTATTTTGACGTCAAATTCTCCAGTAAGAACCAATGGGACGTTTATCAATAATCAAATTTTCCCCAGTTTTGGTTACAATGAAAATAGAGAAATTCAAAATAATAAAACCCGAGAAAAGTATGGATTAGAGCCTAAAGAACGGATGAATTCACCTTATGATTCCACAGCTTTAGGAAACACTTATATCTCTAGTGATGCAGATTGGATAGATTTTGAAACCACAGTATCCACCTCTAAAGATCAAATTGCCATTGCGCCGGGCTATCTTCAGAAAGAATGGATTGAAGGCGAAAGAAAATATTTTAATTACAAAATGGACAAGAAAATATTAAATTTCTACGCCTTTAATTCTGCAGAATACGAAGTTTACGAAGACCGCTGGAATGATGTAAACATCCAAGTGTTTTATCATAAACCCCACGATTATAACATTGAAAGGATGGTAAATGCAACCAAAAAATCTCTAGCCTATTATTCAGAAAATTTCAGTCCATACCAATTCAAACAACTTCGCATTTTGGAATTTCCAGTTACTTCAGGCTCCTTTGCTCAATCCTTTGCCAACACGGTTCCCTATTCGGAAGCGATTGGTTTTATAGCCAAAGTTGATGATGAAGATAATGAAAGCGTAGATTACCCTTTTAGTGTAACTGCACACGAAGTGGCTCACCAGTGGTGGGCGCATCAAGTCATTGGCGCCAATGTACGTGGGGCAACTTTACTTTCTGAAAGTATGTCTGAATATAGTTCGCTAAAAGTTCTAGAGAAGGAATACGGCGCAGAACAGATGCGAGTGTTTTTGAAAGACGCTTTGGATAAATACCTAAGAGGCCGTCGTTTCGAAAGTCAAAAAGAATTGCCTTTGATGTATAATGAAAATCAACAATATATCCATTACAATAAAGGGTCGCTAGTGCTTTATGCTATGAGTGATTATTTGGGTGAAAAGAAAATGAATAACATCTTGAAAACTTACGTAGATCAAGTCGCATTTCAGGAGCCACCGTACACAACTTCAGTAGAATTTGTAAATCTTTTGAAATCTCAGACCCCAGATTCTCTTCAGTATTTGATAAAAGATATGTTTGAAACTATCACACTTTACGATAACCAGGCCCTTAAAGCGACTTATAAAGTTCTTGAAAACGGTCAATATGAGGTTAATTTTGAGGTGAATGTCCAGAAATACAGATCTTCAGAAAAGGGAGAAAAGGAATTTAGCGATGCTGAAGGCGAGGGTTTAGTTTTGGAAACAGATGACCAGAATCTAGAATCTCTACCTCTAAAGGATTATATAGAAGTTGGTGTTTTTGGAAAATCCGATGAGAGCTTAGACGATGTCAGAAAAGAAAATGTACTATACCTTAAAAAGCATTTGATATCTGAAATCAAAAATAATTTCAGCATTATTGTGGATAATAAGCCTTTTGAAGCGGGGATTGACCCTTTCAATAAACTTATAGATACCGATTCTGATGATAACCGTATAAAAGTTACAGAAGAATAGAGCTGTATATTTTTATATCCATAAAAAACGCTTCAAACTTTAATTGGTCTGAAGCGTTTTTTTAAATGACTTTAAATTAATCCATCAACTCTCGTACCTCTCTTTTAGTTTTCTTGAAAGCAAGAGGATGAATAAGAGGATTATAATACATAAGCAGACTAGTATCCCTAAAACTCCCGTAAAACTTTTTTGATCTCCTACTAGGTCATCTGGATTGACCAATGTTCCACTAAAAATTAAAAGACCAATGGCAGAGAGAATAAGGAAATAAATAAAATACTTCATAACTATTAATTGAATAAACTCTGAATGTTAGTGGCGAATAACTTCACCGCTATGGCCAACAAAATTACACCAAATATCTTCCTGATGACAGAAATCCCCTGTTTTCCGAAAAGTTTTTCAATTTTTTTAGAAGACTTTAAGACTGCATAAACCACGATAATGTTCAATATTATGGCCACGATAATATTGGGAGTATCAAATTCAGACTTCAGCGACAATATGGAGGTCATTGTTCCAGCCCCAGCGATAAGAGGAAAGGCTAGAGGAACTATAGCGGCAGTTTCTGGAGCATCATCTTTATAAAGTTGTATGCCCAGAATCATTTCTATGGCCAAGAAGAAAATAATGAAGGCTCCAGCTACGGCAAACGAGTTCACGTCTATGCCAATAAGGTTGAGGATGGTCTCTCCAACAAAGAGAAAAGCAATCATCAAAATACAAGCAACGATAGATGCTTTTTCGCTTTGTATATGACCCACTTTTTTCCTTAGGTCTACAATAATCGGGATACTTCCTACAATATCTATCACCGCAAAAAGAATCATCCCAGCGGTGAAAATTTGTTTAAAATCGAACATAATACGTTACTCATAATTTTTGCAAAAGTAATTCTGCTTAAAGGATTACCAATACTCATAAAGAGTCTGGAATATCAAATTTAAGTTAAATTTATTTTTTAACCCCTTTACTTTGAATTCTATAAGGCCAAACTCAAACACACTGAATAATTAGCTAGCTTTGCAGCTATGATTCAAATAGGAAAAACACTTATTTCTGAAGCAATTATCAACAACGAATTTGCTTGCAACCTATCGGCTTGTAAAGGAGAGTGTTGCGTTGCAGGAGATTCAGGAGCTCCCTTAGATCCCGAAGAGCTTACTATTTTAGAAACGATCTATCCAAAAGTAAAACCTTTTTTGAGACCAGAAGGCATTGCCGCTATAGAAGCTCAAGGTACTCATATCATGTCAGATTTCGAAGAACCAGAGACTCCTTTAGTTGAAGGTAAAGAATGTGCTTACGTCAATTTTACAGAAAATGGTACAGCACTTTGTGGCATTGAGACAGCCTATCGCGCAGGTGAAATCGACTTCAAAAAACCGGTTTCTTGTGAACTCTATCCTATTCGGGTCCAAAAATTAACCGAACTTCATGCGGTTAATTACGATCGCTGGGATATTTGTAGTGATGCTTGTACTTTAGGTAAAAGCCTCGAAATGCCTGTTTACAAATTCACCAAAAACGCCTTGATTCGAAAATTTGGAGAAGAGTGGTATGCCGAATTGGAACAAGCGGTAGAAGAAATAAACACTTAAGATTTACTATTAAACTTTCCAAAATTAAATTCAACAAGTCTTAAAGTTTAATTTTTTAAAGTTGCAATCCTTTAGTTTACAGGAGTTAGATCCATTGTGGATAACTTTGTGGATAACTTTCGACTGAATTCAAAGAAATTTAAGTGATTTATTTTCATATTTGTTTAGAACAATTACAAATACCAAACCTCTCAAAATCATAAACCTATGGCGCAAATTGAACCTATTTTAGAAGAAAACAAAAATAGATTTGTCCTCTTCCCCATCACACACCCCGACATATGGGAATGGTACAAAAAATGTGAGGCGAGCTTCTGGACTGCAGAGGAAATAGATCTCCAACAAGACATCACCGATTGGAAAACCAAACTGAGCGAAGACGAGAAATATTTCATCAAACATATTCTTGCTTTTTTTGCTGCATCCGATGGAATCGTCAACGAAAATCTTGCTGAAAACTTCGTAAATGAAGTTCAATATACCGAAGCGAAATTTTTCTACGGATTCCAAATCATGGTGGAAAATATTCATTCTGAAACCTATTCGCTATTGATCGATACCTATGTCGATGACGATAAAGAAAAGGATCAACTTTTTAAAGCTATTGAGAATTTCCCTGCCATCAAAAAGAAAGCAGATTGGGCCTTACAATGGATCGAATCCGATTCGTTTGCTGAGCGTCTTATTGCTTTTGCAGCTGTAGAAGGTATCTTTTTCTCTGGTGCTTTTTGTTCAATATTTTGGTTAAAGAAACGTGGCTTGATGCCAGGTCTTACTTTTTCTAACGAATTGATTTCTAGAGACGAAGGTGTTCATTGTGATTTTGCAGTGCACTTACATAACGAACATTTAGTGAATCAAGTTCCTAAAGAACGAATTAGAGCGATCATTGTGGATGCTCTAACTATTGAACGCGAATTTGTTACAGAATCTCTTCCAGTAAGCCTTATTGGTATGAATTCTAATCTCATGACACAATATCTTGAGTTCGTAGCAGACAGGCTGCTATTTGAACTAGGATGTGACAAAGAATATGGAACGGCGAATCCGTTTGACTTTATGGATATGATTTCGCTTCAAGGGAAAACCAACTTCTTTGAAAAAAGAGTTGGGGAATACCAAAAAGCGGGTGTCATGAACAAAAATAAAGAAGAAGATAGCAAGATTAGCTTCGACGCCGATTTCTAAAATCTGTAAACTTTAGTTTGCTTTTAAATTAGATTATTAATTACCGCAGGGTTTCTTGGCTCTGTACTCTAAATACACTTGATTATGCACGTCATTAAAAGAAATGGACAAAAAGAACCTGTAATGTTCGATAAAATTACAGCTAGAATTAGAAAGCTATGCTATGGCTTAAATCCATTGGTAGAGCCCCCAAAAGTAGCTATGCGTGTTATAGAGGGTCTTTATGATGGTGTGACCACAAGTGAATTGGATAATTTGGCTGCAGAAATTTCTGCGACTATGACGGTGAGCCATCCCGATTATGCTCATCTTGCTGCTAGAATTTCTGTGTCCAACCTTCATAAAAATACCAAGAAGTCGTTTAGTGAAGTGATGACAGATCTTTATGAGTATGTGAATCCTCGTAATAATAAAAAATCACCACTTATTGCTGATGACGTTTACAAAATCATCGAGGAAAACAGAGAAGAATTAGACTCTAGAATTATATACAGTAGAGATTTCAACTACGATTATTTTGGTTTTAAAACTTTAGAAAGATCTTATCTTCTAAAATTGAATGGAAAAATCGTAGAGCGACCTCAGCATATGTTAATGCGTGTTTCTCTTGGTATCCACGGTGAAGATTTGGAATCTGCACTGGAGACTTACGAGTTGATGTCCAAAAAGTATTTTACCCACGCGACACCAACCCTTTTCAATTCTGGAACTCCAAAGCCACAAATGTCATCCTGTTTCTTACTAACAATGAAAGATGATAGTATTGATGGGATTTATGACACTTTAAAACAAACCGCTAGAATTTCACAATCTGCTGGAGGAATAGGTTTATCTATTCATAACATAAGAGCTACGGGCTCCTATATTGCTGGTACCAATGGAACCTCCAACGGGATTGTCCCAATGCTTCGTGTATTTAATGACACTGCAAGATATGTGGACCAAGGTGGAGGAAAACGTAAAGGATCGTTTGCCATGTATGTTGAGCCATGGCACGCCGATATTTTTAGTTTTTTGGACCTTAAGAAAAATCACGGTGCAGAAGAAATGAGAGCGCGTGACTTGTTTTATGCGATGTGGATTCCAGACTTGTTTATGAAACGTGTAGAGGAAAATTCGACTTGGACCTTAATGTGTCCAAACGAATGCCCAAACCTTTATAATGTTCACGGCGAAGAGTTTGATGAGTTATACCTCAAATACGAACAAGAAAATAAAGGTCGTAAAACTATAAAGGCTAGAGAGCTTTGGGAGAAAATCTTAGAATCTCAAATTGAAACGGGAACGCCTTATATGCTTTATAAGGATGCTGCTAACAGTAAGTCCAACCAAAAGAATCTAGGTACCATTCGGTCTTCCAACTTATGTACCGAAATCATGGAGTACACAAGCCCAGATGAAGTAGCGGTTTGTAATTTGGCGTCTATCGCCTTACCTATGTTTGTTAAAAACGGTGAGTTCGACCACAAAGAATTATATAAGATTACAAAGCAAGTCATCAGGAACTTGAACAAGGTAATCGATAGAAACTACTATCCCGTCAAAGAAGCAGAAAATTCTAACATGCGCCATAGACCAGTAGGTCTTGGTATTCAAGGCTTGGCAGATGCGTTTATCATGTTGAGACTGCCTTTCACCTCTGATGAGGCTAAGAAATTGAATCAAGATATTTTTGAGACTTTATATTTTGCAGCTGTAGAATCCTCTATGGAATTGGCTAAAATAGAAGGGCCTTACTCCTCTTTTGAGGGGTCACCAATCAGCAAAGGAGAATTTCAATACAACCTTTGGGGTCTAACTGATAAAGACGTAAGCGGGCGTTGGGACTGGAGTAAATTGAGAGGAAAAGTGATGAAGCACGGAGTACGTAATTCTTTATTAATGGCACCAATGCCAACAGCATCTACTTCTCAAATCTTAGGAAATAACGAAGCATTTGAACCCTACACGTCAAATATTTATACTCGCCGTGTCCTTTCTGGAGAGTTCATTGTTGTCAACAAACACTTGTTGAAAGACTTAGTAAGTCTTGGCTTGTGGGATGATGATCTTAAAGATGCCATCATGAGAGCTAACGGCTCTGTACAAGGCATCGATATTATTCCAGATGACATCAAAGAATTATATAAAACCGTTTGGGAATTATCAATGAAAGACATTATAGATATGTCCAGACAACGCGGATATTTTATAGATCAGTCTCAATCCTTAAACTTATTTATGGAAGGGGCTACGTTCGCCAAACTAACGTCTATGCATTTCTATGCTTGGAAAAGTGGCTTAAAAACAGGAATGTATTATTTGAGAACCAAGTCTGCAGTAGATGCGATCAAGTTTACTTTGAAAAACGAAAAGAAAGAAAAGGAAGCGCCTAGCCACGTGGCAGAAAATGCGGCAAAGACTTATCAAGACGCTCAAAGTCAACCCGTAAAAGTCACTGACGATTCTTCATTGAGCCCAGAAGAGCTAAAAGCACTGATCAAGCAGTCCAAAGAGTCTGAAGGCGACGATTGTCTAATGTGCGGATCATAATATAAACTGCACCTAATTATAAAACCCCGGTAAATATAAATTTACTGGGGTTTTATAATTAGATAATTTTGCTATATAATTAAGCCGTCTCAAAACCTGTATTCTTGTCATTCTGAATTCATTTCAGAATCTAATTCAGTTCATGATTAATTTGAATAAAGACCTTGAAACAAGTTCAAGGTGACCAGAGAAGTTTTGAAGCGGTTTTTTCTTTGAGCTAATCACTAGATTATTATTCTTTGACTTCTTTTTTGGTGGTAATTTTTATTAAACCATCCACTTTTTTGGGGTCATAACCAGCTTCTTTTAGGTCATAAGGCGATTTAATAAAGTCAAAAGATTTGATTTGTTCAGGTTTATAATTATTCAACGATTTTCCATTTACCTTTTCGCCATCCACTATATAAATAAGCTTTTTGTCAATTGAATTAAGCTCACGCCTATGCTTCATATAAGCATTTTCTGATTCTGATGTATTGTTAGTATTCTCTTTTTTGGTGTTGATTTTAATTAATCCGTCAATGTCTTTGGGGTCATAACCCGCTTCTTTTATGTCGTTAGGTGATTTTATAAACTCCATAGATTTGATTTGGTTAGGCTCGATTTTATTTGATGATTTTTGATCTATTTCCTTACCGTCAACTATGTAAATGACAGATCCATGCTGGTTCAATGCTGATCTATACTTATCTTGAGAATTTTGAACTTGAGACGCATTTTCCGCACTCCCTTTTTTACTGGTGATTTTAATTACACCTTTAATAAAATTTGAATTATAACCTTCGGCTTTAAGTTCTTCTGTAGATTTTAGGAGTTCTACAGATTCTATTTCATTTGTGTTGATATTCACAGTTTTTCCTCTTTCTGCCTTAACACCATCCACAAATATGACCATATCTTGATTGTCATATTTACTTTTAAAATCTAAGAAAGATCTTTTAGGCTTAGTAGATGCATTTGAGAGAGAAATGTTTTTAGCTCTTAAAGACTCCTTTGGAGTTTCTGATACTTTGAAATCAGTTATTTTCATCATGGTAACTTTATATTCAGATGTTAACCTAATAAATATAGACTCTTCAAAAACCCTGTCTACTGGTTTGATTTTAAGTTCTTTAACCAACTCTAACACGTCTGAAAAATAAGGCTGGGAAAATTCAGATTTTGTCGTTATAGATAAGGTCTTAGATTTATCATCATATTGATATTCTTCAACTGGAATATAATTGCCAACCAGTTCTTCTTTATCTATCTTTTTCCCATTAATGATAAAGTTCTCTGCATTCTTTATCGTCTCATAATTCTTTGCTGAATCCATTTCTGATTTAGATTTAGTTCCTACTCCAAATGGAATCTCGGCATCTTTAGAGAAGTCTCTGAAGAAATAAACCGGCCTTGAAGCAACATCAGAAGAACTTACAGACCCACTGAAACCATCATTGGTCTCTACAGCCAAGGAAATTGATAATAATTTACCCTTAGCTCCAAATCTGACTTCAGAAAAGGTCATATCAATATCAAAATCTTCTTTTAGAAATGAAACGTCAGACTCTATCTCTTCTAGAGTAGTATTAGCATCGTAAATGACTTCAACCTTCGTGATCTTAGCGTCTGAAGTTGTCACCGATTCTTTAATCTGAGCCTTGGTTTCGACTTGAAAAAGAAGAAAGAAAACGACTAATAAAGGAGAAACGATAAACAGTTTCCAAAGCGATTGTGTTTGATTGTTTTTGTTGAGCATAGCGATTCTTTTTTTAATGGGGGATTGATGAAAGGAATGTTGCAATTGCGATTTGAAATGTTGTTCTGTTATTTTATACAGCGTCATTTGATAGTCTGCTTTTGCAGTTTCTGATACTGCTTTGGCATCAGCTTCGTATTCTAGATTTAAGACTAAACTTTTTTGATATAACCAGGCAAACGGATTGAACCAAAAGAAACTATTATAAATATGTGACAAAAGAATATCAAAACTGTGTTTATAGACCACATGTGCTTTTTCATGAGCTAAAATGAGTTTCATTTCTTCTTCAGAATAGAGGTTTGGATCATAAACAATATAATTCAAAAATGAAAAAGCACCTTCTGGAATAGATTGATTGACGTGAATAAAGCCCTCTTTTTTAAATGCTTTAGAACGGTTCAAAACCTTTAAAAGTTTATAGAATTTGATCAATAAAAAGGCTATAAATAGTAAGGAAATACCCACGTATATAAGTTCGATGACGGAATTTTCAGTCATAAAAGACCATAACAATTCCATTCTAGTTCTTGAAATTTCAGTAGTGGCAAATTCAGAAGAAATTGGAATAATGCTAGACGCTGTAAAATTGATTTCTTCAATTTTCGTAAATGTAAAGAGCGGTAAAATCAAGCTTAACATATATCCCAAATGAAGGTAAGCTCGCTTTAATCTATGGTAAGTTTCGGATTCCAAAAACAGGCTGTAAATCAGCCAGAATAGAGTTAAAATACAAGAAACTTTAGCTAAGTATATCAATAAGTCCATTAGCTCTTGTTTTTGATGAGTTCTAAAATATCTTCGAGGTCTTTTTCGGTTATTTTTTCCTGTTGAGCAAAAAAAGACACCATGCTTTTATAGGAGCCTTCGAAAAACCGATTGGAATTTTGATCCATAACCGTAGCGCTATAGGTTTCTCTTTCTATAATAGGATAGTACTGATGGCTTTTACCAAAGGACGTATAGGACACAAAACCCTTCTCTTCCAATTGTCTTACGATCGTAGAAATAGTATTATAATGGTTCTTGCCTTGAAGTTCTGAAACGATCTCTTTAACAAAAGCCTTTTCGAGCTTCCACAAAACACTCATCACTTCTTCTTCTTTAAGGGTAAGTTTTTCCGGGTTTTTCATGAGGTGCTATATTTGTATTTCAAATGTAAACTATAAAATCAGTTATATAACTACGAATCCAGTATTTAAAATTTGAATGTCTTTGGACTATTTAAAAATAATGATCTTAGCCGGCAGGCCTCCTGTTTAGATTCTTTTGAAATTACTACCAAAATAAGAATTGAACGTATTAACTCAATTCTTAGAGAAACAGTTATCACTCAGCCTAGAAAAAGCTGCTTAAATATGGTATTATTTTCGGGGTAATCACTTTATAGAATTCCTTACATTTGACACAAACTAAAACGCATGCCAACCTGGGAATCTCTTTTATCACTTAAGCGCCAAGGCGACACCAATAAACGCATACGCAAAGAACAAGATGATACCCGTTTAGGGTTTGAAGTCGATTACGATCGCGTTATTTTCTCTTCAGAGTTTAGAAGTTTACAAGATAAAACTCAAGTGATTCCCTTGTCTAAAACCGACTTTGTTCATACGCGATTAACCCATAGCCTAGAAGTTTCTGTTGTTGGTAGATCTTTAGGCCGTTTGGTAGGAAAAAAGATCTTAGAGAAACACCCCCAATTACAAGGCACTCACGGTCATCACTTCAACGATTTTGGAGCAATTGTAGCTGCTGCTGCCTTAGCTCACGATATCGGAAACCCTCCTTTTGGGCACAGTGGAGAACGAGCTATTGGAGATTATTTCAAATTTGGAAATGGCAAACGATTCAAATCAAAATTATCGGATGTTGTTTATCAGGACTTATCCAAGTTTGAAGGGAACGCCAACGGTTTCAAACTCCTTTCCGATGACAAATATGGTTCCCCGGGCGGTCTTCGGCTTTCCTATGCAACTTTAGGAGCCTTTACCAAATACCCAAAAGCCTCACTTCCTCACAAACCAACCCAACAAGTCGCGGATAAGAAGTTTGGATTCTTTCATCAGCAACAGGAAAAGTTTCAAGATGTTGCAGAGGAATTGGGCTTACAAAAAGTTATGGAAGGAGATAATATTCGCTACAAACGTCATCCTTTAGCCTTTTTGGTAGAAGCGGCAGATGATATTTGTTATACCATTATCGATTTTGAAGATGGAATCAATCTAGGTTTAATTCAAGAGGAGTTTGCCTTGGAGTATTTGTCCAAAATTGTTCATAAGAACATAAATACAACCAAGTATTCACAGCTTTCTACTACCAAAAATAGAATTAGCTACCTAAGATCTTTGGCCATAGGCGCTTTAATTGAGGATGCTGTCGCTCTTTTCATGGAGAATGAAGAAGCTATTTTAAATGGAGATTATCACACGGCTTTGCTGGACAAATCCACTTACAAGGTTCAAATAGAGGATATTATCAAGATCAGTATTAAAAACATTTACCAAAGCCAGGAGGTGTTGGACAAAGAGATTGCTGGCTATAAAATTTTGACTAAGATTTTAGATGATTTTACCACGGCTGTAGAACATGAGCATGCTGGGGAGGCAAGCAATTTCGATAAATTGATTCTAAAAAATTTCCTCAAAGACTTTGATTTTTCTGAATCTAAGCTCGAGGATTGGCTTATAGATGTATGTTCTCACGTCGCTTCACTTACCGACAGTAATGCCCTTAGAACTTACCGTAAATTAACAGGAAGTGACTTATAGAAACTAGCCCAAGCTCTCGAGATCCTAAGCAAAAAGTTTAAAACTAACTATGTGACCGGTTCACTGGTACATTGGTCAACTAGTAAAAGGGTTCACTCCTACATTATTGCGATAAAAACTCTTTTAAAGTGCTCAAAAGCACCTCTGGATGTTCAATATAAGACATATGGCCGCCCGGTAAAACTTCAAGTCTAGTATGCGTGGCCTGAGCAACAGCTCTTGTTGCATCAACATCTATAACTCCGTCTAGAGCCCCTAAGATTATTAGACTCTTATCGTGCATTTTTTTTAGTACTTCTATTCTTTCTTTTCGATCTCGTAAGCCTTTCAGCGTATTGATAATTCCTTTTTGTGAACAGTGTTTAGCTTCAAGGATAGCGATATCGATTTCAGAAGAAAATCGGTCTTGGTCTTGGGGTAAAAATAAGTGTTTTACAGCCATAGCTACAAAAGCTTGCGGGTATGTTTGTATCATCGCTATCGCTCTATTCCGCTCTTGCTTCCGAATATCAGAATCGGCTAAAGGGGTAGAATTTAAAAGTAGCAGTTTATTGATTTTGCCTGAAACCCTTCCAAAGCTCGAATCAGCTAAAGCTAAAGCCACATAACCTCCCATAGAATGACCAATGAGGCTAACTTGTTGAAGATTTTCAAATTGGATTAGGGCTAAAAGGATTTCGGCATAATCCACCATTGTATGGATATATCCAATCGCTTCGGTCTCGCCATGGCCTGGCAAATCTATCGCCAAAACCCTATAGTTTTTAGAAAGCCCACTTTGAAGAGTAGTCCACATATTTTTATTTTCTAAAAACCCGTGGATTAAAATAAGAGGCTCGCCAACACCTATAGAGGAATAGTGAATTGACGTTTGTTTATAAGTGAATGTCATAGATTAAAAGACTACCTCTTAGCATAATTTTGTCATCCTGAACTCGTTTCAGGATCTACATTCATTTTTCAGTCTCAAATTAAAGATTCTGAAATAAACCTGCCTGGTTGAAACATTCAGGCAGGTTCAGAATGACAAATAATTTATATATGGGCAGCGTCAAATTTTATTTATAAAACGTGTTCCTGTTTCTTCTTAAGAATTCATCAAATCCTCTATCTCATCCATTTCGATAGGAATATTAGCCATCAAATTCTTGGGAGCACCCTTTTCTTGTATAACCACATCGTCTTCTAGACGTATCCCCATATTTTCCTCTGGCAGATAAATTCCTGGTTCCACAGTGAAAACTTGGTTGGCTTTCATCGGTTCGTTAAGTAGACCATAATCATGTGTGTCTAGCCCAATATTATGAGAAGTCCCGTGCATAAAGTATTTTTTATAGGCAGGCCAATCCGGGTTTTCGTTTTGAACATCTGCCTTGTCTAATAGTCCAAGATTTAGCAACTCGGAGGTCATTAGTTTCCCCACCTCAACGTGGTAATCTTTCCAAATAGTACCAGGAACCAATAGATTGGTGGCTTCTTTTTTAACTTTATTTACCGCATTATAAATTTGCTTTTGTCTAACACTGAACTTTCCAGATACAGGAATAGTACGAGACATGTCACTTGCATAATTCGCATACTCAGCCCCAACATCTATCAAAATCAAATCACCAGCTTTCAACTGCTCTTTATTTTCTATGTAATGAAGTACAGTTGCGTTTTTCCCTCCTGCAATAATAGGTGTATAGGAAAAGCCTCGAGATTTATTCATCAAAAATTCATGCATAAACTCAGCTTCCAACTCATACTCCCATTGGCCTGGTTTGGTATAATCCAAAATTCTTCTGAAGCCTTTTTCAGTAATAGTGCAAGCTTTTTGCATCACCTCTAGTTCTAAAGGATGCTTGATAGAGCGCAAACGCTGTAAAATAGGATTGCTTTTGGCGACTTGATGGGCGGGATAATTTTCTTTTAACCACTTGTTAAATCGGTCTTCACGAGTTTGAGTAGCATGGTCTGCTCGATAGTGTTCGTTGGTATTCATATATACCAAGTTACATTGGGTCATCAATTCGTTAAAAACTTTCGGTAAGTCTTTCAACCAATACACCGTTTTTATCCCTGTGACTTTAAGCGCTTTTTCCTCATTGAGTTTTTCTCCTTCCCAAACCGCTATATGTGGATTGGTCTCTGTCAGAAATAAAACTTCTCTGTGCTTAGGATCTGGAGCGTCAGGGAATAACACCAAAATACTTTCTTCTTGGTCTACACCACTGAGGTAATAAATATTTCGATCCTGTTGAAAGGGAATGGTACTATCCGCACCAATTGGGTATGTATCATTAGAATTGAATACAGCTAAACTGCTAGGCAGCATCTGACTCATGAAATTTTTTCTATTCTGAATAAACAAATCAGATTTTATAGGTTCGTATCTCATAAACTTAAATTTTTTTCAAAGGTAAGAAATGGAAGGTAAAAATTGAATTTGTTAGGTTTTAAGTGGTAATTAAAGGTTTTCTTGAGACAAATTGGGTTATAAAACTCAAAGGTTTTCGTGAAATTGATTCAATAGGCTTTAAAATTATTCTAAATTATGGCTAAACAACTGGCTTTATTTGCTTGAGAGGTTTAGGTGGTGTATTTTTGTGCTAAAATCAAATTAAGACTAATGGCTGGAATAAGCAAAACATCAATAGCGAGGAAATTTGCTATGGCTCTATCAGGACTCTTTTTAGTCCTTTTTTTAGCTCAACATTTCACAATAAACTTTACATCGGTAGTAAGCCCGTCCACTTTTAATGAGATCTCCCACTTTATGGGGACTAATTTTGTGGTTCAGGCGATTTTACAACCTATTTTAATTTTTGGAGTTGTCTTTCACTTTATCATGGGATTTGTCCTAGATATTAGAAATAGAAAAGCAAGGTCTGTGAGTTATGCTAAATTTAACGGGGCTTCTAATTCTTCATGGATGTCTAGAAACATGATTATCTCTGGAAGTGTAGTATTGCTATTTTTAGGCTTACACTTCTACGATTTCTGGATCCCAGAACTGGTTCATAAGTACGTTGAGAGCCATCCCGATGATCCAACACGTTACTACGAGGAGACCGTAGCTAAATTTACTGGAGATCCAATTCGAACTGGCTTGTATGCATTATCATTTGTGTTTTTAATGCTTCATTTACTTCATGGCTTCGCCTCTTCATTCCAATCTATTGGTTTCAACAACATGTATTCAAAAGCGCTGAAAGTCTTTACAAAAGCTTTTGCAATTGTTATCCCAATGGGATTCGTTTTTATTGCGATATTTCACTACTTTAATAACTTATAAGCGAAAGGATTATGACAGTTTTAGATTCAAAAGTACCAGAAGGACCCATTGAGAAAAAATGGACCAAACATAAAAACGAAATCAATCTGGTTAATCCTGCCAATAAACGTAATATTGACATTATAGTTGTTGGAACTGGTTTAGCTGGAGGGAGTTCTGCAGCAACATTAGCAGAACTTGGATATAACGTGAAAACATTTTGTTTTCAAGATTCACCAAGACGAGCGCACTCTATTGCAGCTCAAGGTGGAATTAACGCTTCAAAAAATTACCAAGGTGATGGAGATTCTGACTACAGACTATTTTACGACACTGTAAAAGGTGGCGACTATAGATCTCGAGAAGGTAATGTCTACAGACTCGCCGAAGTATCTAGTAACATCATTGACCAATGTGTGGCTCAAGGTGTTCCTTTCGCAAGAGAATATGGTGGTTTGTTAGATAACAGATCCTTTGGAGGTGTATTAGTTTCAAGAACCTTTTACGCCAAAGGTCAAACAGGTCAACAGCTTTTACTTGGAGCTTATTCAGCAATGAATAGACAAATCAACAGAGGTAAAATTCAATCTTTCAATAGACACGAAATGATGGATTTGGTCCTAGTGGATGGAAAAGCAAGAGGAATTATCGCAAGAGATTTGGTAACTGGAGAAATTGAAAGACATTCTGCACATGCCGTGGTCTTAGCTTCTGGTGGTTATGGAAATGTGTTCTATTTATCAACCAATGCTATGGGTAGTAATGTGATGGCCGCTTGGAGAGCTCACAAGAAAGGAGCTTTTTTTGCAAATCCATGCTTTACACAAATTCACCCTACCTGTATTCCTGTTTCAGGAGATTTACAGTCAAAATTAACCTTGATGTCTGAGTCGTTGAGAAACGATGGACGTATTTGGGTTCCTAAACATATAAAAGACGCTGAAGCTATTCGAGAAGGCAAGTTAAAGCCAACGGAACTAAGTGAAGAAGATAGAGATTATTATTTAGAAAGAAGATATCCAGCTTTTGGAAACCTTGTTCCACGTGATGTTGCTTCTAGAGCCGCAAAAGAACGTTGCGATGAAGGTTATGGCGTGAACAGAACCGGCCAAGCAGTTTATTTGGACTTTAAAGCAGCTATTGAACGTTATGGTAAAGAAAAAGCCTTTACATCTGGACACAAAAATCCAGGTGAAGAAGAAATTATAAAATTGGGCGAAGAAGTTGTTGAGTCTAAGTATGGTAACCTATTTGAGATGTATGAGAAAATTACAGATCAAAACCCGTACAAAACTCCTATGATGATTTTCCCTGCGGTTCACTATACCATGGGTGGTCTTTGGGTAGATTACAACTTAATGACAACTATTCCTGGATGTTATGCTACTGGAGAAGCTAATTTCTCTGATCACGGAGCAAACAGACTAGGAGCTTCTGCCCTTATGCAAGGTCTAGCAGATGGCTATTTTGTTTTGCCATATACCATTGGTGATTACTTAGCAGATGATATTAGAACTGGTCGCATTTCTACAGACACTGAAGAGTTTGAGAAAGCAGAAAAAGAGGTAAAGGAAAGAGTTCAAAAACTTTTTGATGCCAAAGGCAAGAATCCTGTAGACTATTACCACAAGAAATTAGGAAAAATCATGTGGGACAAATGTGGGATGTCTCGTAACGTAAAAGACCTTAAAGAAGCCTTAGAAGAAATTAAAGAACTAAGGGATGACTTCTGGGCCAATGTAAGAGTAACAGGTAAACAAGGAACTAAAAATGCTGAATTAGAGAAAGCAGGGCGAGTTGCAGATTTCCTTGAACTCGGAGAACTTTTCGCTAAAGATGCTTTAGAAAGAAATGAATCTTGTGGTGGTCATTTTAGAGAAGAATACCAAACTGAAGATGGTGAGGCTTTAAGAGATGATGAAAATTATCGATTTGTTTCAGCATGGGAATATGTTGGTAACCCTAGAGATGCAAAACTTCACAAAGAAGAATTGATTTTTGAAAATATTGAATTAAAAACAAGAAGCTATAAATAATTGAATTATGAAGCTTAATTTGAAAATATGGCGTCAAGAAGATGCCCAAGATAAAGGAGGATTCCAAAAGTATACTGTAGATGGTATCGATGGAGATATGTCTTTCCTAGAAATGCTAGATGTTTTAAATAATACTCTAGTAGAGGAAGGGGTGGATCCTATCGAATTTGACCATGACTGTAGAGAGGGAATCTGTGGATCGTGTTCACTCCAAATTAATGGAGAACCTCATGGACCGGATAGACGTGTTACTACCTGTCAACTCCACATGAGAAAATTTAAGGATGGAGATGACATTGTTATAGAGCCGTTTAGAGCTACCGCATTTCCTGTCATTAAAGATTTAGTTATAGATAGATCTGCTTTTGATAGAATTCAACATGCCGGCGGTTACATATCGGTTAACACGTCTGGTAATACTCAAGATGCCAACAGTATTCCTATAGAAAAAGATAATGCAGACGATTCGTTTTATGCGGCGACCTGTATTGGTTGTGGAGCATGTGTAGCGGCTTGTAAAAACGCGAGTGCAATGTTATTTACTGCAGCAAAAGTCTCTCAGTTTGCTTTATTACCTCAAGGGGAAGTAGAAGCTCACGAACGTGTACTCAGCATGGTAGACCAGATGGATAAAGAAGGATTTGGTAACTGTACCAACACAGGAGCCTGCGAAATAGAATGTCCTAAAGGGATTTCTCTTGAGAATATCGCTAGAATGAATAGAGAGTATCTAGGAGCTAGTTTCTCTGGATAATTTCGATTTAAAATAAGTTATACTCATTAAGCTAAAAAAGCAGGAATTTGAAAAATTCCTGCTTTTTGGTTTGTAATGGATAGCTATAAAAGCTTACTTTCTTAATTAAAGAATATGTTCCTATACATGAAGGGAATTTTACCTTTAGCAGTAGACTCACACTCCTTAAGTGCTTTTTGATAGAGTGTCTTGAGAAGAGGGGGATTAATAACTTTAGCGTTGTACATCCATTGAAATAGCCAGCCCATAAGTTCCCTATTAATCCCACAATACATGGTCAATTGATAATTACCATTCACTTTTCTGACCTTTTGTGAAGGATGCCAATGGTGGTCTTCTATAAAACGACCGAGTGCGGAGGTAAATTCAATTTCTATATCGTAACACTTGTCGTCAATGTTTTTAGTAACACCGAATCGTTTATCAAGTTCAATATCTACAACCTGTTTTTGGGTTTCAAAATCCGAGGATGATCGACCAAGGTTAACGTGAGTCAACTGTCGAATTCCAAACACCTCCGGTTTTTCTGTTTTTATATTGAAACAAGCGACATAGTATGAGGATCTGTGATAAATGATCTGAACAGGACAAACAAATAACTGCGTAGTGTCTAAAAATAAATTGTCTCCAGTTTCATCATCTTGAATAAATCCTACTTCTAGACTTCTCCTTTGATGAATTGCGGTTTCAATAGATTCTAACAACTCAATTTTCGAAAAATTCAAATCTTGATGATAAAACCGAGTGTGTGAGGTGTGAGAAGAATTAAAACCTAAAAAGTCATGAGAAGGCTTGGACAGTGTCCTGATGTAAAAATATTTTTTGGAGTCTAAAAAATAACTTTTTAATTGGTCTTGATCAGTTAAGATAGCTTGCTCTATAGATTTCAAATCTCTTTGTAATTGTCTTTGAGATACAGTGAAATTTTTTTCATTCAGAAGCTTAAGTAAGTCTTCAGAGGTATAAGCATTTGACTTTAATATAAAAACGAGTATAGATAGGCGTTTTAAATAATCACTCATGATGAGACGTTTGATGTCGTTTTAGGAAATAAATGTATAAAAAATAACAATTAAATATAAATTTGAACAAAAAATATTATTTGCTGAAAACTTCATCCTATTCTCGGTAAATAAAAACACCTGCTGAATAGCAGGTGTTTTACTTTTTATAGGAATTGATGTTTAAGATCCATTTCCTATTATATTATGCCATTACGTTAGTTAACATGCTCAAGTGATTTTACACCTTCTAGCATTTCTTTAACAATCATGTTCAAGTCAAAATTATGTTTCCAATTCCAATCTTTTCTAGCTTCAGAATCGTCTATACTACTTGGCCATGAATCGGCAATATCTTGACGGAAATCAGGCTCGTAGTCAATTTCAAAATTCTCGATCTGCTGCTTAACCAACTTGGATAAATCATCTGGGGTAAAGCTCACTCCAGAAAGGTTATAGGACGATCTTACCTTGATGTCTTGGCCGGGAGCATCCATAATGGAAATTGTAGCCTTAATAGCATCATCCATATACATCATGGGAAGCGCTGTGTCTTTCGATAAAAAAGAAGTGTATTTAGAGTTTTTCAAGGCCTCGTGGAAAATTTCTATTGCATAATCTGTCGTTCCTCCTCCTGGGGGCGTTTTATAGCTTATAAGTCCAGGATACCTAATACTTCTTACATCTACTCCGTAGCGTTTGTTGTAATACGCACACCAACGTTCTCCAGCTTGCTTACTGATACCGTAAACCGTAGTCGGTTCCATAATTGTGCGTTGAGGGGTGTCATTTTTTGGAGTTGTAGGGCCAAACACAGCAATACTTGAAGGCCAAAACACTTTTGAAATCAACTTATTTTTAGCAAGGTTCAACACATTAAATAAGGAAGTCATGTTGAGGTCCCATCCTTTGTCTGGAAATTTTTCAGCAGTACCACTCAACATCGCTGCCATCATATACACTTTATCTATCTGATGAGTTTTTACGACATTTTCAAAATCTGAATAACTGGTAGCATCCAAGATTTCAAATGGACCTGAGTTTAGCTCTGGTGATGTTGGGCGCTTTATATCACTAGCAATAACCATATCATTACCGTGAATATCTCTAAGGGCAAGAGTTAATTCTGAACCTATCTGGCCACAAGCACCAACTATCAGTATTTTTGATGACATAAATAATATTTTTCTGCAAATTTAAGCTTTGAAAAGCATTTAGAAATAAAATATCCGTAATTATGAAAAACTTAGCCTATCAACCTCTAAATTTGATATTGAAAACATTTTATCATGTACATGAGGTTTAGACTTAAAATAATTGGGATTATCTTTTTTATAGTTTCCACTTTATCCTGTTCAGACAAAAAGGACAAAGAAGATACTAGCGAAGATAAAGCTAACATCAGTCAAGATCTGGGTAAGAAAATAGAGTTAGACAGCATTAAGCTTATTAAATTATCTCCACGCTCTAGAAAAGTAACCGATGATTGGATGATGTATGTGGCACTCAACTCTGAGATTGAACGTCTGGAAACCTATAGCATTCAAGATGTCATTGATAATTCTATGACTATTCGCTCAGTAACAGATTCTTTATCTGAAACTATACCCGAAATTTTTAAGACCAATGCCATCCTAGCGAGAGTAGTCACCTTAAAAACACATTCAGAATTACTAAGAGAAAACTCAACTAGAATTGAACCTGTCGTTTCAGAAATAAAAGAATTAAGTGCAAAGCTAAAGTTCGATTTTAGAAATCTCAATATTCAATTAAATGAAGTTTTTATCATCCAAGATAATCCTGGAGAAAAAGACACTCCTTAAAAGCAATTGGTCATGAAACTACTATTCACTTTTCTATTCGCCTGTCTAAGCTTATCATCTGTAGCACAAAAGAAGGTTATTGAACAGACGATCAACCAATGGCACAAAGCAGCAGAAACGGCTAATTTTGAAACCTATTTCAATTTAATGACAGAAGATGCGGTATTTGTAGGGTCTGATGCTTCTGAAGTTTGGAATTATAAAGCATTTAAAGCTTTTGCGAAACCCTATTTTGACGCTGGTAAAGCTTGGACATTTACACCTGTACATCGAACTATTTACCTAAGCCCCAATCAACAAATGGCTTGGTTCGATGAAACCTTAGATTCAAAACACATGGGCGTCTGTAGAGGGTCTGGTGTTTTAATGAAGCAGAAAGATAAGACTTGGAAAATAGCACACTATGTCTTGTCTATCGCTATACCAAATCCAGATGTGGATAAGGTCGTAAAGCTTAAAGAGGAATTGGATAAAGCTTACTTAAAAACAATCGATTAAGAAATTTTGAGAGAAATTATAAAAAGACGTATTTTTAGCCAACAAATTAAATAAACCATTATGAATAAAGTGAAAATACTGTTGATGTCATTCAGTGCATCAGCTTTACTTTTTTCGTGTCAGGATTCTAACAAAGAAGCCGATAACGAAGAGAAAGGGATTACCATGAAATACATGGACACAGCAGTGAACCCTCAAGACGACTTTTATAGCTACGTCAACGGAGGTTGGATGAAAACTGCAGAGATTCCAGATGATAGAACATCTTGGGGTGGTTTTCAAATCTTGAGAAAATCTACGGACACCGATGTTTTAGAGATTCTTAAAGAAGCTGAAAGCTCAGGAAAGTACGATGCAAATTCCGATCAAGGAAAAGCCATTCAAGTGTTTAACTCTATCATGGATACCGTTTCTAGAAACGGCGCTGGGATAAGCCCGATCACTAGGAAGCTTGATTTGATTTCTGAAATTAAGGACAAGAAGGATATTCAAAAACTTCTGGCAGAACAACCGACTTCTGTGTCTTCTCCGTTTTTTGGAGTTTCTGCTTATTCAGACCCAGATGATAGCGACGTGAATGTTGCTTACGTAGGAACTGGAAGTTTAGGTCTTCCAGACCGAGACTATTATCTTGAGGATGATGACAATTCAAAAGAGATTAGAGAAAAATACAAAGAGCATATCGTAAGCATGTTGACCTATTTTGGAGAATCTCAAGACGAAGCTAAATTTAAAGCTGAAACTATTTTAGCTCTAGAAACTAAGCTAGCAGAACCTAGATTGGATAAAGTTGCTAGAAGAGATTTTAGAAATTTCAATAATAGATATGCTGTAAGCGATCTTGGAGAAGTTGCTAAAAATATTGATTTGAAAACGTATATGACCGATTTAGGTATTGAAACGTTGCCAGATACAGTTTTGGTAATGGAACCTAAATACATGGCCGCTTTAGACGAATTGATGGCCGATACTTCTCTCGAAGATTTAAGAACCATGATGAGGTGGTCTACCATCAACAGTGCTTCAAACCAATTAAGCACCGATATCGCAACGACTAGCTGGGAGTTTTATAGCAAAACCTTAAGCGGTGCTAAAGCTCAACGCCCACTAGACGAAAGAGCTCTTTCTGTTGTAAATGGAAGTATTGGTGAAGCTGTAGGTAAGCTTTATGTGGATCAAAAATTCCCGCCAGAAGCTAAAGAAAAAGCTGAAAAAATGGTGGCAAATGTCATTACAGCTTTCAAAAACAGAATTAATGATTTGGAGTGGATGACTGCGGAAACCAAAACACAAGCCATTGAAAAGCTTAACAAATTCACTGTTAAAATTGGATATCCAGATGAGTTTGAGGATTACAGCGATCTTAAAGTGGTTCCTGAAAATACCTTCTACGAAAACATGCAAGCGGTATCTTACTGGAATTATTTGGATAATTTGAGTAAAATTGGGGAGCCTGTGGATAAAACAGAATGGGGAATGTCTCCTCAAACGGTGAATGCATATTTCAACCCACTTTATAATGAAATCGTTTTTCCTGCTGCTATCTTACAACCTCCTTTCTATGATTATGAAGCAGATGCTGCTGTCAATTATGGAGGAATAGGTGCTGTGATTGGTCACGAAATTTCTCACGCTTTCGATGATAGTGGGGCTAGATTTGATTCTGACGGAAACCTAAACAACTGGTGGACCGATGAAGATCTTGAGCAATTCACTGAACGAGGAAATAAACTAGCGGACTTATACAGCAGTGTAGAGGTTCTTGACAGCGTTTACATCAATGGTAAATTCACACTAGGAGAAAATATCGGGGATCTAGGTGGTATTTTAGGCGCTTATGATGGCCTAATGTTGCATTATGAGAATGAAGAAAAGCCCGGAAAAATCAATGGATTTACTCCAGAGCAACGCTTCTTTATGTCTTGGGCAACCGTTTGGAGAACCAAAGTAAGAGAAGAAGCTTTGAGAACACAAATCAAAACAGACCCTCATTCTCCAGGACAATATAGAGCGTATGTTCCACTACAGAACGTAGATGCCTTCTATGAAGCCTTTGACTTGAAAGAAGGAGACGGCTTATATATCGCTCCAGAAGATAGAGTGAGAATTTGGTAAGTCGATCATAAATTTAGCTTTTAAGCTAATTCAATTCATAACAAAGCGGTTGCAAATTCATTTGTAACCGCTTTATTTATTTAAGCCAGTTGGCCTGTCATCGTAACTATTGAGAAATTGTCCCGTTAGTGTTGTTTTTAGCGTGCCGTTAGGTACGCCCTATGATTTGGTTGTTGTCTTTCGACTTCCTTATGACTAGCTGCTGGTTTTCATGTTGTACCTGACGGCACAATCTGGTGATATGACGATGCTTTGTGCTACCTATGTTTAGTCCCTGACGGGACAATTGAGGTTGTTCTTTTTTTTTAAAAAAACACTATAAATCTTAATCCTTGTCCCGTGAGAGACTAGATCTCGGTAAAAAAAGATAAACGAAAAAAAAAGCGTGCCGTTAGGTACGCCCAATGGTTTGGGTATTGCTTTTCGACTTCCTTATGACTAGCCGCTGGTTTTTATGTAGCCCCTGACGCCACAATCTGTTGATAGGATTATGCTTTGTGTTATCTATGTTTAGTCCCTAACGGGACAATTGAAGTGTTTGTTTTTTTTAAAAAACACACTATAGATTTTGATTTTGTCCCGCTAGGGAGTAGATCTCGGTAAAAAAAAGGTAAACGAAAAAAACAGCGTGCCGTTAGGTACGCCCTATGGTTTTGGGGTGTTGTTTTTTGACTTCCATATGACTAGCTCCTAATTTTTATGTTGTCCTTGACGGCACAAGCTGATGTTATGATGATGCTTCGTGTTACCTATGTTTAGTCCCTAACGGGACAAATAGGAATGTTGTTCTTTTTAAAACTCTATGGGTTTTGATATTTGTCCCGTTAGGGACTAGCTCTCGGTAAAAAAAGGTGAACGAAAAAAACAGCGTGCCGTTAGGTACGCCCTATGGTTTTGGGGATTGTTCTAACGAAAAATGTTTTTACAACAAATTATTCGAAAAATTCAAAAATATAACGTTCATCATAATCCACTTCATGAGTCTTTAAGAGAGTAAGATACTCTTCTTTAAAACTTTTTTTCTTGTGATGTTCCTCCTGGTTTTGAATGTATTTAATCAGCCTTGGTAATTGAGATTTCGAATATGAAAAACCCCCATATCCTTTCTGCCAAGAGAATGTACCTTTTGTCAGGTTGTTATGATTAATCCATTTGGATGAATCTTGCTTAACCTGTTTCATCAAGTCAGATAAAGATTGAGTAGGTCTCATTCCAAATAAGCAATGGATATGATCTTGCACCACATTTATTTGTAATACTTTATGTCCATTATTTTGAATAATAGCAGAGATGTATTTATACAAATCAACTTTCCATTTGTCATTAATCATGTTCTTTCTATTCTGAACAGCGAATACGGTTTGTATGTGAATCTGTGTGTAGGTGTTTGCCATGATTATGTAGAATTTATCTTCAGGTATAATAGGGCAGAATTACATAAATTTTAAGATTACTAATAAAATTATGATTTTTATTTTAAATACAATGATAAATATTTATGGGCGGTATTTTTAAAGTGCTACCTATGTTTAGTCCCTAACGGGACAATTGAGGTTGTTGTTCTTCTTTTTAAAACGCTATGGGTTTTGATCTTTGTCCCGTTAGGGACTATATCTCGGTAAAAAAAAGTAAACGGAAAAAATAGCGTGCCTTTAGGTACGCCCTATGGTTTGTGGGTTCGACGTCACTATGACTAGCTCCTGGTTTTTATGTTGTACCTGACGGCACAATCTGGTGTTAGGATGATGCTTCGTGTTACCTATGTTTAGTCCCTAACGGGACAATTGAGGTTGTTGTTCTTCTTTTACAAGGTAACACAAAGCTCAATTTTGAACCCCTCAAATCACTTTATCAATATGTCCCGTCAGGGACTAGCTCTCGGTAAAAAAAAGGTAAACGAAAAAAACAGCGTGCCGTTAGGTACGCCCTATGGTTTGGGGATTGTTTTTAAAAGCGTGCCGTTAGGTACGCCCTATGATTTGGTTGTTGTCTTTCGACTTCTCTATCAGTAGCTTCTGGTTTTATATTGTACCTGACGCCACAATCTGGTGATATGATGATGCTTTGTGTTACCCATGTTTAGTCTTTAACGGGACAAATAGGAGTGTTGTTCTCTTTTACAAGGTAAAGCTAAGCCCAATTTTAAACCTCTCAACTCACTTAATCAACATGTCCCGTTAGGGACTAGCTCTCGGTAAAAAAAGTAATCGAAAAAATAGCGTGCCGTTAGGTATGCCCTATGGTTTGGGGATTTCTTTTCGACTTCCTTATGACTAGCTGCTGGTTTTTATGTTGTACCTGACGGCACAATCTGGTGTTAGGATGATGCTTCGTGTTACCCATGTTTAGTCCCTGACGGGACAATTGAGGTTGTTGTTTTTCTCTTTTACAAGGTAACGCTAAGCCCGTTTTTAACCCCCACAACTCACTTAATCAACATGTCCCGTTAAGGACTAATTCTCAGTCAAAAAAAATGAACGAAAAAAAAAGCGTGCCTTTAGGTACTCCCTATGATTTGTGTAATTATAGATCGCAAAACGCCATTCAAAAATCACTTCCCAATTGTGCTTTCAAAAAGTTTTAATATTCTACGGTATTCATCTGTCCAACTGCTAGGCTGAGTAAAGCCATGACCTTCAACTGGGTAGACTGCCATTTCCCAATTTTCTTTCTTTAATTCTATAAGGCGTTGTGACAGCCTTACCACATCTTGAAAATGAACGTTGGTATCTACAACACCATGAGCGATCAACAGATGTCCTTCAAGACCTTCAGCAAAGTAAATAGGTGACGACTTTCGGTAAGCTTCTGGATCTAGGTGGGGCTCATTCAGAATGTTGGATGTATACCCATGGTTATAGTGAGCCCAGTCCGTTACAGATCTTAGCGCTGCTCCAGCGGCAAAAGTGTCTGGTTCATTAAATAAAGCCATCAGGGTAATAAAGCCTCCATAGCTTCCTCCATACATCCCAATTTTCTCAGGGTCTATGTTGTAATTCTCTACTAAATACTTAGCCCCATCAACTTGGTCAGATAAATCTTTTCCTCCCATATGTCTATAAATTCCTGTTCTCCAATCTCTCCCGTATCCTGCACTTCCCCTATAATCTATATCCAAAACCGTGTATCCAAGATCGGTCAAAAGGTTATTAAACATATACTCTCTAAAATAACTCGACCACCATTTGTGAGCATTTTGAAGATAACCTGCGCCGTGAACAAAAATTACCGCCGCTTTCTTATCGACATCTTCGTCTGGGGTATAAAGTCTAGCATAAGGCTTGGCCCCATCTTCAGCGGTAAACTGAATCAACTCTGGAGTTCTCCAATCGTAGCTTTTAAAGGCGTCAGACTGTCCAGAAGTGAGTTGTTCTAAAGAAGAATTCACTTTAGTGCGCTTGAGATAAAGTTCCTCTGGAGAATTGAAATCCGAAAACAAGACCGCCATATACTTTTCATCTGGAGATAAGCTCACTTGGTGCTTACCTTCCATAGACGTCAGTTGAATTTTTTCACCTCCCATGACCGGCATTTTATAAAAATGACGCTCTCCTGGATGCACTTCAGAAGACGTAAAAAACCATGAGTTTTGATCTAAAGACAATTGGGGGTTAAAGATTTCATACTCGCCATCTGTTAGTTGGGTTTGTTTGTTCTTCTTAACATCATGAACATATAAATGTGAGTATCCTGTCGCTTCAGACTGGTAATACACATGAGTATTATCGCCTAACCAACCCAATGTTCCACCACCGTAATAACTCCCAATTCCTGGACCTGCAATCCAAGCTTCATCATGTTGTCTATCTAAAGTTTCCAAGGCTCCAGTGTCCAAATTCAAAAGGCTAATCCAACGGTCTTTATTGTCTTGAGCTCTTATAGACAAAACCGCCTGTTGATCTGTAGAAGAAAATTTTACATCAGAAAAGCTCACTCCACGTTCCTTGTTTTCCCATTCTCGATCTGGATAATCCTTGGTATAACTAGGTAAATCTGTGATGCCTGGTAGTGAAGAAACATCTATTTTAAAAACCGTATCTTTTTCAATATGATAAAGCCACAAGTCTCTTTGTTGAGTCTGGTCGCCAACTTTGCTTCTCGCATCCAAGGGTTTTGTATAGCCGGAAGCGTCTACATAATTTGGAACTCCTGAAGATTCTGATTCTGAAGGTTCGTAAGTTTGAAACGCTAAAAACTGACCTGTTTCACTAATGTTGAAATTAAAGGCGAATTTTTTATCTAAATAAAAGGCGAATTTTTCATCTTGAAATAACTCTCTGTTTTTATCTCTGAGTTCGGACTTTTCTTTTTGAGTCCGCACTTCTTCAAGAAGACTTAAATTTTCATCTTCTAGCCATTGATTTTTTTCAGATTTTTCGGAGGTTTTGTCGTTAGAACTTCCAGACTCTATGTTGGTTTTTTGCTGAATTTGCCCTAGATCAGCATCATAAATAAAGAGGTTGTTTCCTAAGATAAAGGCATACTTTGACGTCGTTATAAACTTTGGACTTTGGATGGGTTCTCCAAGATCCAAGATGAGCTGGGCCGATTTTTTTTTCTTATCGTAGAGGTATAAATCTCCATATTTCACGAAAAGCTTTTGAGTCTGTTTATCATTATAATCCCCGTAGACAGGAATTTTTGACTTGCGATCTGCAAGGCTAACTTTCTCGATGTTCGATTTGTTTTTCAACCTTATTTGATACAACGAGTCTGAAACCTGTTGTTCTGGATTATAGTCGAAATAAATAATGTCCGACTCCTCGTTCCATTCTATATTAGAGGGAAACGTCCCAAACCATTGTGGATCTTGCATGATTTGGTTGACAGTCAGATCAGATTGGGCTTTGCCCACCCAGCTTGCTAGAAAAATGAAGATAAAAATGCGCAGTGAAAAGTTCATAGAATTTGTTTTTTGAGAATCAATCAAATATAAAAGCTTTTCTAGTAAAGCTTTAAGGGGAATTCTTATTAATTTTAAACCTAGATTATATTCTTATGACTTCAAAACTCCAATTAAGTTTAACGCTCCTCTTGCTGCTTGTTTTTAATTTGACTCAATCTCAAGAGAAAAGAGCCTTTTCCCTGTATACCCAAAAAGGAGAAAAAATCTCTTATGATACTATGCTGGACAGTTTAAGCAAAACCAATGTGGTGCTGTTTGGAGAGTTTCATAACAATCCTATTTCGCATTGGTTACAATTTGAAGTTGTCTCCGATTTAAAAACCTCAAAAACCAACCTTGCCATTGGTGCCGAAATGTTTGAAACCGACACACAATCTGTCCTTAACTTGTATTTAAAAGACAGCCTTACAGAACCTAAGTTTAAAAAAGAGGCTAGAGTTTGGAGCAATTATTCCACAGATTATAAGCCATTGGTAGAGCTAGCAAAACGAGATTCTATCCCCTATATCGCGACCAATATTCCAAGACCTTATGCTACTCGTGTATACAAAAATGGTGGCTTTTCAGCTTTAGATAGCCTCCCCAAAAACGAGTTGAAGTGGGTAGCGCCATTGCCTATTCCTTTTGATATCAATTTAAGTTCATACCAAAATATGCTAGACATGATGGGAGGACATGGAGGCGAAGATCTTGTAAAAGCCCAAGCCATAAAAGACGCCACTATGGCTCATTTTATATTAGAAAACTTAAAACCAAATCAAGTCTTTGTTCACCTTAACGGGAGCTACCATTCCAATTCTTTTGAAGGTATTTACTGGTATCTTAAAACCTATAGAGAAAACCTCAACATCTTAACACTCACGACGGTTGAACAAAAAAACGTGCATCAGTTGAAGGAAGAACACAAAGGTGTAGCGAATTTTATTATTGTTGTAGACGAAAACATGACCAAAACGTATTAAAAATGAACGATACCCTTAAGATCTCTTACCTACAAACCGAACTAATTTGGGAACATCCCAATGCAAACAGAGCCGTTTTTGAAGAAAAAATAGCCGCTTGCCCAAAGGATACCGAGGTGATTATTTTACCCGAAATGTTTAATACGGGCTTTTCTATGAATGCTGAAGCCAACGCAGAAGACGTGCAGATTGTTTTGGAATGGATGAAAGCTCAATCCAAAAAACACCAAGCAGCGCTGACAGGCAGTGCCATGGTAAAAGAAAATGGAAAGTATTTCAACAGGATGTTCTTTGTAGAGCCTGGCGGAAAAGTTTCAAAATACGATAAAAAACACTTATTTACTTTAGCAAAAGAACAGGAGACGTATACCCCTGGAAACGAAAGGTGTGTTGTGCATTACAAAGGTTGGAACATTTGTTTGATGGTTTGCTACGATTTGCGTTTTCCGGTCTGGGCTAGGAATAAAGATGATTATGAGGTCTTGATCTATGTTGCCAATTGGCCAGCAAAGCGAATCTCCGCGTGGGATACTTTACTAAAAGCCCGTGCTATCGAAAACATGAGTTATTGTATTGGCGTTAATATAATTGGAACCGATGGAAATAATTTTCCTTACGTAGGTCATTCTGCGGCCTATAATGTATTGGGAGAACCCTTAAGCTCACACCTTCCAGAAGAGGAGGTTATTGAAACCGTCATTTTAAAAAAATCTGACCTTGAAACGACTCGAGAAAAACTAGGCTTTTTAAAGGATAAAGATCGCTTTGAGATCACTACTGAACAATAAACAGTTTTCAAATTCGCGAAAGTGCTGTAACTCCTCTCCTTTCCCTTTAAACCCATCTCTCAAATTAACTCATCATCATAGGATCATCGGCAAACTATAAGGCTTTCGTACTTTACCGACGATAAGAAAGTTTAGTTATTAGAAAAATTTCTTTTACATCTGAAGGTTTAAGCTCAGTTTCGCTCCTAGAGCATTGAAAATTCGCATCACAGTTTCGAATGTCACGTTTCCCGTGCTGTTTTCAAGTCTTGAAATTTGTGATTTTTTTACACCCACCAATTCCCCCAATTGCTCTTGAGTAAGATTTCTTTTCTTCCGAGCAGTTTTAATCATATCTCCAATCAATTCAAGTTTTAACTCAAATTCATATTCTTCTCTTTCTTGAGTTCCCTTTTTTCCAATTAAAAGGTCTTCAGATTGGTCTAAAGTATAATTTTTCATTTCTTTTTATTTTTAAAATATCTTTTTCTAATCTTATCCGCTTTATCGATTTCTTTCTTATCCACTTTGCTGGTTTTCTTAACAATTCCGTGAGTTGCTAAAACTAATGTTTTAGGTTTATCTTCTTTGTCCCAAAATGCTAAAAGACGGTATTGAATTCCAGAATATAATTTTCAAAATTCCCAAATATGGTCTGTCAATTTTTTAAAAAAATTTGGGTCAGATTGTTGTTCAACTCTTCTTATATTCTGAAATATTTTCTTTCTAGCTTTAAAATTTTGCTTCTCAATAAATTCGAAAGCTTCTTCAAGTAATATTGTCTCAAATCGCTTTATCATTTTTGGTGTAGAATAAGATATGATGCAAATGTAATAAAGTTTCTTTAATTGTAAACTTTTGAGAGAGCCTTAATGTTTGATATAGTTAGCAATCGATTCACTCTACCTTAAATCATCGTGGGTTTAAGGTGTGCCTACCCTACGAATACTTAGTTACTGGCAAAAGGTATTCTCTTTTGTTATTATTTTTTAGACTTCTAAAAAATAATAACGTCTGTCCATTTCAAGAGAACCAATATTAGAAATGTAATGCCCGTACAAATATATATGGCATCTTGCCAATAAAAAGTTCTCGCTCCCCATATTTTCCAATTATGACCATATTTTGTTTTGATAGTTTCACGAGTAAACTTCCAATAAATTAGGTCACTAAATAGTTCTCAGTTTTCACTTATTTAGATTTATTTCCCATATCATGATAGCTTTATCATCCCCTGCAGAAATCAAATAATTATTGTAGGTACTCCAAATTAATTTATTCACAGAAAATTGGTGTCCATTATATTTATCTTTATTAATTATTTCTAATTGTTGAAATGTTTTCGAATCCCAAATTTTTAAAGTTTTATCGCGACTAGCCGTAGCAAATAAGTTAGAATCTGGACTATATACAATATCGTAAATCGCCCAAGGATGCGCAGGAATTGATTTTAATAGTTCATAATTTCCAACTTGCCAGATGTTCAAATCACCATCTCTACCCCCCGTTAAAAGGAATTTTCCATCAGGACTGAAGCGCACAACATTTGACGAAAGCTGATGTCCAACAAAGGCCTTTTTTTCCTGCACTGTTTTTAGGTCAAAAATACGAATGTTGCAATCGCCTGAAGCAACAGCTATTTCAGAAGTCTTATAATTAAAATCAATGTTTCGTACTTTTTCATCAGTTACTTTTTTTAGCTTGATTAGGTCCAAAGTATCAAGCGAATAAATCGCTAAATTGCCTTCTCCACCAGCGGTATAAATGCAATTGGTTTCTTTAGAATACTTAATATTAAAAACTTGAGAAGTATGGTTTTTTAAAATTTTTATTTCTTTTTTCTTTTCTAAATCTAATATATAAACATTGCCATTTGAGGTTCCTGCCACTATTATTTTTTTTTGGGGAATGTGACAAATAGAATATAAAGCGGTAGGAAAACCAGCTATAAATTTTTCATCTTGAAATGTTTTTAAATTCCATTGAGCAATTATCTTATCACTACTACCAGAGAAAATAAGATGTTCATCGGTTCCTGTATCTAAAGCGTATACGGGGCTTTTATGTCCAGTTAATGTCGCTATTTTCTTTATCTCAATTTTCATTTATGCAGAAGTTTTTTAATTTAGGTATGCTGGCTCTTATTACTGCCAACGTTTTGAATCTAAGCGACCTGTGGGGCTGCAAAGTTGTTTTTTCGAAGTTAAGAATAGTATTGTTAACAGGTAAGTGATCTCTCGAAATATACCCGCATGTTGTGTAGGTGTAGGTTATGTTACCAAAAGCATTACCTACGAATTGTGTAGCGTGCTTTTAGCTCGGGTAGTTTAATTCTGCTTTTAATTGAACCATCACGAACACCGGCTCTTACATTCTGAACTATGAGCTCAATTTCATCAAATAGCCTATTGGTTTGTACAGTTGTACTTCTATTTTGGGTTTTGTTATTGAAATTACCATCCCATGAAATATCTGGATATCGGATTAATGGTGTGTCTTCAAATGCACTGAGTGTGAATATATGTCGAGAATTCTCGTTGTGATCTTGGTTTGATGGTATATTGACAAGTGAATAACTATGTACAAGAGCATTACGTAGAGCTTCTATCACATATTGGTCTTTCTCATCTATATCCGAGAAGTTCTGCAGGGCACCGCGAATTCCTTTTTTACCACTCGAAGATAAATTTGGTTCAAATACTTTGCCAATTATTTCTAGTAGCAGTAACTAGTTGGTGATACCAATGAACGAATAAGGTTCTAAATAACCATTATTTCTATTTGTGAGGATGTTGTGTTTTAATTCACCAGTTGCAACGTCTCTTCCTGTTATTTTCCTAGCATCCTCTAGAGCGATGGAAAAGGACGAATAGCGATTATTCTCAATTAATTTATCACAAACAAATTTCTCTAAAAACTCAGTTAGATTCATAATTGTAAAATTGGTTTAGTCCGTATGTTCTGCAACAAGCTTTTAATGTTCGTTAAGGCAAATAGTTTACAAAGTTAAAGGGACATGCTTTACACTAGATTTTGACTTAGCCTAATTGATACATGTTTGTCTCTTATTTTATTTTCATTAAAGTAACCTAAAAATACGTCTCTATAAAATACTCTCCATATTCCATTTCCTTGATCATCAGCACCAATGTATTTTCCCTTAAGACCAACAGTTAAATATCCCTAATAATATGACTTCCAACGCATGGCTTCATTTTGGCATACCTTCATCACTTTCATGGTTTATTGGAAAAATCATGGCAATCTGCGGGTGTTTTCATTCCTAAAGATTCATGAGGTCTAATGTAGTTATACTCTTTTACAAAGCGCTTTAAGCTGCGTTGTTGGGCTTTTAAATCGAATGGAGGCTTTTGGCACAAGCTGCCTTTAAATCGCGGTGCATACGCTCGTGTCGTCCGTTCTGATCTGGCCGTGCTGGGTCGGATTAAACTGGATCTATTCTCAAATTCTATAAACCAATAGGATAGCCTAGTATATCTCTAGATGGCAGCTACAAATTTAAAGGGACTTCCGTCTTCGGTATGTATTTTTTTTGGGATGCCATACTTTCTAAAAACCTTTGTAAACTCTTGCTTAAAAGAAAGAAAGTTCTCTTTATAATGTCGTTTTGCTGTAAACAAAAATCGGCTTTTAGAGTGGGCAATAGTATGCAGTTCCCTAAAACCCCCTCTGCTTTTATCAACAACCCCTTCACTAGTTGTTCCTGACCGATTTTTCTTTTTGAATATTAACACACAGAAATACACTTACATTTGTTTGCGTCACCTAAATAGATGTTTTAAGATTCGTATCTCATTGTATTTTAGATGGTTGCGAAATGTGTGGTTTGGAAGTGTCGAAGTCAAGAGACGAATATATACTTGTCTGAATATGTGAATGATATAACTCTTATCTCAAATTGTGTAATTTTTTTATAAACAAGGGTGCTTACCTTTCATATATTAATGCGCAGATGATATTTTATTTCTATTAGTAAATATAGGCAAAAGCGATTAACAGTATGCTGTAAAAGAGAGTTAGCCAGTTAGTCTTGGAATTTGTAATTAACGAAAAGGCAATTGAACATTGAAATAAAAGGTGCGCATTATTTTAAATCACAAAAAACCGAAAGAATCATGGAAAAATTTGAAATTACAAAAAGAGAAGACGCAAGTTTTATGTTTAATCTAAAAGCATCAAATGGCTTAATTATTATGACAAGCCAGGATTATATCACAAAAGAGGCTTGCCAAAACGGAATTGAGTCTGTTAAAACCAATAGTGTTGATAAGAAAATGTTTAAACAAGAAACAGCTTCAGATGGTCGTTTATATTTTAACCTGTCCTCAGCGAATAGTCAAATTATTGGCACAAGTCAAATGTACACATCAAAACAAAGTAGAGACCAAGGAATTGATTCAGTAAACAAGAATGCGCACAAAGCTGAAGTTATTGATTTGACTAGTAATTAGGGTATGTTTTTGGCTACTAAAATTTTCAAGGAAAAGAAGCATTGGAAAGTGATAAGTCTGTATTGAACAAAATTCAGGTTGGACTTGTCCGTGCATAATTGCTGGAGCAACTATTTTAAATTCAGTAAATTTGAACATCCTATTTGTGAAACTCACATCTTTAAGTAATTTATGAATCTTAAAAGTGTAAAGGATGTCCCTTTACCATACCCAATGATTGGGCTATAAAACGTAGGGCGTTCGAAGTGAATAATTATCTCCCGTCGTAAAAGTAGATAGAAGAACTGACCTAACCAATACCATTACCCACCCTATGTCTTTATAGTTAATGTTATGGCGCGTTATTTTTAGTTCGCTACATTTAAAATTAAATATGTTCAGTGTTATTCTTTTCAATTATTAATACTGAACTATTCTGAAGTCGTTCGAAACATTGTCTGTCTGCACCAGCTCAATCTTTTACAATTTTCTTTAAACCAGAATAACATTGATTTAATACTATTATTTAATTACCAGTGAGTTGCTCACGAGATGAATATATTTGTTCATTAGTCCAGGTGTGTCACTATCAATTAAAACTAGGTCAATACCCATTATTTCGTCAACCCGTCTGTTTGGAAAACAAGCATTTAAATATTTATTGTCTAGTTTTCTGATATCATCCATTGCTTAATGCGCCACAACGTTTGTATCACTGTAATAATTTTTTTTATAATTATAGATTAGGGTTCTTTAGCTTAAAAGTTGTTGTAAGCAGCAGGTTAGGACTGGTCTAGCGGCTTATATTTTTTATATCTACCTACTTTCATTATTCCCTTTATCTTTTCCGGCCACATGATCGGCATGATAGCCGCCACTCTGCCCCATGGGTTTATCTTCACCGGTTGTGGTATCCCGGCTCGTTTGGTGTTCCATTTCAGAATTGATTTCCGCACCGAGTAGGATAATAAATCCCGTAAGAAAGAACCACAGCATAAGGATAATTACTGCCGCAAAACTGCCATAGGTTTCATCGAAGCTGCCAAAGTTATTTACATAAAGGCTAAAAAACAGCGATCCTGCAAGCCATAATACTGTAGCTATAATAGCTCCCCAGCTGGTCCATTTAAATTCCGGACTTTTACGACAGGGTGCAACTTTATAAACCCCAGCCAACGCAAAAATGACTATCAGTGCCAGTATGGGCCATCGCAACAATTGAATAATTGTTTCTAATGTTGAGGGTAAACCGATCTTATCGATAATTGCGGGAAAAGCCACAACCATTGCAATAGCAATAAGACCGATAATAATGCCGCCTATGGTAAACAGAAGGGTAAGGGCAGTTAATTTAAAAAAACCACGTTCATCTATTTCATCATATGTAATATTTACTCCTTGAAAAACTGCCTTGGTACCTTTATTGGCACTCCAGAGACTGATTAGTATACTCAAAACTAAACTCCAGCCTAGGGATGATTCTGACTTTTCAGATTGCTTTTCTAAAATATTGCTAATCATTTGGTGTGCCTGCTCAGGAAGTACATTTGCAAGCTGTCCAATCTGCTGCTCTACCTCCGCCGGCTCCATTATCAGTCCATATATGGATAAAGCAGCTGCAAGAGCGGGAAAAATTGCAAGGAAAAAATAAAATGCAATTCCTGCTGAAACGATGGATACATGGTCCTTTGTCAGCCGGTCTTTTACTCTTAAAGCAATATCTTTCCAGCCTTTCTTTGGTATTTGTGACGGTTTTTCGGCCTTGTGACCTCTGTCGCCTGTTGAAGTAGTGCCCATAACAATATTATTTGCTAAGATTAAAAGATAATGCTTTAAAGATATATAAAATTAAATCTACTTCAGCAGGACATACTTGAAAAACGAGATATCGTATTAAATGTTTGATGATTGTCTACCTGTGATGCTCCGCAGCATTTACGGCGGCATCTAAAATGCCTTAATTGCCGTAGCCAACAAGCTACTCAAGCAATGTTTTGCTATCGCGAAATCTGGTACACCTTATGATGAAAGTTACGTTTCTGTGTTGCCTAAATAAATAGCAAAAAATCAATTAAAAAAGCTCAAAGAATCAGTTATATGGATCCATGAGCCTAGACTACTAGTGTTTCAAATTAAAGTAGAAAAGAGTTGTTTTTTACCTCAGTTCTTTGTTAGCTTTCGTTATTTTTATTCTGTAGATAGAATATTTAAGATTAATGCACTTCTTTTTATTTTATTTCTTTATTTAAAATATCTAATATTTCTACAATTCTATCTCTTAGAATAAAAGCCTGTTGCTGTGTATTTCTGTTTGTTGTAATACATCTTACGAGATGATCTTCATAATCTGGGTTATCAAGAAGAGTATTAAAATCAGAAAAGTGTTTTGAATTTCCTATATCTTTTATTTCTGACTCCCTGTTTTCTTGATTAATCAAAAATGTATATAACAGATTAGTTTTCATTGCCTTATTTCGAAGTGATCTTACTTGATAATTTTTAATCAAAAATGGAATGTAGATTTCATTTCTGTATTTAGCCCAAGTTTGTTCCCCTTCGGTGACTTGCACAATTTCACTAGTCCATACGGAGAGCAAAGCCCTTAAACTGTCATTTTTAATCAATCTTAAATTTCCTGAAGTTGCTAAATCGTTTAGAATAGGGTCGAAGGTTGTATATGGAATTGTTTTTGCCAAATGCATTTCAATACTATCAATATTTCTGATGCTCGGATTATCTATATTGGCTAATAATTGAATAGCAGAATTAATTATATAGCTTCTAATTCCAATTTTTTCATCCAATTGCTTGAGATTGCTATTAAATTCTGATTTTAATTGTCTCAAAATTGCTTGTTCTGATATTCGATCTATTCTTGATTCATTCCAGTTATTAATTGAGAGCGCAATTAAAATTCCAATAACGACCAGAACAACTTCACCAATCGCATATTTCAAATACTTTCCAGTTTTATTCTTCTCCATAAGGTCGTAACGTATTTTTCTAAAGAATTTTATCATTGGTTATCAGTTTCTGATAATGAAGCACAACGTCTCGTATAAAACCAGTGCGAGCGGGCGAGCGTTATTGTCCGTAGGACAATCCGCTGAGCAAGCGAGCACGGACTTTCGATTCGAGACAGGTTTAAGCATTGTTTTTATATACTGTTGTGCAATGTTTATTTTATCGAAATGTTGAGCACACGCCTGTCAAGAAACAGATTATCTGGTTCTATAATTTCAATTTTTGCAATACTGTTTGAGGCTATTTTGTAATTCTTATTTTCAAGTAAGAATCCGTTCACATACAAATCTGTATCAGCATTTAGTCCGAAAAATTCATTCAAATCTTTTTGAACCTTGGTTTCAATATCAAATTTTGTTTTGGCAACCATTATTCCTCCTTTATCGTTATTATAAAAAAGGTTTTCTTTGGAGCTTAATTTCTCTTCCCGATGAATATTCAGTTCTTGAATTTGGTTGGAAGGTATAGATTTTAGCAAATCGACACTACCGATTATTTCATTATTCAAGATTAGAACCATACTTTGGTTGTCCTTAATGTAAATCCTTTTTTGATTGTCCTGGGCGTTTGATGAAAGTCCGACAATTAAAAAGATCAGGAGTAATTTTACATTTTTCATATCTGGTTTTTTTTAATATTGCACAACGGTCTTGTGTATGGTTAGTTTCGTGTTTAAGCAACTAATTTAGTAAATAAATCACAGATAGAATATTCCGCAGGAATGTTCGTAAGTCGGCAGTGACCAAGCAATTAATTATACACCGCTTAAGTTTACAATTCATTAAATTTAGATACAAATCAGAAAGAACATAAGAGAGGAATAAGGTTAATATACACGCAGAGACTATGATCTCGTCAACATTGAAAACCCCCTCTCTTTTCTACACAGATTTCGAACTCCCGATAGCGATCGGAATTATGAGGCTTTTAGACCTCGATTTTAAGCGTTGCACTGAGCTTGCCGAAGT
>NZ_APLF01000018.1 GCF_000355905.1 Psychroflexus gondwanensis ACAM 44
AACTAATTAAAGTTGAGGTTTAAAAGGTGGTGCTCCAGCCCCGAAGCCTCGGGGGGAACCAGGGTCTATTTCTTATTTAGAATTTCGTTGGATTGTTTGCTATAAATTATATAGAGGAAGTGTGTGGGTTAAATATAAAAAAACCCCAACTAATTAAAGTTGAGGTTTAAAAGGTGGTGCCTCCAGGAATCGAACCAGGGACACAAGGATTTTCAGTCCTTTGCTCTACCAACTGAGCTAAGGCACCAGTTTTAATGCGGGGGCAAATATAAAACCATTATTTAATTCTACAAAACAAAACTTGAAATATTCTTATCACTATCTTTGACCCTAAATTTTGACATGAATTTAGTTATTGATGTAGGGAATACATTGGTTAAACTCGCAATATTTGATCAAGATCAACTGCTGGAGAGCACGTCATCTTCTTCAGCAAATGCATTAAAACATGTAAAGACTCTTTTTGAAACCTATCCTAAGCTTACTAACGGCATCATATCTTCAACAGCTCAAGTTCCAGAAGACTTAAAAAAGGAATTGACTTTAGAGCTAAACCTTGTTGAATTCACTCATCAAAGTAAAGTCAATTTTAAAAATAATTATACAACCCCTGAAACCCTGGGTTTAGATAGAATAGCCCTTGTAGCAGCAGCTTCCGAGGTTTACCCTAATGCCAATGTTCTGGTTATAGATGCAGGGAGCTGTATCACTTACGATTTTTTGGACAAAACAAATACTTACCAAGGAGGTGCTATCTCTCCAGGTTTGCAGATGCGTTTTAAAGCCATGCATACGTTTACAGAAAAATTACCGTTGATAACAAAGCCTTGGCAAAACACATTTTTCATCGGTAAATCTACTCACGAAGCAATGCAAATTGGTGTTTTCAAGTCAGTTTGCTATGAAATCGACGGTTATGTTGAAGATTATCTTGCTGATTATGAAGATTTAACAGTTGTTTTAACAGGAGGTGATTACAATTTGTTGTCAGCATCTATAAAAAATAGCATATTTGCCACTTCGAATTTTTTATTAAAAGGCTTAAATAAAATTTTACAACTCAATTCAAATTAATGCTCACTAGATTTATTCTTTTTACATCGGTACTACTTTTAACGACTTCTTCAGCTTTAGCACAAGAAAACTCGTCCTCACCTTATTCTTTTCTAGGAATTGGGACTAAAGCCTTTAGAGGAACTGTAGAGAACAGATCTATGGGTGGATTAGGGATGTTGGGAGATAGTATTCATTTGAATTTAAAAAATCCAGCGGCCTACTCAGATTTGAAGTTAACAACGTTTACCGCTGGAGCTACAACCAATTCAGTCGAATTGGAGTCTGCTTCTGCTTCTGATAACTTAGATTATTTGACTTTAGATTATATTGCTATTGGACTTCCTTTCAATAAACTTGGTGTAGGTTTTGGAATAAAACCTAGAACTGCAGTGGGTTATGAATTAGTAGAAAGAACAAGCACTACCTTATCACAGTTAAATGGTCGAGGAGGCTTAAATACAGTTCACTTATCTGCTGGTTTTGAACCCTTTAAAAATTTTAGACTAGGGGGTACAGTCAATTACAATTTTGGAGACATTGAGAATAAGAATCTTATTTTTAGAGAACAGATTCAGTTTGCTTCTAGAGAACTAAATTTTATTGATATTAGTGGATTGTCTTACAATGTTGGTGCGCTCTATAAGTTTAATTTAAATGAAAAATTGACTATTAATACGTCTTTAAGGTATGAAACAGGTTCAAGTTTAAATGTAAGCAATAGAAGAGAACTTGCTACGATTCAAATAGGCCAAAACGACACTGAAATTGTTGTAGATGAGTTTGATGTGGAGCCTAGAGATTCTGAAATAAAATTACCAGAAATGTTAGCCTTTGGAGCTGGGATAGGTGAAGATAAAAAATGGTTTGTAGGCTTGGAGTACGAACACTACCAAGCGGGAGATTTTTCTTCACTTTCCTACAATTTTGGTCCCGAGGTAGCTCAAATAGATGCAAATGTTTTTCGTCTTGGAGGATATTATATTCCTAGGTACAATGACCCTGTAAGTTACTTTAAGCGAGTGGTTTATAGAGCAGGCCTTAGGATGGAGCAAACAGGTTTAGAATATCGAGGTGAAGATATTGATGAGTTTGGCATATCATTTGGTCTAGGTTTACCTGCAGGTCGGGTATTTACCAATGCCAACTTGGGAGTAGAGTATTTTGAAAGAGGAACAACTAGTAATAATTTAATTCAAGAAAACTTTATTAGTGTATTTTTGAGTTTTTCTTTCAACGATAAATGGTTCATTAAATCTAAATATAATTAAACACTTTAAAATTATGAAGTTTAAAATCGCTTTTACACTTTTTGGAGTTCTTTTCGCTTTAAGTACAGCAAATGCTCAAGATTGTAATGTCACGCTTAGTTTATTTAATGAGAGCGCAAAAGTTAAAAACTTTGACGATGCCTATCCTAAATATAAGGATCTCTTAGAAAATTGTGCTGATTTAAATATTCTTATCTATCAACGTGGAGGGAAAATGCTTGAAGACATGATAGATCTAGCAGAAACTGATGACAAGAAAATGCAGTTGGTCCAAGAATTTATTGCTAATCAAAGAATGCGATTAGAGAAATTCCCTAACGATACCAAAGAGGGAGATATGCTTGCTGATATAGCAATGATCCAGTATAAAAATGAAATAGGAACTCTAGAGGAAAGACTAGAAGCTTTTGAAGAGGTTGTTGAAACCGATAAGGACAACTTTTCTTCACCTGTAGCTATCTATGCCTACTTTAGAATCGCTAATGACCTAAATGATACTGGAGAAAGAGATATCCAATTTTTATTCGATAAGTATGATGAGGTAATTCTCTTGATCGAAACTCAAGAAAATGATAAAGCAGCTGAAGCAAAACCATTAATAGAAAAGCAAGAAGCTCAAGAAGAATTGACGTCTAGAGAATCCAGAATTCTAAAAAATTCTGAAATCTATTTAAGAAATTACACTAAAATTAAAGGAAGTGTAAATTCTTTACTTGGATCTAAAGCAGATTGCGATAACTTATTACCGCTTTACAAGAAAGATTTTGAAGAAAAGAAAAACGATTTAAATTGGTTAAGAAATGCTAATGAGAGGCTCTCTGCAAAAGATTGTACGGAAGATCCTTTATTTTTCAAAGTTTCAGAAGCGCTTCATCGACAAGAGCCATCAGCAAATTCTGCTTATTCATTAGGACAACTTGCAGAAGCTGAAGGTAACAGAGGAAAAGCTTTAGAATATTTCAACGAAGCTGCGGAGCTGGCACAAGACAAAGTTAGAAAAGCTAGAATTTATTATAGAATCGCTAACAATTATAAAGAAAGAGGAAGCCTTTCTCAAGCTAGGAGCTATTACAGAAAAGCTTTAGACAATAAGCCTTCTATGGGAATCGCTTACTTGAAGATTGCAGAAATGTATGCTAAAAGTGCCAATAACTGCGGTGAATCTGTTTTTGACAAAAGATCAGTTTACTGGTTGGCTGCAGATTACGCTACAAGAGCTGGCCGTGTAGATCCATCTTTAAGTTCTACAGCTACTGCCACTGCAGCAAGTTATAAAGGTAGAGCTCCGCAAAAATCGGACATCTTTCAAGAAGATGCAGCAGGTAAGAAAATTTCGTTTTCTAACTGTTGGATAGGTGAAAGTGTGGTTGTACCAAACCTCTAAAATGGCAAAAAAAAAATCACTCATTTACAAAAGCATTGCTGTATGTATTTTTACAGCAATGCTTTTTGCTTGTGAGGGAAATCTAAGGGATGTTAAGCAGATGGAAAAAGATTTTCTAGAACCTCAATCCAAGGTGTACGATCTTAATCTCTTTTATACAGATAGTGGCTTTGTAAAAGCAAACCTGAGAAGTCCCGAAATGCTAGATTTTTCCAACAGGAAATTCCCTTTCAGAGAATTTCCTCAAGGTATTGAACTTGATTTTTTTGAAAAAGACTCTAGTAAAAATACAGTGACTTCAGACTATGCTATTCAATATTTGGAAACTGGACTTATCGATTTAAGACAAAACGTAAGTATTGTGACTTCCGATAGTACAATTTTGAGAAGCCCTCAACTTTATTGGGATCAAAAACAGGAATGGCTTTTCACAGATTACAATTACGAATTACAACTTTCCAATGGCGCTAAAAACCAGGGAGAAGGTTTTGATTCCGATCAGAAATTTAATACCTTCAATTCAAGAACGAACACTGGTATCCAATATATCCAAGACAAATGAAATTTTTCAAATACTTTGAATTCGCCTATATCGCTTTTGCAATCTTCTTTATTATAGAGGCCATAAGGATTTGGGCAGAGAGTGAAGGTAGAGCTTATCTATACCTATTTTTTTCAGCCCTTGCGGTATCTATGTTTTTTTTCAAAAGACGTTTTAGAAAAAAAATTGAAAAAAAAAATAAACAATAATGAGCACAGAAGTCCTCATTATCGTTTTATGCTTATTACTTTCAGCATTTTTTTCTGGTATGGAAATCGCCTTCGTATCTGCAAATAAGGTGCATATTGAACTTCAAAAGAACCAAAGCAACCTTATTGCCAGCGTGCTTAAGACCTTGACGAAAAAACCTTCCAAGTTTATCGCTACAATGTTGGTAGGTAATAATATCGCTTTAGTAGTATATGGGTTTTTTATGGGGGATCTTATTATGAATTGGTTTGAGAGTCTGCGGCCTTTGCAAAGTGAATTTTTAAGTTACCTTATTGTTGAAGCTAGCTTGTTTACGCAAACCCTCATTTCTACAATCGTTATCCTCTTTACAGCTGAATTTTTGCCCAAGGTTTTTTTTCAGATTTATGCAAACGTATTGCTTAAAGTATTCAGCGTTCCAGCTTTTATTTTTTATTACTTATTTAGCTTTATTTCTAGTTTTGTGATCTGGGTATCTGATTTTATTCTAAAGAAAATTTTCAAAATTGAAGGGGATAAAGTACAGCTTAACTTTAGTAAAGTGGAGCTTGGTGATTACATCAACCAACAGATGGAAACCGTTGAGTACAATCAGGATGTAGACTCTGAAATACAAATCTTTCAGAATGCTCTGCAATTTTCTGAGGTTAAAGCTCGAGAAGTTATGATTCCCCGTAATGAGATTGTAGCTGTCGATATTTCGGATGGCACTCAAGACTTGGTTGACATTTTTACAAAAACTGGCTTATCTAAATTATTGGTTTATAAAGAAAGCAACGACGACATTGTAGGTTATATCCATTCTTTTGAAATGTTTAGGAATCCACAGGATATCAAAAGTATTTTGATGCCAGTTGTTTTTGTGCCTGAAACGATGTTGGTAAAAGAAATCCTCAATATCCTTATCAAAAAACGAAAGAGTATTGCTGTGGTTGTAGATGAATATGGTGGGACAAGCGGGATGATGACAGTAGAAGATATTGTAGAAGAATTGTTTGGTGAGATTGAAGACGAGCATGATTCCGTGGTTCTGGTAGAAGAGAGGATAAGAGATAATTTTTATAAATTCTCAGCACGATTGGATGTTGACTACATCAATGAAAAATATAAAGTAAATCTTCCAGAAAGTGAAAATTATGAAACTTTGGGTGGAATGATCGTAAATACGACTGAAGAAATCCCAGACGTTGGTGAAGAAGTAGAGATCGACCAATTTAAAATAAAAATTCTGGAAGCTTCTAGCAAAAAAATAGAATTGGTTTCTATTAAGCTAGACACATCAGAATAGGGCTATAACTGGGTTACACTCTGTAGTTTCATTTAAATGGTAATTCAAATTTTTCATTTAAAAGAGTTTCAAATATTTTAAACGACAAAATTTTATATATGGGCTAATTATCTTATTTTCGCCCCACTAGATTTCTTAAAATATCCTAAAATGGCAATACTCAGTAAAATTAGAGAACGAACAGTTTTTCTTATTGTAATTATAGCTTTAGCTTTATTTGCTTTTGTACTTACAGACTTATTCAGAAATGGAGGGTTTTCTTCAGACAAAGCAACTAGTAGTGTTGGTGTAATTGGTGATGAAGAAATAGGTAGAGAAGAATTTGCCGCAGAAGTAGAAAATATTGTACAACAAAGCCAAGGCCGCGTAAGTACACTACAAGCAGCCAACCAAGCCTGGGAAAATAACTTACGTAGAACGTTGTTAAAACAAGAGTTTGAAAGCTTAGGTCTAGAAGTAGGCGCAGACCAGATTACAGATGCTATGGCTCAACAATTAGCTGGTGATCCAAGGTTTTCAAACGAAGCTGGTTTTTTCGACGAGGCAAAATTGAAGCAGTTTATAGCTGAGTTGAAAGTAACGTCTCCACAACAATACCAACAATGGGTGAACTTTGAGCAGTCTATGGAAGTGAATGCTAAGTCTCAACTTTATTTTAATATGGTGAAGGCAGGAGTACAAGCTACACTATTGGAAGGTCGACAAATTTATCATCAAGAAAACGATAACCTTACTTTTGAATTTGTAAAAGTTCCTTTTGATAAGGTGGAAGAAGTTGAAGTTTCAAAATCTGATATTCAAAATTACATCAACGCTCACAAAGAAAGGTTTCAGCAAGAGGCTAAGCGTAATTTGGAGTACGTGTATTTTGAAGAAGCTCCTTCAGAAGAAGATAACGCTTCTGTTTTAGAAGAGATCAAAAAACTTACGACTGACGAGAAGGTAGAACAAGCGGAAGGCTTATCTAACTTCAATACTACAGATAATCTTCAGGAGTTTGTTGCTGTTCATTCAGAAACACCATACAATGATAATTATACCTTCGAGTATAACATGAAAGGTGAATTTGCCCAAGCTATCTTAGACTTGGATGTGAATGAAGTTTATGGTCCTTATTACGAAAATGAAAGCTATAAAATCTCAAAACTTGTAGAGCGAACGCAAAAAGCAGACTCTGTAAAAACGAGCCATATTTTAGTTACTTATGATGGTACTCGTGTGGATGCTTCAGTCACTAGAACAAAAGAGGAAGCCAAAGCTTTAGCAGATAGTTTAACGACTGTGGTGGGAAGAAACTCTGGCAAGTTTGCAGAGTTAGCGGATGAATTTTCTTCAGATCGCCAAAGTGCAGAAAATGGAGGTCAACTCAACTGGATTACTTATGGAGCTCTAGTTCCAGAATTCAATGATTATGTATTCGATGAAGCTAAAGTCAATAGTTATGGACTCGTAGAAACAGATTTTGGATTTCACGTTATTTATCTTGAAGATAGAACATCTCTTAAAGACGCCGTAAAAGTAGCTACAGTCACCAAAAGAGTCGAGCCTTCAGAAAAAACATTAAACGAACTATACCGATCGTCCAGTAAATTTGAATTAGCAACAAAAGATAATGACTTTAGAAAAGAGGCTGATAGTATTGAGCTTACTGTAAAACCTGTTAATGGAATTAATAAATTGGACGAAAGCATTCCTGGCGCAGGTCGTCAACGTTCTATCGTTAAGTGGGCTTTTGAAGGTGAAACTAAAACAGGAGACATCAAGAGTTTTGATACAGGAAGCGGATACATTGTGGCAAGAGTGACTAAAATCTCTAAGAAAGGCCTACAGTCAGCAGAAGAAGCCTCTGCAATTGTTACTCCAATTTTAAGAAAACAAAAACAAGCTGAACAAATTAAATCTCAAATAGAAGGGGAAGACTTGAATGCTGTTGCTTCATCATTTGGGGTAATTAAGCAAAAAGCATCTTCGGTTAACATCAGCAATCCATTTATTCCTGGAGGCGGAAGAGAGCCAAAAATAGTAGGTGCTGCTTTTGCTATGAGCGTTAATGATATTTCTAAACCTTTACAGGGAAATACTGGAGTGTATGTGATACAACTTCTGGAGAAGAACGAGGCACCTGCTTTACCCACTTATAGAGCTGTTGCTAAAGAAGAAACAGAAAAAAGAACACGCTCTTTATTAAATCCTAGAACAAGCCCAATTATCGAAGCTTTAAAGAACAGTAAAGAGATAGAAGACAATCGCCATTTGATGTATTAATCACTAGGTATTTATTACTTATAAACAAAACCCCTTTTAGTCTTTACTAAAAGGGGTTTTGTTTATAAAGCCATATCCGAATATTCCAAAACAGTAAAATAGCCTTTAGATTCAAAATAGGATTTTGGATTGCTTTTACTTACAGCCATAACGAAATCTCCTCCCCAAGCCCCAAGGCTCTTTATGTTACCCTCAAAATCAGGGAATAAGCGTTTTTGAACAGGCTCTATTTGAAGAATTTCAGAGAGTAGTGATTCGTGACTTTCTATTAAGCTTTGAAAATGCTCTAAAGATTCAACTGCTAGCATTTCTGAGGTGATCTCGTTAGTTTTTGAAATGTAATCGGCGAGTTGTAATGGTTTGTTTTTCCTATAATTAAGGATAGCACTTCGGCTATTTTGTTTCTGACCTAAATACACAAAATACACATGAGGTTTTATCACTTCTGGTATTTCTACAAGGTCTACTTTTGGTAGTTGGTTTTGGAGCTGGTATATTAAAGCTGAACCAGACTCTGCACAAGCAACATCATAACCGCTACCTCCAAAGGTTTTAGCTAATAATTCATAAGGATTTACATTTGCCCACTTAGCGATATTAGCTATTAAAGTAGACGATGTTCCCAAGCCCCAATCTCTGGGAAACTCAAGATGAGTTTCGAACCGATAGTTTTGAGTAAAAATTTCAGGATTTAATTGAAAAGCTTCATATAAAATCTGAAAAAGCCGAGTTTCAAGATCAGATTTAGATTCAGTTTTTTGTTTTGTTATGGATAAAAGATCAAATTCAATATCTAGCCAAACTTCCTTTTGATGAGTGTAGCTTATCCATCGTGAAGATTGGTTTGAAGAAGGAGTGACTTTTAAATGTTGCCCAAATCTGCAAGGCATTGCCAAGGCTTTAGCTCCGTCGAGTACTAAATATTCTCCTGTAATGAGAAGCTTGCCGTGGCTGTAAAACGTTTGTGTGTCCATTAGGCACGTAGTCTTTCTAGTAAGGAAATCACTTCAGAATGTGTTACTGTATGTGTTTTGAAATACTCCACAGCTTCCTCCCGTTCGCCCTTGTTGGCTTCAAATTGATTTAAAATATTCATCAAGTGCATTTTCATATGCCCTTTTTGAATACCAGTAGTCACCAATGAATTGACGGCAGCAAAGTTTTGAGCAAGACCTGCAACTGCTGTTATTCGCATCAGTTTTTCTGCAGTAGGATTTCCCAGCATGGCTAAGGATAGCTTAACCAATGGGTGTAAACTTGTAAGACCTCCAATGGTGCCTAAAGCAAGAGGAATTTCTATCCAAAATTTAAAAACACCATCCTTAGCTTCTACATGGGTTAAACTCGAATAACTCCCTTCTCTAGCTGCATATGCATGAACGCCTGCCTCCACCGCTCTAAAGTCGTTTCCCGTAGCTAAAACTAGGGCATCCACACCATTCATTATTCCTTTGTTGTGTGTGACTGCACGGTAAGGTTCTATTTTGGCGATTTTAATGGCCTGTGAGAATTTTTTCACAAATCGATTGGCCTCTTCTTGAGTTTTACCAAGGTTTGAAATCGGACAAGAGACTTCAGCCCTTACTAAACATTCTGGAACATAATTGGATAGAATGCACATAATCACTTCTGGAAACGTGTTTTCAGTTTTAAAAGCTTGGTGAGTTAAGGCTTCAGCTTCAAGCGTTTGTCCAAATTGCTCTAAACAAGAATTGATGAAGTTGGCCCCCATAGCATCCTTTGTCTCGAAAGTGCAATACAGCTGAAAGTAATTATCTAGCTCTTGAGTTTTGTCTATAAGTTGAATGTCTTTAATACCACCCCCACGTCTCACCATGTTTTTGGTAATGCTAGCCGTTGACGAGAAAAATAAAGGTTTTATTTGTGTGAAAAAATGCTTAAGCTCTTCTGTGTTTCCCTTGAAATCAAAATGAACATGGCCCACTTTAGTCGTGCCAAGAACTTCAGTTTTGAATCCCCCTTTGTCTTGCCAAAACTTTGCGGCCTTACTGGCAGCCGCAATTACAGAACTTTCTTCTATAGCCATTGGTAGAGCGTAAAGCTCGCCATCAATATCAAAATTAGGGGCAATGCCAAGTGGCAAATAGTAATTGGAGATGGTATTTTCAGTAAATTCGTCATGTAATCTCTGTAACATTTCATCAGAATTCCAATACTGTTGAATCACTTTTTTAGCCTTTGGGTAATTTGATAAGTAATGGTCTGTAACCCAATTTACTTTTTCTTCTTTAGTCAACTTGGAAAAGCCAGATATCTTAGACATTTTTATACTTTAGAATTGAATGACAAAGATACACTTCATAAAATATAAGCTGCTTTAAGCTAGCAAAATTGATTTCAAAAAGAGCTAAAGTCAACATTAGTTTAGTGGGGACTTTATAATAACCCATAGTATTTAGAGTTTTAATAGAAAAAGTAATCGATTTTTAATGTTTTTTTAGTAAAATTGACCTCCAAAATATAGCCCATGAAAAGTTCAAGTACTTTTATTTATTTTCTTTTTCTCTTTTTCACTTATTCTTCCACTCTTTTATACGCTCAAAATAAAGAAATAACCTTAGAGGAAATCTGGGGGGGCGAGTTTAGCCAAGAAAGAATGCAGTCTCTACAGTCTCTTAAGGATGGTAAATCGTATATAGTTCAAGATTACGATAGAGATAATCAAGATATGAAAGTCGACATATATAGTTATAAGACTGGTGAAAAAAAGGGAACTCTCGTGAGTAGTAAATCTATTCCAGGGTTGGATATGTTTCAGACCTTCCAACTAAGTGCCGATGAAAGTAAGCTTATCTTAGGAACTGAGGTAGAATCTATTTTCAGAAGATCCTCAAAAGGTATTTATTATGTTTACGATTTATCTTCTAAATCACTATCCAAAATTGATGAAGACAAAATACAATCTCCTACTTTTTCTCCAAAAGGAGCTAAAGTGGCTTATGTGAAAAATAATGATATTTTTTCTTACCTCATTTCTACTGGAGAAACCACTCAAATCACCTTCGATGGAAAGAAAAATGAAGTGATCAACGGGGTTACAGATTGGGTTTACGAAGAAGAATTCGCCTTTGTACGCGCTTTTGAGTGGAGTCCAAACGAAAATAAAATAGCTTTCCTAAGATTCGATGAGAGTGAAGTTCCAGAATTTTCCATGGATCTCTATGGAACTTATGGACAGAGTTTATATCCATCTCAAGACGTATTTAAATATCCTAAAGCAGGGGAAGACAACGCAAAAGTAAGTTTACACCTCTTTAATTTTGGAGATAACTCTACTTCTAAAATTGATTTAGGAGAGTATGAATACTTACCAAGATTGAAATGGACAGCCGACGAAAATCTTTTTAGTGTACAAAGTCTCAACAGATACCAAAATGAGTTGAAAGTTTACCTAGTTGACACCAAAACAAATGAAGCCAAGTTAACCCTCACCGAAAAAGATCCTGCTTATGTGGATGTTACCGATGATTTAACTTTTTTGAATAACAACAGCTTTATCTGGACGAGTGAAAAAGATGGATGGAAGCATATTTACCATTACGCACAGAATGGAAGTTTAATTAATCAAGTGACCAGCGGAGCTTGGGAAGTGACAAATTTTTATGGTTTCGATGATAGATCCGGTAGACTTTATTTTCAAAGTACCGAAAACGGTAGTGTAAATCGGGATGTCTACTCCGTACTGGCCAACGGTAAAAACAAATTGAGATTAACGACTAAAACAGGAACTAATAGAGCAGACTTTAGCGCTGACTTTACTTACTTCGTCAATACGTTTACAAACACTGCAACTCCCGCAGTTTATACTCTACATAAAGCTAGTAATGGAGAATTGGTAAGAGAGATAAAAGACAACCAAGCTTTATTGAATACACTTCAGCCTTATAATTTATCCGACAAAGAATTATCTACAATTGAAGTTAATGGAAATGAACTTAATATGTGGATGATTAAGCCCCCTAATTTCAATCCAGAAAATGAATATCCAATACTCATGTTTCAGTATTCTGGACCTGGCTCTCAATCTGTATCCAACAGCTTCTTTGGCACCAACGATTATTGGTATCAAATGCTTGCTCAGCAAGGCTACATAGTCGCTTGTGTTGATGGAAGAGGAACTGGTTATAAAGGGAGGGATTTCAAAAAAGTAACCCAAAAAGAACTCGGTAAATACGAGCTCGAAGACCAAATTTCTGCTGCAAAATTACTTGGTGAAAAACCATTTATAAATAAAGAAAGGATTGGTATTTGGGGCTGGAGTTATGGAGGGTTTATGTCTTCTAATGCCATCTTCCAAGCCAACGACGTTTTTAAAGCCGCTATTGCCGTGGCACCTGTAACTAGCTGGAGGTTTTATGACACGGTCTATACAGAACGCTATATGACAACTCCTCAGGAAAATGCTTCTGGATATGATGAGAATTCGCCAATTACTCATGTAGACGAATTCAATTCTGGAAATTATCTATTAATTCATGGTAGTGGGGATGACAATGTACATGTACAAAATACGATGCAACTTATTGAGGCCTTAGTACAAGCAAATAAACAGTTTGATTGGAGAATATACCCAGACAAGAATCATGGAATTTACGGAGGTAACACACGCCTTCACCTCTACACCTTAATGACAAACTTTATTAAAGAAAAGCTTTAACTTATATGGAAGCCACAATCAAACCAGCTTATCAAAAAGAATTATTTGGACATCCAGCAGGTCTATATATTTTATTTTTCACAGAACTGTGGGAGCGCTTTTCCTATTACGGGATGCGTGCCATACTTACTCTTTATATGCTAGCGAAAGTCAGTTCAGACAATCCGGGCTTAGGTTGGGAAGAAGGCAAAGCTCTAGCTACTTATGGGTGGTACACGATGCTCGTTTATGTAGTGTCTATTCCTGGGGGAATTATTGCCGATAAAATTTTAGGTCAAAAAATGTCGGTAATGATAGGTGGTTGGTTTCTGGTCGCAGGACACGGAGTCTTATCTATTGAACAGGATTGGGCGTTTTTTAGTGGTTTACTTCTTATCGTTCTTGGTGTGGGCTTGCTAAAACCCAATATTTCTACTATGGTGGGTGGTCTTTATAAAGAAGGAGATGCTAGAAGAGATAAAGGCTTTTCTATTTTCTATATCGGTATAAACGTTGGTGCTGCAATTGCAGCTATTTTGGTAGGTTATATCGCTGCAGAATATGGTTGGCACTATGGCTTCGGCTTAGCCGCTATAGGAATGGTGTTAGGACAGTTGGTTTACATTTATGGTCAAAAATACCTGACCCATGTTGGAAATAAACCAGATCCAGATTCTACCGAAGAAGCCTCTGTCTCTATTAAAGAGATTTTCCAAAGAATGCTGTCTACCAAAAAATCTTTAGCTGTTTTAGTTTTGCTACTGGCTATTTCTTTTGTGATCCCTGTCCAATTTATGGAAAGCGAAGTAACGGCTTACATTGTTTTCTTCATCTTTTTATCGGTTGTTGTCGGTTTTATGATGACCGTTTATGAAGATCTTAATGGTAAGGTAGAAAAAGATAGGTTTATTGTCTTACTTCTATCTTTCTTGATCGTCATTGTTTTCTGGGGAGCTTTTGAACAGGCAGGGGGCTTATTAAACATTTATGCTCAACAAAAAACAGATAGATTTTTACCTGTTTTTGACTACACTGTTCCAGCTGCGTTTTTTCAATCTTTAAATCCTACTTATATCATTTTATTTGGTATTCCAGTCGCTGGATTCTGGGCTTGGATGAAGCGGCGTGGAAAAGAAGCCTCTTCTATATTTAAGATGGCTATTGGTGTTATTATTATGGGACTTGGCTTTTTCTTTATGGTATTTGCTACTTTAGATTATGAAGCTAACGGTGAAGCGGCAATCTATTGGCTTATTTTTGCGTATTTACTTCACACTATTGGAGAGCTTTCTGCATCTCCAGTTGCGCTGTCCTTTATCACCAAGCTGGCTCCATTGCGCTATGGTGCACTTATGATGGGGTTATACTTTGCTGCAACTGGTTTGGGAAACAAAGTTGCTGGAATTATAGGTGAATCCTCTCAAGCTGAAAGCATAACTGTTGTCCTTAAAGCAGATCAAGATCAGCTGATGCGTTTTGTTCCGAATCATGAAACAGATAGCATTTTTCAAAAAAATAAAGCTTTTACACTAGAAACTCAACTTTATAAAAATGCCTCTGGTGAAGTTATTTTTGAAGAAGTAAATACAGATGAAAAAATCAATTCGTTATTTGCTTTTAAAGAAGAGGGTTCAAAATTGGAGTTAATGGATAGGATAGAGCCTTATGAAGTTTCTGTTGATGATAAGTTATTGACCTACTTAAAATTTGACTATAAAGACGGTCGTTATGTAGGCAGAGTAGATGTGGATCAATTTCAAACAGATCTTGAGTTTAAAACCTTTATGGGAATTATAATCTTTACAGTAGCCTTTGGGGTTTTAGTTATTTTACTATTAAAACCATTAAAGCGTTTAACCCATGGTGCTGAAGAAAAAGAAGTGGAAGGCCTAGAGGCGGAAGGCTTTGAAATAGCAGATGACGAAATTAAATAAAAAGTTATGAAGTACTGGTCTACAGCTATAATGCTCTTATTTATTACCTCGCTCTCCGCGCAAGTGGAGTGGATGAGTATGAATGAGGCTTTACGAGCCCAAAAGGATGAGCCTAAGAAAATATTTGCAGACTTTTATACCGACTGGTGTGGGCCTTGTAAAGCCATGGATAAAAACACCTTTGCTCATCCAGATGTAGCAGAGTATATCAATACGCATTATTATCCTGTAAAATTTAATGCTGAAGGCACCGAGAAAGTCTTTTATAAAGATTTCGAATACACCAATCCTAACTTTAAACCTAATCGCAAAGGAAAGCGAAACGCCCAGCATTTTTTTGCTAATGCGCTAAAGGTGTCTGCTTATCCAACGGTTGTCTTTTTTGACGAGGAGGCCAATGTCATCTCACCAGTTGTTGGCTACAAAACCCCTCAGCAATTAGAGCTTTATCTGAAAATGATAGCAACTGGCGCTTACAAAGAGTTAACGACTCAGGGAGCTTGGGAAGACTACCAATCTAAATTTGAAAGTACCTTTAAAGAATAATTTTCAGGAAATACATAAGCTCCATCTTCCCAAGTGGAATGAAAGTGAATATCCAATAGTTGCGCAGAATTTCTCCAACGCTCAATATCAGTTTTATAATTACTTCCATCTGCGATCACTTGTTTAGGCTTCAAATCGTGCAGTAATCTATCAAAATTGAGATTTGGAGAATTTTTCAAAAGGATATAGGTGGGACGAAAGTTTTCCTTGGGATAGACAGGAATACTGTCTAAAACGACTAAAATTTCAGAAGGATTTATTTCATAACTAGATTTTAATTCCAAAAAATCAATGCGTTCGATACCCTTTAAGGTTTTGTAATTTTTGAGATGATAAGTCAATTCGGGGGACTCTATGTTTTGAGACTGATCGGTAAACAAAGTCAAATGTGATCCTTTTAAAACCCCTAGTTGAGACTCTCTATAGGTTTGAAAAATAACGATTTCTTCCTGCTGAATTTGATCTCGGTTTTCGATATAAATATAGAGAAGTAAAGCCACCAGCGATAAATTCAGAATAAAATAGCTTCTAAACTTTTGCTTTGAATCCCATAGAATTAGGCTAAAAAATAGCACTAAGCTAGATATTAAGATAGTCTTTGTAAAGTAGATGTCATTAATAATTAAGCTTTCTTGGGAGGCGATCCAGTCGACCACCCAAAGGAGTGCATCTAGTGAACTAGCGTATATTGATACCAAAGTTTCCGGTAGTAAGTCGAGAAGGCTTAAAGCGATAATAATGATACCTCCGCCTAAGAGTAGGCCTAAACCTGGAAGGATAATAAGATTACTCACCAAAAATAACCCAGGAAACTGATGGAAATAATATAAACTGAGGGGAAGTACGCCGAGTTGAGCAGTTATAGTCACACAGGAGATATCCCAAACTTTTTTGTCCAGATAATAACGAGGGCTGTAAAGTTTAGATAGTCTTGGCTGAAGAATAACAATGCTGATAACAGCCATGTAACTTAATTGAAAACCAACCTGAAAGATGAGATAAGGATTAATCATAATCAAAAAAACAGCCGACAAAGCCAAGGTATTTATGGCGCTTGTTTTCCGTCTATAGTTGAGGGCTATGCTCAAAAAAGAAAACATGACTGCTGCCCTCAACACTGATGGTGTATAACCAGCAAGTGTAGCAAAACCCCAAATACCAATAAGAACGAGAATATTTCTTAATACTCTACCGTAGCGAAAACTTAAAAGACCTTTGGTGACAAATTGTAAAATGAGAAGGATAATACCCACATGTAATCCCGAAACCGCTAAAATATGAACCACCCCAGCTTTAGAAAATTGATTATAGGTTTCTGGATCTATATCTTGTTTTTGGCCAAGCAAAAGGGCCTGGATGATATCTAACTGTGCCTTGCTAAAATCATGTTTTTGAAGCGAATTTTGAATGGTGGATCTTATTTTTTCACCAAAAGCTAAAAAGCTAAAGCCTGCTTCTTTTTCGATGAGTAAATGATTGTATTCGGTATTTATAAAGTGACTCATCTGCTGAGTAGCCATGTAGTCTTTATAATTAAATTGTTGAGGATTTTGCGGATCTTTAAAGGCTTGCATTTGTCCAAACCCTAAAACCATGGAGTTCGCGGATACATCTGAATCAAGACGTTTTGAAATTTGTAATAAGACCTTCCCCTCGTAAGGCTTAGAATTTATGGACTGTATCTGGAACTCAAACTTGTCCTTAAAAGCACTGGATTTTAAAGCTTTAATTATATGACCTTGGAATACAACAGCATTTTGTAAAGTAGAGTCAATCCTTATGAGCTTGCTGTAGTGAGAGTCCTGATGCTTTGGAAGGTGGATTTTGGTATTCAGAAACCCTATTGACATTAAAAATAAAAGAGAAACAGCAGTGAACAACAGTTTTGTTGCAGGGAATCGTCTTGCCACAAAAAAGCTCATCAAAAAGAGAAGAAATATGACTAAGGAGAGAGTTATATAAAGAGAAAAATCCAGTCCAATTTCAAAAAATCCAATCCAACTTCCCAACAAGAAAACCGTGCATATTTGCAACACCGGAAGATTGGAGTACTTCATCTTTTAAAATTTTGAACTTAATTCACCACTCGCCTGCTTTTTACATAATTTTTTTTCCAGAACGGATTGTTAATAGAGGAAATCATAACTCCTCTGGAGCTAGAGGAATGAATAAAATCAATCGTTTCTGGTGTTTTTTTGACTACCAATCCTACATGGTTAATTCTCCTCCTGTTTTTGGAAATTTTAAAAAAGACAAGGTCACCAACGTCTACCTGTTTTAGTTTCAATTTCTTTCCCGTCTTGGACATGTCCCTAGAGGTTCTTGGTAACTCTACTCCATATTGCATAAATGAGAGTTGTATTAACCCAGAGCAATCCATTCCGGCAGAAGTGGTTCCTCCATATTTATAAGGAGTGCCTATGTATCTTTTAGAATAATCGACAACATTTTGGATCGTATTGGACCTTTTAAGTTCAACTTGTTGAGCTCGTTTTGAGCTACCACAAGAGATAAGGCTTAAAATTCCAATACAAAAGATAAGTTTTAAACTGATAGAATGAAAAGCTCCTTGTTTCATATTACCAAAATTTCCAAGATTTTTTCTTCTGCTGATTTTCTCCGTATCCATATCCATACCCATAATTATAAGCATTTATTCCATTTTCGTCCAATCCGTTGATGACAATTCCCACATTGATCAATTTTTTTTGCTTGTAGATATCGCGAATATGTGGTAAAAGTCTTGTGTCTGTATATTCAGATCGGGTGAGGTACAACGTAATGTCGGCATATTTGGAAATTAAAATAGTGTCGGTGACTAAAATGGTTGGTGCCGTATCAATAATCACGTAATCGTAAAGAGCTTTAGCTTCATCTAATAGAGTAGAAAACTTTGAACTCATCAACATCTCCGCCGGATTAGGAGGTATATCTCCAGATAATATCACATCTAGATCCAAACCTTCTACGGACTCCTTGATGATTAATTGTTTAAACGAGACAGAATCGTCATATAAATAATTAGAAACTCCTACATGATCTTTCTTTAGACCCAAATAATTGTGTATTTGTGGGTTTCTTAAATCACAACCTAAAAGTAGAACTTTCTTTTTGGCAGCAACTAATGAAGAGGCTAGATTGACAGCAACAAAGGTTTTTCCTTCACCTTTGGTTGAGGAAGTGACAAAGACAACTTCTGAGGGATGTGTTGTGGTTTCCTTCTTCAGATTCATGAAATTGAGATTGGTTCTCATAATTCTAAAGGATTCTGCGAGGGAAGACCTATCGTTTGGAAGAATCACTTGATTTCCCTTATTCTGGTGTTGAGGAACTTCTGCCACAATGGGGATGTTTGGTAAAAAGGCTTTTATCTGATCTTTAGTCTTAATCTTTGTATCAAACAAAAACATAAGGTAAAGCACTCCAAAAGGAATAACCAATCCCACAATTAAACTCCCTAATAGAACGATTCTAGATTTAGGGCTTATAGGAGTAGGTTGGGTATATGCATAGTCTACAACTTTAAGAATAGGAGCTGTAATGGCATAAGACAAAGCCGCTTCTTCTCTTTTTTGAAGTAAAAACAGATAGAGCTTTTCCTTTACGGCTTGTTGCCTTTTTATATTACGGATTTCTTTTTCTTGACCAGGTAATTGGGCAATTGTAAAATCGAACTGTTGCTCTCTTTTCTTTAATTCCTTTAAGGATATCGTTAAGCTTTTGATGTAGCCATCTATAGTGTTAAGAATATTTTTTCTTAGCTGGGAGATGAGCTTACTCATTTCTTTTACAGCAGGATTCTCTGGCGTAGAGGAGATCAGTAGACGTTCTCTTTCTAAAACCCTATCATTATAGGCTTCGGTAAAGCTATTGATGTTATCGTTGCTGATTCCAATTCTAGCTGGGAGTAATTCATAATCGTCTTGGTTTAGAAGCTCTTCTTTAAAGCTTTCTGTCAAGGATAATTGATTGCTTATTTCAAATTTTCGAAGTTCAGCTTGAGAACTTCTTCCAAATAATGTTTCCGCATTATTTTCAATTTCAACTAGGTCATTTTCACTTTTAAATTCTGCCAATCCACTTTCTACAGTATCCAATTCGCTCACTAGATACTCCAAACGCTCTATCACAAATTCTTCGGTACGTTTTGAGACTAAACGGTTATCGTCTATACCGTCATTGTTAAATTGATCGATTAGCGCATTGAGAATGTCTTCATTTTTGCTGCTATTCTGACCTTTTATAGCCAAATCCAGAATTTCACTTCTCTCCCCTAATGGCTCAACGCTCACCTGAGTTGTAAGATAGCTAATGGCTTGTGAAATAGAACGAAACTTGAAGTTGAAGGTTATTCCATTAAGTTCAGTAATATCACCATTGTAGTCTGGGTTAAAGTTGAGTACCAAAGGAAAGCCTTCCACGATCATGTTTTCACCAACTGTAAATTGTTCTGAAAAATTTGTTTCAGGATTTATGACTTTAAACTGGTTGAGTGAGCTGAATTCAACAGTGTAAAAAGGAGTAGAAGCATCTTGTAAAGTGTCGTTTTCTACCCAAGATATCGTAAAAGGGCGCTCGTCTTTCCAAATCTCAGAAGACTTTATACTTCCAGACTTATAGTAGCTAGATTCTAAACTTAAATTCTCTACCACTTTCTTTGCAATTCGTCTCGATTTCAAGATCTCTCTTTCGTTTTCGAGGTTAACCTTACTCATATCTATAAGCGGAGAACCTCCTTGTAAACCAGAAAGGTCTAAACCTCCTTCATCTTTTAGAATTTTTACTTGGGCATTGGTTTGGTATATATTTGTAGAATACCTGAGGTAAATAAACGCTAAAGAAACAGAGATAGCGACACAAATAATAAACCATGGCCAATATCTAAGATATTGAAGCACTGTTTTTTTTAGATCTTCACTGCTATCCTCTGGCGTTGAGACAGTATCGAGTGGTGTATTAGAATTTTCCATAGATGAGTTTATCTAGCAATAATAACAACTGCTGATAGTATAATAGATAAAACGGAAAGCAAGGTTCCAACATTACTTACAAATCCTGCAGATTTCACTTTAGGATTATTAGGTTCAACATAAATGAAGTCATTGGGCTTCACGAAAAAATACTCCGTATTCATCCAATCGGTCTGTGTGAGGTCAATACGTTTTACTTCACGGCTTCCCCCTTCCTGTCTGTAAATTAATACATTATCTCTTCTTCCATTTATAGTAAGGTCTCCAGCAAGACCAAGAGCTTGGGGGAGAGTCATATTTTCTTCAATAATTTCAAAGGTTCCAGGTTGTCTAACCTCACCTTGAACGGTAAATTTATAATTTATAATCCTTACGATGACAGTCGGGCTTTTAATAAATTTAGACAATTTTTCTTCCAAAATATCTTGGATATCTTGAGTTGTCTCTCCTTCTACTTTAATTTTTCCAAGTTGAGGAAAATTAATTTCACCCTCACTGTTAACGAGGTAGCCAGATAATTTCAACAGCTCTACTTGGTTGGTTTGAACGGAGGAACCCTCTCCAGTATTAAAATTATATGGGATTACGCTTTCAGGGTTTAACGCTGAGGTAGAGATTTTTAATATATCGTTGATCTGAATTTTTGGATGTGTATTTATGGACTCAATAGAAACAAATTCTCTGCTATCAATATCTTGGTAATACACAACCTCTTTTCTAGTAGAACAACTTAATAAAACAAATGAGAAAAGGAGAAGGATGGATTTTTTCATTTAAAATTTTGTTAATCAAATTTAATACAAATAAGGGTATTTTTTCTCCAAAACAAAAGTCTTTTTGATCTAAAAGCAACTAGTTTTTGCAAAAACTATAGACTAGAGCAACAATAATAAAGATAAGTGCAAAATTTATTCTTAAATTTGTTAACTTTTCTAGTATTTAACCAATAGAAAATGAACATCATCCAATCTGCAAAGCGTATAAGCTTCAAAATTATTAAGCGCATGGTTCGTAACTATGTGCCTAGAAGTCTCATTTTCTTTATAGACGTGAGCATATCTATACTTTCAGCTCAATTCACATTTTTTTTAATCTCATCGGTAGGCTCTGGGCAACTTAAATTTATTCACCTTAATTGGGAGTTTTTATCCCTTGTAAGCATACAAATTTTATTTTTTCTCATTTTCAAATCTTACTCAGGAATAGTCAGGTATACCGGCTTTAAAGATTCAATTAAGCAATTGCAGACCACAATTTCTACAGTGGCTGCTCTTATTCTCATCAACGAGTTGATATATAGCATTTATCAAGTTAAAATCTTAGTCAATGGCGGGGCTATAATCTATGGATTCATAGCTTTTTCTATGTTATTTCTTTTTCGAGTTATTGTAAAGAGAGTTTATCAACTTATTCACTCAGACTCTTCTTCTACTAAAGCATACCTTCTTGGGACAAGCCTTACCGATGTAGCAATAGCAGAAAGCATCATGTCCGATGCAAGAACCAACTTCGATATCGTAGGTTTTATAAGTGAAGTCACAAAACTTAAAAGAACCCGAATACTAACCCTTCCTATTTTAACACTGGAGCAATTGGAGCATCAAAAAATACGTGGGGGGTCCTCGGTTATTGTCTCCAGCCAAAAGTTAAGAGAACTAGCCATAGCAGATTCTAATATTTTAAATCAGTTACTGGAACTTAACCTTAAAATATTTAAACTCCCAGAGCTGCAAGACTGGAACGGAGAATCTATTTCTTCTGAAATTAGAAAAGTTAATTTAGAAGACCTGCTTCAAAGAACCCCTATAAAGCTTCAACGCGAAAAACTAAGGGCTATTTACAAAGACAAGGTGATTCTAGTTACCGGAGCTGCTGGTTCAATTGGCAGTGATATCGTGCGCCAACTAATTCGATTTGAGCCTAAAAAAATACTGATGTTAGATCAGGCCGAGACACCTCTTCATGAAATGAGTCTTGAGTTGGAATCAAAATATCCCAACCTTCATTTTGAAAAAATCATAGCCAATGTTCGCAATCTAAAGCGACTTGAAAGTATTTTCGAAGATCATCAACCAGAAATTGTCTTTCATGGGGCCGCCTATAAACATGTTCCGATGATGGAAGCTAACTCTATTGAGGCTTTGGATGTTAATTTTATAGGGACCAAAAATTTAACCGATTTAGCTATTAAACATAAAATTTCAAGATTTCTGTTTGTATCTACAGATAAGGCCGTAAACCCAACCAATATTATGGGAGCCTCCAAGCGGAGTGCTGAAATTTACTTACAATCTGTCGCTAGGGATAAATCTATCACTACTCGGTTTATCACCACACGCTTTGGAAATGTTTTAGGGTCCAATGGCTCAGTGATTCCCCATTTCAAAAGGCAAATTGAAAACTTTGGCCCAGTAACAGTTACTCATCCAGATATTACCAGATATTTTATGACTATAGATGAAGCTTGTCAACTTGTTTTGGAAGCGGGTGCTATGGGAAATGGAGGAGAAATTTACGTGTTTGATATGGGCAAGCCCGTCAAAATCTTTGATCTTGCTAAACAAATGATACGGCTTTCAGGATTTATTCCAGGAAAAGACATAGAAATCGTGTTTACAGGATTAAGGCCTGGGGAGAAGCTTTATGAAGAATTGCTGGCCGATAAGGAAAATACGCTACCTACTCATCATCAAAAAATTCTTATTGCCAAAGCAAGCTATGATTTTGATGCTGAAAAACTAATTTTAATTGAAAACCTTCACTATCAAATTGCCAATAATAACGAAGTCAAGTCTATTGAAGTTCTCAAAAAATTGGTTCCAGAATTTATACCCTTAACGGAGGAAGAGCGTCAAAAAAATGCTATCTAATTAAGCTTCTAAAATACGGCTCACCTCAGCATTTACCCAAGTTAAAAAATCTTCATCTTCTTTTGAAAATGCATTTTTGGTATGAGAATCGATATCGATTTGACCAATATTTTGTCCGTCAACAAAAAGAGGGATCACCACTTCAGACTTTACATATATACTACAAGCAATGTAATTATCTTGAGCAGCAACATCGTCTACCACAAAGTTCTGGTTGGATTCTGCGACTTGGCCACAAATTCCTTTTCCGAAAGGAATTATTGTATGGTCCGTAGGTTCACCAGCATAAGCTTTTAAAATAAGCTCTCTTTTATCCCCATTTTTGAAATAAAATCCAACCCAATCGTAAGTTGTAACATCTTTTTGGAGAATACTGCAAACCTCCGCCAATCGCTGATCGATGCCCAGGTTGTCTTGTTTTAAAATATCTATTATACGGGGTTTTAAGCTTTCTAGGGTCATGATCTATATTTTAAGCAAAAGTATTTAATATTAGAGCAACACAGAAGAACGCTTTTCTATAAATTTGTTAAATATTAGCGAAGGATTTCTTCTCAATTAAGTTTCAATTAGGAGGTTGCTATAAAGACAATAATTTGGAAATTTTTAAAAAAAATAAAGCGGTTATTAAGTTCCTTGGCGTTTTCTTTGGCACTTATATTCTGCTAACCATAGCCTATCAGTTGTATCTAGATTACGCTCCAGAGCAACCTTATTTTCCGGAGATTATTACTCATATGGTCGCTTTACAGACAGAAAGTTTAATTAGCTTTTTTGGATATGAAACCAATAGTATTCCCAGTCATTACGATCCTTCTATGCGAATTGGTATAAACGGGGATTACTTGGTTAGAGTTATAGAAGGCTGTAATGCTGTAAGTGTCATCATCCTCTTTTTATCTTTCATTTTAGCATTTAAAAAGGACTTCAGGTCTACAGTTCTATTCATTTTTGCGGGGAGCGTTATCATTTATTCGCTGAATGTCCTTCGTATAGCCTTGCTTACAATTGGAATTTATGAGATACCAGACTACCAAGAATTTATGCACGGGACTTTATTTCCAGCCTTTATCTATGGATTGGTATTTTTGCTTTGGATTGTATGGATCAAAAATTATAAACCTAAAGTAAAATCTGTTGATGAATAAAGTCTTAAAAATTGGCTTAATCGGGATTTTGCTTTTAGGGCTTGTGTTAATTCGGTTCTATGAGCATGAACTCTTTTCCGACCCCTTATTGGAATTTTACAGCTCAGAGTTTAGTTATGCTCAAGCGCCAGATTTTGATGTTATGCAAGTACTTGGCTCAACAAGTTGGAGATTCTTACTCAATTCCATAATCTCTATAGCAATTATTGGGATTGTTTTTCCTTATAGAAAAACCGTACTGTTTGCAGCGGTATTTTATGCTTTGGCCTATTTGATTTTGACGCTCTTGTTTTGGTTCTTTATAAATGATATGGAAAGAGAAAACTTTCTAACTATTTTTTATATCAGGCGTTTTTTAATCCAACCTATATTTGTATTGGTATTATTACCAGCCTTTTACTATCAAAAGTATAGTGTTAAAGAAAAAGATTAATTCATAAAAATAACTACTTTTGTAATGTGAAATCATTAATTTCTAAAATAGGATCAATTGTTATAGCCCTTCTGGTGCTAGTCTCCACGATGTCATTTACCATCGATGCTCACTACTGTGGTAATATTTTAGTAGATAAAGCTATTTTATCTAAAGCACAAACTTGTGAAATGCATCAACATATGCCTTCGGAAGAAGAGTCTAGTTGTTGTGATAATGAGGTTGAAACCATAGAGGGGCAAGATATCCTTCAATTTTCTAAAGCTGAATTTGATTTGGATATTCCTTTAGAATTTACTGTTTTCAGTTTAATTTACTTCTGCGATTTAGATGTTTTTGAAAAGCAAATTGATGAATTTCAATTTTACAATCCCCCCCAATATTCGTTAGACCTTCAGCTGCTTAACCAGGTTTTCCTTATTTGATTATTAAAACTTACCACATTTACTTTAACTGAATCAACTTCAGAATAAAAGTAAAACATGTTGTAACTGTTTTAATATCATATTCTTATGCTGAATACCATTATAAAGTTTTTTTTGAATCAACGGCTATTGTCGTTTATTCTACTTTCCACGATTGTCCTAGGAGGATTAATAGTTTCTCCCTTTCAATGGAATCTTTCTTTTTTACCGAAAAATCCTATTCCTGTAGATGCGATTCCCAACACGGGAGCAAATCAACAGATTGTCTTTACAGAATGGCCAGGGCGATCTCCACAAGATATTGAAGATCAAATTGGCTATCCGCTTACCACATACCTACTTGGTTTGCCAGGCGTAGAGACGGTGAGAAGCTCTTCTATGTTTGGATTTTCTAGTATCTATATCATCTTCGAAGAGGATACTGAATTCTATTGGTCTAGATCTAGAATTGTAGAAAAACTGAGTGCCGTTCCAAAAGATTTATTGCCTCCAGATGTAAAACCCACCTTAGGTCCAGACGCCACTGCTTTGGGCCAAGTGTATTGGTATACTATTGAGGGGCGAGATAAAAATAACGATCCAACAGGAGGGTGGAGTTTACAAGAGCTAAGAAGTATTCAAGATTATTTTGTCAAGTACAGCTTGAGTAGTGCCAAAGGAATTTCTGAAGTTGCTTCCATCGGCGGGTATGTGAAAGAGTACCAAATAAATGTGAATCCGGAGGCTTTACGATCTTACGGTATTTCACTCATGCAGGTTGCTAATGCTGTAAAGTCTAGCAATCAAGATGTGGGAGCCAAAACTTTAGAGATCAATCAGGTTGAATATATTATCCGAAGCTTGGGAGATCTCGAAAGCTTAAAGGATATTGAAAATACGATGGTGGATGAGGTAAATAATGTTCCTGTCTACATCAAAGATATTGCGAAAGTTAACCTTGGGCCAGCCCAGCGAAGAGGAATTCTGGACAAAGCAGGAGCAGAGGTTGTTGGAGGCGTGGTGGTTGCTCGAGATGGGTACAACCCCATGGAAGCCATTCAAAACATCAAAGATAAAATAGAAGAAGTCTCCCCTGGTTTGCCAACTAAAATCTTGGAAGACGGTACAGAAAGTAAACTCAAAATCATTCCCTTTTACGACCGTTCAGAATTAATCAACGAAACCATTGGCACTTTAGAAGAAGCCATCACTTTACAGTTGATTATCGCCATATTGGTGGTTATTATTATCATCTTCAATCTGAGGACGTCTTTAGTGATCTCATCCGTCTTACCCATATCGGTTTTGCTGGTTTTTATAGCGATGAAGATTTTCAATATACAAGCCAATATCGTTGCCCTTTCGGGAATTGCTATTGCCATAGGAACCATGATCGATCTTGCGGTGATCCTAACAGAAAACGTGGTCAAAAAATTTGAAGACCATCCGAATCGCGATCTACTTAAAAACATCTTCGATGGTTCTTCAGAAGTGAGTTCTGCCATTTTAACTGCTGTGCTAACTACCATTGTAAGTTTTGTTCCTGTGTTTAGTTTAGAAGCTGCAGAAGGAAAACTCTTTATCCCTTTAGCTTACACTAAAACTTTTGCTCTTGCTTCAGCTTTTTTGGTGACTGTATTGATTTTACCGAGTTTGATGTATTTTATTTTTAAAATAAAATTGAACAGATCAAAATTGTCTTGGTCTTTAAACGCCCTTCTTGTTTTATTGGGAGTATGGGCTGTTTTTTATTCATTTTGGTTAGGGATTTTTATTATTGTCTATGCCCTGAGTTTTTGGGTATCCAAAAATGCCCATCGCGATTTGAAAGCCCTCAAATACCTGCATTATTTTGTCATTATCCTAGGGTTTTTGATAGGCTTAGCTAAGCTTTGGTCTCCACTAGGTCCAGCAAATTCTATAATTAGTAATTTTCTTTTTGTAGGGGTTTTACTAGGTGTCATTTTAGGCTTTTATCTCATTTTACAAAAATACTACCTAGATATTTTGAATTTCTTTATGGCCAGAATGAAAGGCTTTCTAGCCTTAGTAGCTCTATTCCTGCTGGTAGCTGTTTTAATGTGGCAAGGATTTTCAAGTGTATTTGGATGGTCTCAACCCCTTTCCAATTCCATAGGGTTTTCTGTTGAAAAAACCCAAGTTTGGAAAGGCTTAGAGAGAACTTTTCCTGGCATTGGAAAAGAGTTTATGCCCAGTCTCGACGAAGGAAGTTTTATCCTGATGCCCACCAGCATGGCACACTCTGGAATTTCTTTTAACAAAGAAAAACTTCAACAAATGGATGTGTTGGTAAGTCAGATTCCAGAAGTGAAAACCGTTGTTGGTAAATTAGGACGAGTCGAGTCTGCTATAGATCCTGCGCCAATTTCTATGTTCGAAAATCTCATCACCTATAAGTCAGAGTTTGCCTTGGATGAGAATGGTAAACGCGTTGCTTATCGTGTGAATGAAAATGGGAACTACAAAATTTCTGAAACACTTTATACATCCAAGTTTTCAGACTTAACCTCATTGTATTTTGATAACGAAACCTTCAGGTTTGTAGATGCAGATGGCGAAGTTTTCCCAGACAAGGTCAACGATGAGCTATTCTACGAGATCGATAATCATTTTCAACGTTACTTAATTCAAGATGAAGAGGGACGTTATTTCAGAAACTGGAGAAAGCACATTCAATCTAAAGATGATATTTGGGATGAAATTTCGAAAGTGACTAAAATCCCCGGAGTAACTTCTGCACCTCAACTTCAGCCTATAGAAACGAGGCAAATTATGTTACAAACGGGGATGCGGGCTCCAATGGGAATAAAGGTGTCTGGACCAGATTTGAAAACGATTGAAGCTTTCGGACTTCGACTAGAAGAGATCTTAAAACAGGTTGAAACCGTCAAAACCGAAGCCGTTTTTGCCGATAGAATTGTTGGTAAACCTTATTTGAACATCGTCTTAAAGCGTCAAAACCTGGCAAAATATGGGCTGAGTGTAGATGAGGTCCAAAACTTTATTTCCGTAGCTGTTGGAGGGATGCCACTTACAGAGTTGATTGATGGCAGAGAACGCTATGGGGTGAGGGTAAGATATCCACGGGAATTGAGAAATTCACCAGAGACTCTCAAAACAATGTTGATTTCTACATCCAATGGGACTCAAATCCCGATTGGGGAGATTGTAGATATCGAGTATGCTAGAGGTCCACAAAACATCAAAAGTGAAAATACATTTTTAACGGGCTATGTGCTTTTTGATAAAGCTGAGGGAATTGCTGAAGTCACTGCAGTTGAGGACTCTAAAGCTCTTATCACTTCTGAAATAGAAAATGGAAACTTAATTGTTCCTTCTGGAATCAGTTATCGCTTTGCAGGAAATTTTGAAAATCAAGTGCGATCAGAAAAACGCTTATCCATTATTCTACCACTAGTGTTGCTGGTCATTTTCTTAATCCTTTATTTCCAGTTCAAATCTGTGAGTATAAGTGCTATGATATTTTCTTCCATAGCGCTAGCCTTCAGTGGAGGTTTTATTTTAATCTGGTGCTATGGGCAAGGCTGGTTTTTAAATTTCAGTGTTTTTGGAGAAAACTTAAGGGATGTTTTTCAGTTGAAGACTATCAACTCTAGCGTTGCTGTATGGGTGGGATTCATTGCTCTCTTCGGTATTGCCACAGACGATGCCGTATTGATGGCCACGTATTTAAAACAGTCACTAAAAGATAATCCAACGAAAACAATTTCAGAATTGAAAACCGCTGTTATGGAAGGTGGGCAAAAGCGAATTCGTCCAGCTGTGATGACTTCCATAACAACTATAATCGCTCTGCTTCCTGTGTTGTCTTCCACTGGAAAAGGATCGGATATCATGATACCTATGGCGATTCCTGCTTTTGGTGGAATGTTGATGGCAAGTTTAACCTACTTTTTGTTGCCTATTTTATTCTATCTTTTTTATAAGAAAACGATGAACACCACTCAATCTTAAACTCATGAAATCTATTTTACACCCCTTAAATCACAATTTCAAGAGCACTCATAGGATGACTTTAGTCTGTTGTTTTATAAGTATTTTGATGTTCAGCTGGTCCTCTTTTAGCCAAAGTCTCGAAGACTTACAACACCTAGCTGCTGAAAACAATTTGGAATTGAAAGCACAATTCAAACGTTTTGAAGCACAACTTGAAGATATCACGCAAGCCAAATCTTGGCAAGATCCCAACTTGAGTTTTGGATATTTTATAAGTCCAATAGAAACCAGAGTTGGTCCTCAGATTGCAAGATTTTCGTTGACTCAAAAGTTGCCATGGTTCGGAACCTATAAAGCTAAAGGTGACATTGCTGCGTTTAGAGCTGAAGCTGAATTTGAAAAATTTCAAGATCAAAAATTGAAGTTATTTCTAAATGTTGCTCAGAAGTATTACGACCTTTTGGCTTTAAGGTATATCACAGAACTTGAAACGAAACAACTTGATATTTTAGAAAATCTGAAAGTTATAGTAGAATCTAACTACAAAAATAATAAAGCCAGGTTGGTTGATATTTTGAGAGTAGATCTGGAAATGGATAAACAGTTGAGTACAATTCAAGTTTTAAAAGACCAAGGCCAAGTTTTTGTCACTCAACTCAATCAATTGATGGACAGGCAGTTGAACACTCCTGTCCAAATTTTAAATCCAAAGCAGATTCTAGAACAAAATGAATCGATTGAAATAGATTCTATGGTTAGAAATCACCCTCGACTTGAAGCGATTCGCAAATTGAAAGCCTCCAATGAGGCAGAAAGCGTGTTAGCTAAAAAAGAAGCGATGCCACAGTTTGGTTTAGGATTGGATTATGCTATTATCCAAGACCGAAATGTTCAAAATGCAGAGGCTGGTCAAGATGCGATTATGCCTATGTTATCGGTGAGCTTACCTATTTTTGGGAAGAAGAATAAATCTAGAAAAAAGGCGGCTTCACTTAAAGGCGAATCTATTGAATTCCAATTGGAAAACGAAGAGTCGCGTTTGGAAACCGAAATTCAAGTTGCTCTTTATAAACAAGATGAACTTTTTAGTCTACTTAGCTTATACGATAAGCAGCTATTGAGTTTAAAAGATATCCTTCAACTTTCTGAAACCGCATTAGCCAATGCTAGCATGGGAATAGAAGAAGTGTTGCGCTTGCAAGAAGAGCGTTTACTCTATGAGAAACAACGGGCCAAAACGTTGGCCGATCTTCAAAAAACCGATGAAACTTTAATCTACTTAACTTCAAACTCAGACTTATGAGCAGCGATATCTTTTTAGAAAATTGGGGGAATGCAGCCAACACTGCTTTGGGATTTTTCTGGATGGCACTTTGGGCGTTTATTCTTGGGTATGCGCTTAGCAGTCTCATTCAAGTATTGGTTACCAAGCAAAACATGCAAAAAACCATGGGTAAAGCTGATGCTAAATCTGTACTTTTTGGTACTTTTTTTGGCTTCATCAGCAGTTCTTGTAGTTTTTCCGCTCTGGCAACCACAAAATCACTTTTCAAAAAGGGAGCTAGTTTTGTATCCTCAATGGCGTTTTTACTGGCCTCTACAAACTTGGTCATAGAACTCGGAATTGTCATTTCTATATTTTTAGGCTGGCAATTTGTTGTGGGTGAATATGTTGGCGGAATTTTGCTTATACTTATCGTTTGGGCACTAATTGGCCTATTCAATCCCAGTTCCATCATCTCTAAAGCTAGAAAAAAACTCGGTGATTCTGAAAAAACTAAGACTGACTCGAAGCCTATTTCAGAAAAAATTCAGAATAAAACCAATTGGGTGAAAATCGGGAAGCAATACGGCATGGAGTGGAAAATGGTATGGAAAGATGTGACGATAGGTTTCACTATTGCAGGGATTATTTCAGCATTTGTTCCCGATTCATTTTTTCAAACCTTGTTTATCAACACGGGGGACGGTCAAACTTCTTTTGGGTTTTTCACACTTCTGGAACATGTGGTGGTAGGTCCTTTTGCTGCGTTTATCACGTTTATAGGATCTATGGGAAACATTCCGCTGGCAGCCTTATTATTTGGTAAAGGGGTGAGCTTTGCTGGTGTTATGGCTTTTATTTTTAGTGATTTAGTAGTGTTTCCAGTCTTAAGAATCAATGCTAAATATTACGGCTGGAAAATGTCACTTCTTATACTTTCTATGTTGTTTACGGCTTTAATCCTGACCTCACTTCTTCTGCATTATAGTTTCGATTTGTTGGATATGATACCTGATTTTTCATCCAGTACGATTTCACAACAAGATCATTTTCAAATTGATTATACATTTTTTCTGAACATTGGATTCTTGATTATTTCGGGAATTCTGGTTTATCTCGGCTTTTTCTCCAAACAAAAAGATTTGTCTTACATGAAAGAAATGGCGCCTAAAAGTCCGCTCTTAGAAAAAGTTTTAAAATACGTCGCCTTTATAAGCTATATATGGCTGTTGGGTGGAATTCTAGTCAAATACATATTTAATTATTAACGAACATATTTCAATAATGAACACTAAATTTAAAACGTACTTAATCGCCGGACTGGTTTTAGTTCTTGGTATTTTCATTGGAGCTAGCCTATTTTCTTCTGAAGAGAATGCGGAGGATCATAATCATTCCGCAGAAACAGAATCTTCGGTTTGGACTTGCTCTATGCACCCACAAATCCGTAACAGCAAACCAGGCGATTGTCCTATCTGTGGGATGGACTTGATTCCTGCCAACACCCTAGAGGAAACGGTAGATCCAGATGCTATCCGAATGACTAAGTCTGCAAGGGCTCTGGCTAAAATAGAAACAACGCTGGTTGGCGATGGGAAAAGGACCACTTCAAACTTAGAACTTTCTGGTCAACTAGACATTAATGAAAAAAGTAAAACGAGTTTAACCACAAATTTTGATGGTAGAATTGAGCAGCTAAACATAAATTTTGAAGGGGAAACCGTTCAAAACAATCAAGTAGTTGCTGAATTGTATTCTTCCACTATTCAAGTTTTGAAAGATGAATACGCTTTAGCGAAACGCACGGATAACGAAAGCATAATGCAAAGTGTGGTTCAAAAAATTGAGAATCTAGAACTGAGTTTACAAGACATTCAAAACAAGTCTAAGTCTTCAACAATATCATTGAGAGCTCAGCAAACAGGGAATGTTACACAACTAATGGTAGCTCAGGGCGACCAAGTGAAAGCTGGACAAGCACTTATGGAAATTACAGATTTGTCCACGCTTTGGGCGATGTTTGATGTTTATGAGCAAGACCTAAACCTCATCAAAGTTGGTGATGAAATGAGCATGAATATAGGAGGAGCAGCGGTGACAGGTAAAGTGGATTTTATTTCACCTATTTTCAATACAGAAGAGCGATCTGCCAAAGTAAGGGTTGTGGTCCAAAATCCTAATTTGAGATGGAAGCCTGGCGTTTTTGTCACAGGAGTAGTTAGTACTAACGTTACAAACACAAAAAACGAAACTCCTTTATATGTCCCCAAATCTTCAGTGCTTTGGACAGGTAAACGCTCTATAGTTTACAAGCAATTGGAAAACGAAAACGGTGTTTATTTCAAACTAACGACAGTTGAAATAGGACAAACCTCAGGAGACAATATTGAAATTTTATCAGGATTGCAAGTAGGAGATGAGGTGGTTACTCAAGGGGCTTTTAGTATTGATTCTGAAGCACAACTTGCCGACAAGACTAGCATGATGGACCCGAAAACAGAAAAGTCACAACCAAAGTCGTTTGTTGAAGAAGAGATAAACCTAAATCCGAAAGCGATTGCGCCGCTTCTATCCGATTATAGGCAGCTTAAAACTGCTTTATCTTCAGATAATTTCGAAGATGCCAAAATCAATTATAAAAAATTGACGACTTCTTTTTCTAAGCTGAAGCTGAGAAAGCTTCAGAATGCAGATAAAATTAAATCCATAGACGAACTAAGAGAAGAGTTTCTAGTCCTTTCAGAAGATATCATTGCGATAGCAAAATCTTCAAACCCAACTGATCAGTTACTTTATGTACAGCGTTGCCCTATGGCTAATAATAGTGAAGGAGCGTCTTGGCTAAGCTTTACCAAAAAGATTGAAAATCCCTATTATGGAGCCTCTATGTTGACCTGTGGAAGCACCATAGACTCGATTCAATGATTAACTTTATATCATAATTTAAAGATAGCATAATGACACACACCTATAAAGTGACTGGCATGACCTGCCAATATTGTAAAGCAAGCGTAAAAGAAGGGCTAGAACATCTAGAACACGTTAAGTCCGCTTCTGTTAATCTAGAAGCTGAGGAAGCTGAAATTGACATGGAACAGCATATAGAAGTATCTACCCTCCAAGAAGCTATTTCAAAGAAATATCAGATCTCTAAAAAATCTGATTTTAAAGATACTTCGAGTGCAAATCTTCAAGAACAGTCTAAGTTTCAACAACTTTTCCCCTTGTTTCTAATCTTTGGATATATCACAGCGGCTTCAGTGCTATTGAATTCCACTTCTTGGGAATTGGATTCGTTTATGTTTGATTTTATGGGCCTGTTTTATATTGTTTTTAGTTTCTTCAAATTTTTGGATTATACAGGCTTTCCTGCTTCTTTTCAGATGTACGATCCTTTGGCCAAAGTTCTTCCAGCCTATGGTTGGATATATCCGTTTTTAGAAACTGCCTTAGGCTTGATGTTCTTGTTAAGATTCGAGATTGATATAGCTTTAGTAACAACAATTATCATTTTAGGAATAACAACCATAGGGGTAACCAAATCTCTGTTTTCTAAGAAAACTATTAAATGTGCGTGTTTGGGAACAGCACTCAACTTGCCAATGACAGAAGCCACCTTTATAGAAAACACTATAATGCTCGTAATGGCAGTATGGATGTTGGCGATTTAAAACGGTAGTTTCAATTGTTCTTCTTTCAATTTTGGGGTGACCTTTGGTGTTTTATCAGTGTTGAGGTTAGAAAGAGAAATACCCAGTAAGCGTATGGAGTCTTTAATAGGCTCTTGAAAAAGTAAAGCCTTGGTTTCTTCCATGATCAAGGCTTTGGAGGAAATGAAGAATTTTAAGGTTTTACTTCGTGTTTGAATATTGAAATCGCTAGTTTTTAGTTTTAGGGTAATGGTTTTCCCAGCAACTCTACTTCCCTTTAATCGTCTTTCAACTTCTTCTGCTATATCTTCGAGCTTTTCTAGCATATAAATTTCAGAAGAAATATTTTCTGAAAATGTTCTTTCGGCCCCTAGAGATTTTCGGATTCGACTAGGTTTTACTTCACTTAAATGAATCCCGCGGACTACATTAAAATAATGTAGACCACTTTTTCCAAAGTGGTCTTGTAAGTACTCCAAGGTTTTGAGCTTCAAATCGACTCCAGTAAAAATGCCTAAGCCATACATTTTTTCTTGAGTCACTTTGCCCACACCGTGAAACTTCCGAATGTCTAGCGTCTCTAGGAAACTGATAACATCTTCTGGCGGAATAGTTTTTTGGCCATTTGGTTTGTTGATGTCACTGGCGATTTTTGCGATAAATTTATTGATAGAAATACCCGCCGAAGCGTTAAGCCCAGTCCTATCTTTTATCTTCTTTCGTATTTCCCTTGCTAAAATAGTGGCGCTGGGATAGTCAAATTTATTGACGGTTACATCCAAATAAGCTTCATCGAGAGACAGGGGTTCCACCAAATCGGTATATTCAAAAAAGACTTTGCGGATGATTTGTGAAATTTCTTTGTAGCGCTCAAACCGTGGTTTTACAAAAATAAGATGGGGACATAATCTAGCCGCTAGCCGGCCACTCATCGCGCTTTTTACACCAAACTTTCTAGCTTCATAACTAGCCGCGGCTACAACACCGCGTTTGGAACTTCCCCCAACGGCCAGAGCTTTCCCAGATAAAGAGGGATCATCTAGCTGCTCTACAGAGGCATAGAAAGCATCCATGTCTACGTGTATAATCTTGCGAAGATGTTCCATAAAATCCATGATCAAAAATACATAAAGCGAGGGAAAAGGGTTCTTAATAGGTCATTATAAAATTTTATTGATCTTTGAGTTTTCTTGGTAACTAAACTCTATAGATGTCAGGGCTCTGCCCCTCAAACCTTATAATTATTTATGCTATTGAGATTACAGGGCTAACGCCCCTTTTTAATTTTGATCGTTTTCAAGGGATAGTAAAATAGGTGAGCAACATCCCTCAACACCATATAATCATTTATATTAAAGGAATTGCTGGCTCGCTAAACTCTATAGATATCAGGGCTCTGCCCCTCAAATTTTATAATCATTTATGCTATTGAGATTACAGGGCTAACGCCCCGTTTTTTAATCTTAAACATTTATTATAGATTGTAAAATAGGGGAGCAACATCCCTCAACACCATATAATCATTTATATTAAAGGAATTGCTGGCTCGCTAAACTTTATAGATATCAGGGCTCTGCCCCTCAAACCTTATAATTATTTATGCTATTGAGATTACAGGGCTAACGCCCCTTTTTTAATCTTAAACATTTATTATAGATTTTAAAATAGGGGAGCAACATCCCTCAACACTTTGCAATTATTATATTAAGGGGACCGTAGGCTAAACGTCTTTTTTAATTTTAATTATTTCTCTATTGTTTATAATATTAGGGGGCAGCGCCCACACATCTCAATAACATATAACAGAAAGACCTTATAGAGGGGCTTTAGCTCTGAAATCTGTCCTCGTAAATATTATTGAATTTTCAGAACTAACGCCCCTTTTTAATTTTGATCGTTTTCAAGGGATAGTAAAATAGGGGAGCAACATCCCTCAACACCATATAATCATTTATTAAAGGAATTGCTGGCTCGCTAAACTCTATAGATATCAGGGCGCTGCCCCTCAAATTTTATAATTATCTATGCTATTGAGATTACAGGGCTAACGCCCCTTTTCTAATTTCTTAATTATTTTCTAGAGATTGTAAAATAGGGGAGCAACATCCCTCAACACCATATAATCATTTATATTAAAGGAATTGCTGGCTCGCTAAACTTTATAGATATCAGGGCTTTTATAGAGGGGCTTTAGCTCTGAAATCTGCCAATTTAAATATTAAGGAGATCACAGTCCTGACGCCCTTTTTTTAATTCTAATCATTTTTCAGAGGTTGTAAAATAGGGGAGCAACATCCCTCAACATTTTACAATTATTATATTAAGGAGACCGTAGGCTAAACGCTCTTTTTAATTCTGATTATTTTTTCTATCGTTAATAATGTTATGGGGCATCGCCCACACGTCTTAATAACATATAACAGAAAGACTTTATAGAGGGGTGTTAGCCCTGAAATCTGTCCCCGTAAATATTATTGAATTATCAGAACTAACGCCGCCTTTTCAATTCTAATTTTTTCTGTTGTTTATAACAATAGGGGGCATCGCTCACACATCTCACTAACCCATAACAGAAAGAGCTTATAGAGGGGCTTTAGCTCTGAAATCTGTCCTCGTAAATATTATTGAATTATCAGAACTAACGCCCCTTTTCAATTCTAATTTTTTCTATTGTTTATAATATCGGGGGCATCGCCCACACATCTCAATAACATATAACAGAAAGAGTCTGTAGAGGGGTGTTAGCCCTGAAATCTACCAATGTAAATTGAAGCAGTCATAATAAAGACTAACTATAGTTTTGCCGACAAAATGAATAGATTTTAAATAAACCTGCATAGTAGCTAATTGTCAAGCTGAATTAAATTCCTTTAGGAATGGCATCAATGAGATGTTTGGTGTAGTCTTTTTTAGGGTTTGCATAGACGATATCAGCGTCGCCTTGCTCCACAATTTTGCCTTGGTGCATGACCAAAAGTTGATCTGCCATGTACTTGACCACCGCCAAATCATGGGAAATGAAAATATAGGTAAATCCAAAATCGGTTTTCAATTCATTGAGGAGGTTCAATACCTGCGCTTGGACAGAAATGTCTAAAGCCGAGACCGACTCATCGCAAATGATGAGTTTAGGTTGCACAGCAATGGTTCTTGCAATCCCAATACGTTGTCGCTGCCCGCCGCTAAATTCATGCGGATACCTGTTAAAGTGAGCTTCAGACAAGCCTACGCGTTCCAGAAGTTCAATTGTTTTTTGTTTTCTAGATGTAGCATTGCCATATAATCCGTGGACTTTCATAGGTTCCATGATGGCTTTGCCAACCGAAAGTCTTGGGTTTAAACTAGAAAATGGATCTTGAAAAATAAGTTGGATATCTTTTCTCAGTTGCCTTAAGGCCTCTCCTTTAAGGTGAGTAATAGGGTGACCTTGGTATAAGATTTCACCTTCTGTAGGATCATTGAGCCTAAGAATGGCATTGCCTAAAGTGGATTTTCCACAGCCAGATTCACCAACAAGTCCAAGGGTTTCCCCCTGATAAATTTTAAAACTTACTCTGTCGACAGCCTGTATTTTTTCGGTTTTTGAAAACCAACCCGAGTTGGAAAAAAAGGTTTTACTTACATTCTTAATTTCTAGTAATGGTGGTTTCGAATAGATCCTTTCATGCCTTTTTTGTCTCTCTTCTGAAGTTTCTATTTTAGAATTTGGAATATCCTGCATAAAGTCCTTAACTGTTGGTAAAGACTTAAGTCGTTCACTGGTAGAGGGTTTTGAGGCTAAAAGCGCCTTGGTATATAGATGCTGTGGAGTTTTGAAAATAGAAACCACATCGTTCTGCTCTACGATTTCTCCTTGATACATGACTGCAACCCGATCTGCTAGTTCTGAAACTAAAGCTAGATCGTGAGAAATAAAGAGAATACCCATTTGAGTTTCCTGCTGGAGAGATTTCAACAAGGTTAAAATCTCCTTTTGGACAGTAACGTCTAGAGCAGTTGTAGGCTCGTCTGCTATTAAGAGTTTTGGTTTGCAGGCAATGGCCATAGCAATCATTACTCTTTGCTTTTGACCTCCACTTATTTGGTGAGGATAGCTTTCAAAAATGTCATGGATTCGGGGTAGCTTTACCTTTTCAAAAAGGCTTAAGACCTCTTGTTTTGCTTTGGATTTAGACAGCTTTTTATGCCGAATTAAAACTTCCGCAACTTGTTTCCCACACGTCATAGAAGGATTTAAAGAACTCATAGGTTCTTGGAAAATCATTGAAATATCGTTCCCTCGAATGCTCTGGAATTGCTGCTCGGTACATTTTGTGAGGTCTCGATCTTGAAATAGAATCTCTCCCTCAACCTGAGCTTTGGGTCCTAATAAACCTAAAATAGACAAGGTAGAAACTGATTTCCCGGAGCCAGACTCGCCTACAATACCTAAAATCTCGTTGGGTTGTAACTGAAAGTCGATGTTTTTGATCACTCTTTCGTCACCAAAACTGACTTGAAGGTTTTTTACATTTAGCATTACACAGAAATCAGTTCATGATCTTCCAAGAGCTCTTCCTGGCGAAGCTTCAAAATTAATTGTGCTACGGCAATAACGTCTTTTTCGCAATAGGTTACAATCCTATCCAAGTCTTTTTCTTTATAAAACACATCTCTAACTTGGCTGCCATCAATATCATCTTTTGGAGAAGGGATATTGAAAAGCTCGGTGAGTAATTTTAAGGAGGTGTAGTGTTTATAATCTCCAAATTTCCATAATTCTAAAGTATCTAAATGAGGAATTTCCCAAGGTTTTTTACCAAAAAGCTGAAGTTGACTTGGTAGAGCAATGCCGCAGATAAGCATTCTTCTAGCGATATACGGAAAATCAAATTCCTTAGCATTATGCCCACACATCAGGTGATGAGGAAGGCTGAAATAGTCTTCAACAAGTAGTTTGAAACGCTTTAATAAATCGGCCTCTTCACCATAAAAACTCGTGGTTCTAAATTTACGCTCATTACCTTTAAAATTAAAATAGCCTACAGAAATACAGACGATCTTACCAAACTCAGCCCAGATGCCAGCTCGCTCGTAATACTCTTTGGGAGAATGGTCCTCCTTTCTTTGATACTCTGTTTTGTCTGCAAAAAGCTTTTGCTTAGTCGGAGATAAGTCTTCGAAATCTGCGTGTTCTGGAACCGTTTCAATATCTAAAAACAAAATATGTTCTAAGTTGAGTTTGTCTAACATAATAAGGATTTGTTTTCTCTGTTAATTGAACTAATTTACTGAAAATTTAAAAGAAAAGAAAGGATGGAGGGTTTCTCGAAAATATCAATTAATCCAAACTCAACTCTGCACGACTTGTATAACGCGTGTAATCCATTGTCTAGTTACAAAATAGATATCATCATTTATCCACTAAGCGTATTGATTATAAGCATTGAAGGCTTAATCAAAAATTACAAAAGAACCTTTTTCTAAGTTTAAATCGTTTAAAGAGGGATGCTCGTGCGTTTCTACTTCAAAAAAGTAACGTTAAATGAAGGCGCAGGAATTTATCACCCACACTTAGAATCGCCGCAACTTTTACATTTTAAGCAGCCTTCTTCAAAAATTAAGCCGTCTGGATCGTTACAGTTCGGACATTTTTTATCCAAAGCTTCTGTTCCTTCTGGTACAAAACGTTTTAATGCTCTGGCAACTCCATTTTTCCAGGTGTTGATGTGATCGTCGTATAAGTTCAAATTCTGAACTAAATCTACAACATAAGGGATTGGCATTCCGTGGCGCAATACTCCAGAAATTAATTTAGCATAGTTCCAAAATTCCTTATCAAAGGATCTCGATAAGCCTTCAATGGTTATTTTGTAGCCTTCACTATCTATATATTGAAAATCGTACCTCGACGAACCGTCATCATTTCTATTTTTTGTAACCCAACCTTTTTCTACCCATTGTGGCAAATTGAAAGCATCTTTCATTTGACCTGTAAAAATTTCATAAGGCCGTCCATCCACCAAACCAATAACGGCTAACCATTTTTCAGAGTCATTATGAAAACGCACAATCTCTGCTTCAATTCTATCTGGTCGTTTGGCGGTTAGCGTTTCAGTTGAAGTAATCGTCTGTTCTTTAGTTTTTTGGTCTGTTGACACTAAAATTCCACTTCTTGACCCATCTCTATAAACGGTTATTCCTTTTAAACCTTTTTGCCATGAATCCACATAAATATCGCCGACCGAATCTACTGTTACATCAGAAGCCAAATTAATGGTTGAGCTAATAGAATGGGTTGTGTATTTTTGAACCAAAGCTTGCATTTCTACCCGTTTTTTCCAATCAATTTCTGGTGCAGTTGCTCCAGCATAAGGACTTTCGGCTACATCTGATTTACCAGTGGTATTCATCCACGTTTCATATTTTTTATGATACACGGTAAATTCTTCAAATCCATCACCTAATTCATCTACAAAATCGACTTTAGAATTTTCGTCATTGGTATTTACTTTTCTTCGTCTTACGTAAGATAATAGAAATACAGGCTCAATACCCGAAGAGACTTGTGCCAACATACTTAATGAACCTGTTGGTGCAACGGTACTTATAGAGATATTTCTTCGGCCATGCTCAATCATTCTTTCGTACATCTCAGGAAATTCTTTTGCCATCATTTGTACAAATTCTGAGGTGTCTTCAATATTTCTATTGAACACTTCAAACTGACCTCTTGTGATGGCCATATCGATACTACTATCAAATTCGGCAGTCATTTTTGTTTTCATAATGTCATTAACAACTGCTAAAGCATCGTCGGTATCAAACTTAATTCCTAAGGCTGCAATAGCATCAGCTAAAGCTGTAAACCCTAAACCTGTACGTCTTCCTTTTTTACCTGTTTCAGCCAATAAATTCCAGAGATCTTTCTCTGTTCTTTTGATGGCCTCTGGTTCTGGATCTGCATTGATTTTAGCTAAAATACGCTCAACGGCTTCCAATTCTAAATCCACCAAATCGTCCATAAGCCGCTGTGTTTCGTAAACCACTTCGTAAAACTTCTTAAAGTTGAATTTTGCGTTTTTAGTGAATGGGGCTTCAACAAAACCGAATAAATTAACCGCAATCAGTCGGCAACTATCACCACCTTGCATCGCAATTTCTGAACATGGATTGGTAGAACTATTTTTAAATTCTGGATATACAGAAGAGGTTGAATAATGATGCTGTCTGTCCCAGAAAATTAATCCTGGTTCTGCAGTATTGTGAGCACAAGTGATGATTTTATCCCAAAGATCTTTTGCGTCAATCTCCTTAGTATATTCTGGGTCCTTACTTTCAATTGGCCATTGTAAGGTGAACTTAGTATCGTTAACAACAGCTTGCATAAATTCATCTGACAAGCGAATAGAAATATTAGCTCCGGTTATTTTGGTTAAATCTTGTTTTATCGTAATAAAATCCTCAATGTCTGGATGTTTAACGTCCATAGTAAGCATTAAAGCACCACGTCTTCCGTTTTGAGCGACTTCTCTTGTCGTGTTTGAAAACCGATTCATAAATGAAACTGCTCCTGTTGTAGAACCAGCAGCATTAGACACCAAAGCATCTTTTGGACGCAATTCTGACAAGTCCACTCCCACTCCACAACGTCTCTTAAATAGTTGCGCTAATTGCTCATCTGTATGGCAAACACCTCCATAAGAATCTAAAACCGAAGGCACCACAATACAATTTGATAATGACGCAATGACTTGATCGTTACCTAAACCGAACATCACACTTCCCTGTGGAATAACGTATTTAAAATCTTTAAAAAGTTGATATATTTTAGTCTCGTCTAACGGTTTTCTGTTTTTACCGTAATCTGATAAATGTTCTGAAACGGTTTCGGTAGATGCATATTTATTTTCAACACGACCAAATTCTTTGGCCATTCGCAAATGCATTTCGTCGGGAGATTTTTCCAAATAATTACCATGTTTATCTTTTAGACAATACTTGTTAATCCAAGTGGTTGCGGCAAGTTCATCGTTATTGAAATACTCTAAAGATTGCTCTAAGACATCTTTATAAGTGTATGATATTGAGGGGGATACGGTTTGACTCATATTGAAATTTATTTTTGAAATATTAGTACGATAGCCACAAATTTACCGAACAATAAATGGATAAACATGATAAATATCATGCTTGTTGATAAGTCGGGGGGGGGCTGTTAATTAATTAAAAATTATCTAAAATTTCTGTCTCAATTAGTGCGATTCCGATGATGGCCTTTAAGGGTATTAATTTGTCATACAACTTATGCTAAGAAGATTCTAAGACTGGAACCTTAGTAAAAGTCACCAGAACTATTTGCTTTAGCTAAAAGTAATTCAACCATTTTATTGTTGTGGTTTAATTATTCGATTAAGAATTTATAGAGGACAGTAATCAGTTACATATAGCTTGATTGTGATGAACTTTTTCTTTATAAAACACATCTCTAACTTGGCTGCCATCAATATCATCTCTTGGAGATAAGTCTTCTAAGTCGGCGTGTTCTGGAACCGTTTCAATATCCAAAAACAAAATATGTTCTAAGTTGAGTTTGTGTAACATAATAAGGATTTGTTTTCTTTTATAATCGAACTAATTTACTGAAATTAAATTGATCCATTTTCAGGATAAAATTAAGTGGAAAAGATTTCCAAAGACATTGTAATTATCTTAAAGTCAAAGTTATGTAATTCAAAAAATAAACTTACTTTTGCACCTCATTATTAATAACGGGAGTCGAGAACTCCAAAATTTAATTTTTTATGCCAGTTAAAATAAGATTACAAAGACACGGTAAAAAAGGGAAACCTTTTTTCTGGATCGTCGCTGCAGATGCTCGTGCTAAAAGAGATGGTAAATACCTTGAGAAATTAGGGATTTACAATCCTGTTACTCAGCCCGCTACTATTGAGCTTAATGTAGATTCAACTGTAAAATGGTTACGAAATGGTGCACAACCAACCGATACTGCAAAACGTATTTTATCTTACAAAGGCGCTTTGATGAAAAAACACCTGTTAGCAGGTGTTGATAAAGGAGCGTTAACAGAGGAAGAAGCAGAGAAGAAATTCGAAGCTTGGATGTCTGAGAAAGGAGATAAAATTTCTACTGCTGAAGAAAAAGCAGCAAAAGTTAAAGAAGCAGATAGAGAAAAAGCATTGGAAGCAGAAAGAGAAGTAAATGCTAAGCGTGAAGCTGAAGCAAAAGCTGCTCAAGACGAGGAAGAAGCTAAAGTAAAAGAAGAAGCTGATGCTAAGGCTGCAGCAGAATCTGAAAAAGAATCTAAAGAAGAAGCTCCTGCTGAAGAAGAGTCATCTGAAGATACTAAAAAAGCTTAACATTTTCTACGATGACCAAAGATGATTGTTTTTATTTAGGTCAAATCGTAAGTAAATTTAGTTTTAAAGGGGAGTTGCAAATCAAGTTAGATACCGACGAACCTGAACTCTATGAACATTTGGAATCAATTTTTGTGGATTACCGCAATAAATTGATTCCTTTTTTTGTGGAAAAATCTAACCTCCAAAAAAGTAATTTATTACGCGTAAAACTAGAGGAAGTCAACGAAGAAGGAGATGCGGACGACTTGCTAAAAAGAGACGTTTACCTGCCGTTATCTAAGTTACCCAAACTTGACGGTAATAAATTTTACTATCACGATGTTATAGGTTATAAAGCGGTAGATGTCACTCATGGTGAGATTGGGACCATCCAGTTTGTCAATGACCAAACTATGCAAGCCCTTTTCTTTATTGATTTTAACGGTAAAGAAATAATTATACCTGTGAATGACAGATTTATACAAAAGGTGGATAAGGATGAACATATCATTTACTTCCAAACCCCAGAGGGTTTAATAGATATGTATTTGGAAGACTAGTTTTTAATCCAAACTCTTTCGTTTAGCATCCAATTTTAAGAATACCAGTACCAAGATCAAAAAACCCCATAATCCAGACCCTCCATAACTAAAAAATGGAAGCGGGATGCCAACTGTTGGAAATAAACCTATTACCATCGCAATGTTCACAAAGAAGTGAACAAAAATAACGGATAGTACAGAATAGCCGTACACTCTGCTGAATTGGCTTTTTTGACGTTCCGCTAAGTGAAATAGCCTAAGAATGAGTATAGCAAATAATAAAACCACAGCACTTGTTCCCAAAAATCCCCACTCTTCACCTACCGTGCTGAAAATGTAATCTGTATGTTGCTCTGGTACAAAGCGTCCTTGAGTTTGTGATCCTTTTAGCCAGCCTTTCCCTAGCCAGCCTCCACTGCCTATGGCAACTTCGCTTTGGTAAAGATTAAAAGCTGAGCCTCGAATATCATTAGTCTCTCCTAAGATCACATCGAACCTCTCTTTTTGATGGGGAAGCAATACAGAATTCAATATAAAATTGACAGAATATGAAAATCCCAAACTAAATAGAAGTGTCAAGGCATAAATCCAAAACCTTGGTTTCCGTTTTCTATTGAATAGATAAATAATAATAAGTACTGCTACAAAAAAGGGAGCAAAAATTCCAAACCCAAACTTGAGAGTGATCACAAAAATGGCTACAGATAGAAATCCCACGCTCAAGTAAGCTTGTGGAAGTCCTTCTCTATACAAAGGGATGACAAATGCCAAATAAATGAGGGCACTACCAGCATCTGGTTGAAGCATGATAAGCGCTAGTGGGATTCCAATAATGGCGAAAGCTTTGAGTTGTGAAACAAACGTAGAAAGGTCGTTATTGATTTCACTTATGTATTTTGCCAAGGCAAGTGCCACAGCCGTTTTCATAAACTCGGCAGGTTGTATACTAAATGAACCAAAGGAATACCAAGCCGTTTGGCCAGCAATAGTCTTACCGAAAATGAAGAGTCCTATGAGAGACAATATGGCTGCAATGTAAATAATGCTTGCAAACCTTTCGAAAAACTTGCTTTCTAGGGCTAGGACAATTATAGCTATCACCACGCCCAAAATAATCCATAGCAGCTGCTTTCCATAAATTTTAGAAAGATCAAAAATACTTTCATCTGGATTTACAAAGGTAGTTGAGTATATATTTACCCACCCAAAGCCCATTAGTATAATTACAATTAAAATGGTGAGCCAATCAATCTGCAATAGAGTTTTAGGCATACTTACTGGTTAATTTTAAAAGGTTCACCAGAATAAGGTTTAGCGTACTCGTCTTCCAAAGTATGGCTGAGAATCCAGTTCTCAAGGTCTTTTCGTTCAATATTATCTTTCAGATATTTCTCTATCATCAAAGTAGAAATTCTACCAGCATACCTAGATCCCCAGTACCCATTTTCTACGAAAACAGCCAAGGCTATCTTAGGGTTATCTTTTGGAGCAAAGGCAATAAAAATAGAATGGTCTGTCAGTTGCATCCTTTCTCCGTCGATTTTTACGTAATTCTCTGATGTCCCTGTTTTGCCACAAACTTCTATGCCAGGGACTCTAAGAAATGTAGCTGTCCCGTAATTATAGACATCATGCATCCCTTGAATAATCGGCTCAAAATGCTCTTTATCAATCGTGGTGACTTGTTTTGTCGTGTACTTTTCATTGTCAACTGGCTTGTCGTCTATTGATTTTATAATATGGGGTCTATAGAACCAACCTTTATTAGCGATAGCTGCAGTTGCATTAGCAAGTTGAATAGGAGTAGTAAGCACTTCCCCCTGACCAATGGCGTTGGACAAAGTAGCGCTTGCATACCAATTGTAAGTTGGATAGCTATAAGCTTTGTTATAATAATCAGAGTTTGGTAGTAATCCTGCTCTCCCTACAGGTAAATCATAACCTAAATAATCGCCAAGACCAAAACTAGCCATATGCCCTCGCCAGACGTCGATCCCTTTTTGAGGAGTATCATATTTTTCAATAGTCCTTCTGTAGATTTGAGCGAAGTAGGAATTACAAGAATGTGCAATTCCAGTAACCATTTGTACTGGACTCGGGTGGTTGTGACAACCCATTCTTACACCTCTTGCATAGGTGTACCCGCCATTGCACCTAAAACTTTCTTCTAGTCCAACGACTTCTTCCTGTAGGGCTACGAGTCCTGTTAACGCTTTAAATGGTGAGCCTGGCGCATAAATAGCCTGTAAAGCCCTGTTATACAAAGGTTTATGTATGGTATCGTAATAAAGTTCCGTGAAATTTTTTGACCGCTTTCTTCCTACTAAAATATCGGGATCATAAGAAGGTGCTGTAATTAAACTTAAAATTTCTCCACTACTTGGCTCTATGGCTACAATACCTCCTCGTTTGCCTTTCATCAATTTTTCTCCATAGGCTTGCAGTTCTGCATCTATAGTAAGGTGGAGATCGCTTCCCTTTTTGGGTAAGGTGTCAAACTTACCTTCCTTAAAGGGTTTGATGTTTTTATTGTGAATATCTCTTAGATAATGTTTAACGCCACGCTCACCTCTTAAGGCCTCCTCATACTGTTCTTCAACTCCCTGTTTTCCCTTTAGATCCCCCGATTGATAATAGGAATTTTGTGAAATCTCTCTATCTCCAACCTCTGCGATATATCCTAAAATATTAGCACTATGGTTAATTGTATAATCTCTTAGCGACCTTTTCTGAATGTAAAACCCTTGGTATTTATGCATGCGTTCTTGAAGAACAGCATATTCTTTTTTGGTAAGCTGAGGAGTAATCACAGAAGACAATCTTGGGGAGTATCGCCACGCTTTTTCCAGCTGAATTTTGAGTCGCTCTGGAGTTAATTTTAATAAACTGGCAAGCTCTAAAGTGTCAAAGTCCTTAACTTCCTGAGGAACAGCCATGACATCGTAAGCAGGTTGGTTACCTACCATCAGTTTTCCATTTCGGTCATAAATATATCCTCGTTGAGGATAATCGTAGACTTTACGTACAGAAATATTGGTCGAAACCTCGTCAAAACTCTCGTCTAAAACTTGCAAGTAAAATAAACGAATTAAAAAAAGGAATGCGGCAAAACTAACTAGAATAATAGGGAGTAACTTTCTCATTTACTGTTCTTTCGAATTAAATTTAAGGTGATTATAATTAATAGTATACTAAAAATAGAAGAATAAATTGTTTTCTCTATAAAATACAATAAATGATCGACACTAAAGATTTCTAAGCTAAAAAGTACAGTATGATGGACCAAAACCATAAGACTTACATAAATGAACCTTTCTCTAAAGGGGGCATTATAAAATTTAAGGGTTTGGTAATCGTAACTCAATCCGAAAGCATTCCTTAAAAATAACGGTCTTAAGTAAGCAATTGTGAGTGTTGCAGCTGCATGAATTCCGCCGCTATCTTCAAAAATATCTAAACTAATCCCTAAAATAAATGCAAGAATAAGCTTCTGTACAGAATTGATATCGAAGGGAAGTAAGATGATAAGTAAGGGATAGATAATGGGATTGATGTAACCAAAGACATTAAACTGATTCAAGATTAAAACTTGAATTAATATAAGAAGGACAAACCTGATACTATTTATAAAATAGGTTTTCATCTATCGTAAATCTGGATTTAGTAATTCTAAGGCTTCTGCTTTTCGACTGTTTTCTATAATGTAGATATGCTTTAAATTAGTCATATCATTAAAAAGTTTGACATCAATAGAAAAATATCCTATGTTTTCGTCCAATTGAAAATCGCTTATGATACCGATGGGAACATTTTCAGGAAATACCAAAGAACGCCCACCAGTGGTAATAGTATCTCCAAGCTTTACAGGGGCAGACCTTGGCACATCAATAAGGCTTAAAATATTTGGATCTTTTCCATCCCAAGTAAGTGTCCCGAAATGATAGGTTTTTTTAAGCTTGGCATTAATTGAGGTATTGGTATTCAGAATAGAAATAACCCTTGAGTATTTTGGACTTACGTCTTGAATAATACCGACGATGCCTTGACTGGAAATAACACCTAAGTCTTTAGATATACTATCCTTGGTACCACCTTCAATCAACAAAAAGTTATCGATTTTATCGTAATGGTTGGAGATCACCCTAGATCTGGTTATCTTATATAAACTATCCTCTATAAATTCAAGTTCAACCGGTAAGCTATCTTTTGCTGAGGGGATGTTCAATAATTTTCGTCTCAAGTTTTCATTCTCCTTTTGAAGAATTTCGTTTTGAGTTTTCAAATCAAAATATTGATGAACATTTTCTGAAGAGCCCAAGACTGTTCCCGATATAAAATTAGCCGATGAAACAAGCTTGCTGTTATGGTAGGTATGGGATTTAAACGTTAGCCCTAGAGCTATCGTCATAAGAATGATAAACACCAAACCCGTCTTATTTTTAATAAGAAAAATAATGATTTGCTGCATAACACGTTTCTATTTTAGAAGTACAGCTTTATAGCGTTCTAAATCTTTTAAAGTAATGCCTGTTCCTCTCACAATAGCTCTTAGGGGGTCTTCTGCTATATAAACCGGTAAGTCTGTTTTCTGAGATAAACGTTTATCCAAGCCTCTCAACATAGACCCTCCACCAGCAAGGTATATACCAGTGTTATAAATATCTGCAGCTAATTCTGGAGGAGTTTGAGATAAGGTTTCCATTACAGCATCTTCTATCCTAAGTATAGATTTATCTAAGGCTTTTGCAATCTCTCTAAAAGAAATTTCCACTTGTTTTGGTTTACCAGTTAGTAGGTCCCGGCCTTGGACGCTCATATCTTCAGGGGCGGTTTCGAGATCTTCGGTAGCAGAACCAATTTGGATTTTGATTTTTTCAGCAGTACGTTCTCCAATAAACAAGTTATGCTGTGTTCTCATGAAGTAAATGATATCATTTGTAAATACATCACCAGCAATCTTTACAGATTTATCACAAACAATACCACCAAGCGCAATAACTGCGATCTCGGTAGTACCTCCACCTATATCAACAATCATATTTCCTTTGGGCTGCATAATGTCTACACCTATACCAATAGCTGCTGCCATAGGCTCGTGGATAAGATAAACCTCTTTGCCGTTTACTCGTTCTGCAGAATCTTTAACCGCTCTCATTTCTACTTCTGTAATTCCACTAGGAATACAAATCACCATACGAAGAGAGGGAGTGAATAAGCGTTTTTTGAGAGCAGGAATTTCTTTTATGAACATACTGATCATTTGCTCACTTGCATCAAAATCTGCAATAACCCCATCTTTAAGAGGACGAATGGTTTTGATGTTTTCGTGAGTTTTTCCCTGCATCATGGCGGCCTCTTTTCCAACCGCTATAATCTTTCCAGTAATTCGATTTCGAGCAACGATAGAAGGGCTGTCGACAACGACCTTATCATTGTGAATTATTAATGTATTAGCAGTACCTAAGTCGATAGCGATATCTTCAGTTAGAAAGTCAAAAAATCCCATGGTATAATAAAGTTAGAAAGAGGATAAAGTTAGTGAATTAATGCTTAAAATGACGTATTCCTGTCATTACCATAGAAATATTATTTTCGTCACAATAAGTGATGCTCAGCTTGTCTTTGATAGATCCGCCAGGTTGGATTACAGACGTAATACCAGCCTTACCTGCAATCTCTACACAATCTGGAAATGGAAAGAAAGCATCACTAGCCATAACAGAATTTTTTAAGTCAAATTTAAAATTTAAAGCCTTTTCAATAGCGTGGTTGAGGGCATCTACGCGAGAGGTTTGGCCAGTCCCACTTGCTAGCAATTGCTTGTCTTTTGCCAAAACAATAGTGTTGGACTTGGTATGCTTACAAATTTTTGAAGCAAACAACAGATCGTCAACTTGAGAGTCTGTTGGGGATGTTTTTGTAACCGTTTTTATTTCTTCTTTGTTATCTGTTTTGAGATCCCTGTCTTGAACCAGAACACCATTAAGACAAGTTCTCACAATCTTATCTTCAAATAGAAATACTTTTTGGACGAGTATGATTCTGTTTTTCTTCTTGGTAAGTATTTCCAAAGCTTCATCACTATAACTTGGAGCAATGACCACTTCACAAAATAGGTTGTGAATTTCTTCTGAAGTTGCTTTGTCAATTTCTGTATTTGAAATTAAAACTCCTCCAAAAGCAGACACAGGATCTCCAGCTAATGCGTCTACATAAGCTTTATGAACACTATCGCGTTGAGCAAGGCCACAAGCATTATTGTGTTTTAAAATGGCGAAGGTTGGCGCATCATCAGTAAACTCTGCCATCAAATTTACGGCGGCGTCTACATCCAATAAGTTGTTGTAAGATAATTCCTTGCCGTGGAGCTTATTAAATACCTTATCAAAATCGCCAAAGAAAAATCCTTGTTGGTGAGGGTTTTCTCCATATCGTAATTCTACTCCTTTCTCGAAACTTTGTTTATGAGAAGGAAGTTGTTCTGTCGTGTTGAAGTAATTAAAAATGGCGGTATCATAATGAGAAGAAACTTGGAAGGCTTTTGCAGCAAAATTCTTTCGCTCTTTAAGGCTTACTTTTCCTTGCGAGTTTTTAAGAACTCCCAGAAGGCTTTCGTAATCCGATCTTGAAGAGACACAAAGCACATCTTTAAAATTTTTGGCAGCAGCTCGTATTAAAGAGATGCCTCCTATATCAATTTTTTCAATACTATCTTGTTCGTTAGCCCCAGAAGCTACGGTGTCTTCAAAAGGATATAAATCAACAATAACCAAGTCAATTTGTGGAATATCATAAGATTTCAATTCCTCTTGGTCTTGCGCATTATCACTTCGATTTAAGATCCCCCCAAAAACTTTTGGGTGTAGGGTTTTAACACGACCTCCCAAGATAGAAGGGTAGGACGTGATCTCTTCTACGGGAGTAACTTCTATGCCCAAGTCTTTGATGAATTTTTCTGTCCCTCCAGTGGAGTAAATTTGAACTCCTAGATCATTTAAGGTTTGCACAATTGGCTCTAAACCTTCTTTATGATACACTGAGATTAAAGCGGATTTTATTTCTTTTTCTTGGGCCATCGGAGATACATTTTGTTAATGCTGCAAAAGTAGAACATTGCCAATGAATATTTAAACGATAAACACCAAATAATCAGGAAATATAAAGCCCAGCTTTTGCCGGGCTTTATATTCTAATGTTTTGGACACTAATATTTTAAATGATCATCCCCGCGGCGACAGTTTCCTTTGTAGACTCATCTACTAATATGATACTTCCTGTGCTTCGGTTATCTCTATAACTATCCAGCATCAACCGATGAGAGGTTTTAAGTCTTACTCTGGCAATATCGTTCATTGTTAAATCCTTATCTTCTTCATTTCGTTTGAATGTATCAACATCCATTTTGTAAACCACCTCTTTAATGACAGCTTTTTGCTCATTGGAGGTATGCATGATGGTATATTTGGTTCTAGATTTTACAGGAGCATTATTAAGCCAGCATAACATCACATCAAATTCTTGTGAAAGTTCTGGTTGATTGTTCTTTTTTACAATCATATCTCCTCTACTTATATCGATATCATCCTCCAAGGTCATTGCTATAGACATAGGAGCAAAAGCTTCCTCAACTTCAGTTTCTCCTACGTTTATGGTTTTAATTTTAGAGGTAAAACCAGAAGGCAATACAGCTACTTCGTCGTTCACTCTATAAATTCCACTAGCGATTCTTCCTGCATACCCTCTGTAATCTTCGAAGCCTTCGCGCTGAGGTCTGAGAACGGTTTGTACTGGGAATCTAGCATCAATTTTGTTGATATCACTACTAATGTGAAGGGTTTCTAGCTCGTGCAACATCGGCGAACCTTGAAACCATGTCATATTTTCTGAACGATTGACCACATTATCTCCGTTTAAAGCACTTATGGGGATGTAACGCACGTCTTTGATAAGTAGTTTTGAAGAAAACTCTTCAAATTGCTCTACAATGGAGTTGAAGGTCTCTTCAGAATAAGATACCAAGTCCATTTTATTCACACACACTATAATGTGAGGAATATTCAATAAAGAGGCTATAAAGGTGTGCCTTTTGGTTTGTTCTATTACACCATGCCTAGCATCAATAAGAACAACAGCAGCATTGGCTGTAGATGCACCAGTCACCATATTTCTTGTATACTGAATGTGACCGGGAGTATCTGCGATAATAAATTTACGCTTTGGTGTTGTAAAATATCTATAAGCAACATCAATAGTAATACCCTGTTCCCGTTCGTCTTTAAGGCCGTCCGTGAACATAGCTAGGTCTACGCCTTCTATTCCTTTTTGCTTACTGGAATTTTTTACAGCAGCGAGTTGGTCTTCAAAAATGGATTTGGAATCGTAAAGCAATCTTCCAATAAGTGTGCTTTTACCATCATCTACACTTCCAGCAGTTGTAAATCTTAGTAATTGGTTTTTATCTATTTTCATGATATGCGTCAGTTTAAGTCATCAGAATTTTGAGTGTGTTAGAGAAATTATAGTCTAGAAATAGCCGTCTTTTTTTCGATCTTCCATGGCGGTTTCAGATCGTTTATCATCACTTCTATTTCCTCTTTCGGTTTCTCTCATCGTAGAAACTTCTTCGACGATTTTTTCCATAGTGTCTGCTTCAGACTCAATTCCTCCTGTAATGGTGATGTCTCCCAAGGTTCTAAATCTTATTCTTTTAGAGACGATTTCTTCGTTAGGCTCTAGTTTTAAAAATTCAGAATTAGGAATCCAAGACCCATTTCTTTTCACTACATCCCTTTGGTGAGCTAAATACAAAGAAGGAATTTCTATTTTTTCTTTGGTGAGATAGTTCCAAACATCCATTTCGGTCCAGTTACTAATAGGAAAGGCTCTGAAATGTTCTCCTTCAAAGTATTTCCCATTGAGTAAATTCCACAGTTCAGGACGTTGATTTTTAGGATCCCATTGCCCAAACTCATCTCTATGTGAGAAAAAACGCTCCTTAGCCCTTGCTTTCTCCTCATCTCTTCGGCCACCACCAATAGCACAATCTACTTTATGCTCCTCTAGACTATCCAACAGAGTTGTGATTTGCAAAGCATTTCTAGTCGCATTTTTACCTTTTTCTTCGGCAACACGTCCTTTATTTATGGATTCTTGGACAGAACCTACAATAAGATTGACCCCTAGTTTTTTGGCAAGATCATCTCTAAATTGAATAGCTTCTGGGAAATTATGCCCTGTGTCTACATGCATTAGAGCAAAAGGAATCTTTGCTGGATGAAAGGCTTTTTTGGCCAAATGCGTAACAAGAATGGAGTCCTTTCCTCCAGAAAATAAAATAACTGGATTTTGAAATTGAGCCCAAACCTCTCTCAAAATAAAGATGGCTTCTGATTCCAATTCTTCCAAATAATTCAAATAATAGGTGCTCATGGTATTATATTCTATGTGTTTCTTCTAAATAATCTATAATTTGCTTCACCGCCATTTCTACACTAATCTCTTCTGTAGAAATCTTAAGATCTGGGTTTTCAGGAGCTTCGTAAGGGGCGTCTATCCCGGTGAAGTTTTTTATTTCTCCAGCTCTTGCTTTTTTGTACAAGCCTTTCACGTCTCTGTTCTCACATTCTTCTAAAGAGGTGTCTACAAATATTTCTATAAGATCTTCCTTACCTACAATTTCTTTAACCTGTTCCCTGTCTGAAATTAATGGAGACACAAATGCAGCGATAGTCACCACTCCAGAGTCAACGAAGAGTTTTGCAACTTCAGCGATTCGCCTTAAATTTTCGTAGCGATCCTCTTTAGTAAACCCAAGCCCTTTATTAATTCCACTTCTTATGTTATCCCCATCCAAAGCATAGGTGTGGATCCCTTTATAAAATAATTCTTCTTCAACTTTATTCGCGATAGTCGATTTTCCAGAACCCGACAGCCCCGTGAACCAAAGCACGAAAGAGTCGTGGCCATTGACTTTATTTCTATGTGATCTAGTTATATCATAGTCATGTATGACGATGTTTTTACTCATAATGTTGTTTTGACATGAAAATAACCATTCAAAAGATTTTCTCTATTGTAAAGCATTTCTTCATTTGTATCTAGGCTTATAACCTGGAGGCCAACAGCTTTACAAATAGCTTGTCCTGCAGCGGTATCCCATTCCATCGTAGGGGCATATCGAGGATATACATCTGCCTCTCCTTCTGCGACTAAGCAAAATTTAAGAGAGCTTCCTTTGGAAACAATCTCTACTGGTTTGTGATGTGTGTCTTTCAGTTTCTCTACATAGTCCAATGTGTCTTGATTCATGTGAGATCGGCTTCCAACCACCCTAATGGGGTTAGAGCCCTTGCTCGGCTTCAAGGGAGTTGCTTTTTTTAGTAAAGCATCCACATTAAAATCTCCTTGCGGAACTTCTACTTTATAGGAGGTTTGAGTTTCAACATCTCCTACATATAAAATGCGCTGCGCAGGAACATAAATAACTCCGAATATTGATTTTTGGTCATCAATTAAAGCAATATTGACAGTAAATTCACCATTCTTTTTTACAAATTCCTTAGTACCGTCCAGGGGGTCCACAATCCAACAGGTTTTCCAGGACTTCCGTTCACTATAGTCTATAGCTTTGTTTTCTTCGCTAATAATGGGGATAGGAGTAGTCTCCAAATAAGACATGATCACTTTATTGGCCTCTTTATCGGCTAAAGTTAGTGGAGAATTATCCTCTTTATATTCCACTTCAAAATCTTGCTTGTAGATGTTCATAATGGCTTCTCCGGCTTTTATAGAAGCTTCAATTGCCTTTAATTTATTTTGATGCATAAAAATGATTATTCTAATTTAGGGCTTGATATTCAGTTGATTATGTTCGTTGCCAAAACACAAATTTCAAACTTTTATTTTTAGTTTTTATAATAATTGACAAAAGTATATAATTTCTACCAATCTAGTAGACTATTCAAATTTGAATACAGAATTCTCTTCTGTTAAATTTTATTCTGAAGTAAAATTGTAATTATTAATCCTTTCGACAGTTAAACTTGAAACTCTGATTCTTACATTTACGTAAATAAATTAAAAAGTTATGAAAACCCTTAACACCTTTTTTTTTGGTCTTTTTTTCTCTGTTTTAGGAATGGGAACTGCCTTGAGCCAAAACATTCATCAGCATCAGCAATGGCAGGATTTACTTCAAACTTATGTGAATACTAATGGAGATGTTGATTATAAGAATTTGAAAAAAAATGAAAGGAAGCTCGACACTTACTTAGATCTTATTTCTAAAAACCCTCCTCAAGACTCCTGGACCAAAAATCAAAAGAAAGCTTACCTCATCAATGCGTATAACGCCTTTACCGTAAAGTTGATCTTAGATCACTATCCCGTAGAGAGTATTAAAGATATTGGAGGGTTTTTTAGCAGTCCTTTTACTACAGAATTTGCGAAAATTGACGGTAAATTATATTCCCTAGATGATATTGAGAAAGGAATGCTCTTGAAAATGGGAGATCCCCGCGTTCATTTTGCGGTGAACTGCGCTTCAGAGTCTTGTCCCAAATTGCTGAACGAAGCCTATGTAGCTTCAAAACTCGACAAGCAACTTGACGCTTCCTCGAAAACCTTCGTAAATTCCAATAAAAACAAATTATCCAAAACTAAAGTAGAGCTCTCCAAAATTTTCAAATGGTATGCTTCAGATTTTGAATCCGAATATGGTACAGTCATAAGATTCATAAATATGTATGCAAATGAAACCATAAATGAAGAAGCATATATAGATTATTTGTCCTATTCTTGGGAACTGAATGAAATGTAGCTGGCATGATTAGTATCATTATTCCAGTTTATAATGAAGCTGAAGAGGTTGAAAGCAACCTTAAACAAATTCAGAATAGAATAAGTTCTTTTGGGTATGTTACGGAAATTCTTGTTGTGGACGGCGGAAGTAACGATGGAACTTTAGCTTTAATTAATCAGGTTGACGGTATCAAATGCTTGGAAAGTACAAGAGGAAGACCAAGGCAAATGAATTATGGTGCCAAACAAGCCACTGCAGAAATCCTATATTTCCTTCATATTGATTCTTTTCCACCTCAAGATTTTGATAGGCTAATTATAGAATCCGTTCAAAACCGACACCAAGCGGGATGTTTCAAAATGAAATTTAGGAGTCGACATCCCTGGCTTCAATTTATAAGCTGGTTCACTAAATTTAATACCAGATCTTGTAGAGGTGGTGACCAGAGCTTGTTCGTGACAAAATCTCTTTTTGAAAAGGTAGGAGGCTACAATGAAGAGTTTCTAATTTATGAAGATCATGAAATTTTAAAACTGATTTATGACACTTCCGATTTTAAGGTGATTCAACATTCGATTTCAACATCTGCAAGACGTTTTGAACATAAAGGCATTCTGAAATTACAGGTTCTTTTTTGTATAATTTATTTTAAAAAATGGAGCGGGGCTTCATCAGATGAGCTCTATAGCTTTTATATGAAGCACATTAACAACTGAATTTGTATATTTTAAGACTCTTTAGCTACTGAACTTCTATGAGATAAACTAATTTTACATTTAAAACCATAATAGTTTGGGACAAGAACACATCGTTATTATAGGGAATGGGATTTCTGGAGTAACTGCAGCAAGGCATATTCGGAAACAATCTCAGAAACGCATTACCTTAATTTCTTCTGAAAGTGAACATTTCTTTTCTAGAACTGCTTTGATGTACGTTTATATGGGCCATATGAAATGGAATCATCTTAAGCCTTATGAAGATGGATTTTGGAAGAAAAATAGAATAGACATAAAGCAGGCTCATGTTTCGGCCGTTGATCATAAAAACAAAGAGCTACAACTAGAATCAGGAGAAGCATTTCCCTATGATAAGCTTGTCATTGCCTGTGGCTCTAAATCAAACAAATTCGGTTGGCCTGGTCAAGATTCGAAAGGTGTTTTGGGCCTTTATAGCAAGCAAGATTTAGAGTCTCTAGAAGACCATGCGCCAAATAAGGAGGTATGCAAGAGAGCCGTTATTGTTGGTGGTGGTTTAATAGGAATTGAATTAGCAGAAATGCTTGCGACCAGAAATATACCGGTTACTCTATTGGTAAGGGAGAGCCATTTTTGGAACAATGTGCTACCCAGCGAAGAAGCTAAGCTAATAGATAGACACATTCGAGAGCACCACATCGACTTAAGATTGGAAACTAATCTGGAAGAAATTATTGCGGATGATACAGGTAGAGTTAAGGCTATAAAAATTAAAGAAACAGGGGAGGTTTTGGAATGTAATTTTGTAGGATTAACGCCTGGCGTTTCACCAAATATTGATTTCCTTAAATCCAGTGATATCGAATTGAATCGTGGAGTTTTAGTGAACCGAAAGCTGGAAACCAGCGTAGAGGATATTTATGCTATTGGAGACTGTGCCGAGCAAAGGCAGCCTATTGGAAATCGTCCTTCAATTGAAGCGGTGTGGTATACCGGTAGAATGATGGGGGAGACTTTGGCACAAACACTCTGTGGAAATCCTAGAGAATACAAGCCAGGACAGTGGTTCAATTCGGCTAAGTTTTTTGATATAGAATATCAAACATACGGTTGGGTATTTAGCCAAGCAAAGGAGGGACATACCGACTTTTACTGGGAACATACCGATGGAAAAAAATGCATACATATCCAGTATGAAATTGAATCGAGGATTTTTAAAGGCATAAACACCTTTGGAATTCGATTGCGCCATGAGGTTTTTGACCGATGGTTAACAGAGAACGCTACAGTAGATGAGGTTATTAAAAACCTGAAGTCGGCTAACTTTGATCCCGAATTTTTTAAGTCTTATGAGAAAGAAATTCAAAATAAATTTCAACATACACTAAAAACAACTTCATTATGAGTGTAGATATAAACATGTCTGTTACAGGCAATTCGCCAGAAGCTTTAAACGTCCAGCAAAAACTATCTTCTGCGCTAGGATTGTTGGGTATTTTTATAATGACCTTATCGGGGTTCAATATTCATTTTCAGCCCAAAATCGTTTGGGTGAGTTTATCCCTTATCATGGTTCTCGCAGGGATTTTTTGGTATTCCAAAGTGAGTTACGCGCACAAGACTGAAGGTATCAAAAACGATCGGATTTATTTTAAATCTCTAACCAACCGAGGATTTTGGGCCTATATTTTAGGCTTAGCTTTAACAGGGTTTTATATTGTACTTTATTTTTATCCCAACTGGATAGGATTGAGTAGCGAAGGAGAAAACACAGGGGTTGTAGCTTTATTTGATCCGTTAAGCAAAGCTATAAGTGGGAATGCAGCAAGCCAATGGTTTGTTTATGGAACCTTATACACCTTAGCTATTGTTGGTTTTGGTGTGAAATTCTTATGGAAATATCGTCATAATCGCTATCAACGCTTACGTACATTTTCAGTTATGTTTTTCCAATTGGGATTTGCATTTTTAATTCCAGAGCTGATGTCAAGACTCAATGGAGATAATTTTTCATTACCCTACTATAACTTCATCAACATATGGCCTTTAAATCATTACAATTTTGAACAATATAGAGTCGACCAGTTTGTAAATGCGGGGACTGTTGGTATTGGACTACTTATTTTTGGAGTTCTTTCTATCCTAATTATCACTCCTATTTTAACCTACAAATACGGTAAGCGCTGGTATTGTTCTTGGGTGTGTGGTTGTGGAGGATTAGCAGAAACTGCTGGGGATCCTTTTCGTCATTTGAGCGACAAATCCCAGTCTTCTTGGAAATTGGAGCGCTGGTTGGTCCATACAGTTCTTGTTTTTGTAGTTATAATGACGACGGCGGTTGTTTATTCTTACCTAAATACTGATAAGTACTGGTTGTCTGGCACTGCTTTTCTGATAAGTGTAGCTAGTTTATTGACGATTGTCTTTACTTGGACGATGGTCTATAAGCGTCAAGAACTACAAAACGATGCTAAATATGCAGCGATTGGTTTTTTTGTCGTCATACTTTCCTTGCTGGGACTTCACTTTTCTGGACTTATAGATAAGATCTTTTTATTTGAAGCTGAAACCTTAAGAGCAACTTATGGTTTTGCAATTGGAGCTATCTTTTCTGGAGTTGTAGGGGTTGGGTTTTATCCTATTTTTGGGAATAGAGTTTGGTGTAGATTTGGATGTCCTATGGCAGCTATTTTAGGATTTCAACAGCGCTTATTTTCAAAATTCAGAATTACGACCAATGGTGGTCAATGTATTTCTTGCGGAAACTGTACCACGTATTGTGAGATGGGAATAGATGTGAGAGCCTACGCACAAAAAGGAGAAAACATAGTGAGATCGTCTTGTGTGGGTTGTGGAATTTGTGCTTCCGTTTGTCCAAGAGGAGTTTTAAAATTGGAGAATGATACACCAGCTGGCAGAATCAATTCAAATGAAATCCTTCTTGGAAATGATGTGGATTTGATGGACTTGGTGAATCAAAACAAGTAAAATAAATTCATAGTATAATTTAACTCCTTCTCACTTTTTTGAGAAGGAGTTTTTGATTTCATTCAAAAAAATAGTAATTATTTAAGAACCTATTCATTAATTTTTTAAATTTAAGAGATGTTTAATGATTTTTTTAAAGTAGACTTTTATACGATTACATTTAAAATTCAATCATTAATACAATTTTTATAGAAATCTTAGCAATTTTTATTTAAAATCAAACGTTTACAAAAAGCTTACTAGGGGGAATTCAATTTGATTTGTTTTAAAAATATGAAATACTTACTTATTATATGTGTCATTTTCTTCAGTTGTACTGACGATAGATCTCTGGACTCTGATGAGTTTGAAGTGATTCCAAGATTTGAAGCCAATGTGTTTCAAACTGTGTATACCGCAGAACTGATCAATGCAGGAAATGATTCTATCCCTATTCCCAATACTATTCGTGATTTTGTGGATATTGATTTTTTAAATGAACAGTATAATGCTGATTATTTAGAATCTTTAGAATTCAAGTTCTTAGCAGAGAACAGTATCAATAGACCTCAAACTTTAGATTTTATTTTCTTTGATATCGATGATTTTGAAACTTTTAGAGTCACGGAGACTATTCCATCAGGAAGTTTGACAGGCCCTAGTATTAAAACTTTTTCGGTTGAACTCAATCCTCAACAAATTGATATAATTACTTCGAGTATACGAGCAGAAGTTTTTGTAAATCAGCCCAGAGCGGCAACAAATATCGGTGAGATGCAAATTGAATGTATTGTGGAAGCAGGTTATCTTTATCCAGGAGAATGAAGTACATCCCTATTCTTTTTTTTGTTCTAGTATCCAATATTCTGTGGAGTCAAGACAATCATTTGCTCTACAATCAAACGCATAACCCGCAATCTTTGATGTTGAATCCTGGAGCTGCTTATGAAAAAACAAACTTCCATATCGGAGTTCCTATACTTTCTAATGTTTATGCCTCGGTTGGAAACACAGTGCTCAATGTTGATAATTTATTCAACACTAGAGATTTCAACGTCAATGTAGCAGAATCTCTAGACCGGATATCAGCTAAAGATTTTGTGGCTTTCAATCAAAAGATTGATCTTATCAATTTCGGTTGGAAACGCAAGTCTATTTATTACACCGCTGGGGTTTATCAAGAAAGTGATGCTGTATTTAATTTTCCAAAAGACTTACTAGAACTGGCCTATTTTGGAAATGCTGGTCAAAATAGAAGTTATGATATTGGACAGATCAACTTCAGAGGAAACCTACAGACCGTTTTTCATATTGGAATTAATCAACAAGTGAACGACGATTTACATATCGGAGTACGAGGAAAACTCTACACTTCCAGTGTTAATATAAAATCAGTTGGAAATACTGGGCATTTCGTCTCCAAAGAGAATGAGGAAGGGCTTTTGCTCAACCAAAGCATAAGCAATTTGGACTTAAGATTCCAAAGTACAGGTTTTGAAAGTTTTGATGAACTGACTCCTGGGAATATACTCATAGGTTCTAACTATGGTTTAGGCTTAGATTTTGGACTGTCTTATTATTTCAACGATAGGCTAGAGTTCACAGGAAGTATTTTGGACCTTGGTTTTATTCACTTTAGTAAAGATACCAGACAGGATGTTTATCAAGGCTTTTTTGAATATGATGGGCTTAGTCTTCAATTTCCTGATTTCCAAAATGGGGACGATTTGATTACTTACTATCAAAATTTGGGGGATGATATTGAAACGAATTTACCAGAGGAGATTACTTCTGGCTCCTATATGTATATGCAACCAACTAAGATAAATTTGGGATTAAGTTATAATTTTGGAGGAGAAGCCGGTCCATGCAATTGCAGGCTAAAATCTTCAGGAAAGCGCTCTGGCAACCAAACTCTTAGTCTGCATGCTTTTAGTATGGTAAGTGCTGGGAATCTGTTTTACAGCCTCAATGGAATGTACGAGCGAAGCTTTTGGAAAGTCTTGTATGCAAAAGTGAGTTTAGGAATAGATCAATTTAATAGACCAAACTATGGAGGAGGTTTGGCCCTAGATGTTTGGAAATTAAACTTATCTCTAAATGTGGATCGCTTAAATCATTTTAATAACATTTATAATGCCGAGGCGCTAACTTATCAGTTTGGTTTAAACCTAAAACTTTAAAGTCTTTTTTTTAAATTTCACCACATACCCCAAGCCTTCAAGGACTACCCAACATTCCGTAGTACTCGTATAAGTCACAGTTCCTTGAATATGTTCAAAACCTAAAGAAGTCATATCTAGTTTTACGCCTGCTTGCATTTTTTGCAATCCATGGTTTTCAAATTGACTATCGTCCAGAAGTGATTTTAAACTTTCAACTTCTTCAGAAGTGACCTTGGCGGGTTGCCCAAGCCAATACAAATATCTTATAGCATTTTTCCTGTTAAAAACTAGCTCTCTTTTTTCGTTTTCAATATATACTAAAATCATAGAAGGGAGAAGGGGTGTTTCTACCTTCTTTTTTCGATCGCTCCACACTTTAAGTTCAACTTGAGTAGGGCAGTAAGCTTCAATTCCATCCTCTTGTAGTTGCTGAGCAAGCTTTTTCTCTGCTCGAGGCTTGGTGTAGAGAACATACCAGAAAGAGTCTGATTTTGAAGATGAATTCATAGAGATTAAAATAACAACAAGCTCAGATCTAAATATACATTTAATCCATTATAACCTCAAACGAATGGGAAAGACCTTTAAACTCATCTAGTTCCGCGGTTAAAGAACCCACAGCAAGTTCTGCTTCAATTTTTAAGGGGATTTTGTTTTGGTCTGCGCTTATCCAAAATGTTAAGCTTTCTTGAGCTTCAAAAACACGTTCTGCTTTCACGTATGGTCTAAATTTTAAGCAGGCCACTTTTCCGAATTTAGTATCCAAGACTTCATAACCAAGGAATTTAGTCTTAAAATCATAGTTTTCATTATCAAAAAACATGTTCAAGTTAAACTCTTGACCAATCCGCAAGGTTTCAATATTAATACTGTTCCTAAGTTTATAGAAGGCGGAAAGCATATCTTGAGTATTGAGCTCAAAATCAAAAGATTCTGTTGTTTTGTGCTTATAATCTACGACTTTGACCCGTTGTGAATTGTGATTAAAGTAGAGTTCTTTATGCTTTTTGTACCCTCCTTCATTAATGTCTCTTATAAACTTTACGGGCAGTCCATCTTGGTTAACGAAGGTTTCGTATCGATCTCTCACTCTAAAGAACACATCTAACAAACCAACACTTTTTCCATTGCCGATAATGTGATGAACATCCTCATTGTTTAGTTTGGTTTTTCTGACTTCAAGAGTGGCTTTGCTCGTATTAAACCACCCGTATTTTATTTTAAAACTCAACCACTCTCCATCTTCATATGCAGATTGGCTGTAACTGCAAAAAACACTTGAAATGGCAATAACTAGGCTAAGGATAAATTTCATAAAGATAGAATGTCTATTCAAATTTCAATATAATCAATTAGTATGCCTTTATTTTATGATAACTTTAAAAGCGAAAGCCTCGCACTTTAGAAGAGGCTTTCAATTTCTGTACTGTAATACCAATTTAAAGTGTTCCTCTTAAGGTCTGTTCCCTTTCAATAGCTTCAAACAAAGCTTTAAAGTTTCCTTTTCCAAAAGATTGCGCTCCTTTACGTTGAATAATTTCAAAAAACATGGTAGGTCTATCCAAAATAGGTTTGGTAAAAATTTGAAGCAAATAGCCTTCATCATCACTATCAATTAAGATCCCAAGTTCTTTCAGCGGTGCCAAATCTTCGTCTATTTCTCCTACGCGGTCCAAAACAGTGTCGTAATAAGTTTCAGGAATGTTTAAGAATTCAACACCTCTTTTTTGGAGTTCGCTTACGGTTTCAATGATGTTATCTGTGGCTACAGCAATATGTTGAACCCCAGAACCATTATAAAAATCAATATACTCTTCAATTTGTGACTTCTTTTTCCCTTTGGCAGGTTCGTTAATCGGGAACTTTATTCTTCCATTTCCGTTGCTCATCACTTTACTCATCAGGGCGGTATATTCTGTAGAGATATCTTTATCATCAAAAGATAGCAATTGAGCAAAACCCATCACTTCAGCATAAAAATTTACCCATTTATTCATCTCGTTCCAGCCTACATTTCCAACGATGTGGTCAATATATTTTAGACCTACACCTTCGGTTTTGTAAGATTTTGTCCAGGAGTGGTATCCCGGTAAAAATGGACCTTCATAGTCTTTTCGTTCTATAAACAAGTGAATAGTCTCACCATAGGTATGTATACCAGAAATAACAGCTTTACCATTGTCGTCCTCAATGGTGTAAGGCTCTACATAAGGTTTTGCCCCACGCTTTACGGTTTCTTCAAAACTCTTAGCAGCATCATCTACCCATAGCGACACAAATTTTACTCCATCACCATGTTCATTGATATGTCGATTAATATCACCGCCATCGCTCATTGGGCTGGTTAGTACTAGCCTTATTTTTCCTTGTTGTAAAACATAGGAAGTAGAATCTTTTTTTCCCGTTTCCAAGCCCGCATAGGCTACTGGCTGAAACCCCCATGCTGTCTGGTAATAGTAGGCTGCTTGTTTGGCATTTCCTACGTAAAGCTCTACAAAATCGGTTCCTAGAATAGGAAGGAAATCTTCCGCCTCAAGATTTACTTTGGTTAATTTCTGACTAGTGGTATCTGTGCTCATGAGTTTAGGTTTTTAATTCTTAATTTATATATTTTGGGCGTTCCCCTCTCCAACGAGTTGGAAAGGGTCGGGCTTTTGTTTCAAGTTTCTTCACTAGGCTTAGCAAGTCTAAAGTTGTCCTTTTGTCTTCTTTTAGTCGCCAAGTCCAACAAGACTTCTAGCGCCACATTCAGAAAGCTTTTCACGACAATCCCTAACGCAAGGCTAAGCCTTAATGATTGTCTTCTAGCCAAGATTTATGATAGCTATCATCGGCAATAGCCATGCCTTCTTTAGTTATCTTTAAAGGTTTGAAGGTATCTACCATCACGGCTAATTCTTCTGTTTTAGTTTGGCCAATACTTCGCTCTACAGCCCCAGGATGCGGTCCGTGAGGAATCCCCGCGGGATGTAACGAGATATGACCGGCTTCTATATCATTTCTACTCATAAAATCTCCATCGACATAATACAACACCTCATCGCTATCAATATTACTATGGTTGTAAGGTGCCGGTATACTTTCTGGATGGTAATCAAATAATCTAGGACAAAATGAGCACACCACAAAAGCATCGGTTTCAAAGGTTTGATGAACAGGCGGTGGTTGGTGAATCCTTCCTGTAATGGGCTCAAAATCATGGATAGAAAATGCATATGGGTAATTATAGCCATCATAGCCTACCACATCAAAAGGGTGAGAGGCGTATACCATATCGAACAATTGATTTTCCTTTTTAACCTTTATTAAAAAGTCCCCTTTTTCATTGTTGGTCTCCAATTCGTAAGGCTGCCTTAAGTCCCTTTCACAAAAAGGGGCATGCTCTAGCAATTGTCCAAAGTGATTGCGATAGCGTTTTGGGGTGTAAATAGGTCTTCTGGACTCGACAATGAACAAGCGATTATCCTCCGTTTCAAAATCAATTTTATAAATTATACCTCTAGGGATGAGAAGGTAGTCGCCATATCCAAAATCCAGATTCCCCAAGTGAGTTCTTAGTTTACCTTTCCCTTTATGGATAAAAAGCAATTCGTCTGCATCTGCATTTTTGTAGAAATAGTCTTTGGAAGATTCGGTTGGGGCTGCCAGAATTATATTGACATCCGCATTGTGTAAAACGGTGATTCTACTGTCTAGATAATCTGGCTGTGGTATGGTTTTAAATCCATGAAACTTATAAGATTTTAGATTGGTATCCACAGCAATTTTGGGAGTCACATCCTTACTTCCCAATATTTTTTTGACTTGCGTAGGATGTTGCTCGTGATAGCTATTGGTGGACATGCCGTCAAAACCTATGGTTCCAAAAAGTTGCTCTCGGTATAAAGAGCCATCAGGTTTTTTAAAGATGGTATGTCTTTTATGTGGAATTTTACCAAGTTTATGATAGAAAGGCATGATAATTACGATTTATTCAAATATCGTGAAAATAGATGTAATTTAAAATAGGATAGGGTTATAAATATAAATTTGCTTTAAAAAGCAACTTTTTTCAACGAGGGAATCTTTCTCAGGACTTGAGTATCGATTAAAACCAGTATCCAATACTTACAAACCATTGACTTTCATTTGTTTCTGGAGAATAGGTATATTTTAAATCGACAGGTCCTAAAATGGTTTGCGATCCAAATCCAATTCCATACCCAGAAAAATCTGGAGCACTTAACCAGTTTCCAGAGGATAACAGATCATCTTCTACGTTGGCATAGTTTGCGGTAAAGAGGAGGTGATTTCTTTTGTAAAAATTATAATCAATCTGCAAAATTCCTTTGATATATGAGTTGGCAGATAGCGTAAAAAAGTCGTAGCCTAAAAAGTGTTTGAAATTATTGATGGGCTCATTTCCAAAACCACCAAGGAAAAAATTTAAGCCAGCTAAGTCTTCATTTCCGGTTCTAAACCCAAGCTCGGAGCCTATATAGCCCGAGACTCTGTTGAAGAGGGGCTGGGCATAACCCGCTTCACCTTTGGCGATGGCAAACTCAGAATAATTATCGAAAACAGGGAAATATACATTCACTTGACCAGTTAACAAATGCCCAGAACTAGGGTAAAATTTATCGTTCATAGTATCAAATTTCACGTAGCCATAAGTGCTAAACAAGTTGTTTTTTTCTATAATAGTTAATGCCTCGCTTATTTCTGGATCTTGTATAAAGGTTTCTGTAGTGGCCTCGAGAAACTTATACTCTGCTCCAACACCAAATTTAAAATCTTGGGTTAAGAATGTTTCCGCAAAAATACGATTGGTAAAATCCTTGTTTTTTAAACGAACTTGGTTCAAATTCAAAGGATTTTCTGTTCCTACATTCTGCTGTATAAATTCAAAGTTAACATCATCATCAAATTGATTATATCGTGAAGAAACACCGATGCTCCAATACCGCCCTTTATCGATATAATAATCAAAATTATAACGAAGATTATCACCGATAATGAGGTCTAGAGAAATAATATCGTTGGTGAGAAAGAAACTCTTTTTGGTAAGATTAGCTAGAAAACTGGTTTTATAAAGTTGGTCGTAATGAATTCCAAACCTTAACTGAGTGTTTTGTTCACTTTCATAAATTTTCAATCTCAAGTCTTTAAACTCTCCATTTTGAATAAGCTCGTAGTTAATTTTATTAAAACTCCCCGTAGCGGTTAAATTATTGAGACCTGCATTTAGCTTTTTAAAACTTGTTTTTTCGAAAGTATTTACTTTCAATTTACCTCTGATGTAGTTTCTTGGAAACTTATTATTGCCAACAATATCTATGTTTCCAATAGCAAGGCTATCATTAAGCTGGATGGGCTGTCGCGGGGTATTACCTTTATTCTGAGCCTGTGCTATTAATTTGAGAGGGCTTATTTTTTTTCTAGCAGCCAGCTCCCCATTGTTTATAATTTTTTCTCCTTGATCAAACGATAGGACCGAAAAATTATCGATGTTGGGATGTATATAAAGATCAGTTTTAAGGCTTTTTTCTTCGGCATCTCTTATGGTTCTAAAGTTATTGACCTGAGTAAGAATTTCAAAACCGCTTTTTAGGTTTTCCTTAGTGCGCAAGTTATCTTGCACATCTACTCCTATAATAATATCCATTCCCTTAGCACGAACTTCTTCAACAGGAAAATTATTTATCACTCCGCCATCGGTCAACATTATACCATCTATAAAAACAGGACTAAATAGTGTAGGAATTGCTCCACTTGCAGAGAGTGACGTCGCAAGGTCTCCCTCTTCAATAAGCACCTGCTCTCCAGTTTCTACATTGGTAGCTATACAAAAGAAAGGAATTGGAAGCTCACTAAAATCGGTCTCCTCCACATGAGATAAAAGCTGTGCGTAGAGGTTGTAGATATTTTGGCCTTTGGATAAGCCTGAAGGTAAATTAACTTGAAAATCATCGAAAGGAAGTTTAAGCACATAACGCTCGGCCTCTTTCCTTTCATAAAAACTTCTAGCTTGCCTAGGTAAGTTATCTTGAATTAAAGCTCCAAAATCTGTAATTTTAAAAATAGAATCCAATTGTCTAGTGGTATAGCCAGAAGCATACAAACCACCAATTATGGCTCCCATGCTCGAGCCTCCTATATAATCTATACGAATACCCGCTTCTTCAATCACTTTTAGAACACCAATATGTGCTAAGCCCTTTGCTCCACCACCACTCAGCACTAAGCCTACCTTCAAGTCTTTATGGAGCTGCTTAAGACTATCCAGCCTGGATAAGTCTATATCTTGCCCAAAAACAAAGACAGGGAATAGGAAAAAAAGAAGTTTAAGTTTCATTTTGAGTATGGTAATGTGAGTAAATAATATTTGCTTTAGAGCTTCCTATGACATCTTCAAGCTCTTTCAGGCTTGCTTTTTTTACCTTAGTAATGGATCTAAAATTTTGCAAAAGCTCTATGGATGTTTTTTCTCCAATTCCTGTGATTTCTTCCAATTCTGTGCCAATGGCACTTTTACTTCGTTTATTTCTATGAAAGGTGATACCAAACCGGTGGGCCTCATTTCTCAACTGCTGGATAATCTTTAAAGTTTCCGTCTTTTTGTCTAGGTATAATGGGTATTGATCTCCAGGGTAAAATAACTCTTCTAGACGTTTTGCAATCCCTATAATTGGGATTTTACCTCGTAATCCCAATCGTTCCAAAGCAGTTACCCCAGAGGAGAGTTGGCCTTTTCCTCCGTCTACAATAACCAGCTGAGGTAAAGGTTCATCTTCTTCTAGCAATCGTCTATAGCGTCTGTAAACGACTTCCTCCATGGAAGCAAAATCGTCTGGCCCCACCACAGTTTTTATATTGAATTTTCTATAGTCTTTTTTACTGGGTTTTCCGTTTTTGAAGACTACACAGGCCGCAACAGGATTGGAGCCTTGTATGTTTGAGTTATCAAAACACTCAATATGCCTTGGTTCTTCATGTAACCTTAAATCTTCTTTCATTTGAGCCATCAATCGGTTGGTATGCCGATCTGGATCTACAATCTTCATTTGTTTAAAACGCTCCATGCGGAAATATTTGGCATTTCGTGTAGAAAGTTCTACAATTGCCTTTTTATCTCCCAATTTTGGAACCGTGACTCTTACATATTCTCCTGCTGTGACTTCAAAAGGCACGTATATCTCTGGAGATTTAGAATCAAAGCGTTGTCTGATTTCTGTGATCCCTAACTCTAGAAGCTCAGCATCACTTTCATCTAACTTCTTTTTCATCTCGATGGTATGCGACCTTACAATGGCTCCATGCGATAATTGCATAAAATTGACATATCCATAACCTTCATCACTTACTACAGAAAAGACATCTACATTATTGATTTTTGGGTTAACCACTGTAGATTTAGACTGGTATTTTTCTAGGGTGCTTATTTTCCGCTTTACTTTTTCAGCTTCTTCAAATCGCATCTCCTCTGCGAGATGACTCATTTGCTCTCTAAAATCTTTGAGAGAATCTTTAAGATTACCTTTTACGATGTTTCGGATTGCTTCAATCTGTTTCATGTATTCGCCTTCGTCCTGAAGGTCTTCACAAGGCCCTTTACAATTTCCAAGGTGGTATTCTAAACAGACTTTATACTTGCCGTTATCGATTTTTGCTTTAGATAAATCATAGTTACAGGTCCTGAGTTGGTAGAGACCCTTAATCAATCCTAAAAGTGTTTTTACAGTTCTTAAACTCGGGTAAGGTCCGTAATATTCACTTCCATCTTTTATGACTTGCCGCGTTAGAAAAACTCTCGGGAAGCGTTCATTTTTAATACACAGCCAAGGATAGGTTTTATCGTCTCTCAACATAATGTTGAAACGCGGCTGGAGTTTTTTAATCAGGTTATTTTCAAGCAGCAGAGCATCCATTTCAGAATCGACAACGATGTGCTTGATGTTTTTTATTTTCTTAACCATCACCCCAATGCGATGGCTGTCATGTTGTTTGTTGAAGTAAGAAGAGACTCTTTTTTTAAGGTTTTTGGCTTTCCCTACGTATAAAATCCTATCGTCTTTGTCGTAATATTGATAAACCCCAGGACTTTCTGGAAGCGTTTTTACCTGTATGTCGAGATCTGTAGATTCCATAATTTGTGTTGACTGCAAAGTTAAGTTTTATCCATGAGGTTGGATAAGAGTTTATAAAAATGAAAAGTTATTTTGATGTAGTAACTAATCATGGATTATTTATAAATTCGATGAAGCTTAATGAATAATACCAAACTAGATGATTATACTTTACTCAAGCAAAAATGAAATTCAGTTGTTTAAATTATAGGTTAATTTTAGTTGTGGTATTATTCTTTTGTAGTGCGACTCACTATGGTCAATCCAACGATAGGGAAATGGCCTTATATAACGTTGGTTTTGCATCTGTCTTTAGTGGAGTAGGAGCACTTATTAATAAGAAACCAGATGAAAAGTGGCATAAGGTGTTATTAAAAGGTATCGCTCAAGGAGCGGCTGGAGGTTATTTAATTTTTGAAAGCAAACGACTTATAGGAAAAATTGAATCTAAGCGTGCCTGGGAATACAGCTGGTACGCAAAGTTTGTTAATTCAGCGGGGACTTCTATTGTTGAAAATGCCGCTTCCAACCGTAACTTTTATGATTTATGGCACTTCAATATTGGCTTTAATCGCTTGGAGCTAGATACTCGAGACCAACTAAAATTGAAGTATAAGCTTATGCCACTATCATTTATTGCTACAACGTACTCTTTGGTTAACCATGATTTTGAATTTGAACGAACCTTACAATCAGGTGAACTTGTCTTTTCTGGTAATACCATTAAAGATTATAATGCTAGTGGAACTGCTATAGCAAATGTTGTTGTTCTCGATAAAACAGAAATGGATAATTATGCTTTTCTATCTCATGAGTTTATACATGTTTACCAATATTATGATTTTAATGTATTTAATACCTACTTGAATAAACCACTTCAAAACTTAAAGGTGAATTCTAATATTTTTGATAGAGTATCCAATCACTTATATTATGATTTGCAAGGATTAATTTTTTATCCATTATATTTCTCACAAATTCAAAACATTGATTGTCATTACGATAATTTCTTTGAGAATGAGGCGGGCTATTATTCCAATACGATTTTTTGTAATTAGACAATTACAATCATTAATAAAAAAAGTACGAATATGAGTACTTTTGTTTATCTTTGTGATATGGAGATAGTTAACTACACAAACTTTCGTTCTAATCTTAAGCATTGGTTTGACAAGGTCATTGATGATGTGAGTGATGTTGTTATTAAGCGTAAAAACGGTAAAGATTTAGTTCTAATATCTTTAGACGAGTACAACTCACTTAAGGAGACGACCTATTTATTAAGTGGCAAGAACAGAGATGTCTTACTTGACTCAGTAAAGGAATTAGAAGAGGGTAGAGGCAAAATCAAAGACCTTATTGAGTAATGAATATAGTTTGGTCGGCCAAATCATGGGATGATTATTTGTATTGGCAAAAAGTCGACAAGAAACTATTAAAGAGAGTCAATGTGCTTATCAAAAGTTGTATTAGAACTCCTTTTGAGGGTATTGGAAAACCTGAAGCTCTTAAAGGAGATTTGCAAGGTTATTGGTCGAGGAGAATCACTTCAGAACACCGACTGGTCTACAAATATGAAAATGATCAATTATGGATTGCTGCCTGCCGTTACCATTACTAAAATAAGATCTATACCAAAACTCTAGTCACTCGTTGCGAAATTCTGGTGATAACTTCGTAAGGAATCGTTTGTTGTTCTATATCGAAGTCTAGAACCGTGTGATTTTTTCCGAAGATCTCTACTTCGTCACCTTCTTCACAGTCTATTCCTGTGACATCTAGCATTAAAGTGTCCATACAAATGTTACCAATGATAGGCGCTTTTTGGTGATTTACTAAGACTTGTGCTTTTCCATTCCCAAAATTTCTGGAAATACCATCGGCATAGCCTAGAGGTAGTGTTGCGATTTTAGTCTCGCGCTCAGCTTTAAACTTACGTTCATAACCCACGCTATCTCCTTTTTGGATTGTTCTTAATTGAGCAATGACAGTTTTGAGACTTGCGACTGCTTTCAGCATCTTATGCTCTTTGGGATTGTTGCCATAGCCATAAAGAGCAATGCCGGCTCTTACCATGTCGTATTCTGCCTCAGGATAATTTAAAATGCCACTAGAGTTGCAAATATGACTTTCGAAAGTGTAGGGCAAGTGGTTTTCAAAAAATTGTCTGGCCTGTTTAAATTTTGAAATTTGTCCTTTGGTAAATTCAACTTCATCCTTATTTCCCGAGGCTGCTAGGTGAGAAAATAAGCCTATTATTTTAATTTTTTTATTGGCTTTAAGATGTTGAAGAATTAAATTTAAGTCATCAATTTCAAAACCAAGCCGGTTAAGCCCTGTATTGATTTTAAGGTGAATGCCAAAAGAATCTATTTCGTGCAGAGCTAGCTCTGCATTAAGTGCTTCTAAAAAACGATGGTTATAAACACTTGGGGTAAGTTGGAAGTCAATTAGTTTTTGAATTTCTTCCAATTGTGGATAAAACACAAGAATAGGAACTTCAATCCCCGCTTCTCTTAATCGAACACCTTCTTCGATATAGGCCACAGCAAGATGCTGTACTCCAATTTTAACAAGGTGCTGACCGATAATAATGGAATCTGTTCCGTAAGCAAAAGCTTTGACCACTCCCATAATTTTGGTTTTTTGGCTCAAGTAACTTTTAAGGAGTTTATAGTTGTCTTCCAAAGCCTGGAGATCAATCTCAAGTCGAGTTTCTAATACTTTGGACATTATTTAGGTTTTTTTGAGGACAGTTCTTCAGAATCTTTGACTTCGATGCGCTTTACTTTTTCTTTGAGCATTGCTTTAAAATAGGCTGCCCTGCTCAACGGCTCATATTCATCGGTCTCTCCTAGAAGAACTAGGTCTTCTTTGGACGATTTTCTAAAGCTATACTGAGCCAAATTTCCAGTTCTTGTGCAGACCGCATGGACTTTGGTTACATATTCTGCTGTGGCCATCAGATTAGGCATTGGGCCAAAGGGGTTGCCTTTAAAATCCATATCCAATCCAGCGACAATCACCCGCACGCCTCTGTTGGCTAAATCGTTGCACACCGAAATGATCTCGTCGTCAAAAAATTGAGCTTCGTCGATACCTACCACATCACAGCCGTCTGCAAGCAATCGAATATTAGCTGCAGCAGGAACAGGGGTAGAGCGAATAGAATTTTCGTCGTGGGAGACCACTTCAGTATCATCATATCGCCTATCTATTTGAGGTTTAAAGATTTCTACTTTTTGCTTGGCAAATTTAGCGCGTTTAAGACGTCTTATTAATTCTTCCGTTTTACCAGAAAACATACTCCCACAGATCACCTCGATCCATCCAAATTGCTCTTTGTGATTAACGGTATTTTCGAGAAACATTTTGTAATTTAGAGCGTTAATAATTAAATTCTAGCTTTAGAATATCAAGGCTAAAATTAGCAAAAATTATAGGGTCTTTAAAAAAGAAAATAAAAAATATTATGAAGAGAGTCTTGGAAGACGAATTGATAAGTTTGGCGGAACGGATATTAAAGCTTAAAAACCGAGCAGACATTCATCAGTTGAAGAGGGAAACGGCCATTCTGTATGAGAAACTTAGCATTCTAGCATTTGCTGAATTACACTTTGGAGGCCTCAAATCTGATGTCTCTAAAACAGAATTTAAGGAAGTTTTTTCTCAACAATTTAGTGATATCGATGAAGATAGTGGGCATTACAAAACGCCTGATGGAATGGATTATAACCCCGATCCTATTTCTGAACCTAATACCGAGAAAATTAAAGATATCGTTTCACAAATGCCTCCCGAGTCAGAACAAGTGGACTTACTCTTAGCTGAATTTGAAAAATTAAGACAACAGCACCAATCCAAAACTAAAACAGCTTCAGAAGAAAAAGAGAAACCCACTGAAGAAGAAACTTCAACTAAAGATTTCGGAAAACCTAAAGAAAATAACCCAACTGAAGATGATTTCAAAAGTTTTGGAGTTCATTTTGACGATCTCCCAGATTTTGAGCCTAAGCCAAATGATCCAGAAGAGCCAGCACCAACAGCTACTGAACATAACGAGTTAGAGGACACCTCGCAAACTCATCCCCAAGAGTCATCCCCAAAACCGGAAGCTACTCCACCAGAGGGGGTTCATTCCAATTTGAACTTTAGTCATAAAGAAAAACGCTCTTTAAACGATAAGTTGAAAAAAGGCATTAAGATAGGTCTTAACGATAGGATAGCCTTTACCAAACATCTTTTCGGAGGAAGTACCGATGATTATAACCGGGTTCTTTCTCAATTGAACACCATGCAGTCTTTTGAGGAGGTGAGAAATTTCATTCAACATCAAATCAAGCCAGATTATAACCACTGGGAAGGTAAGGATGTTTTTGAAGCGAGGTTTATTGAAATTGTGGAACGAAAATTCGAATAAGAATGGCAAAATTATACCTAGTCCCAACTCCCATTGGAAATCTTGGAGATATAACCTTTAGAGCTGTAGAAGTGCTGAAGTCTGTGGATGTTATTCTTGCAGAAGATACCCGAGTTAGCGGGATTCTGCTGAAGCATTATGAGATAGACACTCCAATGCAAAGTTACCACCAACATAATGAACACGGTATGACGGAGTCTGTCGTAAAACAGATCAAAAGAGGAAGAGAAACGGCTATTATTACCGATGCGGGTACCCCCGGAATTTCAGATCCTGGATTTTTACTGTCTCGAGCTTGTGTTGCAGAAGGGGTAGAAATCCAATGCCTACCTGGAGCAACTGCTTTTGTCCCGGCACTCGTTAACAGCGGATTGCCCAACGATAAATTTGTTTTTGAAGGCTTTTTACCCGCCAAAAAAGGAAGACAAAAGCGCTTGAAAGCCTTAGCAAGTGAAGATAGAACGATGATTTTTTACGAATCCCCTTATAAGATTTTGAAAACCCTCCAGCAATTTACCGAGCATTTTGGATCGGACCGTGAAGTGTCTATTTCAAGAGAGATTTCCAAAATATATGAAGAGACTCTACACGGTACTTTAGAAGAAATGATTGCCCATTTCGATACAAAAAAACCAAAGGGAGAATTCGTAATTGTTTTAGCAGGCTCTGGAGTTAAAGCATAAAAAAGGCGAATTGTCATTCCGACAGAGAAGCCTTTCGCTTCGACGAGGAATCTTTTTTGTTTCGACAGGGATGGATTCTTCAGTCGCTAAACAGCTCCTTCAGAATGACATCTGGTCGAATTGTGACGATAGGAGAAATCTATTTGTTATTCCGTACAAGCGATAGCGCGTTACGGAATCTGTTTAGGTGGTATACTAAGGTTGAAAATGTGATATTCTTCATAAGATTTAGAAGGAATTAATGCTTTCATTACTTTTTACCATCGCCCAATCCCGAAGGGTCGGGAGAAACAAAAAAGACTAGGCTAAAGAATTTCAATCTAAAATTTCACTAGGGCTTTCTCTTCAATTTTCAGGGTTGAATTTAGTAGGCCGTTTTCTAATTATCGAGCAACTTGTCACCTCGAGTTCGCGTCATAAGCGGGTGTATCGAGAGGTAATTTTTCATTAAAATTTGAATTGTCAACTTTGAAATTTTAAATATGAAATCTGGTCATTGAGTGTTCTGTTGACAAACAGAATGTATCGAAATGACGTTTATAAACGTGGCTTCGATACACCCCGCTACAAAAGCGGGTCACTCAGCCACCAATTCACAATTGTCATTCCGACAAAGAAGTTTTTTGCTTCGACGAGGAATCTTTTTTGTTTCGACAGGGATGGATTCTTCAGTCGCTAAACAGCTCCTTCAGAATGACATCTGGTCGAATTGTCATTCCGACAGAGAAGTTTTTTGCTCCGACGAGGAATCTTATTGTTTTCGACATGGAGAGATTCTTCAGTCGCTAAACAGCTCCTTCAGAATGACAGGGAATCACCCAAAATAGTTCCTTCAGAATAACAAAATTTTAAGTTTTAACTAATTTCTGAAATTCTCAACGTATTTACCATACCCTTAGCTTCAATTGGCATAGCTGCAAGATTGATGGTAAAGTCTCCTTTTTCCACATAGCCTTTCTGCTTAGCTATATTATTGATATCGTCTATAGTTACGTCGGTACTATCAAACTTATCATAGAAAAACGCTTTCACTCCCCATAATAGACTCAGTTGTGTTAGTATGCGTTTGTTGGAGGTAAAGGCCAAAACATGAGAAGTGGGTCTCCAAGCCGAGATTTGGAAAGCTGTATAACCGGAGTTGGTTAAGGTACAAATGGCACTTGCATCAATCTCGTTGGCCATCAAAGCAGCGTGGTAACAGACAGATTTTGTCATGTATCTTTTCGTTTTGATTTGTGGAGCTTCTCGTGGAACATTAATCAGCGGCGAATTTTCTACGCTTTTTAAGATTTGAGACATCTTCTGTATAACTTGGACAGGATACTTTCCTACCGAAGTTTCTCCAGATAACATCACGGCATCGGCACCATCCATCACAGAGTTAGCGACATCATTTACTTCAGCTCGTGTTGGAGTAAGGCTATCAATCATCGTCTCCATCATTTGAGTGGCAATAATAACGGGGATTCTGGCTTGCTTAGCTTTAAGAACGAGTTGTTTTTGGATAAGAGGTACTTCGTGAGCAGGAACTTCCACCCCAAGATCACCACGAGCGACCATCAATCCATCGCAGTAGGCAATAATTTTATCTATATTCTTTACCCCTTCAGGCTTTTCTATTTTAGAAATAATAGGAATTTTGTGCTCACTATGTTTTTTGATCAACTTCTGAAGTTGTTTGAGATCACTGGCAAATCTTACAAAAGACAAAGCCATCCAGTCCACTTGAAGCTCACAGGCAAAAATAGCATCTTCAACGTCTTTTTCGGTAAGTGCTGGAAGTGAAATACTCGTGTTTGGTAGGTTTACTCCTTTGCGAGAACGAAGTGGGCCTCCTTGAATTACTTTGGTTTTGACTTCACTCTTCTTATCGGTGGTAAGTACTTCAAAAATCAACTTCCCGTCATCCAATAGAATTCGCTCTCCAGGATTCACATCTTGAGGGAAGGTGTCATAATTCATAAACACTCGACTTTTGGTTCCTTCAAACTCTTTGCCAGTCGCAAATATAATTTCATCGCCAGGTTCAACCACCACTTCATCCTTCATAATCCCAACGCGAAGTTTAGGACCTTGTAAATCGCCAAGAATTCCAGCATTATAACCGTACTCCTCGTTGAGATCTCTAATCATTTTTACACGCTCCCTTACATCTTCGTGATCTGCATGTGAAAAATTGATTCTGAAGATATTAACACCAGCATCTAGCATGTCCTTAAGAACTTCTTTTTTGCTAGTGGCAGGGCCTAGTGTGGATACTATTTTTGTTTTCTTTGATGTTTTCATTACTCTAAAATTAAGTGTTCTGGGTATTTTATTTTTTTAGAATCAATAGCATAAACCATTGAAATTTGAGTTATGCTTGACAGTTTGTTGATGATAATTTGAGGGTCAAAAATACCGAGCTCATCATCTATTTTCATCAAGTAGTCAACTCGTTTATGGTCCTTCAATAGATACTCTACTTGGACTAAATCTTCTTCAGTAAACAAGTTGCTCGATGGAACATCCATGTATTGATCGTTTACTTTATTACATATCAAAAAAGACTTTGTATCCCATTCTTGATTAAAATATTCAAATATGGGGAAGCTAACTATTTTGTCAGTTAACTTCAAATCCAAGTCCTTTTCCATTCTATTAAAACTGATATCTAGTTTAGAATTGATAAGATATGCAAGCTTATGTGGTTCCAGCTGTGAGTGAATACCAATCAATTTAAAATCGCAAATATCGAAGTCAGATAAACAGAATTTTTTCTTTTTCATGACTTTAAATATATTCAATTAAACTCATTCCAAGATAATTTCTGTGTTGGACTACTTGTAAATATATGAAACAAAACAAGATGCATCAATCCTATTTGGATTTATTCCAAAAAGTGCACTTAAGAAAACGTTTTCGTGGAAAGAATTTTAAGACCTAATATCATTTTGGAAAGAAAAGTAAGCCCGTTGTGAAGCCTTTTCTTCTGCCCTTTTCTTAGAAGTTTCCCTAGCTTTTCCAGAGATTTCGTTATTGATAAGCAGTTTAACGGCAAAATGCTTTTCTTCATCTTTACCAAAGTCATCTTCAATTATAAATTCAAAGGGGAATTTGTTTTTTTGACACCATTCGATCATCAGGCTTTTATAGCTCATCACTCGTCTTTCAAGTTTTGCTAAATCTACATCCTCTCGAATTACTTTTTTATAGATAAAAGCTTCGCAGGCTTTGAAACCTTTGTCTACATAAATAGCACCAATTAGAGCTTCAAATAAGTTCCCATTAATGTTTTTACCCATTTTTTCAACAGGAATTTGGGATAAAGTAAGATCGGCTAGGTCGAAGCTTTCCCCTAGTAAATTGAGATTTTTGCGGCTCACAATCTTAGACCGCATCTTGGTGAGGTAGCCTTCATCGCCATGTGGAGCATTTTCAAACAGGTAGGTAGAGATGACAGCACCGAGAATAGAGTCTCCTAAAAATTCTAAACGCTCGTAACTGATGAATTTTCCTTCATCGTCTTTGATTTTGAGAGAAGAGTGTGTAAAAGCTTGCTTATAAATGGATAAACTTTTGGGTTTAACTTTTACAATGCGTTGTATTTTTTGAAAAAAAATCCCGTCTCTATGAGAACGGGATTCGTTTAATATTTGTTTAAAAAATTTCATTCAAAACGAATAACTTAATCATCCATACTTTTAAAGGCGACACAAGCATTGTGTCCTCCAAACCCAAATGTATTGCTCATAGCGACTTTAATTTTTCGTTCCTGAGGTTTATTCAACGTCAAGTTCAATTCAGAGTCGATATTTTCATCTGCTGTTTCATGATTGATCGTTGGTGGAACAAGGCTGTTTTGCATTGCTAAAATAGATGCAATCGCTTCAACAGCACCGGCTGCTCCAAGTAAATGACCAGTCATAGATTTTGTAGAGTTAATGTTGATGTTTTTGGCATGATCTCCAAAAACATGCTTAATAGCTTTCAATTCTGCAACATCCCCCAAAGGTGTAGAGGTACCATGAGTATTTATGGTATCTACATCTTCTGGCTTGAGTCCAGAATTCTCTAAGCAATTTTTCATCACGGCAATAACACCAATTCCTTCCGGATGAGGGGCTGTCATGTGATAAGCATCAGAAGACATTCCTCCTCCAACAACTTCAGCATAAATCTTTGCTCCTCTAGCTTTGGCGTGTTCATACTCCTCAAGAATAAGAGCGCCAGCGCCTTCTCCAAGAACAAATCCATCTCGGTTCGCATCGAAAGGTCGTGACGCTTTTTGAGGATCATCATTCCTAGTGGAAAGGGCATGCATAGAATTAAATCCACCCATACCAGCTTGAGTAACAGCTGCTTCACTCCCTCCAGTCACCATGATATCGCTGTATCCCAAACGGATATAATTTAAAGCATCTATCATAGCATTAGCCGAAGATGCACAAGCTGAAACGGTCGCGTAATTGGGACCCATAAATCCATGCTTGATGGAAATATTTCCAGGAGCGATATCCGCAATCATTTTTGGAATAAAGAATGGGTTGAAACGCGGAGTACCATCACCATTTGCAAAATCGATAACTTCGTTTTGAAACGTTTCCAGCCCACCAATTCCAGCACCCCAGATGACACCAATTCGATATTTATCTACGATATTAAGATCTACTCCAGAGTCTAAAATAGCTTCATCTGAAGCTACTAAAGCATACTGAGCAAATCTATCCAATCGTCTTACTTCTTTCCTATCGAAGTAATCTTTGGCATCGAAATTTTTTATTTCACAAGCGAATTTTGTTTTGAAAAGGCTAGTGTCAAAGTAAGTGATAGGCGCAGCACCGCTCTTGCCGTGCTTCAAACCTTCCCAGTACTCTGATATATTATTCCCAATAGGCGTTAGAGCGCCTAAACCAGTAACTACAACTCGCTTTAATTCCATGAAATAAGACTATTTTTTATTTTTTAGCTTCTTCAATATATGAAGTCGCTTGACCAACGGTTGAAATATTCTCAGCTTGATCATCAGGTATTTGGATGTCAAATTCTTTTTCAAACTCCATGATAAGCTCTACAGTATCCAAGGAATCTGCTCCCAAATCGTTTGTGAAGCTAGCTTCCGTAACCACTTCGTTTTCGTCAACGCCTAATTTATCAACGATAATGGCTTTTACTCTTGATGCAATGTCTGACATGATTGTATTTTTTTATATTTAATTTCAGTGGGCAAAAATAAAAAACTTTAGTTTAAAACAAGTTTTAAAGATGAAAATGTGTTTAAATTTACGTAATAATATTTTATTATATAGATTTGGAATGTTTAAGTTTTCAAATTCAATCGTTTAAAAATGGAAAATTCAAAATCAATATCTGCCAAAAGAATCATAGTCTTTGCCTCTGGAAATGGAACTAATGCCATAAATATATATCATTATTTTAGAGAGAATCCCAATGTAGAGGTGTCTCATATCTTATCCAATAATAAGAAATCCAGAGTTTTAAGAAGAGCTCACGATTTGGGAATAAAGTGTATTCATTTTGAAAAGGAAGATTTATACGACTCTGAAAGTTTATTGGACGTCGTCAAAGACATACAGCCAAGTTTAATTGTGCTCGCAGGTTTTTTATTGAAAATACCCTCTCCATTCTTGTTTCATTTTCCAGATAAGATCATTAACATCCACCCTTCTTTATTGCCAAAATACGGAGGAGAAGGCATGTATGGTAATCGAGTTTTTAAAAAAATACTCAAAAACAGAGAACAAGAAAGTGGCATTACCATTCATTATGTAAATGCACACTATGATGAGGGGGAAATCATTGCGCAGTTTAAAACAGCAATTGAGCATAATGAGGATATAAACAGCTTAGAAGAAAAAATTCATGAACTTGAGTATACTCACTATCCTAAAGTTATTGAAGATTTACTTAAATAGCTATGGGCAAATCGTCTAAGTTTTATGTCGTTTGGGAAGGTTACGAGCCAGGAATCTATTCGTCTTGGCAGGACTGCAAACTAAAAATCCAAAACTATCCAAACGCAAAGTATAAGTCTTTTACTTCATTGCCTGAGGCCAAAGACGCTTATAATATGGGGTTTTTCACCTACAAGAAGCAACAAAAACAAGCGCCTAAGTCGCTAAGTACTGAAGGCATTGAATGGAATTCTATAGCGGTAGATGCAGCCTCCAGCGGTAATCCCGGTAAAATGGAATACCGCGGCGTGGTGACCAAAACCAAGCAGGTGCTTTTTCACATGGGTCCTTTTCCAAATGGAACCAATAATATAGGGGAGTTTTTAGCCTTGGTCCATGGTTTGGCATTTTTAAAATCGAAAAAAAGCGACTTACCCATCTATACAGATTCCAAAATTGCGATGTCTTGGATTCGGCAAAAAAAGTGCAAGACTAAACTTAAGCCTAATTCTAAGAATGCAGAGTTGTTTGAACTGGTAAAACGGGCAGAAGTGTGGTTAACCAAAAACACAATCAATCGACCTGTCTTAAAATGGGAAACTAAATCTTGGGGAGAAATACCTGCTGATTTTGGGAGAAAGTAAGGCTCTATTGAGATATTGATAGCTTAAATCCATTCCCTTAAAATCATGAGAGGATTCTATAAGAAACCCTATATTTGCAAAAAAAATAAAATCAGGATGAGTAAATTATTGATAGTGGGAACTGTAGCTTTTGATGCGATAGAGACTCCATTTGGAAAAACCGATAAAATACTAGGCGGTGCCGGGACTTACATAGCCCTTAGTGCCTCACAATTTGATGTTGAATGTGGTGTGGTATCCGTGGTTGGAGATGACTTTCCGCAAGATTACCTTAATTTACTCACAGACCGAAACGTCAATATCGATGGCTTAAACATCGTAAAAGGAGGTAAAACCTTTTTCTGGAGCGGCCGATACCATAATGATATGAACACCAGAGACACCTTGGATACACAACTAAATGTCTTGGCCGATTTTAGCCCAGTTGTTCCAGACCATTTTAAAGATGCAGATATCGTCATGCTAGGGAATTTACATCCTGCAGTACAGATGAGCGTCATCGAACAGGTGGAGTCAACAAAATTAATTGTTTTGGATACGATGAATTTCTGGATGGACTCAGAGCTTAGTCTTCTTAAAGAGGTGATTTCAAAAGTAGACGTCATCACTATTAATGATGAAGAAGCCAGGCAATTGTCCGGAGAATATTCACTAGTGAAAGCCGCCAGAAAAATAAGAGATATGGGTCCAGATTATGTGGTCATCAAGAAGGGAGAACACGGCGCTTTGTTATTTCACAAGGAAGAAATGTTTTTTGCACCAGCTTTGCCTCTGGAAGAGGTTTTTGACCCTACCGGAGCTGGAGACACCTTTGCGGGAGGTTTTGTAGGCTACTTAGCCAATTCTAAAGATATCTCTTTTGAAAACATGAAAAATGCAGTCATTTATGGTTCCAACTTAGCTTCCTTTTGTGTGGAGAAATTTGGAACCGAAAGAATGCTGGAACTCGATAAAGATGAGGTGGATAGACGCTTAAAGAGCTTTCAAGCCCTCACTCAATTTGAAATTAATTTAGCATAACACCTTGCCCTGATTATTCAGGGCTTTTTTATTGGAAATAACATCATGAGTGAACTTATTAAACACGAATGTGGTATAGCCACATTAAGACTATTGAAGCCACTTTCTTTTTACCAAAAGAAATATGGTAGCGCTTTTTATGGCATCAACAAAATGTATTTGATGTTGGAAAAGCAGCACAATAGGGGTCAAGATGGTGCAGGGTTTGCGAGTGTGAAGCTAGATATGGAACCTGGTAATCGTTACATCAGTAGAGTGCGTTCTAATGAGGCACAACCTATCCAAGATATTTTTAAGAAAATCAACGAAAGAATTAATGAGGAGCTAGAGTTACATCCTGAGATTCTTGAGGATATCGATTCACAAAAGAAAAATCTTCCTTATTTAGGAGAGGTGCACTTAGGACACGTTCGCTATGGTACGTTCGGTAAAAACAGTATAGAGAGTGTTCATCCTTTTTTGAGACAAAATAACTGGATGCACCGTAACTTAATTGTTGCTGGCAACTTCAATATGACTAACGTCAACGAGTTATTTGAAAACTTAGTCGAGTTAGGACAGCATCCCAAGGAAAAAGCCGATACAGTAACGGTGATGGAAAAAATAGGCCATTTTCTAGACTCCGAGGTAGGAAAATTATACAAAAAGCTAAAAGAAAAAGGCTATAATAAAAAAGAGGCCTCTCCTCATATTGTGGAACAACTGAAAGTGCACAAAATTCTCAGAAAGTCTTCTAAAGACTGGGATGGCGGTTATGTGATTGCAGGTATGCTTGGACATGGCGATTCTTTTGTGTTGAGAGATCCTAACGGTATTCGTCCGGCGTATTATTATAAAGATGACGAAGTGGTGGTGGTAGCTTCAGAGCGACCAGTGATACAGACCGCTTTTAATGTTGATTATGAAGACGTCCATGAGCTAGAGCCTGGGCAAGCGATTATCACCAAAAAAGACGGTTCAGTTCATTTTAAAACCATTTTGGAGCCAAGAGAGCGTAAGGCCTGTTCTTTCGAACGGATTTATTTCTCCAGAGGGAGCGACGCTGAAATTTATAAAGAACGAAAAAATCTAGGTCGCTTATTGATGCCAGAAGTCCTTAGGGCGATCGATTATGATACGATGAACTCGGTGTTTTCATATATTCCCAATACCGCAGAAACTTCATTCTATGGGATGGTAGAAGCCGCTCAAGACGAATTGAATCGTCAAAAAAATGAAGCGATTTTAAAAGAAAAAGAAAATTTGACAGATGAACGGCTTTCAGATATTCTTAGCTTACGATTACGAACTGAAAAGATAGCCGTTAAGGATGTCAAGCTCCGCACTTTTATAACAGAAGATAGTAGTCGGGATGATTTGATAGCCCACGTTTACGATGTGACTTACGGAGTAGTAAAACCTACAGACAATCTGGTGGTGATAGATGATAGTATAGTTAGAGGGACCACTTTAAAGAAGAGTATCTTGAAGATGCTAGACCGTTTGTCACCAAAGAAAATCATTATCGTGTCTTCGGCTCCACAGATTAGATATCCGGACTGTTATGGTATTGACATGGCTAAGCTGGAAGATTTTGTTGCTTTTCAAGCAGCAGTCTCCTTACTGAAGGAGCACGGAATATATCAAGACACTATGGATGCTGTATATCTGAAATGCAAACAGCAGATAGAACAGGCCACCAAGGCCGAGGAAAATTTCGTTAAAGCAGTTTATGACCCTTTCACTTACGAGGAAGTTTCAGAAAGAATCGCCCAAATTTTAAGTCATGAGAGCATCACCTCAGAAGTTAAAGTAATTTACCAAACCGTAGAAAAACTCCATGAAGCCTGTCCCAAAAACTTAGGCGATTGGTATTTTACTGGAGATTATCCAACAAAAGGAGGTAATAAGGTAGTGAACAAAGCGTTTATGAATTTTTACGAGGGGAAAAACGATAGAGCTTACTAAAATAGTACTATTATACACGCAACCTTTTTGTAAGGTAACGCATCTTTATACTGTGAAAGATTTACTAAATTTGCATAACTAAATTCATCCATATTTAAATGTCAGAACAAACTTCACAAAACGCCTCAGACGAAATTGACTTAGGCGTTGTTTTTGAAAAAATAAAGTCTTTTTTTAAGTCTATTTTAATAGGAATTATCCAAATATTTCAGTTTTTCTGGAATCATAAAATCAGACTGATTATTCTCTTAGTAATAGGCTTAGGTTTGCAGTATTTTTCCTCTACACAAATTGATAAACTATATGTGAACGAGTATCTTGTGAAAACTAATTATAATAGTACAGAGTACCTTTACAGTAAAGTCAAGTCCATCAATGCAAAATTAAAATCTGATGATAGCCTATATTTAAAAAAAGTATTTGGTAGCGAGTATGAGAGAGTTGATGAGCTTGAAGCAGAACCAGTGGTAGATGTATATACCTTAGTCAATAGGTCTGAAGAAAACCGAGAAATTTTTGAACTCTTACTTGACGAGTATGGGGACATGTCCTTTTTGAAAGAAGAAATCAATATCAATGAATACCCGACTCACAAGATTAAGATTTATATAAAAGGACTAGAAGACAATGAGTCGATATCAACTCAGGCCTTCAACTTTTTATCTAATAATTCTTATTTTAACGAATTAAAGGAAACGGCTTTAAAAAGTTATAAAGTTCGATTAGCTGAAAATAAAGTTATACGGGCTCAAATCGATAGTATTATCAGAGAGCAAAAAGATAACGCTGTTCCTAAATTGGATAATAATGCTATAAGTTTTACTGGCAGTCAAGATCTACAAGAATTGTTAAGTCAGAAAAAAGATTTACTTGATGATGACTTGACGCTTAGAAATCAATTGTCTACTAATAGCGAAATACTCAAAACGATTGACTCAACTTTTGGTGTGTTAAGCAAAGACCGAAATCTTTCACCTATCACTATTCCGCTTTCAATTGTTGGGATTTATATTTTATTTTTCTTTTTTAAGTATTCAAAAAAGAGAGTTTCAAGGATTATAAATTAAGATTTACCAACCGGAAATAAGTTATAAGAGTTTATATTTTTTATAACAGATTAGATTTTAAAATGAATTTATGATAAAAATAAAAAATCTTATCATTTTTGGAACTCGTCCAGAAGCTATTAAAATGGCTCCTTTGGTTAAAGCTTTTGAAGTTAAACAGAATTCTTTTGAAACGAAGGTTTGCATCACTGCTCAGCATAGAGAAATGCTAGACCAGGTGCTTGACTTTTTTGAAATCAAACCAGACTTTGACCTAGATCTAATGAAAGCTAATCAAAATCTTTTTAGCTTAACTTCAGATATTATTAATACACTTAAACCTGTCTTAGAAGAATTTCAGCCTGACTACGTCTATGTCCACGGAGATACTACGACGACGATGGCGGCTAGTATTGCTGCTTTTTATTCCGGAGCTAAGGTATGCCATATAGAAGCAGGGTTGAGAACATTTGATAAACGTTCTCCATTTCCTGAAGAAATGAATAGAAGTGTTGCAGGAAGAATAGCAGACTATCATTTTTGTCCAACTGAAACGTCTAAGAATAATTTGTTGAATGAGAATATTGATTCTAAAAATATTTTAGTTACAGGTAATACGGTTATCGATGCTTTAAAATATAGTAATGAGAAAGTAAATTCTAAAAATTTTAATGATAGAGAAATAGATTCATTAAAAGCTATTTTAGATGCTAAAAAGCAACTTGTTTTAGTAACCGGTCATAGGCGTGAAAACCATGGACAAGGATTTATTAATATCTGCAACGCCTTGAAGCAAATAGCTGAAGAGAATGAGGATGTTCAAATTATTTATCCTGTACATCTAAATCCAAAAGTACAAAAGCCTGTCTATAATATTCTTAAAGATGTCCCTAATATAAGTTTAATTGATCCATTGTCATATCCCTCTTTTATCTGGTTGATGAGTCAATCTTATATTATCATTACAGATAGTGGTGGTGTGCAGGAAGAAGCTCCGAGTTTGGGCAAACCTGTTTTGGTGATGAGAGACACTACGGAACGTCCCGAAGCTGTAGAGGCTGGAACTGTTTTGTTGGTTGGAACTAATACAGATAAAATAGTTTTTGAAGCTAATAGATTGCTTGAGGACAATCAATTTTATACTAAAATGTGTATGCTGCACAACCCTTATGGAGATGGTATGGCTTGCAAGAGAATAGTGGAATTTATAAAAAAACTTTAATTATGAAGATGAATCCTGAAGTTGTTATGATTGGATTGGGCTATATTGGTCTTCCAACTGCAGCTTTAATCGCCCAAAGTAAAACTTTTGTTCATGGAGTTGATATCAATCAAAATGTAGTCAACACCATAAACGAAGGAAAAATCCATATTATAGAACCAGATCTTGGATCTGCAGTTTCTCAAGCTGTAAAAGGGGGCTATTTAAAAGCCGACACTAAACCTGTTGCAGCAAATACCTATTTAATAGTTGTGCCGACTCCTTTTAAAGCTAAAAATGAACCTGATATCTCTTTTGTTGAGGCAGCAACTAAATCGATTATTCCTTTGTTAAAAGAGGAGGATCTGTATATCATCGAATCGACTTCGCCAATCGGTACAACCGAAAAGATGGTCGATCTAATATATCAGGAGCGACCAGAATTGGAAGGAAAACTAAATGCAGCCTATTGCCCTGAACGTGTTTTGCCTGGTAATGTGATGCATGAGTTAGTTCATAACGATAGAGTAATTGGAGGGGTTGATGAAAAATCTACAGACAAGGCTATAGACTTTTATAAAGAATTTATTAAAGGTGATTTACACCGTACGAATGCACGTACTGCAGAAATGTGCAAGTTGGTAGAGAACTCCTCTCGCGATGTTCAGATTGCCTTTGCTAATGAGTTATCCCTAATTTGTGACAAAGCAGATATTGATGTATGGGAACTCATCAAGCTGGCCAATAAGCACCCTAGAGTAAACATATTACAACCAGGCTGTGGAGTAGGTGGCCATTGTATAGCAGTGGATCCTTATTTTATTGTAGCAGATTACCCGATGGAATCAAAAATTATAGGAGCGGCCAGAGAAATCAATAATTATAAGTCATTTTGGTGCGCAGAGAAAATTCAAACCGCTAAGTTGGAATTTGAATTAAAACATGGTCGTAAACCTAGTATTGCTATCATGGGGCTCGCGTTTAAGCCAAACATTGATGACTTAAGAGAATCTCCTGCAAAATACATAGCACAGAAAGTACTTCAAAATGCTAATAACGAAGATTACTACATAGCAGAGCCTAATATCGATTCTCACAAAATCTTCAAATTGACAAACTATAAGGATGCAGCTAGAAAATCAGATATCGTTGTTTTTCTGGTTGCTCACGATGAATTTAAAGAGTTAGATCTAGTAAATAAGGTAATCCTAGATTTCTGCGGAGTAACCAAATAGATAAGTTTATATTGAATTGAAAAGAAAAATCAAAAATATTTTTAATAACTCTGATTTCAATGAACTTTTGTCTAAAGGGCTATCGTTTTTACTGATTCGTATAGTGGGTACTCTTTTAAGTTTTGTATTTACAATCTACGTAACAAATAAGTTCGGAGGAAACTCATGGGGGTTAATAGCCTTGGGTTTTTCAATTTTTACAATCTTAAGTATTTTTGGAAGGCTAGGCTTAGATTCTAACTTAGTTAAGTTTTACTCCCAAGATAAAAATTTAAACGATACGGGCGTTTTTTATAGGTCTTGGGTTAAGGCTTTTTTATTTTCTTCTCTGTTAAGTTTCATAATACATATTTATGACGAAACCTTAGTGAATAAAGTTTTTCTAGAACCCAAACCTGAATTGTTACCTTACTTAGATTGGCTCTTACCTTCTATTCCATTTTGGTCAACTGTATTTATATCTGCAGCTATTATGCGAGCTAGGAAAATGAATAGAGCATTTGCTTTTTATACTCTTGTGGGTAGGTTTGGAATTTTACTGCTAATTTTATTAGTGTTAGCACAAGAGAGTTCTGTATTTGTAATTAAAGTACACTTTTTTGGCCTTGTTTGCTTATCTCTGATTAGCTTGATTCATAGCTCAATTGTTCTGAATAAACCTAGCTTCAAAACAAATCAAAATAGCTGGCTATTTGTTAAAGAATCATTTCCAATGATGCTTAGCAGTTCTATTTTAGTGTTGATGAGTTGGATGGATACTTTTGTAATGGGAGTATTTCAAGATGAAAGTGAAGTTGGTATTTACAGCGTAGCTGTGAAAGTCACAACATTGGCAACATTTAGTCTACAGGCAATCAATTCTATTCTAGCTCCGAAAATTGCAAAAAGTTATGCCGAAGGTGAAGTTGATAGTTATTCTAAATTAATCAAATTATCAACAAAATTAAATTTTTTGATTACCATCATAGTTGTTGGACTTATTGTCACCTTCAGTCCTCTTTTACTTGGATTATTTGGTAATGGATTTTTAGCTGGAACCTCTGTATTGATTATATTATGTGTGGGGCAGCTAATTAATTCTATGTCTGGGTCTGTAGGGACTGTTATGCAAATGACAGGCAAGCAAAACACTTTTCAAAATTTGATGGTATTAGCGCTCTTTATAAATCTAGTATTGACATTATGCCTTACCCCCATATACGGTGGTAACGGTGCAGCAATATCTACGGTGGTCAGCATGATTTTTTGGAATATAACAGGTGCAGCATATCTTAAAAACAAAGGAATACAAACCTATTTCAATCCATTTAAAGATTTTAAATTTAACTTTTAATAATAATAATAAATTGATATCAGTAAGATATCTAAACTCATAAAAGTATTTACTAACACCTAAACATTAATTATGATTAAAAACACCTTCCTATTTTGTTTAATACTTGTTGCAACTTCATGTTCGAAGCCTGATCCCAATGAAAAACTAAAAATAAAATCAAAAGATAAAATCGAAAATGATTTCAAAGATATAGATGAAGACAGTGTTTATGATAGTGGAGTAAGTGATAGGTTTAAAAAATCGTTCATAAATAGTAATGGTCTATTTTTTGATGATTTTGAAACCTTACCAAAGCATACAAGTCCAAAAAGTCACGAGGGAAGAGAAAACCTGATAAGGTATTCATATCATTCTGTTGTAGAAAAAGAGAATTGGGGGCCTAAAAATAATTCTGTAGAAATTCATAAAGAAGACGATAGTAATTATCTGAAATTAAAGTTATCGCCAGGTCAAGAACACAAAAAAATAAAGGGCTACAGAACAGAACTCACAATACAACATGGCAACCCAAATCAAGAAGAAGAGTGGTACGAGTGGCGATTCATGATTCCTAAAGATTATAAACTTGACGAAGAAAATATTGGGAGAGAAGTTACCATCGTCCAATATCACTATGTGAAGCCAAAAGGCCAAAGTAGAGTTTTAGTAGGTCCAACTATCAATTTTACTTATTTAGAACAATACGGTAAGAATATTTTAATATTAAGGCATGGCATAAAGGGTCAGGATAATGCAAAATATGAAGGATTCGACTGGAGTATTGTTGCGCTAAATGATAACATTAAAAAAGGAAAATGGTACACTGTAAGGGCTAATATCAAATGGAGCCTTAATAATCAAGGCTATATTGCAGTATGGTTAAATGGCGAACCTTTTACGCCTTTTAATGGTGTGAATAATAAAGTGTTTGGTACCAACATATACAATACAATAGAGAATACATTTAAATTCGGCTATTATAGATACTGGGATAATTCCACCCCAACATCAATTTACTTTGATTACATAGTCAAAACTAGAAGCTTTGAAGATTTAACAGGTAGAAAACCAACCTCTTAAGAACTATATGGTGTTAAACATGATTATAGGTATCTTAACAAAAAAGATAAGATCTTAAAAGAAATTGAAAAGAGATAAACTAGGCAAAATTTTGTTTTTTCAATAAGTTACTAAACGAGTTTGATAGGTAAACTATCAAAACGATAATTAATCCAATGAAACACATATTTATTACTGGATGTCCAAGAAGTGGAACAACGATGCTTGGAAGTATACTTGCAAGTAGCGATTCTGTTATTGTAACACCAGAATCTCATTTTTTTAATGACTTTATTTTCAGTCATCTATCAGAGCTATCCTCATCAGCCAAAAAAATGAAGATGGTCGATTATTATAACAATCATTACAGGTTTAAGCAATGGGGAATAAATGCAAGTCATATTCGTAATTTGCCAGAACAAGTTACATTGTCTTCTTATCCAAAAGTCATCGAGGAGACGGTCAAACATTACGCAAAAAACCATTCAAGTCATAAGATTACTGATACTTATATTAGAATTGATCATACTCCAAGTAATATTAAAGATTACAAATTGTTAGGTTCACTTTTTCCAGATTCTAAATTTGTTTACATTGTAAGAGATCCTCGAGCAATATATGCTTCTATTAAAGATTTAGACTGGGGACCTAATTCTGCTATGAAACTCAGTCAACTTTGGATCGAATATGTTGCTGCATACTTTGCTTTAAAGAAGATAGACTCAAGTCGAGTTTTTTTAATTAAATATGAAGACTTGCTTGATAAGCCGGATATTGCTTTAAAAGATTTATGTGAATTCTTAAAACTTCAATATAGTGAAAGCATGTTTTCAAATAATAGCTCTTTTAAGCTTCCTAAGTCAACCTTTTCTCAACATTCACTTGTAGGAAAAGCACTAGATAAAACTAGAATAGATAAGTGGAAAAAAGAACTTAACTCAAAAGACATAAAGATCATAGAAGCGTATTGTGGATCTTCACTAGATTCTTTTGGATATATCAATTTTATCGGAGGTTATTATCGATTAACCAAGGAAGATAAACTCATGAGTTATGCCAAAGAACTGTATCGTTACATACCTAATAAGTTTAGAAAAAAAAATAGAGAAAAATAGAAGCTAGCCTAGTGATTATGTCAACAAAATATTCCTATACTATCACCTTATTAGCGCTCTTGATTTTTCATGGATGCAAACCTAAAACTGAATTGTATCTGGAAAGAGGCTTAGATATTTTGAGTAATGTTAAGGAAGTGGAATTTAATATATACCGAGATGTTGTTATAGAGGAAATTGGAGTTATTAGGGATCAAAAAGAAGAGACTAAAACATTAGTATTCAAATTAAACGATAATATTGATAAAGAGGATTTTGGTAACAATAAAGTCATTGGAGTGACTGTTTGGATTGTTGATAAAAACAATAATGAAAGAAAAGAAAACTGGGATTTCAAACCTGAGCTTGTTGAGGCAAAAAAACATAAATATATTTTAAAAGAAATTAAGGTTAAAGAAGATAGAATAAAAAAAATGAAAATATATGCTTATCAGCTAATCGATGGTGAAAAACAATTAATAGGCTCAACGATTTCTCTTGACAAAATTTACACATATAATGACTAAAATAAATTCTAAAATAGCACTTGTTACTCCCTTAAAAGACGAGATAGATAATATTGATAACTTTTTGTCTTCTCTTAAAAAACAGAGTATTAGCATTCATACATTGGTTATTGTAGAGAATGATAGTACAGATGGTAGCAAAGAGTATTTAGATAAAATAAAATCTGTTGAAAATATTGATCATTTTCATGTTGTCAGCATGAAGTTTGAAGACAAAACTTACAGGGTGGGAAAGAAATATGCTACAATTATTGATAAAGGCTTTCAATTTTTGAAAAATAGATCATCGTATAACGAGTTAGATTTTATTGGTATTTTAGATTGTGATGTTTTTCCTAAACAAAATTATTATGAGAAATTAGTTAGTTTTTTAAAAAATAATCCTGATGTAGGTATTACTAGTGGATTAATTTATACCCAAAATGGGAGGCAGCATATTGCTAGTCAGAACTGGGTTAGAGGTGGTTGTAGAATTTGGAGAAAAAAATGTTTTGATGAAGCGGGGTACCAAATTGCATTTACGGCAGACACAGTTTCAGTCGCTTTGGCACATCTTAAAGGATGGAAAACTAAAACCTTAAAGTCTGCTAAAGTGATTTCAAGAGAGGTGGATGTTCGCTTTTCAAACTCATCTGAAAAGGGATACCATGCCTATTACAGAGGGCACACTTTATTTTACATGATTTTACGATCTATTTATATAATTTTAATAAAAAGAAAATTCAAGACTGGATTTACTTTATTGAAGGGTTACGTCCTTAGTTTTATGAATAAGCGTCCTAGAATTGAAGATAAAACGTTAAGAACATATTTTAGAAACTATATGCTTAATAAGATAACTAAAAAATATACATAGTGAATATCAATGTTCTTATTACATTTATCTGTTTTATTTTATCCGGCTTTTTTCATCAAGGGCTTTATATATTTTTCCCTGCTCTAACCTTTTTATATGTTATTTATCAAAAAGAATCTAAAATCTACATTAATCCCATAAGTAAAATATATCTATATTTTGTTATTGTTGCTGTTGTTTTTTTTGCTTTACAATCTATTTTTTATCAAGATATTAAAATCTTCTCAATAAAAGGGTGCTTAAGGTATACTGCTTATTTTTCCTTTGCAGTATTTGCGTCATATTTAAGTCAGAATAATATCAAGTACTTATTTGTAATGTTCTTGGTTTATTTCATTCTTACACTTCCTATGAGTTATTTTCAGATAGTTAATTTTGAGCGTTATAAAAATATAATTGGCCACTCTAATCACTTAGCCTATGTGCTTTCAATGCTTATTTATTTTTTAGTATTTCATAGGCCATTTAAAAATAAAATTATTAATATATCGTGCATAATATTACTTTTTATCTCACTGATCCTGACAAAGTCTTCTGGAGGCCTTTTAGTTATTCTTGCATTATTAGCATACAATGGACTAATGTCAAAAAGGATATCTTTGATTAATAAAGTGTTATTTCTTAGTCTTCCAATTGTTGTTTTTTTTCTTGCGATCAATCTTTCCGAAAAAATTGCATTTCAGTTTGAGTCTTTAAATTTTTTAAATTGGAATTTTATCCAAGATAGAGCAACCCAGTTTTCAGTAGACGGTGTTGTTAGGGCAGGGGGACATGGGTCTTTTATTTGGCGGATTATTTATTGGTCCGCTATAGTGTATGAGTTTTTAACTGAGTCTATATTAAAAATTATGTTTGGATTAGGAGTAGATCATTTAACTCAAGGAAATATGCCATATAAATTCATGAGTCAAGATCCACATAATGATTTTGTAAAAGCCCTTTTGGAATTTGGAGTTTTAGGATTCTTATTATTTACAAGCTATTTTTGGAGAATTTATAAAGTTTTGAGGAAAAATTTTAATGTCATAATATTGATGATTATACCTGCTTTCTTTGGCAACCCAGTTGTAAATTTTTCAGTTAGTATTGTCTATATTTTAATTTTGATGTATGAATATAAAAAAGTTGATTTCAAAGTTAGCTAATCTTTTACTGATCTTATTTGTCTTATTTACTGTTCTTCCAATCAAATTGAACTACAGCAGTTTAGCCATTATTCTATTAATACTTTTAGGTATTGTAAATTTATTTTTGAAAAATGGAAAATCTCCTCATTCCAAAGACTTCTTTATATTCATAATATCTATTCCTCTTGTGGTTTATATTTTTGGCGTGTTAAATACTTCAAATACAAATTATGCTTTGGGATTTCTTGGAAAAAACCTAAGCTTTATCGCTTTTCCAATTATATTTTTTAGCTTAGGCAGATACGTCAACAAATCTTTAATACTCAAGCTTTATTTGTTAGGATTATTTTTCACTAACCTCTATTTATTGTATTTGTTTTTCTACTATTTTAATTTTGGATTGCGTTTTTATAAAATTGTTACATTAGATATATACCACTCAACCTATTTAGGCATGTATAATCTACTAGCCTATTGGATTTGTATTACTCTATTTATGAAAAAGCTTAATAAGTTATATTTTATTTTAGCTGCATTTTTTTTAATATCTGCTATTGTTACTTCAGCAAGAATTATTTTTTTAATAGCGATTGTATCTCTTTTAGTTACCCTTTTTTATTTTATTAGGTCAAAATGGAAAAGGATTGGTGCAATGCTTTTGATAGGGGTTTTTTGCATCATAGCATTGCTTAGTATTCCCTCTTATACACAGAAATTTAACCAATTTTTAGAGTTAGATAAAATTAGTTTTGATAAAAGTAATTATAGAAGCTTGTCTTCAAGGTTTGGAAAATTAGAAGCTTCAATAGCAGTTTTAAAAGATAATCTTTGGTTTGGAACTGGGACAGGAGACGCCAAAGATGTTTTGGTTGAGGAATATAAAAAAATGAATTTTACGATGGGATATAAGAATAAATATAATCCACATAACCAGTATTTAGACAATTTAACAAGAAATGGAATAATTGGCGGGTTATTATGTTTGCTCATTATTTATGGTTTGCCTTTTTATATTGGAATAAAGCAAAATAATTTATTATTTCTTGCCTTTGTAGTAATTGTCTCAATAGTAAGCTTAACTGAATCAATTCTAGATACACATAAAGGAATTACTTTTTATACATTTTTTGCATCATTGTTATTATATTTTCAACTAAAAAAAATAAATCATCGTATCAAGTAGTTGACTAAATTATCATTACTAAAAAAGATTAAATTAATTTCAATATTTAATTTGCTGATTTCAAATATACCCTATGGGAAGAATACAAATGCTTAATTCATATATAGATAATTTAACGATGTTGCAAAGCTTGAACCTAATAGATCAGGCAGTATCTGATGGGAAGCATATCCATCATTCTGTAGTCAATGCTGGAAAAATTGTTTTAATGCAAAAGGATGTTCAGCTTAGAGAAAGTGTAAATAGTGCAGATATCATTAATCCAGATGGACAAGCAGTGATTTGGGCTTCCAAGTTACTAGGAAGGCCTTTAAAAGAGCGCGTGGCCGGTATAGACCTGATGGAAAATCTTGTGGAATTAGCCCATCAAAAAGGTTATAAAATATACTGTCTGGGAGCGAAAGAACAAGTTGTATCAAAAGTCATTGAAAAATATAAACAGAACTATTCTAAAGATATTATTGCAGGCTATAGAAATGGGTATTTCTCTAAAGAGGAAGAGCCTGGAATAGCAAAAGATATTGCAGAAAGTGGTGCTCAGATTCTTTTTGTAGCCATCAGTTCCCCTAAAAAAGAAAATTTTTTATATGATAATAGGCAAGCCCTCAAGAGTGTTAACTTTATTATGGGTGTTGGTGGAAGTTTTGATGTAGTGTCTGGCTTAGTAAAGCGTGCTCCAGAATGGATGCAAAATATTGGCTTGGAGTGGTTCTATAGATTTATTCAAGAACCTAGAAGGATGTGGAAAAGATACCTCATTGGGAACTCTAAATTCATCTTTCTAACTTTCAAAGAAAAATTCAAGAATAAACCTTGAAAGCTTTAAATTTGCAATTATATTAAAATCAGTAAACCCACTTTATGAAAATAGCTGTAATAGGCACAGGCTATGTAGGTCTGGTTACCGGAACCTGTTTAGCCGAAAATGGAAACGATGTTCTTTGTGTCGATATCGATAAAAACAAAGTCAACCAAATGAAAGCGGGAGTGGTTCCTATCTACGAACCTCACTTAGATGTTTTATTCGAAAGGAATATTGAAGCTGGCCGGTTGAACTTTACAACTGACTTAAAAGAAGGTTTAGATTTTGGCGAGGTGATCTTTCTAGCTTTACCGACCCCAGAAGATGAAGATGGCTCAGCAGATTTAAAGTATGTTTTGGGCGTAGCCAAAGAAATTGGAGAATATATTACCTCTTATAAAGTGATTGTAGATAAAAGCACGGTTCCTGTTGGAACAGCAGATTTGGTAAGAACGACCATCGAGCAAGACTGCAAAACTGAATTTGATGTGGTGTCCAATCCGGAATTTTTAAGAGAAGGTTTTGCCGTCGATGATTTTATGAAGCCGGAGCGAATAGTCATTGGTTCGAGTAGTGAACGCGCTACCGAGGTGATGCAACGTTTGTATCAGCCGTTTGTAAGGTCTGGAAACCCAGTGATTATCATGGATGAAAAGTCGGCAGAATTAACTAAATATGCTTCGAATTCCTTTTTAGCGACCAAAATTACTTTTATGAACGAAATCGCCAACTATTGTCAAAAGGTAGGAGCAGATGTTGATAAGGTAAGAATAGGCATGGGAACCGACTCCAGAATTGGAAAACGATTTCTCTTTCCAGGTATTGGGTACGGCGGGTCTTGTTTTCCAAAGGATGTAAAGGCACTTCACAAATCGGGAAAGGATATCAACTACGATTTTAAAATTTTGGAGGCTGTGGTAGAAGTCAATGAACATCAAAAAACAATTCTTTTCCCAGAAGTTTCTTCTTATTTTGATGATAATTTGGAAGGAAAGACCATCGCGATTTGGGGCTTAGCGTTTAAGCCTGAAACTGATGATATTCGCGAAGCTCCCGCTTTATATATGATCGATAAGCTTTTGGAAGCCGGTGCTAACGTAAAGGCTTTTGATCCTGAAGCCATAGAAAATGTAAAAGAAAAATATGGGGATAAGTTACAGTATGGAAAGGATATGTATGAGGTTACAGAGGGGGCGGATGCCTTGCTGATTTGTACCGAGTGGAGTATCTTCAGAACTCCAAATTATGACTTATTAAAGTCCAATCTAAACAACCCAGTTATCTTCGATGGGAGAAACTTATATCCAACGGTGGAGTTGGCTAAACAAGGGATTCATTACATTTCTATAGGGAGACAAAAAGTATAATTGATGAAAAAAGTTTTAAACACGAGCGATGATCTTGCTTAAAGTCGACTCTGCCAAAAATTCTATTGATAAGATAAACTGCACAATTTAGGAATCCAATTCCTAAATTGTGCAGTTTATCTTATATTTGTGTATGATTTCAAGAATAGCAGAAGCAGAACTTATTAATTTGTCTCAACAATATAAGGCCATAGCAGTTATTGGCCCTAGGGAGTCCGGTAAAACAACTTTAGTAAAATTAGTATTTCCAGACAAACCCTATGTGAATTTAGAAAACCCAGACATGAGGAATTTTGCTTCTGAAGATCCTAAAGCCTTTCTCGATCAATTTTCTAAAGGAGCTATTTTAGATGAAGTACAACGCACACCAGAGCTATTTTCTTATTTACAGCAGGTACTAGATGAAAATGACCAAACCGCTCAATTTATACTTACAGGCTCCAATAATTTTTTACTACAGCAAAGTATTACTCAAAGTTTGGCAGGCAGAGTTGGGTATTTAAATTTGTTACCTTTTTCTTTATCAGAGGTTGAGAATTTGGCCCCAACGAAAATTCATGAATTGCTTTTTAAAGGATTTTATCCTCCGTTATACGATAAACCATTTGAAATTCAAAAATGGTTATCAAATTATATTAGTACTTACATAGAGAGAGATGTAAGGCAATTGCGAAGTATTGAAAATCTTGTTGTTTTTGAAAAATTTTTGAAATTATGTGCAGGCAGAGTGGGGCAACTGTTAAATAAAAATACTTTGGCAATGGAAACAGGAGTCGATAGTAAAACAATTGAATCCTGGATAGGAGTATTAGAAGCAAGTTTTATTATATTCAGGTTACAACCTCATCATAAAAATTTCAATAAACGAGTGGTTAAAATGCCGAAATTATACTTTTATGATGTAGGTCTAGCGAGTGCGTTATTGGGCGTGCAAAAAGCAGAACAACTAGAGTTTCACCCTTTCAAAGGAAGTTTATTTGAAAATATGGTGATCGTCGAACTATTAAAACAAAGATTGAATAAAGGAAAGTTAAATAACTTGTACTTTTGGAGAAATAGTAAGGGCAATGAAATTGATATTATAATAGATAATTTTGATGAGTTGATCCCTATTGAAATAAAATCGGGCGAAACAATTACCAAAGATTATTTTAAAGGCTTAGACTATTGGAATAATTTAACTGGCTTAACTGGGGGCAGGGTTATATACGGAGGAAGCCAGTACCAAAAAAGAAGTCATGGTGTAGAAGTCATTCCTTTTGCATCATTAGCAGAAATTAATAATAGATAACATGAAAAAAGTTTTAATAACAGGGGCTGCAGGATTCTTAGGATCACACCTCTGCGATAAGTTTATAAAGGAAGGTTTTAAGGTTATTGGCATGGACAATCTTATCACTGGTGATCTAAAGAACATAGAACACCTTTTTAAACTTGACACCTTCGAATTTTATCATCATGATGTAAGTAAATTTGTCCATGTTCCTGGAGATTTGGATTATATTCTTCATTTTGCCTCTCCAGCGAGTCCTATCGATTATTTAAAAATCCCTATCCAAACCCTTAAAGTGGGTTCACTAGGAACCCATAATTTGTTAGGTTTAGCTAAAGCTAAAGGAGCTAGACTTTTGATTGCTTCCACTAGTGAAGTGTATGGTGATCCTCTTGTCCACCCTCAAACTGAGGAGTATTATGGAAATGTAAATACCATAGGACCTAGAGGCGTTTATGATGAAGCGAAACGGTTTCAAGAATCTATGACCATGGCCTATCACAGGTTCCATGGTTTGGAAACTAGAATTGTTCGTATATTCAATACTTACGGTCCTCGTATGCGTTTAAATGATGGTAGAGTTATTCCTGCCTTTATTGGTCAAGCTCTACGGGGAGAAGATCTTACTGTCTTTGGAGATGGCTCTCAGACCCGTTCTTTCTGTTATGTAGATGACCAAATAGAAGGAATTTATAGTTTATTGATGAGCGATTATGCAGAGCCTGTAAATATTGGAAATCCTTATGAAATTTCAATTCTAGACTTTGTTCAAGAAATTATTAAACTAACAGGAACTCAACAGAAAATAATCTTTAAACCTTTGCCAAAAGACGATCCAATGCAGCGTCAACCTGATATTACTAAAGCTAAAGCCATTTTGGGCTGGGAGCCAAAAGTAGATAGGAAAGAAGGGATGCGTCTTACATATGATTACTTCAAATCTTTAAGTGAGGACGAGTTGAAAAAGAATGAACATAAAGATTTCACCTCTCATAACAGGAAATAAATGGCAAGTAAATCAGGACGATATTCAAATTATATAAGACCTGCATCTTACTTTATAGATATAGTAGTGCTTCTTTTTTTCGCAGCTCAGTTTGATTTAGATCCGATTGTTAACGCTACATTTTTTTCTTATATCATAATCACTTGGATTTTGCTTTCTATTAAATCCAATTTCTACGAGATCTATAGGTATACTAAAGTCACTAAATTGGTTTCGCTTACTTTTTTACAAGGGATTATTTTTGCTTTAATCGTTTTTGCTTTTTTCGGCTATTATTTTGAATATGGGCGAGAGTCAAATAGGATTTTTCTTTATTTGGCAAAATCATTTGGTCTTATTTTTTTTATTAAGCTTTCGCTTCACTACTTCTTAAAATATTACCGAAAAGACTTAGGAGGTAATTATAGAATTACTGTTATTATTGGAGATTCACCTAAAACAAAGCAACTTAAGGAATTCTTTGAAAAAACTCCAGAATACGGTTACAAATGCTTAAAAGTGTTTAATTTGACCGACTCAAATATGCAGCTGACCGATATTTATGACTATATCCTAAAAAATAAAGTTGATGAAATCTATTGTTCGATGGCCGAAGTTGACAATATTCAACTCAATCAAATTGTAAATTTTGCAGACAATAACCTTAAAGTCCTCAAGTTTTTACCAGACAATAAAGACATCTATTCCAGAAAGCTCAACTATGAGTATTATGGATTTTTACCTATCTTATCTTTAAGACAAATTCCTTTTGACGATCCGCTCAACAAATTTTTGAAGCGTTTTATTGACATTATCATCAGCTTATTGGTTCTTGTTTTTATTCTATCTTGGCTAACTCCTTTGTTAGCTATCATCATAAAAATGGAAAGTAAAGGAGCTGTATTTTTTAAACAGAAGAGAAACGGACTAGACTATAAAGAATTTTATTGCTTTAAATTTAGGTCCATGAAGCCTAATCCTGAAGCTGATTTGCACCAGGTAAGTAAAAACGACAAGCGCATTACCAATGTAGGTCGCTTATTACGTAAGACCAGTTTTGACGAATTGCCCCAATTTTACAACGTTCTGCTGGGAGACATGAGTGTGGTGGGCCCACGTCCCCACATGGTAAGTCATACGCATATGTATGCTGAAAATGTAGACAAATTTATGGTTAGACACTTTATTAAGCCTGGGATCACAGGCTTAGCTCAGGTGAGCGGTTATAGAGGTGAGGTTGAAACCGACCAAGATATCATCAATAGAGTGAAATACGATATTTTTTATCTAGAAAACTGGTCTTTATTGCTAGATATAAAAATCGTGATCCAAACGGTTTTGAATGCTATTAAAGGTGAAAAAAAAGCTTACTGATGAGATAATACTTGATTTTCAAAATTTTCAAATTGTTTTTCTAAATCAAATTCCCTAAAACTAATATTTAAAACTTTTTGTTTTGAAGGCAGCTTTACATCACCATTATTTATTTGTTCTATAACTCTTTGAAGTTCTTTATAATTCGCTTTTCGAATTGAAATCCCCAAGTTTAAATTAGAAACTAATTCAGCACCTTCACCATCAGAAAAATATATTATTGGCAGTCCTAACTTAGAATATTCAAATATTTTAGAGGGCACAGATCCATATATTCTGTTTTTTAATGGGATAAGGGTAGCATCATAGTCTTGAAGTACACTGTGTAGTTTTTCTCTTTTTAAGCTACCATGATAAAAAATTTGACTTTTACTCTTACAAATTTTATCAATCTCAGACTCCTTCGGTCCGTTACCATAAATGTGAAACTCGGTGTCTTTAGGGAAATCTATTTCATTGCAAATAGACTCAATACCTTGGGCGAGTCCTAAAAGACCTGCATAAACTATTTTATAATTTTTATTATTCTTTTTCTTTACGGAAAGAGCTTCAAAATCGGGAAAGTTTCTATAAAGAAAAAGGATTTTGTTCTTAATTGAAATCGTATTGCTTACATGGTTAAGAATTTCATTTGATTGTCCTACAATTATATCTGAATTTTTATAGATATAAGTCTCTAGGGTTAATAAGATATTATAGTAAAATCCTTTATTTAAAATTCCCATTTCCAAACCTGCCAGTGGCCACAAGTCTGATACATTAAGTATAATCTTTCTACTTTTGATTCTGCAGCTCAAAACAGCGATGAAACCTACAATTAAAGGTGAACCTTGGATGATTACTTTTTTTGGAACGTTATTGAAGAGGATATATTGAAATAGTACAATAGCAAAACTTAATGAAGATAAAAGCCTTAAAAATTTATTAGAAGAATTACTAGCATAAATAAATAGTCTTTTAATCACTATATTTCCAATAAATTCTTTTTTACTAAATAGCCCTCTATAGTCGTCATAAACTCTTCCCTCAGGATAGTTTGGAAGAGGACAAATGACACTAACATCATAACTATTATCTGACAATTTTTTTGCTAAAGAATAGATTCTATTAGAGGCTGCACCCGATTCGGGTGGGAAATAATTACTTATGATGAGGATTTCTTTTTTCATTGAATTGGTTTAGCATGCAAATTTAAAATTATGTCTGATGTATAAGCTACTTTGACAATAGGCTTACACGCTTTTGAATCATAAATTTTATTTGTCGATAATACAAAAAATAAAAGCCTGTTAATTGAATACTAATTTTTATAAAAAAACTATATTGCCTCAACCAATATAGTCAATGAAATTCATAATTCCAGCCCTTTTTTATCTGTTTTTCAGCCTACAGTCTTTAGCTAGCAATCCAAAGATCGATAGCTTAAAAACAACATTATCCTACACTAAAGTGGACACTATTAGAGTCTCTATTTTAAATCAAATAGCTACAGAATTCATATACATAAGCTATGATAGTATTCTTCCATATTCTCAAAAAGCCCTTAATTTATCCGCTGAAATCAACTTCCCTAAAGGAAAAGGCTTAGCTCTAAAAAATCAATCTATTTATTATTTCTACGCGGGGAATCAAGTTGAAAGCATAAATAAAATTGAGAAAGCTGTTCAATTGTTTAAAGAAATAAAAGACGATTTAGAACTAGCAAAAGCCTACCAAAGCTATGGAGTGCTCTTAAAAAATCAAGGAGACAGCAAAAAAGCTTTAGAAAAGTTTAGTTTATCGATAAACTTTCATCAAAAAGCAGATAACCAACAAGGCGTTATAGATAATTTAATAAACAACGGTAATATTTATCAAAATCAGGGCGATTTTGATAAAGCTCTGGAAACCTTTCAGAAAGCTAAAAAATTCAATAGTAAATTAAATGACCTGAATTCTAAAGCAAGTATTCTTAGTGGAGAAGGACTAATTGCAGAGAAAAAAGGAGATTTTGATGAGGCTATCCAAAAGCTAACGGAAAGTCTTGAGCTCTTTAAACAGCTGGATAATGAAAGGCTTATCTGTGGAATGTACAACAATCTTGCAAACATTTCTAGAAAGCAAGGAAACTACCTAGAGTCTATAACTAATTTTGAGAATGCTTTAGTTTCTGCCGAGAGAATGAATAATCCTCGTCTACAAGGCATTATTCTCAACAATCTTGCTAATGCTTATCTCGACATCAACGATGATGACAAAGCCGGCACTTTATATAAACGAGCTATATCAATAATTAAGGATTTAGACGAATCTACTTACGCCAGTTTATTAATTAATCTATCGATAATTCAGACCAATCAAAAAGAATATGAGTTTGCACTCAAATCCTTAGACTCCTCTTTAACTATATTTAGAGAGCAAGGAAGCAAAGTTTATATTGTGAATAATTTATTCAACATTGCATACAATCACCTTAAGCTTAATAATTTACCAAAAGCAAAGGCCTATTATGAAGAGGCTAGATCTATTGCTGAAGAAATAGAAGATCAATATTCTAGTTTGTTTATTTACAACGGGCTTGGGGAAGTTTACTTAAAGGAAAATAAACTTGACTCTGCTTATTATTATGCTTCGAAAGCTTTTTCAATATCCAAAGAAATTAAAGCATTACCAGAAGAATCTTCGGCTGCAGAACTTCTCTACAACATTTCCAAATCAGGCGGCAAACCTGAAGATGCTCTAAAGTATCTTGAAGTATTTAATAAGCTAAAAGATAGCTTGTTCGATGATGAAAAAAGTAAGGCTCTTGGTATACTTGAAGCAGAGTTAGGATTCAAAAGCCTCAAAGAGCAACTTGAACTAGAAAAGCAAAATCAACAATTAGAAAATGAAGCAAAAGTTAACCGAAGAGAAACCTTAATTTTAGTCTTGGCTTTTGCTTTTTTAGCTCTAATTATAGTTATAATATTACTACTTAAAATTAGAAAAAATAAGACTAAAGCCAATGTTCTTCTCAATCAAAAGAATAATGAGATTGAACTTAAAAACCTGAAATTGAAGGAGTCCAATCTTCAGAAAAATAAACTGTTTTCGATTATCTCTCACGACCTCAGAAGCCCCGTTAATAGTCTGAGTCAAATATTTGATATGTATGCAGCACAACAAATTTCTGACGAAGAATTTAAAGACTGGCTTCCGGAGGTAAATAAAAATATAAGTTCCACTCGATTGCTTATTGATAACCTACTCAATTGGGCAAGTGAAACCTTAAATGAGGCACAGGTTGAAAAATCCACATTTCTTTTAAATCCAGAAGTCAACAGTCTCTACGATTTGTTTTATTCTCCCTTGAGAGAGAAAAATATCCAATTTGAAAATAAGGTAACCGAGGATTTCAAAATTTATGTAGACGTCAATACCTTAAAATTAGTGGTAAGAAACTTAATTTCCAATGCTATAAAATTTTGTAATGCTGAAGATAAGATTTCAATTTCAGCAACACATTTCGAAAAATTTGATAGAATTTGTATCCAAGATACAGGAGTAGGGATGACAAGTGAAGTGGCTAAGCATTTGTTCAGTAATAGTTCTATTACTTCTTCTTTAGGCACCAATAAAGAAGAAGGGAAAGGAGTCGGCTCAGTATTGTGCAAAACATTTATTGAAGAAAATGGAGGGAGGATTTGGGTAGATTTCTCTGAAGTAGGAAAAGGAACACGTATTTGTTTTGAAGTCCCCACCCAACCCAAAGAGCAATAACCCCATCTGTTTTAGCAATTATTTATAACCACTCTTGAGTTTGCGACGTCTTCAATCCTTAAATTTGAAGAAACTTAAGTGCCATGCAGAATTTCACAGCGACCTATACAGATTTGTACCAAATAAGTATGGCACAAGTTTACTTCCAAAAAGGCAAACACAAACACAAAGCCATTTTCGACTATTTTTTTAGAAAACTTCCTTTTGAGGGCGGCTATGCCATCTTTGCGGGTTTAGAGACGGTGTTAGAAATTCTAGAAGATTTTCAGTTTTCAACGTCAGACTTAGATTATTTAAAAGCTCAAGGTTTAGATCCTGAATTTATTAAGTACCTCAAAGACTTTAAATTTAAAGGAACTCTCACCAGCACCAGCGAAGGTGATATTGTGTTTCCAACCCGACCAGTCCTTCAAGTGGAAGGAAATATGGTCGAGGCCCAGCTTGTAGAAACCCTTTTACTCAATATACTCAACTTTCAAACGCTTATTGCTACCAAGGCAAGTCGAATAAGAAAGTCTGCTGGAGAAGCCACACTTATAGATTTTGGAATGCGGAGAGCCCAAGGTACAGGTTCCTATTATGCGTCACGAGCGGCATTTATAGGAGGCTTTGAGGCCACAAGTAATGTGGTTGCAGGTAAGGATTTTAATATCCCTATTTCTGGGACCATGGCCCATTCCTTTGTCCAAAGTTACGATGATGAATTAACCGCCTTTCGGGATTTTGCCCAAAGCCATCCCAACACCACCGTATTACTCATCGACACTTACGATACGCTAAAAAGTGGGCTACCCAACGCTATCACAGTTGGTGAGGAAATGGAATCCAGGGGCGAAAGCCTTAAAGGTATTCGTCTAGACAGTGGAGACTTGTCCTATCTCGCCAAAAAATGCAGAAAAGCTTTAGATGAGGCTGGACTTCATGAGGTAAAGATTGCCGTATCCAACCAACTAGATGAGTACGTGATCAAAAGTTTAAAAGAACAAAAAGGACCGATCGATGTTTTTGGCGTGGGGACCAATCTCGTTATAGGAGATCCCGATGCTGCTTTAGATGGAGTTTACAAGCTTGCCTTCGCTAATGGCAAACCCAGGATAAAGCTTTCGGAGAACTTGGCAAAATTGACGATGCCGCACAAAAAGCAAGTTTATAGAATAAGAAATTCTAAAGGAGAACTTGAAGGAGCAGATGCTGTCACCTTAAGAGAAGAGACAGAGGCACATCACATGAATCATCCTTTCGATCATTCCAAATCTATCACCTTCAACAATTGCAGTTCAGAAGCTTTGTTGCATCCTGTCATGGAGAATGGAAAGCGCCTACATGCACCTAAAACTCTTACAGAAATTAAGACCTATTCCAGAAAGCGACTTGCTGAATTTACTGAGGAATTCCAAAGATTCCAAAATCCACACATCTACAAAATCGGAATATCCGATCAACTTTTGGAAGAGCGAGATCAATTGAGAAATCACTATAAAAATAAAAACTCATGAAAACCTTACTTATCGTCGATGCTCAGCTCGATTTTATGCCAAGTGGAGGCTTGGCGGTCGAAAACGGAGATCAAATCGTATCTCATATCAATTTGGTTCAGCCCCAATACGACTTGGTTGTAGCAACTCAAGATTGGCACCCACAACACCATATAAGTTTTGCCTCCAATCACGACAATTATAAGCCGTTTCAAAAAAAAGATATCGATGCCTATCGGCAAACCTTATGGCCAGACCATTGTGTACAAGGGGATAAAGGTGCAGAATTTCATCCCAATATGAGAACCAACTGCATCGAAGCAATTTTTCGGAAAGGGACCGATCCCAAAATTGATAGCTACAGCGCTTTTTACGATAACCATCATACAAAATCCACTGGTCTTACAGGATATCTCAAAGACAAAGGCTGTAAAACCATAGATATCTGTGGATTGGCTGGCGATATTTGCGTGTATTTCACGATCAAAGATGCCCTCACCGAAGGCTTTCAAGTAAGAGTTTTAGAAAAAGCAACGAAGGCCTTGGACCAAGACAAATTCAATCAGCAGAAGGAAGAATTGGAAGCAGAAAGGGTTGTATTTTTATAATTTATGCTGAATTTACTGCTGCTAGTTTAGCTGTTTAGCGATATTCAGTTTCGGTGTTAACGTTCACTTTATCCAGCGCCTTGGTTGTAGAGTTTCGAGTAAAGTCGGCGTAGAAGATTGATAAAACTTACTTTTAATTTACACCCGAGAATAAAGAAAAATGATATGCAAAAAGTCATAAGCTCTGTTTTGTAAGCTGTGTCTATAGATCGAGGACTGTAGGCTAGTCAATAGATAAAGATCTTGTCTAATAGAGGAGTTAAATAATGCTATAATTGTCAGTTCGAGTGATTTTATGGAGTATTACGCAGTAAAATTGTATCGAGAACCGGTTTTTTTATCACTTTTAAACACTTCTCGCTACATCCCGATGAGTCATCGAGACACTCGAAGTGACAGGCGTCTTGTGGTCTCACTTTATTCAGGGCCTCGGTTGTAAAGTTCTAATACTAAATTAAATTTATAATGCTATACTTGTCAGTTCGAGTGATTTTATGGAGTGTTACGCAGTAAAATTGTATCGAGAACCGGTTGATATTTCTCACTTTTAAACACTTCTCGATTAATTTATAATGCTATACTTGTCAGTTCGAGTGGTTTTATGGAGTATTACGCAGTAAAATTGTATCGAGAACCGGTTGATATTTCTCACTTTTAAACACTTCTCGCTACATCCCGATGAGTCATCGAGACACTCGAAGTGACAGGCGTCTTGTGGTCTCACTTTATCCTACGTTAAACGGAAAACAGTCAACGATAAACAGAAAACGACTATACGATTACTTATTTAACTCACCACTCACCACTCACCACTCACCACTCATCTCACCACTCACCACTCACCACTCACCTCACCTCTCACCTCTCACCACTCACCACTCACCACTCACCACTCACCTCTCACCTCACCTCTCCCCACTCCCCACTCACCTCTCACCTCTCACCACTCACCTCTCACCACTCACCTCTCACCTCTCACCACTCACCTCTCATCTCTCACCTTCTACTTTTGAAGCTTCTTTATCATTTTTTGAATTCTATCGTTTAATTTTTCAGAAGACAATTTTTCCCTTAAGCGGTCTGTAATAATAGGGAAGGAAAAGGGTGTAGGTTTCTGGCAGGATTTCCAGACGATATCTTGTGTGGCAATACGTTCCAGCGCTTTTTGTAAACGTCCTTGTTCCAGGGAGTGCTCAAAGGTTTCTGTAAACGCCTGTTGGTAAAGTGGGTTATCAGCATCATAGTCTTTAAAGACATCAAAAATTAATTGAGAGCTGGATTGTAAGTGCTTGTTTTTTATCAGTTTGTTAGGATAACCTGTAAATACCAAACCAGAAATAACGGCGATATCTCTAAATTTTCTCCTGGCCATTTCAGTGGCATTTAGACTTTTGGACAAATCCTCTAGAAGATAATCTGCAGTAAACAAATTATTATCCAATACCTCTTGCATGTCGACAGGCTGATCGGATAAAAGCTCAAACCCATAATCGTTAAAGGCCAACGAAAATGAAATAGGGGATAATAAACTGATGCGATATGCCAACAAACTCCCCATAGCTTCATGAACAAAGCGACCTTCGAAGGGATAAAAAATATGATGAAAGCCGTCTCGGGTTTTAAAAGTTTCAATCAAAAATTCGTTGGGTCTAGGGACGATAGATTCTAAGCGTTGACGTTCAAAAATAGGTTCCAAAGCCACCAGTTCAGGGCTTTTATCTTCAGCATCTTGATTATAAAGTTCTTCTCTCAACAATTCACTCATTTGTGAAGTAAGTGTGAGTCTACCTCCCATCCAGCTGGGCACTTTAGAGGTTTTAGATTTGGATTTCCTTACCAGGACTTGCATTTGTTTAATACGGACCAGCTCTAGGTTTCTGCCAGCAAAAGTAAAAACATCACCAGGTTTTAATTTGGAGATAAACCACTCTTCAATAGAGCCAATAAAGCCACCAGTTATATATTTTACCGTGAGAACAGCGTCACTTACGATGGTTCCAATTTGAAGTCGATGTCGCATGGCAATTCCTTTGCGATTTACTTTAAACAAGCCATCCTCTTCAATTTCTACTTTTCGATATTCGTCATAAGTTTTTAAAGCTTCACCTCCTTTAGTAATGAAATTGAGTGCCCAAGACCATTGGTCTCCAGTGAGGGTTTGGAAACAAAATGTCGATTGTATTTCAGGCAAAATAGCTTCAGGATAAAATCCATCCGACACTGCTAGAGTGGTTAAGTACTGGACCAACACATCAAAACTGTTGAGGTAAGGCAAGCGATCTTCTACGGTTTTGGATTCTACAGCTTTTTTAAGGGCAGAGGCTTCTATCAATTCGATGGCATGTGTTGGTAAAAAATAAATCACACTCGTCTTGCCGGGTTGGTGACCACTCCTTCCTGCGCGTTGTAGAAATCTGGCAACACCCTTTGGTCCGCCAATTTGTATAATGGTTTCTACTGGCGCAAAGTCAACGCCAAGATCGAGGCTAGAAGTGCAGACCACCGCTTTCAGACTTTCATTTCGTATGGCTTGTTCTACCCAAAGGCGAGTGTCTTTATTGATACTCCCGTGATGCATGGCCAACTCGCCGGCAAATTCTGGATGCTTTTCCAGGATTTTTTGAAACCAAATTTCACACTGTGAGCGGGTATTGGTAAAAAGAAGAGTTGTTTTGGAAGCTTTAATAATGGGAATGATCTCTTCTAGAAGATGGAGTCCCAAGTGTCCTCGCCAGGGAAACTTATCCATAGTCTCGGGGATAATACTCTTGACTTCTATATTCTTTTGAAGATCGGCTTTGATGAGTGTTGAATTTTTTAAGACTTTTGGATCCACACCCAGTAACACTTCTCGGGCTTGCTCTAGGTTACCTATGGTAGCGGAAATTCCCCATACCCTTAATTTGGAATTGATAGTTTTAAGTCGAGAAAGTGCCAATTCCATTTGCACTCCGCGTTTGGTTCCCAAGAGCTCATGCCATTCATCAACAACTACCGCCTGGCAATCTTGAAACGTCTTGGGGTAGTTTTTGGAAGCGAGAAGCAGTTGTAAGCTTTCTGGCGTGGTCACCAGAAGATCTGGCATTTTTCGCTTTTGTTTTGCGCGTTCACTTTGAGTTGTATCTCCAGTTCTTATTCCAATAGTAATGTCGAGGTCAAGATCTGAGATTAATTGTTCTGCAGCTTGCTTTATCTCTACCGATAAGGCTCGCAATGGTGTGATCCATACGGCTTTTAAACTGGAAGATTTTCGAGTTTTATTCTGATTTAGCTTTAAGATTTCGACCAAGATAGGCACCCATAATGCATAGGTTTTACCACTACCTGTAGGCGCATTTAATAAACCATGCTTACCTTCAGCATAAGCTTGCCAAGTATCTGTTTGGAAGTCAAAAGGTATCCAGCTTTTGGAAGCAAACCAATTGGTGAATAGCGAAATGTCTTGTGATTTTGACATGTCTACAAACATAAGTATAATTGATAATGAAGTTGGTAGTGGACACCAATCAAAACCAAATTTAAAAAGAAACTTTAAGTGGCAACCTTTTAGAAACGGTACATAACTTAGAGTCGAGATGCTAAGCGGGAGATAAAAGCAGAAATAAGTTTTTTTGAAATCTAAAAGATCCTAACTAAAAAATATATAAGTTTGAGGAAAATTCGAGGAGAAGGAATGCAAACCCGACTTATGCAAAAGCAAATAAAAAAGCTGCACTAGGAACGGCGTAGATCTAGCTACATAATTCATATTTAGAACTTTAATTTATATACCATGAAACCTATAATTCTTTTTTTAAGTTTAATTATCACTCAAGTTAGTTTTGCACAAGATTATCCAGAATCATTACCTGAGTTTGAAATATTCACTCTAGATGGGAATACATTCAACCAAAATGATATCAAAAAAGAAACCTATAGCTATTTTGTCTATTTCAACCCTACCTGCGGGCACTGTAAAACAGCCTTCAAATTATTGAATCTTAAATCTGAGCAAATCAAAAATGCGAAGGTTAAATTATACCCTGTTTCTGCTAATACGGAAGAAGAAACTAATAAGTTTTTCGAACAATACGCTCCAAATATTCAAAGCCTAACCAACACTCAAATCTTAAGAGACGATGATTATAAGTTTGCCGATGCTTTTTTTGTTGGCCCATTCCCCACTTCTTATTTATACGATAAAGACAATAAGTTGGTAAAAGTTTTTGAAGGGAGTGATGAGGTTGTACTCTTTTTAAATGAATTAAACTAAAAGGTCTTAAATCTAGCCGCTAATTAGTTGAGTTGTTCCAAGTTGAATTTTGATCACTGATTTAGCGAAACTTGAGTCAGAAATTATAAAACACAACAATTGTCATGCTGTTCCGAAGTCTCGGGATTGTTTCATCTTCTAAAAAGCTCAATAAATTTTGTAAATTAGATTCCAAAATGAATTTGAAATGACAAATTGAGGCACAACATAGGTATGTAAAGATAGTGACACTGATAAGTGGTTAAAAAACTGTAAATATATATTCCATTTTGAACCTCTTCTTATTATTTTTTAAACGGCTATCATACTTTCTTCTACACCTATCACAACATTCTATCAAAATTAGCTTTTGTTAAAATCATTCCGCTTAATTTTGAAGCTTTAGGATTATAATGAGTTCAAATTGAAATTATGAAAGGAGTATTAATGGTTAATCTCGGGTCTCCCAAGTCTACAGACCCCAAAGATGTAAAAACATATTTAGGTGAGTTTTTGATGGATGAACGCGTCATTGACGTGCCAAAGTTCTTTAGAACTATCCTTGTAAAGGGGATTGTTCTCAACACAAGACCCAAAAAATCAGCGGAGGCTTATTCCAAAATTTGGTGGGATGAGGGGTCTCCTCTTATTGTCTTATCCAAGCGCCTACGAAGTGGTGTAGACGAGCAAACTAGTATCCCCATTGCGCTATCCATGCGTTATGGTCAACCTAACATTCAATCGGGTTTACAAGAGTTGCATGATAAAGGCGTAGACGAAGTTTTGCTGATGCCACTTTATCCTCAGTTTGCGATGGCGACTACAGAAACGATTATCGTGTTGGCGGAGGAATTGCGACAGGAACATTTTCCTAATATGAGTTTTACAACTTTGCCTCCATTTTATAATCATCCAGATTATACAACGGTGCTGTCAAGAAGTATTGGAGAAAAACTAGACGACTTTGATTACGATCACTTGCTTTTTAGTTACCACGGTATTCCAGAACGCCACATCCGAAAAAGCGATATTACCAATTCTCATTGCAAGGTAGATGGCTCATGCTGTCAAACACCTTCCAAAGCACACCAGTTTTGCTATAGACATCAATGTTTTGAAACCACAAGATTGGTTGCTAAAATGTTGAACTTGAAAGAAGGCACTTATAGTACTTCGTTTCAATCTCGATTAGGATTCGACCCATGGTTGAAGCCTTATACCGATAGAACTGTAGAAAAACTCGGACTTGAAGGCACCAAAAAATTGGCAGTAGTATCGCCCGCTTTTGTGTCAGATTGTTTAGAGACTTTAGAGGAAATCAATATGGAAGCCCGTGAGATTTTTGAAGAATCTGGTGGCGACGACTTTATGTTTATCCCCTGTCTGAACGACCGAGAAGATTGGGTAAAAACCCTTAGCCGATGGATAGACGAATGGGCTCATCAAAATAAAGAGGCTAAAGTATCGTAAATGTCTAAAGTCAACTCCGAAGAATTTGGAACTAAACCTATTGGTTCGCTGCTTATTAAACAAGCAGTACCAGCTTCTATAGGAATTTTGGTGATGTCTCTTAATATTTTGGTTGACACCATTTTTGTAGGAAACTGGATTGGTTCTATTGGGATTGCGGCTATTAATGTGGTCCTCCCAGTGTCTTTCTTCATTGCGGCTTTGGGTATGGCTATTGGTATTGGTGGCTCGTCTATTATCTCCCGAGCCTTAGGTGCCAATAACGATAAGAAGGCGCTGAAGACCTTTGGAAATCAAATCACGATCACCTTACTGGTCACCATTACCATGGTGGTGGTTGGTTTAACCTTTATCGATCAATTGATTCCTGCTTTTGGGGGGAAAGGCGATATTTTTGATCCTGCAAAAATCTACTACAGAGTTGTGCTTTACGGGGTTCCAGTATTGGCACTTGCCATGATGGGGAATTCGGTTATTAGAGCAGAAGGTAAGCCTAAGTTTGCCATGGTGGCGATGATTATTCCATCGGTGGGTAATCTTATTATGGACTATGTTTTCATCAATATTTTAGATTATGGAATGCTTGGTGCCGCTTGGGCAACTACTGGATCGTATATCCTATGTTTGTCTTATATCTTATGGTTTTTTCTTTCCAAACATTCAGAATTAAAGATTCGTTTTTCCGACTTTGGCTTTGATTTTAAAATTTTGAAAGAAATTGGTGCTTTAGGCTTTGTGACCCTTTCTAGACAGGCGGTTGTGAGTGTGACTTACCTTCTTTTAAATAATATTTTATTCGATTTGGGTGGAGAATCTTCAGTGGCTACTTATGCGATTATCTCAAGAATGCTCATGTTTGCACTGTTCCCTGTTCTAGGGGTTACCCAGGGTTTTCTACCTATTGCAAGTTATAACTACGGCGCTGAAGAATATAGTAGATTGAGAGAAACTATAAATAAAGCTATTGGCTATGCTTCGGCTGTGGCTTTAATCGTTTTTGCTCTGATTATGATTTTTCCGGAAACCATTGTATCGGTATTTACTCAAGATCCTCAAGTGATTAGGGATACCCCAAGTGCTATGCGTTGGGTTTTTGCTGCTGTTCCTATTATTGCTTTGCAATTGATAGGTTCTGCCTATTTTCAAGCTATAGGGAAAGCCGTTCCTGCTTTGTTACTCACGCTGTCCAGGCAGGGATTTATTTTTATTCCTTTGATTTTGATTCTACCTCAATTTTACGGTGAGTTTGGGGTTTGGATTTCCTTCCCCTTAGCCGATATTCTTTCCACCATCATCACTGGTTACTTTTTGAGAAAAGAGGTAAAAACGACTTTGATGGTCGATGAAAAGTCAACTCAAGACATAAAGGCGACTTAACACACCAACGGAATGTTAAGTGTTCAAGTTGCATTGTTTATCTTTGAAGTCTAAACTAATTGATTAGCGCTGTGGAATATAATTACATCAAATCTCTTCATCTCATTTTCGTAATCACTTGGTTTGCGGGATTGTTTTATGTCCCCCGTTTGTTTATATATCACATCGAAGCCCGGCAAAAGCCTCAGCCAGATAGAGATATCTTAAGTGACCAGCTCAAGATCATGGCAAAACGCTTATGGTATATCATTACTTGGCCTTCGGCTGTATTGTCCACTATCTTTGCCGTTTGGCTTTTAATTCTTGTGCCAGGATGGCTAGAACAAGGATGGATGCACGTGAAGCTTGCCTTTGTTTTTCTATTGTTTGCTTACCACATCAAAAACCATTTTATCTTTAAACAGTTTCAAAACGATGATATCCGCTGGACTTCTAATGGAATGCGACTGTGGAATGAAGGACCCACTCTTATCTTGTTTGCTATTGTTTTTCTAGTGATCTTAAAAAACTCCATCAGTTGGATATGGGGATTGGCAGGTCTTATTGGTCTAGGCGTTATAATTATGTTAGGGGTTAAACTCTATAAGCGAATTAGAAACCGAAAACCCTCAGCCTGATGTTCAACTATAAAAAATCTTTACGGACTCGGATTTTTATTTCTATGATTGCTCTGGTCGTCGCGGCTTCCATACTTATTGCAGGGGTAACCGTCTATCAGTTTACACAAGAGGCTAAAGAGTTACATCGCGAAAAACTCAACCGTAAAGAAAACGCGATTCGGGCCAATATCAACTACGTCCTAAGAACAACAACTTATCCAGTAGATACTGAAAATCTATCCCTTATTTTCAAAGAAAAAATCTACGAGATTCAAGATATTCACAATACTGAAATCAATATCTACGACCTCGATGGGTACCTTTTGAAATCTTCGTTTGCGACGTTTTATATGGATTCTGTACAAACGAGAATGGAGCCCGAAAAAGTAGAATCTCTCGAAAATTCTGCTGAAAAAAAATACGTTGATAATTTCAAAATCAATGATCAAAATTATCAATCGTCCTACACTTATATTTTAGATAACTACTTCAAGCCAATAGGGATTTTGAATCTACCTTATATTGAAGATGACGGCTTTTTAGAACAAGAACTTCGTGGATTTTTGATTCTTCTTTCTCAAGTGTATCTGATTATGCTTATATCTGCCATAGTCCTAGCCTACTTCTTATCCAAATACATCACCAGGTCTTTGCAAAGTGTAAGTCGAAAAATTACAAAAACACGTCTAGACCAACCGAACCCCAAAATTTCTATAGAAGAAATCAGTTATGAAATTAGACCTTTAATCAAGGCTTATAACGAAATGATAGATGAACTTGAGGTAAGCGCTTTAAAGTTGGCTAAAACAGAAAGGGAAGAAGCCTGGAGGCAAATGGCTAGGCAAGTGGCTCACGAGATTAAAAACCCGTTGACGCCGATGCGCTTGAGCATGCAGAGTTTTAAAAGAAACTTCAATCCAGAGGATCCTGAAATTGAAGACCGTGTTAAAGAATTTTCAAAAACCATTATTCAACAAATCGATAATCTGAGTGCGATTGCTAATGCCTTTTCAGACTTTGCAAAAATGCCTGCTCAACAAAATGAAACTCTCAATGCTGTAGAAATTATAAGATTGGCCTTGGATATTTTTAATGAAAATCACATCCATTTTGAACCTGAGGAAGAGAACATTCAAATTAAGTTCGACAGAAATCAATTGATAAGAATCATTACCAACTTAGTGAAAAATGCTATCCAAGCTACCGAACATCTTGAAAATCCTAACATATTAGTGAAGATTTCCACAGAAGATGATGTCGTGATGATAAGTGTTGAAGATAACGGGAGTGGAATTCCACTAGACATGCAAGAGCGTATTTTCGAGCCAAGGTTTACAACCAAATCTAGCGGAATGGGATTAGGCTTAGGAATGGTTAAAAATATCATTGAAACTTATAAAGGAGATATAAAACTGACCTCAAAACTTGAGGAAGGCACTATCTTTACACTTAAACTACCAAAATCCAATACTCATGACATTTGAAAATTTACAAGTTGATATTGAAGATCGCATTGCAATAGTGCGAATTGATAGACCTAAAAAACTAAATGCACTCAACCGTGAGACTATTGAAGAGTTACACCAGGCTTTCAAAGCTTTATTAAGCAATGAAGATGCAGATGTGGTTATTCTAACTGGGAGTGGAGAAAAAGCCTTTGTCGCTGGTGCGGATATTTCAGAATTTTCAGAATATTCTGTAGAAGAAGGGAAGAACCTAGCAGCAAAAGGCCAAGAGATAGTGTTCGACTATATCGCCAATTTCCCAAAACCAGTTATTGCGGCTGTCAACGGTTTTGCTTTAGGAGGTGGCTTGGAGTTGGCTATGTCTGCCCATTTTAGAGTGGCTAGTGATAATGCAAGATTGGGACTTCCAGAAACTTCACTAGGGGTTATTCCTGGTTATGGAGGTACTCAACGTTTACCACAATTAGTTGGGAAAGGAAGAGCTATGGAAATGATTATGACGGCAGGAATGATCGATGCCAATACCGCAAAAGACTATGGATTGGTCAATCATGTGACGACGATTGAAGAGTTATTACCACTAGCTCAGAAACTAGCCGGAAAAATCCTTAATAATTCTATGGTAGCCATTTCTTCTGCTATTGAAGCTGTGAACGATAATTATAAAGATGGTGTAAATGGATTTGATACAGAAATTGAAAATTTCGGAAAATCTTTTGGCACTGATGATTTTAAGGAAGGCACTAAGGCTTTTTTAAACAAACGCAAAGCAAATTTTAAATAAATACCCTTTATGTTTCCATTGCAAAGACATCGTCGCTTAAGAAAAAACGACTCTATACGATCGCTGATAAGAGAAACTCATTTAAGTCCAACTGACTTTATTGTCCCCTTATTTGTAGTTGAGGGAAAAGGCGTAAAAGATGAAATAGGTTCCATGCCTAATTATTATAGGTTTAGTTTGGATTTGCTTGCCAAGGAAGTCAAAGAACTTTGGCAAATGGGACTGAAGTCAGTCTTGCTTTTTGTAAAAGTCGAAGACGCTTTAAAAGACAACCGTGGTGTAGAAGCCACAAACCCAGATGGGTTGATGCAGCGAGCGATAAAGACCGTTAAGAATGCTGCTCCCGAAATGTTGGTCATGACCGATGTGGCTTTAGATCCCTATTCTATTTATGGACACGACGGTATTGTCGATCAAGGGAAAATAGTAAACGATAGAACCAATTCCTTTCTTGCTCAAATGGCCCTAAGCCATGCTCAAGCTGGAGCCGATTTTGTGGCCCCTAGTGATATGATGGATGGTAGAATTTTAGAGATCCGTAGTGTTTTGGAAGAGGCTCATTTTACGGATACCGGCATCATGAGTTATTCAGCTAAGTTTGCCTCTGCTTTTTATGGCCCTTTTAGAGATGCTCTAGATTCTGCTCCGGTGGATGTTAAAGACATCCCTAAGGATAAGAAGACCTATCAAATGGATCCTGCCAATAGAAGTGAAGCTTTGAAAGAGACCTTTTCAGATATCGATGAAGGGGCAGATATTGTGATGGTAAAACCCGGGCTTTGTTATCTGGACATTGTAAGAGATATAGCTAATGAAGTGGAAGTGCCTGTGGCTGTTTATCAAGTGAGTGGAGAGTATGCAATGCTAAAAGCGGCTGCAGCCAAAGGCTGGTTAGATCATGATGCCGTTATGCTAGAACAACTCACAGCCATTAAGAGAGCAGGAGCTAGTATGATTGCAAGTTATTTTGCAAAAGATGCGGTCAAATTACTTTAGGCTTTTTATTTTTGCTGAATTAAATTCCAATAGGTTATCAATACAAAATCAATGATAAAAAACGATTTATTTTTAAAAGCTTTACGTGGAGAAACCGTTGAAAGACCACCAGTTTGGATGATGAGACAAGCGGGGCGTTATCTTCCAGATTTTATGAAGCTGAAAGCCAAATATGATTTCTTTACGCGCTGCAGAACACCAGAGCTCGCCACAGAAATTACAGTGATGCCAATTCACCAAGTCGGGACCGATGCCGCTATATTGTTTAGCGATATTTTGGTAGTGCCGCAAGCGATGAATATAGAAGTGCAAATGAAACCTGATTTTGGGCCATGGCTTCCCAACCCAATACGAGACCGTACGAGTTTGGATCAAGTGATTGTCCCCGATGTTTATGAAGAATTAGGATACGTCTATGAGGCGATAAAAATGACCAAGAAAGAGTTGAACGATGAGGTTCCTCTTATTGGTTTTGCAGGTTCTCCCTGGACTATTTTCTGCTATTGCGTACAAGGACAAGGTTCCAAAAATTTTGACAAGGCCAAAGAGTTCTGTTTTACAGAACCTCAAATGGCCCACGAACTCCTTCAAAAAATCACAGACACGACTATCGCTTACCTCAAAGGAAAAGTAGAAGCTGGTGTGGACGCTGTTCAAGTTTTTGATTCTTGGGGTGGAATGCTATCACCAGTAGATTATCAAGAATTTTCTTGGCCGTATATCCAGCAGATTATAGATGCCTTAAAAGATATGATCCCTGTAATTGCTTTTGGGAAAGGGTGCTGGTTTGCTTTGGATGTTATGGCAAAATCTGGAGCTTCAGCTCTTGGTGTGGACTGGACCTGCTCTGGTCGAAACGCTAGATATTTATCCGGTGGCAATATAACATTACAGGGAAATTTTGATCCTTCTAGATTGTTTTCTCCTCCCAAAGACATCAAACGAATGGTCCATGAAATGATCGACGAGTTTGGAAAAGACAAGTACATTGTGAATTTAGGACATGGTATTTTACCCAATATTCCTGTAGAGAACGCCAAAGCTTTTGTAGAGGCGGTTAAGGAATACAAATAGATAAAAACAAAATACTTAAAACAGCCCTCTTTTAATCTTTAGAAGAGGGTTTTCTATTTCTTTTGATTTTACCCTTGCTGATTTTAAGGGTTTTAGACAGTTAGCTTTTAGCCTTATCTCGTTTTGAAGTAGCGTCCTGGGTTTAAAGTCTCTCCTGAAGTCGGCGTTTAGATTCAACTAAATCTTTTAGGCAATGCTCAGAGTTTTAAACAAGCTTAAACTCGAGTTGATACAATTATGAATATAAGTAGAGTTTAAAACCTACAGGCAAAGAAGAACGTGAGCTTGCGTTAGGGATAGCAGTGGAAAGCCTATAAAGTAAAGCCTTTAAAAAATAAAGCTTAGCCAAGCGACTAAGAGAAGCTCTGGCTAGGTTTATATTTTTTTGGCTTTTACTGAAATAGCTTGTAACGAATAGCCCGACCCTCCCCAATCCATTGGGGAGGGTAACGCCAAAAGTTTAGTGATTTGTTTCCAAATACAACTTAGTAAAATGCTTGTAGAAATAAGGAATGGTTTCAATCCCTTTTAAGTAATTCCAAATCCCAAAATGCTCATTTGGAGAATGTATGGCATCGGAGTTGAGTCCAAACCCCATTAAGACGGTTTTACTTTGCAAATACTTTTCAAATAAGGAAACAATCGGAATGCTTCCGCCGCTTCGTTGTGGGACAGCCGCTTTGCCAAAGACATCGTGGAAAGCAAGATCTGCAGCCTTATACTCGATACTGTCTATAGGAGTGACATAGCCTTGTCCACCGTGATGAGGTGTCACTTTTACCTTCACGCTTTTTGGAGCGATGCTTTCGAAATGAGTTTTGAAAAGGTCTGTGATTTCTCTCCAATCTTGATTGGGAACCAATCGCATAGATATTTTGGCGAAGGCTTTACTCGGAATTACAGTTTTGGCGCCTTCTCCAATATAGCCTCCCCAAATCCCATTGACATCTAGAGTAGGCCGAATGGAATTGCGCTCGTTGGTTGAGTACCCTTTTTCACCGTGAACATCAGTAATGCCGATATGATTTTTATAGTCTTCAAGATCGAAGGGTGCTTCCGCCATTTTTTCTCGTTCTAGCTCGCTCAACACTTCTACTTTATCATAAAACCCAGGAATGGTGATGTGATTGTTGTCATCATGAAGAGAAGCAATCATTTTTGATAGAATATTGATTGGATTGGCCACTGCTCCGCCGTAAAGTCCAGAGTGTAAATCACGGTTTGGACTTTCGACTTCCACTTCAACATAGCTCAAACCCCTTAATCCTGTGGTGATGGAAGGAACCTCTTTGCTAATCATTCCTGTATCCGAAATCAAGATCACATCGTTGGCCAGCTTTTCTTGATTATGCTCTAGAAACCATTCCAGGCTCACACTTCCTACCTCTTCCTCGCCTTCAATCATAAATTTTACGTTGCAAGGCAATTCATCATTTTGAATCATGATTTCAAGCGCTTTTACGTGCATATACATTTGGCCTTTATCATCGCAGGCTCCTCTAGCAAATATGGCCCCTTCAGGATGGATCTCCGTTTTTTCGATAACGGGATCAAAAGGAGGGCTGTTCCATAACTCAAGAGGATCTGGTGGTTGCACGTCGTAATGGCCATAAACTAGAACCGTAGGCAGGGACTCGTCTATAATTTTTTCTCCATAAACTATAGGATTCCCTGGGGTTTCACAGATTTCAACTTTATCACATCCTGCAGCTTCCAAATTTATCTTTACGGCGTCAGCAGTCATCAAAACTTCTTTTTTAAAATTAGGGTCAGCGCTAACGGAAGGAATTTTGAGCAATTCCACTAACTCATCAATGAATCTTTGTTGGTTTTTTTCTATATAATTTTTAATATTCATAGGTTTTTTTTAGGGTTTTTACAATATAAATTATTTTCTTGAAACATGATTTGAAAGTTGTATATATTATTTATATTTGCACTCGCAAAAGTAGACTCGATTATTGATTCAACAATTGCGAGTGTGGTGGCCCCGAAGTGTCGGGAGATAGACACGCTAGAAACACCAAAAATAATTGCGGGCGTGGTGGAATTGGTAGACACGCTAGACTTAGGATCTAGTGCCGCGAGGTGTGAGAGTTCGAGTCTCTCCGCCCGTACTTAAAAAAAGCTTCTCTTAACCGAGGAGCTTTTTTATGCTTAAAATTTAATAGAGGAGTGGAGTTCGTTCCGATAGCTATCGGAACTCCGCCCGTACTTTTAATCCCTAATAACTTTGAAAAAAGTTATTAGGGGTTTTTTT
>NZ_APLF01000019.1 GCF_000355905.1 Psychroflexus gondwanensis ACAM 44
TGGACGAGACTCGAACTCGCGACCCCCTGCGTGACAGGCAGGTATTCTAACCAACTGAACTACCAGACCGTGCTTAATTGCGAGTGCAAATATAAACCCAATTTTTAATTACACAAACATGTTTGACAAAAATAATTCAACAAAAAATAGCCTTATGACTTTAGCTTCTGTGTTTCAATTAAGTAAGTGGATAAAATCTTTTCAAAGTTTTTTCTAATGTCGGCTTGAACGTATCGAATTTTATATTTTGCACAGGTTAACTTCAATTCTTGTATGAATTCTGACATCTTTTGAACGTATTCTTTTTTGATTTGCTGAGTCTGTAAATCGATTTTGGAACCACTTTCTAAGTCGAAAAAACGTTTTGGAGCATCATCGAAATCAAAATCAACTTCTGTTTTATAATCCAATGTATGGAAAAGAACCACCTGATGCTTGTTGTATTTGAGATGCCTTAAAGCTTCAAACAGATCTGCCTTAGAAACGTCAGGCTGAAATAAATCTGTGAACAAAAATACTAGAGATCTACGCTTCAACTTTTCAGCGACCTCATGTAAAAATTGATAGGTATTGGTTTTGGTATTTACTTGAGGGTGTTGAATACATTTTTCCAATTGATCGTAAATCATACTGAAATGCGAACTGCTCCCCTTCTCTGTGGTTTGAAAGCGAAGTTCTTCATCATAGATAGAAAGTCCTGCAGCATCTCTCTGCTTGCTTAATAACTGCATAATAGAAGCAATTGATAAGGCAGAAAATGATATTTTATCTAAATTGGATAACGACGGTGATTTAACTTCAGGATAATACATTGAGGCAGACTGATCTAAAATAAAATGACATCTCAAATTCGTTTCCTCCTCAAACTTTTTAGTGTACAATTTGTCCGTCTTAGCGAACAATTTCCAATCTATATGTTTGGTACTTTCTCCCGTATTGTAAAGTTTATGCTCTGCAAATTCTGCAGAATACCCATGAAATGGACTTTTATGAATTCCTGAAATAAATCCCTCAACAATTTGAGACGCTAATAAGGGCAAATTTGAAATCGTTGAGGACCGCTTAGTTTCAGAATTGATATCCATAAATAGATTTTTTATTAAAAATAAAAAAGGCTTGATTTAAATAAAACCAAGCCTTTAAATTTATAACTATTGAAGAGATATACTATAATAAACTATCAATAGCTTCTTTATAAGTTTCTTTTTGAGCAACACCAACTTGACGGTTTACCATTTCTCCATTTTTAAAAAACAGTACAGTTGGAATATTTCTAACTCCATATTTAGCTGCAAACTCTTGGTTTTGATCTACATCCATTTTAGCAATGACAGCTTTTCCTTCATATTCGGTATTTAATTCGTCGATGATGGGTCCTACCATTCTACAAGGCCCACACCAAGCAGCCCAAAAATCGACTAATACTGGTATGTCACTTTCTAGAACTTTTTCTTGAAAATCTTTATCTGTTATCTCTAATGTCATAATTCAATTTATTTATTTATACAAAATTAGGGTTTAAGGTGGAATATGTAACTTAATTATATATTAATTAATCTTATTTAAGAATCAGACTTTCTTATGTTAATAAGTTCTCCATTTGATATTACAGCCCATACTAGGTTTCTGGTCTTTTAATACCGTTCTATTATTGAGCAAAGCGTCTAAAGCTTCTCGAATGTATCTACCAGAGGTTGGAATACCATTTTTGGGTCTAGAATCATCCAATTGTCCTCGATAAACAAGTTCTAGAGTTTCATCAAACACATAAAAATCTGGCGTACATGCTGCATTATAAGCTCTAGCAACTCCCTGGGTCTCATCATATAAATAAGGAAAAGGATAATTGAGTTTTCTAGCTATTTTGAACATATGTTCTGGACTATCATCAGGATAGGCTTTTACATCGTTACTAGAAATAGCAACAAAGCCAAAACCCAAAACTCTATAATCATTGGCCAATCTTACGATTTCGCCATTCACATGTTTTACATAAGGACAGTGGTTACAAATGAACATAATGATTGTTCCCTTGCTACCTCTTAAGTCATTTAAAGACAAAGCCGTATTAGAAACAGTATCCAACAGTTTAAAATTTGGAGCTTTTGTACCAAGCTCCAACATTGTAGAAGGTGTTAATGACATTCTTGAAAATATTTTATTCTCAAATTTAAACAAAAAAGCTATCGTAAACGATAGCTTTTGAGACACATTGTAAGTTAGACTTACTTTTTAATTACTTTACTTTCCTTAGTTTCCTTGGCTTCCTTGCTTTCTTTAGCGGGAGCATTCACCTTTTGAGAAAGCTCAAAAGAGAGTGATGATTTGTCAAAAGTCATTTTACCAGATCCTGTTTCTAGGATCACGGCATCTAACTTTTCACTTAGATCAGCAATTCTACCGTGTAGACCGCTTTTAGTAACTACCTTATCTCCTCTTTTGATAGATTCAATAAAGCTTTTTTCTTTTTTTTGTTTTTTCATTTGTGGCCTTATCATAAAAAAATAAAGCACAACAAAAATCAAAACTAAAGGTAATAAACTTCCTAATTGATCCATATAAATTATTTCACTGGAGAACCAGCATTGTTATTTTTTGGATTTACAAAAGCCTTAATTCTTAAAGTCTCTTTTCCAGATGCAGTATTTCCTGTAATTCTTACTTGCGCCATTTGCTGATTTTGCTTACCACTTGTATTAAATTTTACAAGCATTTCGCCTTTTTCACCAGGAACAATAGCTTCTTTGGTCCAAGTAGGAACTGTACAACCACAACTTGCAGTCGCATTAGAAACTATAAGTGGTGCATCACCAGTATTCGTAAATACAAATGTATGCTCTACAACTTCTCCTTCATCAACAGTACCAAAATCAAACTCTTTTTCTTCAAATTCCATTACAGGGAATGATTGTTGTTTTGAATCACGATCTTCTGCAATTTCTTTTTTAGATTGATCTACTTTCTCCGAAGCTTCATTTTTACAAGCCGTTAAAGACAGTGTTGCTATTGCAACGATTGCTAACATAAACTTTCTCATGATAATTAATTTTAATTTTTACAAAAATATGACATTTTAAGCAATTACATTAATCCTCTGCCTATTTTATTAATTTTCCCATTGGTTTGGTATTCTTTGGAAACTGTATCCAAAACGCCGTTTATAAAAGTACTGCTTTTAGGTGTGCTATATTCTTTGGCCAACTCCAAATATTCGTTGATAGTTACTCGAACAGGAATAGATGGGAATTTTAAAAACTCGCACAAAGCCATTTTAATAAGAATACTGTCTATATCTGCGATTCTATCTTGGTCCCAGTTTGGGGTTTTATTTTTGGTGATTTCAGTAAGTTGATCATTTGCAAGAAGTGTTTTGGTAAAAAGTTCTTTTGCAAAATTTTCATCTTCTACATTTTTATACAATCTAGGCACTGTAATCACCTCATCGCTTTCTTTTTGCTTCTGAAGAAATTTCAAAAAGGTAGTATTTACGATTGGAAAATCGTCTATCCAAGTCAGATTTTGATCTTCATAATAATCGTAAAGGTCCTCATTGGGCGCAATGATTTGTTTGAAAACATCCACGACAAATTCTTTATCTTCTTTAAAACTGGACGTTTCCGTAAAAATATAATCGGCGTAGAGATCTGACTCTAAAATTTTATCCCAAATTAATTTAGGGTATTCATCATCTCGTTTCCAATGGCTTAACTTCCTATCTTCAATAAGATTGCTTATGGCCGTACTATCCGAGATCCTCTTCAGAAGTTGATTATTAATAAGTTTTTTGTTTGGGTTCTTCTCTTCCTCTGTGGCTAAGAATTTCTTTTTCACAATCTCAAAATATTCTTCCGCGTAGTCTCTAATGCTGACAAGGAGTTCAAAATCGAGTAAGAAAAGATTGTACATCTCCTCTGTGCTCTTTTTGAGAAACTTCTCTTCCGCCTGCATGGAGTCTTTGCTTCCTTGGTGAAAGGCATAAAGAGATTGCATTACTTTGGCACGAATATGTCGTCTTGTTAACATCTGTTTGTTCTAAATTTTAGCGCAAAAATAATATTTAAAAGAAGAGTTTAACCCGTATTTGTATTTATTTAAATCCTAATTGAAACCTTTCCTAACGCCTTAAGGTTTAAATGGGTTATGAATTGAAGGATATTAGCCCTTAGCACAACCCTTAAAGGATTAAACTTATGTTATTAAAGAAGCTAAATCTATCTTTTGGTTACATTTGCAACCAAAAAGTTAAAAGTGAATGAAGGCCTTACTCAGTCTAAATAAATACTTGTACAAATACAGAGGAAGACTCCTATTAGGGTTTATTATTACGATAGGCGCTCGTGTTTTTGCTGTATTTATACCTCAACTCATAAGAAATTCTACTGTTGCCATAGAAGACTATTTAAATGGAGATGTGGTAAGCATTGCAGAAGTTAAACAAGAGCTTCTCATCAATATTGGGCTTATTATTGGGGCAGCTTTAGCCTCTGCTGTACTTACTTTTATAATGAGACAAACTTTTATTGTGGTTTCTAGGTATATTGAATACGACCTGAAAAATGAAGTATATACTCAGTATCAAACTTTATCCTTAGACTTCTACAAGCGAAACAGAACTGGGGATTTGATGAATAGAATTTCTGAAGATGTCTCTAAGGTGAGAATGTATGTTGGCCCCGCATTAATGTACGGTGTGCAAACCTTAACCCTATTTGTTGTAGTCATTTATTTTATGATAAAAGCCGCACCTACTCTTACCTTATACACTTTAATTCCATTTCCCGTACTTTCTTTAGCGATTTACAAACTAAGTATGTCCATCAACAAAAGAAGTGCTGAAATACAAAGATTTTTATCACTCCTCAACACCTATACACAAGAAAGTTTTAGTGGTATTGCGGTTATTAAATCTTACGGAATTTTGAACCGTTTCAACTCTGACTTTGAGAAATTATCCAATGAGAGTAGAGATAAGAATGTAAATCTTGCAAAAGTGGAGGCGTTCTTTTTTCCACTGATGATCTTTCTGATAGGTTTTAGTAACCTATTTGTCATCTACTTCGGTGGGATGCAGTACATCAACGGAGAGATTGAGAGCGTTGGAGTTATTGTGGAATTCTTGCTTTATGTCAACATGCTTACCTGGCCAGTGGCCTCTGTAGGATGGATCACATCTATGGTTCAAAGAGCTGAAGCCTCTCAAGAACGGATTAACGAATTTCTAAGTGAATCTCCAAATATCAAAAATAATTCCCCAGAGTCTTCTGAAAATGTTTTAGGTGACATTGAATTTAAGAATGTTAGTTTCACCTACGAAGACACCAATATAGTAGCTTTAAAGAATATTTCCTTTAAAGTTAAAAAGGGGGAAACTCTTGCTATTATGGGTAAGACCGGCTCGGGAAAGTCTACTATCCTAGAGTTGATTGGGAGATTGTATGATGTGAATAAGGGCGAAATATTAATTGACGGTAAGCCAATAGAGAGCTACAATCTTGATGAATTAAGAAAACAGCTTGGCTATGTTCCACAAGATGCTTTCCTATTTAGTAGTTCTTTACGCGATAATATAAAATTTGGTAAGGTCGATGCCACCGAAGAAGATATTGTAGATGCTGCAAAAAATGCTGCAGTACATGATAATATTATAGAATTTAGTAAGGGTTATGATACCATATTAGGAGAACGAGGCATAACATTGTCTGGTGGGCAGAAACAAAGGGTCTCTATAGCAAGAGCTATCATTAAAGATCCTAGAATAGTCCTATTTGACGACTGTCTATCGGCGGTTGATACTGAAACAGAAGAGGAAATTTTCAGTAAATTAAATAAAATTTCTAATGATAAAACTTCAATTGTGGTTAGCCACAGGGCCTCCTCTGCAAAAAATGCCGATCATATTATCATCCTAGATGAGGGTATGATTTTGGAAGAAGGCACTCATAGTGAGCTACTTGCTAACAACGGATACTATAAAGATTTATATACCAAACAGCTTTCAGAAAAAGAAAATTGAATTTTTATTTGTGTTTTTAATTTTTTTTAAGACTTTTGAACAAATGTTATATTAATCTTATTTAACTAAAGTATTATGAGTGAACAAGAGCCGATGAAGAACGAGGATATTTTCTCGAAGGTTATAAGAGCAGGAAGAAGGACTTACTTTTTTGACGTGAGATCCACAAAAGCTGACGATTATTACTTAACTATCACAGAAAGTAAAAAATTTACAAATGACGATGGATCTTTCTTTTATAGAAAACATAAGATTTATTTGTACAAAGAAGATTTCGAAAACTTCAAAGAAGCTTTAGAAGAAACGACAAACTATATTATTGATAAAAAAGGGGAAGAGGTGATAAGCGATCGTCACCAAAAAGATTTCACAAAACCTTCTGAAGAGAATTTAGAGACTTCTGAAGAAACTACTCCAAGCTCAAGCGCTACGGCATTTACTAATGTTAGCTTTGACGATATATAAAATTCAATATTAAAATACCTATTACCAGAAAAGCCAGCTTTGTAAAGCTGGCTTTTCTGGTAATAGGTATTGATGTAAAAATAGACTTTCAGTGATTAGTGATTAACTAGAGGCTAATCTGAAACTTTGAAGGTAATAGGCAAGGCAAAAATGACATCTACAGGCTTTCCTCGTTGTTTGCCAGGTTGCATCTTGGGTAATTTTTCGATGACACGTCGACTTTCTTCCTTCAATTTTGGGTGTGAAGCCCTGGCGTTAATAAATTCAGCCTCTCCATTTGCTTTTATTTTAAAAGAGGTATAAATTCTATTTATGCCTGTCAAACCAAGATCTGTGGCTAAGCCCGTATCGAATTCTTTATTTATAAAAATCTTGAGTTGTTCACTCATACAAGCTTTTCGCGCTTTGTTATCGGTATACTGTTCACAACCTGGGAAAATAGGAACATCTTCAATAAAGTCAAATCCCATTTCCCTCATAGGTTCCTCTTCTACAGGTTCAAAATCATCAAAATCTAGAAGTCCAGGATTGGATGGAGTCTTCTTAAGAATTGGCTTTTCTTCTGTTTTGGATTCAGGTTCTTTTTCATCAATAATGAAATCATCAATGTCTGGTTTTGGCCTTTTTAGAGGCTCCAATACCTTTTCGGGTAATGTCACATTTGGCATCTCTTCAACTTGAAGAAATTGATAGGTAACCTGATCGTTACTAGCCAAAAGTTGTGTTTCCGTTTTCCATTCTACAGAAATCAAGACGAGTAAAAGCACAGCGATTAATCCGACTTGAAAGAAAATTAGCTTTTTATTATTTAAATTTTTGTTTGGATATTTTTTAGGCTCCATAAGTATTCGTTTTAAAATTAAAGTGTGACTAAGTGAAGACTTTCCATCCTGTAAAGGAGACTGAAGTCTTTAATGTTCTAAACGAATTCGAAATAAACACTAGTAGTGAATTTTTAGAGACCAAGAACAATGCCAAAATTTTTAACAATCAAAAACGCACTAAGAAAAACTTTGAGTTAAGTTTTATAGATTTCTTGAAAAACTGTTGGAAAAACTGTACTGAATCTTTTAGGGCTTCAGAGTTGACCTGCTTTAGCATAATGCTACATAAAAAACAAGTGAAGCATTATGGACCTAAACTTTGAGCATAGTTATACTAGCTTCAGCTATTTCAATAGAAAATTTAAAGCATTACAAAATGACCTAGCTTTTAGTAGAAAATAAGTTTTGCCACTATAACTACAAAAAATAGGACTACTAAAATTTAAACTTAGTATGATTCATCTGAATCCAATTTTATTTCACCCCAAAACGTTTTATATACAAAATAGCTGTAAAGCAGAACCAAAGGTCCACCCACAGCGACAAAGCCCATCATGATTTCTAGAGTTTTGGTAGAGGCTGCTGCATTATATATAGTAATACTATTCTCTATTTCTGAATTAGACAACAATAAACGCGGATACAACTCAAAAGCGACGATGACAAGCAAAAGAGCAATAGTAAAAATAAAAGCCTAGCCGTATTGCTTCTTGCTTACAAGCCTCGGAACGTTGGCTATGCTCAAAAACACGAGCAATGGAACGATAAATAAGGCTTCATTAACTTTAAATACTTGCGAAAGATGCTCTAGAAAGGCAAGACCATAAGCCTTGAAGACGATGAAATTGAAAGCTTGATCGGCTATTAGAGTTAATCAAAATACCTAAGATTTCAGGGTTACTCTAAATAAAATTCAGAATAAGACTGTAGCAACATTTAATCGATAAATAGTTTTTAATTTTAAATGTAAAAAATTTAACCTTATCCATATAAAAGCTGATATATATCAGTTTTTATATGGATAAGGTTAAATTAAAAAAATCCTCTCCCTGAATTTATATACCTGATTTATAGATACTTACATGCCTATTGACATAAAGGATTGATTTTCTTATGACCTTAATCATATATTAAACAAGTCTTAAATTTTAACTTTGAGGAAGCATTTTAAATATCGTAAACATGAAATCATTTACTAAAATCAGTTTTGTTTTTCTTATCAGCTTATTATTAGCCTGTGGAGGAAATGAAGAGAAGAAAGGAAACAAAAAAGTAAAAATTGGTCAACAACCAAAAACTGAAAAAAAAGCTGAACCCGCAAAAAAATCAACCTCTACAACTTCAGCAGAAGAGGACTTAGCCAATTTGGGTATTGGTCCCATAAAATCCTTAGACATTGGCGAAGGCATAGATAAAAAACTTGCAAATCGAGGTCAAGAAGTTTTCGGAAATTTATGTACAGCTTGCCATAAAATGGAAAAGAAGTATGTGGGACCATCAATATCTGGGGTCTCAGAAAGACGAAGCCCAGAATGGATCATGAATATGATTATGAATCCGGAGGAAATGATCAAAAAAGATCCAATTGCTAAACGTTTGTTGATGGAAAGCAACATGGCGGTGATGGCCAATCAAAATGTTTCAGAAGAAGATACTCGAGCTATTTTAGAATATTTCAGAGAGTATGACAAGAATAATTAAGCACGAATTAATATTTATTTTTTTTAATCCTAATCCTATGAATATTCCATTTTTATTAAAATCATCAGCATCTATTTTTTTGATGTTATGTCTACTAGGTTGCAATTCTTCAGCAAAATCTGAGAGTGTAGACAAAATTACAGACGCTAAAACAAACTCAGATGAAGTTTCCTTATCCAATAAAGGGCAAGCTTTTATTGAAGGAGATAGCGATGCAGTAAATGCGCTGAAACTAGCAATTAACTCGCCAGATCATACAACTTTGGTTGCGGCAGTACAAGCTGCTGGTGTTGAAAATGCCTTAGTAAACGTAGGACCTCTCACAGTATTTGCGCCTACTAATGCAGCTTTTGACAAACTTGATAAAGCAACTTTAGAAGATTTGCTAAAACCTGAAAACAAGTCTAAACTAGCTAGTATTTTGATTCATCATGTTGCTCCAAGTAATTATCCTATCAAGACTCTAGAAAAAAATATAGAGAAAGAAAGGAAACTTTACATGGCAGGTGGTCAATATTTAGAAGTGACTAAGCAAGGTCAAGACATTTATGTAGGTGGTACCAAAATCATTGCCTCCGTAAATGTTAGCAATGGCTGGGTGCATATTATTGAAGACGTATTATTACCAAAAAACTAATTTTAAAACAACTCAAACAATGAAAACAATTCAAAAACTTTTACTAGGTCTAGGCGCAGGATTACTGCTTATAGGCTGTGGTAATAATTCAAAATCGGACTCTGGTGCTATGGCATCATCTAATGCAGAAAAGGTGTATGTTGCTCCAGGTGAGCACGACGAATTTTATGCCTTCTTGTCGGGAGGATATTCCGGAAACCTAACAGTTTACGGTTTACCAAGCGGAAGAATGTTTAAAGAAATACCAGTTTTTTCTCAATTTCCTACCAATGGGTACGGGTATTCTGAAGAAAGCAAAGCTATGCTTAATACCTCTTTTGGCTTTGTGCCTTGGGGTGATTCTCACCACCCAGATATATCCCAGACAAACGGAAAACTGGATGGTCGATGGGTTTTCATAAATGAAAACAATACACCTCGTATTGCTAGGATAAGCTTAGAGACTTTCGAAACCGAGGAGATTATCGAAATTCCTAATTCTGCTGGAAATCACGCCTCATCGTATGTGACTGAAAATACAGAATATGTTGTTGCAGGTACTCGTTTTGCTGTTCCAAATCCTCAAAAAGACATGCCTATCGATGAAATGAAAGGTGAATTTAAAGGCCCTTTAACCTTTATTAAGGTTGATCAAGAACATGGACACATGGAAATTGATTTCCAAATAAATATGCCTGGTTTCAACTACGACTTATCACATCCTGGTCGTGACAAATCTCATGGATGGTTTTTCTTCACCTCTTATAATACTGAAGAAGCACATTCTATGCAAGAAGTGAATGCATCACAAAACGATAAAGATTTTATCGCCGCTGTAAATTGGATGAAAATTAAAGAATACGTTGAGAATGGTGGTGGAACTGAAGTGGCTGGTACTTATGCACATAACATTTACGATGAATCCACTATGATGGCCACCACAGAAATGAAAGAAGGCGTAACTTCAGTTGATCCGCGTGAGGTTCCAGGCGCTGTCTATTACATGCCAGTTCCAAAATCGCCTCACGGTATAGATGTTAACCCTACAGGTGAATACATCATTGGAAATGGAAAACTATCTACACAGTTGAGTGTTTATTCATTTGCGAAAATGCAAGAAGCCATCAAAAATAAAGACTTTGACGGTGATGCTTATGGTATCCCAATCTTAAAATACGAATCTGTTCTTGAAGGTGTTGTAGATAGTGGTGGTTTAGGTCCATTGCATACTGAATTTGATGGTAAAGGTTTTGGTTACACTAGTTTCTTTATTTCTTCTGAAGTTGTAAAATGGAAAGTAGGGACTTGGGAAGTAGTTGATAGACAACCTTCTTTCTACTCGGTTGGTCATTTAACTATTCCTGGTGGTAACTCTAGAGAACCTTTTGGTAAGTATATGTTTAGTATGAATAAAATCACGAAGGACAGATATTTACCAACAGGTCCAGAATTGGAGCATTCAGCGCAGTTATATGATATTTCTGGCGATAAAATGGAATTGCTACTAGATTTCCCAACCCACGGTGAACCTCACTATGCAGCTGCTATACCTGCAGATTTGATAAAATCTAAATCTAAAAAATACTACGATTTAGAAGACAACAATCACAAATACGCTGCTAAAAGTGAATCGGCTACACGTGTAGAACGCAAGGGAAACGAAGTTCATGTTTATGCAACTACAGTTAGAAGTCACTTTTCACCCGATAATATCGAAGGAGTTAAAGTTGGCGATAAGGTGTATTTCCACATTACTAACTTAGAGCAAGACTTTGATGTTCCTCACGGATTTGCAATGATTGGAGCTAACACTTCAGAAATTTTGATCATGCCTGGGCAAACTAAAACCATTATTTGGGAACCTAAACGAGAAGGTGTTTGGCCATTCTATTGTACAGACTTCTGTTCTGCACTTCACCAAGAAATGCAAGGTTACGTAAGAGTTTCTGCGAAAAATAGCGATACTAAATTACGTTGGTCACTAGACGACGAATGGAAAGAGTAATGAGTTAATTTGAATGTTTTGGTTTTGATTACTCAATCTGGGGCGAGTAGATTCTCTGCTCGTCCCTTTTTCATTTAAAAATTTAAATTATGAAAACGGCAAGTATCACTATGATTATTGGTTCTGCATTTCTGTTGGGATTGTTCGTCTTCCCGCTTTGGAGTATAACCTTAGAAGCACCACAGTACCCAAGTGGCATTGGAATGTACATTAACCTCGATGGACTGGAAGGACATGAAAAACACGATATTCAGAATATAGATGGACTTAACCATTATATTGGCATGCGTAAACTGCCTAAACAAGATGAAATGTGGGAATTTTCTGTATTTCCTAAAGTCATTGGAGGAATGGCCATCTTAGGAATTCTCATTGGCCTTTTGGGCTTATTTAAAAAAGTCTCTTACAAATGGTTTTTAGGCTGGCTTGTTTTAATGACTGTTTTGGGTGTTATGGGCATATTTGATTTTAATGCTTGGATGACAGATTACGGTACCAACCTAGATCCAAAAGCCATCATGAAAATGACTGATGAAGATGGAAATCCTTTAAGCTACAAACCTCCATTATTTGGCTCTAGAGATATTTTGAACTTTACTGCACATTCTTATCCTGCTATAGGAGCCGTATTAATGGGTATTGGCATGTTTCTTACCTTTATAGCTTACATCATTGGACTTAAAAAAGCTAATTAATATGAATAAATACATCGTTTTAGCATTCTTATTTGTGGCGATAACAGCCTGCGATAAATCGGCTAAACCAATTAATTATGGTGAAGACCAATGCGATTTTTGTAGCATGGGCATCGTTCAGAAAACACATGCTGCTCAAATGGTAACTGAAAAAGGAAAGCAACATAAATTTGATGCTATTGAATGCATGGTGAATTTTATTAAAGACGAATCAGGGAAATTTGATAACGCCACCTTATTGGTTGCCAATTATAACCAACCTGGGGAAATGATTCCTGCAGAAAACGCATCTTATTTAATAAGTGAAAATTTACCTAGTCCAATGGGCGCCTATTTAACTGCATTTGCATCGCTATCTGATGCTGAAGCTGCCCAAGAAAAACTGGAGGGTAAGATTTACCAATGGGATGATCTAGAAAAAGTCATCAAAAAGGATATTCATAAAACTCACTAAAATGAAATTCAGCTTATTTATCTTCTGCTTTATCTCAGCATTAAATTATGCCTATGCACAAAACAGAACTATAGAAGTTTGTGCCAAAGATTGTGAATTTTCTTCTGTTCAAAAGGCAATTGACCAAGCGCAATCTGGTGACTCTATTTTCATTCAAAAAGGAATTTATAAGGAGCATAATATTTTTATCAACAAGAAATCACTTCATCTGTATGGAGAAGAAGGCAGTGTAATAGATAGCAAACACAAGGGCTATGGCTTCAAGGTTGAAGCTACAGATTTTAGTATTACAGATTTAACAATTAAAAATATTGAAGTAAGTTACACATCAGATTATGCCGCTATTTACCTCTTTAGATGTTTCGATTTTAAACTAAAAAACATCACCTTAAGAAACGCATTCTTCGGCTTCTTGATTGAAAAGTCTAGAAACGGTTTAGTGCTTCAAAATGATATTTCGGGAACTGGTGATTCTGAAGCCAGCTCTGGAAATGCTATTCATCTTTGGGATTCAGAAGAAATTGAAGTGCGGGATAACCATGTCTATAACATGCGTGATGGCATATACATCGAATTTGGGAGCAATAACATTTTTGAAAATAACGATAGCCACGATAATATGCGCTATGGTTTGCACTTTATGTTCTCCAATGATAATCGCTATAGCAATAACATTTTCAGGAACAATAGCGCTGGTGTTGCGGTCATGTTTTCTAAGCGCATTGTAATGAATAATAATGTATTTAAAAAAAACTGGGGCACGGCATCTTATGGTCTATTACTGAAAGAAATAAACGATGCCGAGATTTATAACAACACTTTTGAAGATAATACGGTAGGTATTACCGCCGATGGTTCTACTCGAATAACGTATCGAGAAAATGATTTCATCAACAATGGTTACGCCGTAATATTTATAGGCGGTAGCTATGAAAACAATTTTATGAAAAATAATTTTCTCTACAATAATTTCGATTTGAGCTATTCTGGAGGCTTAAACGATAATAGTTTCGATAATAATTTTTGGAGCGATTACACGGGTTATGATCTAGATAAAGACGGTTACGGCGATGTACCTTACCGGCCAGTGAAATTATTCAGTTATCTGGTGAATAATACTCCAGAAAGCATCATTTTATTGAGAAGTTTATTTATTGACATAATCAATTTTTCTGAAAAAGTAACCCCCATTTTCACTCCAGAAAATCTCACAGATCAAAACCCTTTAATGCGAAAAGTACAATGGTAGAATTTAATGATATACATAAAAGATTTGATAACAATGATGTGCTTACCGGCATCAACCTAAGTATTCAAAAAGGCAGAACTACAGCAATTCTTGGCCCAAATGGGTCTGGAAAAACCACCTTAATTAAAATATTACTAGGAATGAATCATGCCAATAAAGGCGAAATTTTTGTAGATGAATCAAATATCAAAAATAACTGGTCGTATAGAAAATATATCGACTACCTACCACAAATAGCCAACTTCCCTGGTAATATAAAAGTGAAAGAAATCATAGCGATGATCAAAGACTTGAGAAGTCAGCCAACTCGCGATGAAGAATTGATCGAATATTTTGAGCTTACCCCCTACCTCAACATAAAACTCAGTCACCTTTCTGGAGGTTACAAACAGAAAGTAAATCTTGTTCTCAGTCTTATGTTTAACAGTCCTTTTATCATTTTGGATGAACCTACATCTGGTTTGGATCCAGTCTCTTTAATCAAATTGAAAGACTTACTCAAAAAAGAACAAGCTAACGGAAAAACCATTTTAATAACTTCTCACATCATGAGTTTTGTGGAAGAAATCTCAGACCATATCAGTTTTATTTTAGACGGGAAAGTTTACTTTGACGGGAGTATCGAGGAGCTAAAATCGACTACAGAAGAAACCAATTTTGAATATGCTATTGCTAACTTATTAAAAAACCATCATGCTTAAAATCTTAAAATACAGTTTTTTTGACTTGGTAAGAAGTCGCTGGAGTTACGTATATTTCCTATTCTACTTACTTCTAAGTTCAGTGTTATTGTTTTTGAACAACAATATATCGAACGCCATAATTACACTGTTAAATGTCGTCATTGTTTTAGTACCACTTATCGGAACTATCTTCGGGGTGATGTATTACTACGATTCGCAAGAATTTACTCAACTCCTTTTAGCACAACCCATAAAGCGAAAATCTATCTTTATGGGGCAATTCCTAGGGGTAGCCACCTCGCTTTCGCTAAGCGTATTGCTAGGGTTGGGTATTCCTTTTGCCTTATATGGCTTATTTCAATCCAACGTTATTTTCGACTTTTTGATTTTGATAGTTGTTGCTGTTTTTTTGAGTTTCATCTTTAGCGCTTTAGCCTTCAATATTGCATTATCGAATACCAACAAAATCAAAGGTTTTGGGTATGCCATCTTGCTTTGGTTGTTTCTAGCCGTTATTTATGACGGTGCTTTTCTCATTGCCTTGATCTATTTTCAAGAATATCCATTAGACAAGTTTACCTTAATTGCAACACTGTTTAACCCAATTGATTTGTCGAGAATATTAATTCTTTTAAAACTCGATATCTCTGCTTTGCTGGGTTATACTGGGGCTATTTTTAAAGACTTTTTCGGGACTCTGTTCGGTAGTTTAGTCTCCTTTGGGGTTTTAGTCATATGGGTGGTTTTACCGCTATGGCGGATGGTTAGACAAGCAAAACGAAAAGATTTTTAAAAAGTTTATGGACTTGATTCAAGTCATAAACCAAGACTTATAAAGGAGGTAATTTTAATGTAACTTAAATATAAATTATTATGGTTTCAATTAAAGATAAAACAGTAGCCGAATTAGTAAGTGAAAATATTAATACTGCTCATGTGTTCAAAAAACACGGCATCGATTTTTGCTGTGGCGGTGGTATAAGTATTGACAATGCTTGCGAAAAAAACCAAGTTAAACTTGATGAATTATTAAATGATCTTCAAAATCTGGAAGATAAGGGCCGGACATATGATTATAAAAAATGGGACTTGCATTTTCTAGCACAACATATTCAAAATGTGCATCACAGCTATGTAGAAGACAGCATACCGATACTTATACAGTATTCCAACAAAGTTGCTAGTGTGCATAGTAAAACCAATCCTGAGTTAATTAAGATAAAAGAATTGTTTGCTGAAGTAGCTAACGAACTAACTCAGCACTTAAAGAAAGAAGAGTTAATTCTATTTCCTTTTATTGCAAAAATGGAAGCTGCGTTTAAAAAGGGTGAAAAAGTAGAAAGACCACATTTTGGGACCATAGAGAATCCAATTGCTATGATGGAAGATGAACATGAAGCGGCAGGGGATATTTTTAAGGAAATCTCAGGTTTAACCAACACTTACAAATTACCACCAAATGCCTGCAATACTTACAAAGCTTTATACCATAAGCTTGAAGAGTTTGAAAATGATTTACATTTGCATATACATTTAGAAAATAATATCCTTTTTCCAAAAGCTTTAGCTATGGAAAAAGAAACCCTTTCATAGTTTGTTTTGATTGATGATGACCCTAAAACAGCATTTTATAAATAGTCTTTACTATTTTCTTATAACAGCTGTTTTAGGGTTTTTTCTTAGACTGGAATCGACAGCATTTAGTGTTGACATCCCAACACAGTATCGATTTATAGTCCACACACACTCACATATCGCCTTACTTGGCTGGGTGTATATAGCTTTAAGCAGTTTTATCGTTTATTTTTTTGTTGAAAAATGGAACATCAATAAACACTATAGAAAAGTTTTTTGGGCAACACAATTTTGCATAATCGGTATGCTTATCTTTTTTCCCATTCAAGGTTATGCGTTGTTTTCTATAATTTTCTCAAGCCTTTTTCTGTTAGTTAGTTATGTGTTTTTTGGGTTTATTCTAAAACATACAAAAACACAATTGAAATTAAAGAAATCCTTCTTACTTATCAAATATGCCTTATTGTATATGGTGATCTCATCGCTTGGACCCTGGGCTTTAGGCGCAATCATGACAACTCTAGGGAGCGAATCGGTATGGTATAAATTAGCGATCTATTTTTACCTGCACTTTCAGTATAATGCTTGGTTTGTGCTTGCTGCAATTGGGTTAATGGTGTTTTTACTGGAACAATCTAAAGTGAAAATTGAAAATAGAGCATTCTCAAAATTCATAGTGCTATTCAATATTGGTATTGTAGGTACATTTTTCCTATCCTGCCTCTGGGCAAGCTCACATTGGTCTTTGTATTTGTTGAGCAATTTAGGAAGTTTAACTTTATGGATAGGTTTATACTATTTGTGGAATTCCATAAAAAGTGAGTTTAGCACATTTTATCTAACACTGAGTAATCAATCCCGGTTTATACTCCAATTTCTAGTCTTAGTTTTCCTGCTGAAGTTACTTGTGCAAACATTAAGCGGCATACCTTACATAGCTGAAATTGCTACTTCAAACTTAGATGTAGTCATCGGATATTTACATTGGTTTTTCTTAGGCTTTATAAGCTTATTTTTATTGTTTTTAGCCTCTTATTTGCAATGGATTAAACTTTCTAATTTCAATTTAGGCCTTTACCTTCTCGCTTTTATTTTAACTGAATTTCTTATTTTTTATCGTGCTGCAACCGTTGTCCTGCAATGGGCATTTTTACCAAATTTGAATTTATATTTGGCAGTCGCTTCTTTATTATTCAGCGTTTCAATTATTGGAATAAGCTTACAGTCTATTTTTGCACCTCAAAGTAAAACCCAGAGGTTTTAAGACCAAAATGGCGTTTGCCACATGGCACAACTTTGTTGATGTTTGTGTATTTCCTCGTAAATAGCAAGTTGCTGTTCACTCAATGTACTTTGTATTAAGTTAAATAACTCCCGTTCTTCCAAACGAATATGCTTTTGAAGTAATTCATAAATTCTTTTGAAATCTGCATGGGTTTTTTGCTGAATTTGAAAAAGCATCTTTAAGTCTTGATGTTGATCTATTGCTTCACTTACTAATTCATATTCGCCCTTCAGCATTGGAAATAAACGTTCTTCTTCTAGCTGAAAATGCGGCAGCAAATGATTCTCCCAAAACCAAGTGGCATACTCTTCCATAGATTGAAGATCGGCTTTCTTAGACACTCCTTTTTGCAAACGCAGAGCAAAAACAAGTCCGTCGTGATGTTCACGACTTAAATTTCGTAGGGCTTTATGGCGTTTTATTGGTGGGTTGGGCATGATTAAAAATACTCTATAGCAAATCTAACCACATCTGTTAACTTATAGTATTTCTATCCATATAAATATTCATAAAAATATGTGAAGCCATTTTTCTAGCATTGTTCTTTGCTCGATCGGCTAATTCACCTTCAAAGTATTGATCTATAGTTTCGAACCAAAGATTTAACCAAATACCGAAATGTTTTTGCTCAATACTTCCATTAAAGTGTTTGTCTACACGTTGGTGTGCCAATTTGGGATTTCCCTTATATTTTTGTTTAAAAAACAAATTCGTTTCCCAGAAATCGGTTAACTTTTCTAGATGTTCATCCCAATCTGAAATGCTTTCATTAAAAAAATGACCTATATCTTTATTCTGACGAATTTTTTCATAAAAATGATTTACTAATTTGGATACGTCTTCCCTTGTTTTTAAGTCGTGTTTCATTAGAAAAAAATATAATAAGCAATTGTAAATAGGCTTGATAAAACACTAATTACCTGAATAAGAAAGGCCATCTTTGGTTTAAAACCAACTAAAACAGCTGCATTATAAATCATACAAATAATTACAATCCAACTCAGGTGAACAACATGGAATAGTGTGTTTCCATCAGCTAAAATCATCATTGCGGCAATAGAGCCCAAGCAACTTGAAGCGATAATACCCAATACAGAATTAGCCATGTAATACTTTGTAAAATCATCGGTTAAACTCTTAACTAGATCCATTGTCTTGTATTTTTAAGTTATCCAAAAATACAAGTATGTATGACCACTGTTTATGATTTGAATCAAGTCGGAATTATTTCAACTCATCTTACCTCAAAATCTTTCGTTTTTTAATTTGAATTTCACCTTTTTTTTCCAAGGCCTTACAGGCACGAATAACAGTTTCTACGCGCAATCCAGTGAGATCGGCAATCTGCTGGCGAGTAAAATCGACTTCTAAAACATCCTCAGGATCTAGTTTATGGATATGCGTTTTGGTATAATCCAGCAACCTTACAATGCGATGCTCGGGATCTTGTGAGGAAATCTCAGAAGCCATAATGGCTTTGTAGTACAAGCGGGACGCCAATACTTCAGAAATTTTAAAATGCGCTTCTGGGTGTTTTTTTAGCAAATCAAAAAAATCATCTTTTGGCAAACGAAAAATCTCTACGTCTGTAATAGTTTCTGCTCCTGCTGGATAGCCTACATCGGCAAATAAAGGCGGTTCACCAAAACTTTGATCTGGATAAAAAATCCCTTGTATAAATTCTTTGCCATCTCTATTAAAGTTATTCATCTTCACTTCACCCGTTTTGATTTGATAATAAAACTGAGCTTTACTTCCGTAATCGAAAATAATATTACCTCTTTCAATTTCGAGAATTTCTGCCTTAAATTGGATCAATAATTTGGGATCTATCATAAAACTAATTTATAAACTTAAAGATGTGGATTTTTCTGAAAACTAAATGTCTTAGAATCAGAATTTTTTATAAATCTATCGGTAATGTGATTTAAGTCACAATTCAAAGCCAGCATTCTCATTACTTTTGTAAAGTGAAAAATATCAAACTCAAGATAGCTCTTACCTTAAGCCTCGTGGTGCTTTTATTCACCGTAAAGTCTGCGTTTTGGCTATCGTATTATATTGTTTTCACCGATAATTTTGTAGAGAATTATTGTGAAAATACGGATCGCCCTGAGCTGGAATGTGATGGGAAATGCTTTTTGAGTGATGTCCTCGATAACAAACAAACCGACACTCCAAAAAATGCTTCTATTTTTCTTGAAAGCAAACTTATTTTCACAACTCTATGTTCTGAAACTAATACTTTTACAAGTTTTTCTATCACCGAGGTAGAACACTCTTTTTTGTATACCTCGCACTATAAATTCCAACTCTTAAACAGAAGTTTTAAGCCACCTATACGTTCCGTTTAACTCCAATTTTATTTAAAACAAATTAGTTAGACTTTTAAAAGGCTTAAACATGAAAATTATTTTAAGCGCCTTCATCTATTTGTTTAGTTCTATGATGCTTATAGCTCAAACTAAATCTATAGAGGTTAAAGACGCACAAACCAAAGAAACCCTTACTGGGGTTTACGCTATCGATCAAAACAACAACAAGAATTATCATATTACCAACAACCAAATCTTACAATTAAAAATCGGTGAAACTTATAAGATTAGTCACATTGGCTATAGTTTTAAAATTTTAAGAGTTGAAACTACAACGCCAGATATCCTGTATTTGGAAGCTGAAAATACAGAGCTAGCAGAAGTTTTGGTCACAGGTAGAGTTTTTGAAGATCCAGTGATGAACATCACTACACCAGACTTAAGTGAAAGAGTGACTCAGCCTAAAAATGTAGCAGACTTGTTTAGAGACATCAATGGATTTGGACTCATCAAACGCGGGAATTACGCTATTGATCCCTCTTTCCGTGCTTCACAATATGAGCAATTGAATATTCAATATGACGGAGGAACCAAAGTTATGCATGCGTGTCCAAACCGGATGGATCCTATCACCACCCACGTCATGCCAGAGGATATTGCAAAAATTGAAGTTGTTCGCGGACCCTATACCATGCGTTATGGAGCTACTTTTGGAGGACTTATCAATATGGTGTCCAAACGACCAGAACTAGGAAACTATGGCTTTTCTGGAAGTGCTTCAACTGGATATGAAACCAATGGAAATTCATTGGTGAATATGGTTCGGCTTCAGTATGCCGAAGACAAGTTTGATGTTGTTGGGATGTATGGCTATCGTGATTTTGGTAATTATGAAGACGGTGCTGGAAGAGAAATTCCATCATCGTTTAGAAGTATAGATTATAGCCTGCGTATGGGTTATAATTTCACTAGTCTTGAGCGTTTACAATTGCATTGGAGACAATCTTTTGGTAGAGATGTGCTTCATGCCTCTTTACCAATGGATTCAGATTATGATGATTCTTCCATGCTATCTCTGGATTATTACAAGAAAAGACCCGGGAAGACCTTGCAGAAAATTCAAGCTAAAGCCTATTTTTCTTATGTAGATCATCTCATGAGTAACAGCAGAAGAAGCAATTTCGAAACAGTGGAAGCTGTCTCTCCTGTTGAAGCGACAACAGCTGGTGGTCGATTTGAACTAGAATGGAAACTTGCTGAGTTCTGGACGCTTTTTACTGGAACCGATGCGCTTTTAATAAGTAGAGACGGTGTGAGAAATCGCTTAATAAAACAAAATATGATGGGAATGCCCCTCGATCCACCTCTGCAGCTTACCGACAAAATTTGGCAAGATTCGTTTATCAACGACTATGGCCTTTTTGCAGAGTCACGCTACAGAATCAATAGTTCTACGGTAATAAATGCAGGTGTTCGATATGATATGGTCAACTCAGACATTCAGGATCCCGAAGCAGATTTCCTAGCTTACTATCCAGGTTTGGGAAGCAGAACCGAGCATAATTTTAGTGCTACGGTATCGCTCAAAAAATTACTAGATGCCGATAATCAATTAGAATTTGCCTTTGGGCGTGGTGTGCGCTCTGCGAATATGATTGAGCGATTCATCAATCATTTTCAAGTTGGCCAAGATCCGTTTGAATACATTGGTAACCCTAACTTGGACGCAGAAGTCAACAATCAATTTGAAGTTGCGTACACCGGGAAAAAAGAAATAGATGGATTCATCGATAAGTTAAATTGGGGAGCTTCTGTCTATTTCTCTCATTTCGAAAATTACATCGTAGCCATCATCGATCCTACCAAAACGAGAAAATTTATGCCCAACCAAGAACCTATCCATCCAAAAGTATTCAGAAATCTAGATGATGCTTACAAAACAGGATTTGAAGCTAGCTTGGGCGTTAATTTCTTAACCCATTTTCAGTTGGATGCTGATTTGGCTTACGTGTATACCCGCAACGAAGATTTAAGCGAGTCTTTGCCCCTTACTCCTCCCCTTCGCAGTAAAATAAGTTTGCAGTACAGCAAGAACAAGTTTTGGGCAGCAACCGACTTAAGGATGGTCAGCCAACAAGATGAGCTGGCTACATCGTTTGGCGAAAATGAAGCTACACCTGGTTACGAATTGGTCGATTTTCGATTGGGTTACGAAATTTTCCCTGGGCTAGACTTAGGAGCAGCGGTTTTAAATGCTTTTGACCAGCAGTATTACGATCACCTAAATTTTGCCTTTAGAAACCAAGCCAATGCCAACTTAAGCGGACTGGAACGCCTTACCGATCCTGGTCAAAATTTTACAGTTTTCGTTAAATATGGATTTTAATTAGGTATTGGGCGTTTCAACGCGCTGTCCGTTTCTAGTCCGCAAGCCAAAAGCTAGAGATTCTAAGGCTGTAAAGGAGCTTCTAAGGTCGCTCTCCACAGCCAAGACTCTCTGGCTTTTGGCTTTTACGGGCTATCCACTTCCATCACGAACGCATATTACCAATTTCACTTCAAATGTGGCAAATCATCTTTTTTTTTATTGAAGCTTCAGTACTCATTTTTCAAAAAAAAAGCTAAGCATTCCAAGATGACTATTGGAATGCTTAGCTTTTTTTGGATCCCGGAAGAAAAAAATAATTCAGAGTTTTTTCGACATTTGGGAGGCAAATTGGTGTGAAACCAAAATTTTATAACCAAGCTTTATAGAACATTTGTTACATTCAGTGCACCTCTTAATTCCTAATTTTGCAATTATAAATTCAAAATAAAATGAAGGCATACCTAATGATAATTCCAGTTATAGCTTTTCTATTTAATTTTGGGCAACTTCAGGCCCAAGAAGAAATGGAGTTTACTCTTGAAGAACTCAAGAGCCAAGTGCTTCAAAATAATAGATCACTTCAAATTAATGAAAGTGAATTTAGAAAAGCAAGAGCCCGCTATAGGCAAACCAATGCTGCGTTTTTACCTCAGCTTAGTGTTTCGCATAATTTTTATAGAACCAATAATCCCGTCCAAGCATTTGGAACATTATTGAACCAAGGAATTTTTACAGAGCAAGATTTTCAAATCGATAATTTGAACAATCCAAGTGCCATTTCCAATTTTACCACTGCTTTAAGCATTCAACAACCTCTTATCAATATTGAAAAGTGGGCTCAACGTTCTGCACTAAACGCTCAAAAAGAAGCACAACAACTTCAAAATAAATTTGAAGAAAAAGCGCTTTTAGTTGAAGTGGAAAAACTTTATATGCAACTTCAGCTCGCTTATAAAGGGGTTGAAGTACTAGAGCAAACTAGAAAAATTGCCGAGCAAAATTTTGAAAGTATTCAAAATTTTTATGACGAAGGTCTATTGATCATGCCAGATTTACTAAGTGCAGAAGTAAGGTTAAATGAAGTTGAAAACGAATACATCGCGGCTTACAATCAACTCCAAAATCTTTCAGACTATCTTCTGTTTTTAATGAACAGAGATGCTAATACTGTGGTAAAACCAGTTTCAAAACTTGGGCTTAATATTGTGGAGACTATGGACGCAAGTCAAATAGAAACAAGAGAAGACATTTTAGCAGTCGATTTGCAAACCAAGGCCCAATCCAAAATGCAAACTGCAGCCAAACATTCCTTTTTGCCAACGCTTAACGCTTTTGGAAACCTACAATGGTTTTCAGATGAAGCCTTTACAACCAACACAAGAAACTTTTTTGTAGGTGCTTCACTTAACTGGAATATTTTTGAAGGTGGTAAAAATATTGCAAAACTTCAAGAAGAAAATGCAAGTTTAGATCAAGCCAAACTAGAAGCTTCTAGGTATGCCTCCAATTCCAATATGGAGTTGGAAAAAGCAAAACGCCAATTTCGCGAGGCAGAGCAAAAACTTAATAGAAATAGACTATCCCTGAAGCAAGCAGAAAAAGCATACCAAATCAGGAAAGATAGATTTGGAGAAGGTCTTGAGCGCACTACAGATTTGCTGCGGGCAGAACAACTACAATCTTCTATGCGACTGGCTTACAACCAATCCATATTCGAGTTTAACTACGCTCAGTTATACATTCAATTTTTAGCAAACACCTATACTTATGAAAAATAAATTACTGCCTATATTTTTTTCTGTGTTCTTATTAAGCATTTTGAGCTGCGGAGAAAAAACCGAAGATGAAAAGCCTGAGCAGATATCTGTCGATGTTAAAATCGAGTATCCTACCACCAGTTTACCTCAGCTTTTAAGCTATAAGGGGAAAATTCAGTCTTCAAAATCGATAGATATTCAATCTAGAGGATCAAGTTACGTGGATAAAATCCTTGTAGATGTAGGCGATGCTGTTCATGAAAACCAGTTGCTGGTTAAATTAAACAGCGATGACCTCATGTCGAAACAAAATCAGCTTACTGCCAAACTCGACGAGGTAAGTGCCACTTTAGAAAACACCGAAAAGGATTATAAACGATACAAAAGTTTAAGAGAAAAAAATAGTGTTTCAGAAAAAGAGCTGGAGTCTATCTCCTTAAAATATAACTCTGTAAAAAGTCAAAAAGCAGGAGTAGAAAGTCAGTTGAAAGAAATACAATCAGAATTAAAATATTTCAATATCAAGGCCCCATTTGAGGGTGTAATTACTTCAAAAATGGCTCAAGAGGGAGATTTAGCAAACCCCCGATTTTCGATTCTACAAATGGAAGTTGAGAATGCATTTGAATTTCACTTTTCAGTTTCAGAACGAGCTATTTCTTCATTAAGAAAAGGACAACTGGCCACCGTTGTAGTGTCGACAGATGGTCAAAAAATCGATGCCCAAATATCAGAATTGAGCTTATCGTCTTCAGAAACAGGAGGACAATATGTTGTGAAAGCAAAATTACTAACCGAAAATGATGTCCAGCTTTTTTCTGGACAACAAGGAGAAATACAACTTATTACGGATTCTTTGGATCAAGGAATTTTTGTTCCCAAATCAGCACTTATCGATCGAGGCGGTTTACAGGGTCTATACGTAGTTAGCCCAGAAAATAAAGCGATGCTGAGATGGGTGGAGACTGGGGTAAACTACGATGAATATATAGAGATTCTTTCTGGTCTAAGCAGCGATGAGTCCGTTGTAACTTCTGCAGACTCCAAACTTTATAACGGTATAACCGTGAAATACTAGATCTTATGAAAAATGGTATTGCTGGTAAACTAGCCAACGCATTTATGACTTCCAAAATTACAGTCTTACTTATGGTTGTATTTATGGCCGTGGGAATTTATGCTGCTTTATTGATTCCACGAGAAGAAGAACCACAAATAAACGTGCCTATGGCCGATATATTTGTTGGCTATCCTGGTGCGAGTCCTAAAGAAATTGAATCTAAAGTTATTATTCCTTTGGAGCGTGTTATCTCTAATATTGATGGTATTGAATATGTTTACACCACCTCTATGCAGGGACAAGGAATGCTCATAGCGCAATTCTATGTGGGTGAAGATATAGAAAGGTCTTACGTAAAACTTCATGATGAAATTATGCGCCATATGGATGAAATTCCTGAGGGCGTTACTCAGCCACTTATCAAAACAAGATCTATAGACGATGTGCCAGTCGTTGGCCTTACGCTTTTTAGCGAAAAGTACGATGACTTCCGCCTCAAACAAATCGCCAATGAACTGATTTTGGAGATTGAAAAGGTAGAGAATGTCGCTTCTAGTGAAGTCATTGGAGGCAGAAGTAGAGAGTTGAAAATTAATTTTGATCATCAAAAAGCAGCTTCCTATAATTTAGATATTTTGAGTGTTACCAAGATGATACAGGCTAACCACTCCAAGTCCAAAAGTGGAACTATACAGACCAAAGACGAAAACATCCTCATCACCACTGGAAAATTCATCGAAACTGAAAGAGACCTAAAGCAAATAGTTGTTGGCACTTCTGGAAACAGACCCGTATATCTGCATCAAATAGCAAATGTGGAAGAAGGTGCAGAAAAACCTAAGAACTATGTGGAGTTTGGCTTCGGTGCTGCAAGTGCAGAACAGGCAAAAATGCCTTCCTCCTATTCTGCCGTTACCCTATCTATTGCAAAAAGAAAGGGCGCTGATGCCATGCAAGTTGCCGACCAGATTTTGGCTCAACAAGAACGCTGGGAACAATATATAATCCCAGAAGGTGTGGAACTCGAGGTGACTCGTAATTATGGAGAAACAGCATCACAGAAGGTATCCGACTTACTTTTCAATTTACTAAGTGCAATCATTGCTGTAACCTTAGTTGTTATGTTATCTATGGGATGGCGCGGCGGACTTGTTGTGTTTATTTCTGTTCCTGTTACGTTCGCTTTAACAATGCTTAGTTACTATTTATTTGGTTACACGCTAAATAGAATCACGCTTTTTGCACTCATTTTTATTACCGGGATTGTAGTCGATGATTCTATCATCATTACAGAAAATATACACCGGCATTTCAAAATGAAGAAACGATCCTTAAGGAACGCCGCCATTTATGCTATAAATGAAGTAGGTAATCCTACTATTTTAGCTGCCTTTATTGTTATTGCTTCTGTACTTCCCATGGCTTTTGTAAGTGGCCTTATGGGTCCTTACATGAGTCCAATGCCCATTGGTGCATCTATTACTATGATTCTTTCTCTATTTATAGCGCTTACCATTGTGCCTTACTTGGCCTTTTATTTTTTGAAAGGTGAAGGCAAACAAGACGATGGCGAAGAGGATGATGAAAAAGCTATTAAGAAAGCCGACAAACTCGGTGATGAAAAATTAAAATCGACCCGAATTTATAAAATTTATGAAAAAGTACAGAGACCACTTCTAGAGAGTTCTAAGAAACGTTGGCTTTTCATTGGAAGTACATTTGTATTGCTTATCGCTTCTGTACTTTTATTCTTAAATGAATCTGTTTTGGTAAAAATGCTTCCCTTCGATAACAAAAATGAATTTCAAATTGTTATTGATATGCCAGAAGGTACTACACTGGAGCGCACGCAAGCCGTCACATTAGAAATTGCAGAGTACGTAAAAGACCGAGAGGAAGTGGTTAATTATCAAACCTACGTTGGTGCTGCTTCTCCCATCACCTTTAATGGGCTTGTAAGACATTACGATCTTAGAGATGGTGATCATCTAGCAGACATTCAGGTAAATATTACCAATAAGAGCGAACGAAGTGAACAAAGCCACGATATCGCAAAATCGTTTAGGAAAGAGGTAAAAGCCATTGGTGATCGCTATGGCGCAGCTATCAAAATTGTGGAAGTCCCCCCGGGGCCACCAGTGCTATCAACAATTGTTGCAGAAATTTACGGACCAGATTACGAAGAGCAAATCAAAATTGCACAAAAGGTAAAGGATATTTTACACGAGACCCAAGATGTGGTCGACATCGACTGGCGTGTAGAAGCCGACCAAAAGGAGATTGAATTTAAAGTTGACACCGAGCGAGCCAACCTAGAAGGCATAAGCACTCAGCAAATTGTTGAAACCATGCGGTTGAGTCTCGGGAATACTTCCATTGGTAAGGCTTACAGAGAAAATGAACCTGAACAAGTTAGCATAACCTACTATACACCAAACTCAGAAAAGTCCAGTACCAAGGATCTTTTAAAATTAAAAGTAAAGTCTCAGCAAGGACATACCGTAAACATCGGCGACCTAGTAAATCTGGTAGAACAACCTATTGAAAAAAGCATCTACAGAAAAAATAAGCGCCGTGTAGTATATGTCACAGCAGAAATGGCTGGAGAACTAGAAAGTCCCGTTTACGCCATATTGGGTATGGAAAAGTATCTTAAAGACATACACTTACCAGAAGGCTACTCTATAGAAGAATTGTACACAGATATTCCTGTTGATACAGAAGATTACTCTGTAAAATGGGATGGTGAATGGCAAATTACATTGGAAGTATTCCAAGATCTTGGTATTGCTTTCTTAGTGGTTATTTTTATCATTTACATGCTAATCGTTGGCTGGTTTCAAAGCTTCCGTTCCCCAATTGTGATGATGATTGCTATTCCGCTTTCATTAATAGGAATTATTTTAGCACATTGGCTGTTCGATGCATTTTTTACAGCAACTTCTTTTATTGGAATGATTGCTCTAGCAGGAATTATGGTTAGAAATTCCGTTTTGCTTATCGATTTCATAGAAATCCGCCTCAACGAAGGTATTGCCTTTAAGCAAGCCATCATTGAAGCAGGTGCCGTAAGAACCACACCCATTTTACTCACAGCAGGAACCGTGGTCATAGGAGCAGTCGCCATACTTTTCGATCCTATTTTTCAAGGTCTTGCCCTGTCTTTGATGGGTGGAACAATTGTTTCAACATTCCTAACCCTTATTTTGGTTCCTCTTGTCTTTTATATAGTGATGAAAAATAAGTATAAATAATAGAGCGTTTCAACGTGCTGTCCGTTTCTAGTCCGCAAGCTAAAAGCTGGATATTCTAGGGCTGTAAAGGAGCTTCTAAGGTCGCTCTCCACAGCCAAGACTCTCTGGCTTTTGGCTATTACGGGCTATCCACTTCCATCACGAACGCAGAGAACTTTGAGATAGAACTAATAGTTTGGGTTTATTAAACACCATTTATATATCGGTTGTTAATGAGAAAAATTAAAAAAACAAATAGCCTACTAGTCACTAAAGTGAAGAAGAAAGGATGACACTTCTAAATCTAAGAAACCATCACCAAAACCAACTCATCCCAATAGGATCATCGACGAAAGATCGATACAGACATTCCCAAAGGATCGGGGCATTAAGGTGAGGTTACCGAAAATTCGGCATAAGCTATACCGACAACAACAATCATAAATTATTGTAGCAAGTTATTTTATCAACTTGTTTAATAAACTATCTATCTCTTTTTCGTTCTTTTCGCTATATCCAACCTTTGAATACACAATTTTTCCTTTAGTATCTATGATGTAGAAAGTAGGATAGGCTCTAACTTTATATTCTTTAGTGACTTTATGATCCACGAAAATTGTTGGATAACTCATTTTATTTATCTCGATAAAGTCATTCAGCTTTTCTTTATTCTTTTCTTTATTGTCAAATGGATTTAACCCAAGAATTATTAAATCTTTTGCAGAATATTTAGTCCTCAATTCATTTAGCGATGCTATTGCTTTTATGCAAGGAAAACAGTCCTTGTACCAAAAGTCTAAAATGACATATTTTCCGTTATAATCTTGTAATGTAATTGAGTCGTTTTCTTTAAATATTAATCCTTTAAATTTTGGCGCCTTCAAACCAATAGCCAATGGTTGCATTTCTTTAGGATTAGGTTCTTTATAATCTTCAATTTCATAGTCCTTAGCTAAGCTATCAAACTCCAATTTTAATACTTTATCATTCACTTTATTAAATTTCTCATTTGAAAAATGCCATTCATTATATTGCCATTCGTTTTGAAATTTTACCGAATAAGTGATATCTTTCAAATAGTTATCATGATTAAAATAAAATATCTTTTTCTGTTTTTCAATTGGTAATTCGTCTTCAAATGCAACTTCTATTGTATTGAGATTCTTTTTACCTATTATGGTGTCATTTAACTTTGCGACAATAGTTGAATCTTTTAGATATTTCGAAAGCCTGTTAGGTTTAAGAAAATAAGAGTTTAAAACTCCGCTTACCGTATTACCTCTAATTGCCCAATCTTGTCCTTTTTTCGGAAAGAATTTTGTTATTTTTTTGCTGTTATGATTAATGATATAGATGTTCTCTAAATCATAATATCTGTCGATACTATCATTTTTAATCCAAAAACTACCACCGAATATAGTATCGGACTTATGTTTGAATAGTAATTCAATGTATCCTCATCAGAACTGAAATATTCATTTTGTAATGAACATCATATTGCCAAGATTCAGAGTTTGATATTCGATTTTCAAATTCAGATATAATCGAATTCGCTGTGTTTTCTTTCTGACAACTAACTATAGTAAGACATATAGCTAAAATGTAAAATATAGTTTTCATAAATTATTGGATGGAAGTTTTTGTCAAATTATGCACAGAACCAATGTAAATCCTATTCAAATATTCGGTATAGGATATATATCTATTTAGGAAGTTGTTTTATTTTTATCTAAACTAACACTTTCACACATGTTATCCAAGGGACATTTTATTAACCACTAAAAATGCTGCATTCAAGATTTTAAAGTAACGGATGTTTGCCAAGACTACTTGTTTACCTTTTTCCTTACAAGGCAAACGCAGGTTCTCGTTATCTTCACAACCATAATTATTTTCAGGGCCACTATTTATTTTAGTAAATAAATAGTGGAATAAAAGAGCTCCCTATTTGGAAAGAGATTTAAAACAAGTTCAAAGGAGATAAAAACCTTGGAAGACAAACTATTAATAGTAGCCAAAAAAAAGATCAAGACGTTTTACACGCCTAAAAATGACACTAGAGATTGGGAATAAAAAAGCTATAATGTTGGTTGTCTTGTCAGTTGGCTTTATCCGTTTTACAAGTGGAAGTGAGTTCAATAGTTATGCAGGTCTAACACCAGTCATTAGGCAAAGTGGTAGCAGTTTAAAAGGACGAAGCCGCATCAGTCAAATAGGAAATCAAAAATTGGGTGATTTATTATTTATGTGCAGTTTTAATGCCTGTAAATATACCAAGGCTTGCAGAAATCTTTATGAAAGAATAGTAGCCAAAGGAAAGAGTAAAAAACTAGCATTAATTGCGGTCTGCAATAAGCTTTTGAAACAAGCCTTTGCAATTGCTAAATCAGGTTTGATCTACGATGCTAGCTATCGAAGTACTTTAGTGAGAAATTAATGACTTTTTACTTGTTTTTTAACACAGTACTTTGTTGTGCGTTCGTTTTTTCTGTTATAAAACTTTTGCAAAACAAAGACTGTCAGGAATATCCATTAGTTTGCCATATTTTTCAATTGGAAAGTATCCATTTCTTTGATATAGTTTACTTGCTTCAGGCTGTTTTGAACCTGTAAAGAGTATACATTTAATACTTTCTAATTCTCTAGACCAGTCTTCTAATTCAAAGAGAATTTTTTCTCCGATTCTTTGCCCTCTAACTTCGGGAGAAACATACATCCGTTTAATTTCCATTAAATTGAAATCATAAATTGAAATAGCTCCACAACCAATAGATTTCCCTTCTTTTATAGCCAAAACGACATATTTCAAATCGGTAATAGAATTAAATTGAGATAGAGAATGAGTATTCCCATCTCTTTTTGCAAGATCTGAATTCAATAATTGCACAAGCTTTTTAAATTCTAGATTTTCTGAATTGGTTCTGATTATTTCAATCATATTTTTAAAATTCTGACTAACGTTAAATTTAGTTGATTTTTATGTCGTAACCCTTTATTTATTAGCCTTTTTAATATTTTTATATTAGATTTCTTTTTAAAAAAGTTTAAAAAATTGACGTTGACTAGAGAAATTAATCTGGATTTTCCGTCTTGTGGGGAATAAAAAACTGCGAAATCTGCTGTTTTTATGTTCTTTCAATGCCTGTAAGCACAACAAAGCGTGTCGGGAACTTTATGAGCGCATAGTAAACAAAGGAAAAAGCAAAAAACTAGCCTTAATTGCCGTAGCCAACAAGTTACTCAAGCAATGTTTTGCTATCGCAAAATCAGGTAGACCTTATGATGAAAGTTATGTTTCTGTGTTGCCTAAATAAATAGCGAAAAATCAATTAAAAAAGCTCAAGGAATCAGTTATATGAATCCATGAGCCTAGACTACTAGTGTTTTAAATTAAAGTAGAAAAGAGTTGTTTTTTACCTCAGTTCTTTGTTGTGAGCCGTTTTTCTATATTTCCATTATTAATTTATCAAATATTTCGAAATGGTGTTTTTCAGTTCTCATTTCGATTTTTAGTTTGTCATCCCGATGCTCAATTTTATAAATTTCTCCAGATAAAAATAGGCTTTTTAATATACTGGTCAATTTAAAAATTAGTGATGATTTAGCATTTTTGATTTCCAATACATATTTGTCAGATAAGTCCAAATCAGATAAAGATTTATTTACAATTTTTCTGAAAAAATCTGTTGATGATTTTCTCCTGATTTCAAATTCTGAATTATGAGTTCCCTTTCTTTCAGTTTCCCATTCGGCAAGAACTAATAAATTCTGACATTTAGATGAAAGCAATAAATTCCCTGAAGTGAATGTTGACTTCTTATACATCAAAGTCCAATTTTTTGGTGAATTAATCTTTCCGAAAATCAGATAAGACCAAGCGTTATAATTGCCTTTCACTTTACCATTTTTGTTCGCAATATAATTTTCAAAATCCGAGCAAAAGTTTTTATTTATTAAATAAAATGGCGATGAGAGTTCATTAGAAGCTGCATTTGGTTTTATTTTCATATGAATTTCTCGGTTTTTTGGTCAAATGGCTCACAACGTTTATGTATAAGATTAGTTGCGTGGGTTGGTACGAACCTTTGCAAATATAAAACTAACTTAAAACAATGCATAAATTTTCCAAATAGGCGTAAACAAGCAATTAATTTTATACGGTGTTGGTAGCCGTTTTTTATTCAGTTCCAATGTTAAAATCTGTATTCCAATTTTAAAAGCATAAATCTTGGCAGCAATCTATATTCGGTTGTCGATGTGCCGATGTCGCTGTTTGAAAAATTTCGAAACTTTTCAGTATTGAACAGGTTTTTACCAGTAAGTCCGAAAGTCAGTTTATTTTCAATGAGCTTGTATCTCGCATCAAAGTCCAAAAAGTAATAGGTATTGTCACTTTGCAAATTCCCAAAAAAATAATGTTCCGACTGCAATTGAACATCAAACTTTTTATTAAACACAAATGATAAATCTAAAAAACTTACATTATCTGTAAACGAATTATTAATTGTGGTTTTTATTTCTGCTATTGTCCATTTTGCCCCAATATGGTAGTTGAAAACACCTTTAAAGCCTGAACGCAATTCTAAACCATAACTGTAATTATTAGACGTTACTTTTCTTAAATTGGAATTGTTTACAATGTTCTTAAAATCACTTTTGGTATATCCTAAATCCAGTTTTAGGTTAGAAGAAATAAATTTAAAATAATAGTCAAGTTTAGAATTAATGGTTATAAATTCTCGGTCTTTTATTAGTATTTTTGCTGATTGTGTAAAGTTTTGGTTTAGAGCTGTATTTGTTGAAAAAAAATCGTGATTTTTGTTATAAAGTATAAATGTATTTGCAAAAAAACGGTTGCTCCAATTACCAAGTTGATAATTAAGTACGAAGCCCGAAGCATCTAATTGATTGAAATTTGCTGTTCCTTTTGAAAAGGAACGAAAACTGGTTAATACAAAATCACTAAAAACATCTAAAATCTTTGCATTTGTTGTGTTATAAAAATAGGAAGATGTAATATTGTTACTATCATTAATTTTCCAATCGAAACCTAAACTAGGGTTAATGAAAAACGGATTTTGGCTTGATGAGTTTCCATTATTATCCAAACGATTAAAAAGTTGATGAAAATCTAATTTTCCAATAACTCCAAAATCTGCAATTTTTAAATAATATTTGCTTTTAAAATATAAATCGTTCACTTTGTAATTGGTTTGATTTTGAAAGCCATTTGGCTTTTCAATAATCGAATTGTCTTCTAAAAGTGAAAATATGGTTGATAGTTTATCTTTTCTGAATTCGTTGCCGATTTGTAGTTCCAATAAATTTCCATTTTCTTTTCGGTTTAATAAATGTGCATTTATTCCAGCAAACTGCATTTGATTGATGTTTTGTTGCGAAACATTATTGATATTACTGAAACTGGGGAATAAATCTTGATAAAAAAACTGATTAATAGTGTAGTTCTGCGGTGTTTTTTCATCGATAAAACGTCCTGTAAGTAAAAAAACTTTTTTCTCTCTAAATTTATTAGTGTAGCTCACTTTTTGGTCAAAAAGAGTATTTTCATGTTGTAAATTCTCAATAGTAGAATTCCCGTTAAATATTAAATTAGAACTATCGTTAAAATTGCCATTATTATATTTGGTCGTTAATTCAAGCATTTGGGTTTTTGATATGTTATTTGTAATATCTAATTTGCCGAATGCTATTTTATTTTTATTGCGTAGTTTGTAATTTTCTGTATTTGTAAAATTTGCGTTATTAACATTTACAACATCAATGCTATTTCTAAAAAAGTTAGTTTGATCCCAATTAAAAAAACCAAGTGTTTTTATTTTTAACTTTTCCGTTGGGTTAAAAATGGCATTTAGTGATACTAATTCTGCATTATTGAAATTTGTTCTGTTTTGCTTAAAGTTTAAATTTTTTTGCGTAAAATTGATTAAAGAATTTACACTTTGGTTATCGCCAATACTTGCAGGTTCATCATTACGCTGTGGTCTAATTAGATAATTAATACTACCAATAACATCATTTCCGATATTGTTTAAATTTACTAGGAAATAATACTTATTACTCTTTCCAAAATTCATTAGATTACCTTTAGCTTGGTAAAAAGTATCATTTCCTAAACTGGCTTCAACATTGCCAAACCAAATACGTTTGGATTTTTCGTCTAGTTTGAGATTCAAGGCAACTTTATTGCTTTTTTCTATGTTTTTTAATAATCTATTATTGGAATAGTTCAATAACACCTCTACCTCTTTAACAGGATAAGCAGGCATGTTCTTGGACAGAATTTTATATCCTTTTTCAAAAAAATCATCACCATCTACCATTAATTTTTCAATTTCTTGATTGCCTATTTTTATGATGCCTTCACTATCAATTTGTAGACCGGGAATTTTTTTCAGTAAATCCTCTACTGTTTGTTCGTTTCCTTGGGTAAAATATTTCGCAATAAAACTTATAGTATCTTTTTTTTGTGTAGTTGGTTTAGTTGCTTGAACAATTATCTCATTTAATTTTAATGATTTTTCACTCAAGGTGATATTTTTTATAATTTTTTGTTTAGTTCCATTTAAAAATAAATCAACCTTAAATTTTTTATATCCTAATGATGAAAATTCTAAAAATAAATTACCTTTTGATTTGGTACTGATTTCATATTCTCCATAATCATTCGTAAAGCAGTAATTAATTATTGAGTCATTTGCTTTGCCTTTTAATACAACGTTGACCGAATTCAGGGTATTGTTATATTTGTTAGAAACAATACCCGATATTTCTGTTTGTGAAAACGAGAGCTTACAAACGAATAATACGATGATAAAATAATGTAATTTCAATTTTCTTGCTCCCATTCATATTTCATTTCAATTTTTGATGTTCTATCTTTATTTATTTTCATATTACCTACTCTACTATCCCTAGGCATACTTGCCATAATTTTTTTTAACTCTTCTTCTTCTTCTTTGTCTTTGAGCGATACAGATTCTTCTAAACTAATAGTTTTGAAGTGATTTGAGGACAATTCAAAAATATTAGAATATTCTTCTTTATTTTTGTATTGTAGGCTAATTGCTGTAAACTCTACTTGTCCTAAATCATCCGATATTTTTAGAATTAACCCAGGAAGTCCTTGAAGTTTCCAAGGTCCAAAACGTACGGGAATACCCGAAGTATACCAAACCGAATAAGTTCTACCTCTAAAATGTCCTTTGGCTTTATTACACAAAAAACCTAGGATTAAATCAGTCTCTTTGAAAGATAAATCCCATTTAATTTTTGGTAATTTTTCTTTTATTAAATAAAGATCGTTATTAAATAATTCTTCTTTGTATAATTGTTTTTTACTTAAATCCACAAAATATTTTTTTTCTTTTTTTTCATTTTTCTCGTCATTTTTTATTTTAACATCAATTGGCATATTTGTTACGTGATATTTACCCTCTATAAAACATGACTGATTTTTATTAAAATATAATTGAGATATATTTTGTGATGGTAATCCAAGCTTTAAGCTAGTTTGGTACTCCACAATAGTAATTATTGAGTCATTTTGAGCATTAATATTTATTGTGATAAATAAAATAAGTATTAAAGTATTTAATTTTTTCATTTTGAATTTTTTAAATTAGAGTATGGTCAATATTTGGATTTTGACCATACTCTTGTGATTATAAATTTGTCATATGGAAAACAACACCGTTACAATCTTCATGTGTGTCAGGTGCAGTAATTGTGAAGCTACCCATTAATGAACCATCTGCTCTGTAAACATAATGATGTATGCTACAAGTGCCATCGGCATTTTTGATTTCAACAATGTAAGTTGTTGTCAATTTTTCAACTAATTTGGTTATTGTAGTTGATTCAATAGATGGTTTTGCATCCACATTTGCAAAAGCAAAAGTTCCCATTAGCATAAAAGCTAAAGTAAAAAATAAATTTTTCATCGTTATTTGTTTTTAACGGTTAGTTTGCCAAACTATACATCTTTTAGGTCTTCGTAATTCGACAAGCGGATTATTCCGCACTTTTTTAGACCTTTGGTTTACAATTTAACACTTTTCAAGAGTCAATTTACATTTTTTTCTTTCATTTCCGTAAGTCGGATGGTCATGTAATTGCTCTGTCGTTTGTGTTCAAATGGCTACCAACATCCGTATAAACCCTATTCAACTCTTCAGCATAGGGTATATATGTATTTAGAACGTTGTTTTATTTTCATCTAAACTAGCACTTTCATACCTATTATCCAATGGCCTGATGGTTTAATGCCGCTTTCTTTACAATGTTAAAAACAGGCTGACCACAACATAGCTAGGGGTCTAGACTACTTAAATTTGTATACACTTAGTATGATGATGATATAAAAAAAAAGAAATACTTATGCTTAACTCGAAAACCATCCCCAAAAATCAACACACCCCCTAGGATCATCGTCAAACAATCGATTCATTCAAGCCAGGAGGATCGGAGCATTCTTGTTGGGTTACCAAGAATATGGCACAAGCTTTACTGGCAACACGAATGCTTCTTAGTTATTATGGTTAATATTTTATTTTATTAATCTATTTATTTTATTCTCAATCTCGAACACCTTTTTTTCAAGCTCAATAGGAATAAGCTCATTCAATTTACTCATATATTTTACTTCTTCAAATGCCTTCTCATAATCGGCTTTATTACCAATTTTTTCATCAATTCTATGCTGGTTTAATTTGCTCATAGATAGCTTTAATTTATTTACAAATTCTTCATTTAATATATGAGAGATTACAATGACGTCTTTGATGTTTTTTGAAAAATGATTAGCAAGCAGACCGACATGTTCCATTGAGCTTAATTCATGAACTTCACTTTCTCGATTTGATATTTCAAACTTATACCTTTCTAGCTTTTGCCTTCGGTTTTCGAATAGGTCTATTTTAGTTTTCTTTAGTTCTATTTTGTTTTGTCTTGAGGAAATTTTTTGATTAAAATTAATATTTATAATTCCAATAATAAGTGAGGCCATCGAGGCAATAATTACGACTAAAATTTCAGATTCTATTTCCATTATTTTTCTTATTGAATTCAGGGAAGTAAGTTATATTAACCAAACTTTGATGTGTATGAACCGTGGTGGGATTACGAAGCGATTTCCTATAAGGTTACACCTGCTTTTTTTTTACAAGCCACAAACCTTCAAAAACCTCTGAAATCCAAATACAATATACCATGTGTTGTGTATCTGTCTTCTATTTACTTCATAAGCATTGCTTTTCTAAAATATCCAGGTCATGTTTCAATTTTATCACCAATTCGGCTCTATTGAAAGCATACTTTGAATATTGAATTGCGGCTGCTTTAATTTCAGTATGATTTATGGTGTATAATGAATTAAATGCTTTTTGCAATCGTAACATTACTTCTATATTTTCGGCACCATCCCTAGAAATTGGTCTAAATACATCATCAAAAAAATCTTCCATCGAGATTTGTGGAACTTCTATACAATCATAAAGTACATTAGTTTCTGTGCTATTTTCAGTCTCAGCATTCCATAAAAAAAGGAGTCGCTCTAGGCTACCAATAATTTGTATGGCCGTTCCGGGATCATTAGTACCAATAGATAATGCTCGACTGGCAATTTCTGTTAATGTAATTAACCCAAATCGAGGGTCTTCGTCAAATAATCTTGTATGACCAATGTGAATAGCACTATTGACCTTTTGAGTCACTTTACTCATATCTGCATCATGTCCAATGCGGACGAAAGCAATTTCAAAATTTTCATGAATAAACTTACCAGGAAGACAATTAAGCCTAATTTTCAATTCCATCTCTTTAGCCATTTCCTGTAAAGCATCCATATTTATATGTTGAACATATCCAGTTGAATCACCAAGAACTGATTGTCCATCTGGGAATACTCCAGTTATGGGAAGAGCATTGAGCAAAGGATTTTTAATGTAGCTGGACAAAGATTTCGTGGCAACTGCTTCTACCTGCATGATGGTATGCTCCAATCTTCCTAATCTCGAAATATTGTCTACCCATTTTAAAAAGGTTAGAATGACTAAGGCAAAGAATATGAGAGTGATCAAGAAGAGAATAAATTTCCCCGCCTGATTATAATAACCATTATCCATGGCAACTGTAGCCACAATGCTAAATATAAATGCTCCTATAAATGTAGAAAGAGCGTTTTGCGACACATCGTCTGTGATTACAATTTTAAATGACCTTGGAGTTGCTGTTCTACCTGCAGCAGAGTAAGCTGAAATCATCGATCCAACTGCAAATATTGAGATGACCAACATGCTAGCTGATAGAATGTCCAAAAGTCCTTCAATCGATTCTATTTTTATAATTGGAACAACATCATTAAGTCTGGTCCCATCGGCTTGATGGGCAATCAGTGCGGCTACCACTGAGAATAAACAAAATACAAAAGGTCTAAACCATAAATGCTCACGAAGCCTATTGAAATATATGATGATCTTTTTTTTCATAGTATTCTTAGTTGAGTTTATAGGCGGTCACAACAGTTTTTATAGATGGTTCATAACCATCCATATAACCCTATTCAAATCTTCAGTATAGGTATATATCTATTTAGAACGTAGTTTTATTTTTATCTAAACTAACACTTTCAAACATTTTATCCAAGAAATTTTAATTAACCACTAAAAATGCTGTAGTCGAGATTCTAAAGTAACGGAGGTTTGCCAGCACTACTCGCTTATTTTTTCCTTGTATCACAAACGCAGGTTTTCGTTATTTTCATTTCCACAATTATTTTCAAGGGCATTATTTATTTTCATAAAGGTATTTCCCCATTTGGATAGCAGTTTAAAAACGACCTTCTCCTCTTGTAAGGTGTATACCTAATCGTCGAATTCCCCCTTACCAGCAATCCCAGATCAGTCAACAAATCATATAGCGATGGCCTATTGGAACGCCATATGCTTAGTTATTGCCAAACGTTTTTCCTTTTTAAATCGCTAATATTTCAGAAATCATTGTCTTATATTCTTGAATATTTCTTTCATATTTTTTCTGAACTCTAATCCATAATATAACTCCAACTGCTAAAATTGTTGTTGCAATTATATACATTGAAGCACCGCTAATTTTACCTGAGATTACAGCAATTAAAAAACCTAATCCCACCGACATATCTGTAAATATTACTAATTTCCACAAAAAGTGTTGATTAAAAGAAATTTCTACATCGGTCTCCTTTTCAATATCTGTTTTTGATAATTTTCCATTTACAACAATGCTGTTTAAATAGAACAAGTACCATGCATATAGAATCCGTTTACGCATTTTAAATGTTATTGAATTATTTTTATCGTGATTCATATTAAACACTAATCCGTTAACAGATTCAAGTGCGGACTCAATATTCTTACTAATCTCTTTAGGACTACTTTCTACTTTAAAATTCCATTTTTTCATAATATCGTTTTCAATGTTTGGTAACGACCCGGCTAAAAATCGTCGCTATCCCGCAGGGTAGCTATGATTTTTTAGCCATTGTTGGCGGGTCGTTATTTCTTTATTTCGTTAATATTAAATCCATCTAAATATGATACTTTCCACTTGGACTCTACTTTTATCACTTTGAATTTATAGTTATAATCTTTCCAACTTTGATGCGTATCTTGATTTAATCCGCCCCATTTCCATATATATTCATTTCCATTAATTTGTTCAATTTCTACTGATTTCCAATCCATATTATCTTGGCATGAACACCAAGGATTCACATCACTTACGAAATTAAATGGAGGCATATCTCCAACAAGCCAAGGACCATATTCAAATTCATTAGCTTTTAGTTTTCTGTCAAGTGTCAAAATTATTTGATTGTAGTTCTCATTAAATTCTTCAGCGAAAAAGTTGGTATTTTTTAGCTTACTAAGGTTTTGCTTTAGTGCGTCAAAGTCGAATCCAATATAAATGCTGTCGTTTCTGTCAGCAACAACAGGAAGTAAATCAATTGAATTTTTTGAGTCTGCCCATTTTAGTACTTCTTATTAAATTCAGGATTTCAGTTTTGTCTTCTGGTTTTTCATTCATTGAAGTTTTAACCATACCTGTAGGTGTTTCAATTTTATTTTCCGTAACAGTTGTCGATTGAGGACTTTGATTACAACTGCATAAAATCAGTCCAAATACTATTGTTAAATATCCATGTACTTTCATTCTTTGTTCGTCTTTTTTCAATGCCCGCCAACATCCGTATAACCCTATTCAAATCTTCAGTATAAGGTATAGATCTATTTAGGACGTTGTTTTATTATCAACTAAATTAACACTTTCAAACATTTTATCCAAGGAACTTTTAATTAACCACTAAAAATGCTGCATCCAAGATTCTAAGGCGACGAAGGTTTACCATTGCAAAATATGGTAGACCTTATGATGAAAGTTACGTTTCTGTGTTGCCTAAATAAATAGAGAAAAATCAATTTAAAAAGCTCAAAGAATCAGCTTTGTGAATCCATGAGCCTAGACTAATAGTGTTTCAAATTAAAGTATAAAAGAGTTATTTTTTATCTAAGTTCTTTGTTAACTTTAGTTTTTTT
>NZ_APLF01000020.1 GCF_000355905.1 Psychroflexus gondwanensis ACAM 44
CGTTTTTTTGATTTATTTTTTTTCCAAAAACTTATAACAATTTCAACATCACAAAATTAGGATTGGAATGTTGGTCACTTATTTTGAAGTTGTGATCGCCAATGATTTTAAAATTATTTTTTTCATAAAACTTTAGTCCATTCTCGTTTTCTGTCCATACAAATAGCCAAAAGGCTTTTTGATGATGCGTTCTAGCGATTTCTATATTGTGTTTTAGAAGTTCTTTGCCAAGACCATATCCGTAAAAATCTTTTAAAAGATAAAGTCTTTCAAATTTAGCTATTGGTGAGATCTCTGTAAGAGGATGAGGTTGGTCTACGATTAATTTGGAATAACCAGCCAGTTGGTTGTCAAAAACTATTTTAAAGAAGTAGATATTGGGATCATTAAGAGCTTTTAATAGCGCGCGGGTGTTGAAGTGATCATCGATATAGTCTTGAATATCAGTTGCAGTGGCACTATGTCCATGGGATTCTATAAAGGTATTTTGGCTTAACTCTGCGAGAGATTCAACTTCAGAGGAACTAAAAGGTTTTATGCTTATCTGCATCTTTTGATTTTTCTGCAAATAAAAGCAATAGCATCAATTTATCTTCATAATAAAAGTTGAATTATCTTTGAACATCAAGTTCATTAAAAACAAAATCAGAATAATGACTTATCATCACCTTAGAAACGCCACTGCTGTTATCGAAACAGAAACTGAGTATATCTTAGTAGATCCTATGCTTGGCGAAGTGGGGAGTATAGAAGCATTTACTTACAAACGTTTTCCGCCCCTTAGGAATCCTTTAGTCGCTTTACCAGATCAAGCCTCAGGCGTATTAGATAAAACCACGCATGCCCTGATTACTCACCAACATGCAGACCACCTCGATGAAGCTGGAATCGATTTTTTAAAAGAAAGACACATCCCTATAACTTGCAGTCGGTTGGATGCGGATGCTCTTAAGTCCAAAGGTTTGCATGTCGTCCAAGAATTGGAGTATAACAAAGCCGTTTCTTTTCTGGGAGGAACTATCCAAGGCATTCCTGCTACTCATGGTTATGGGAAAGTAGCTGAATTGATGGGGAACGTGATGGGATTTTTTATAGAATTGCCGAATGAACCCAGTCTGTATTTAAGTTCGGATACAATTTACACTCAAGACGTTAAGGACATTATATCCAAAAAAGAACCTGATGTGAGTGTGATCCCCTGTGGGTCTGCTCAACTCGATGAGCACGAACCAATTTTGATGACTATGGTGGATATTTTAAAATTTGTGGAGGATTGCAAAGGTCAAGTGATTTGTAACCATTTGGAAGCCCTAAATCATTGCCCCACTCAGCGAAAGAACCTTAAAAATAATATAACTTTGGATACCGTATGGATTCCTGAAGATGGAGCAAAAAAAGATTATACTTAATTTCTGTTGAAATCAAATTTAGAATAGTAACCGAATCTTCAAATAAAATAAATTCCTATGAAAACATTTTATACTTTCTTATTAACTATAGTTTTATCCTCAGTTGCTTTATCTCAAGACATTACGGGAGACTGGCAAGGTGAGTTGAAGTTTCAAGGGAATGCCCTTGGAATCAATTTTCATATTAATAAAACAGAAAATGGATTTGCTTCAACTATGGATGTTCCTTTACAAGGTGTAGAGGGGTATAAGTCAGACGCAACCACTTATATCGATTCTTTGTTAACCATTCAAATTAAGGAATTAGGCATTCAGTATCAGGGAAAATTGGCTCTAAAGGATACCATCGTTGGTAATTTTTCTCAAAATGGAATGTCTTTCAAACTCAATCTTAAAAGAGGAAACAATCTTCCGAATAGACCACAGGAACCAAAGCCTCCGTATGATTATGTGATTAAGGAGGTGAGCTACAAAAGCACAACTGATGATGTTGTTTTGGCCGGGACACTTAGCTTACCAAAAGGAGATGGCCCATTTCCTGCTGTAATGCTTTTGAGTGGCAGTGGACCTCAAGATAGGAATAGCAGCATATTTGGTCATAAGCCATTTTTGCTTTTGGCTCATGAACTTACCCAAAGCGGGATTGCAGTTTTAAGATTCGATGAGCGAGGGGTAGGAGAGTCTGGAGGACGAACGTCAGAAATGACCATGGCCACTCAAATGGGAGATGCACAAGCGGGCATCAATTATCTTTTATCCAACAATCAAATAAACAGGACTAAAATAGGCTTGTTAGGTCATAGTTTGGGAGGCATACTTGCCCCAAAACTTGCTATTGAAAACGACATTGACTTTTTAGTTTTACTGGCCGCTCCCGGCGTTAATGGTGATGCGATGATGCTCAAGCAGCGCAAAGATCTCCTTAAACTAAGAGGAGCGACAGATAAACAAATAGAAGGGACCAATGGAATGTTGGCTAGCCTATACTCAGAACTAAGGAAGTCAAGTTTAGAAGATGAAGCTCTCAAAACTGAATTGCAAAAAAAATTAGCAATCAAGTATGAAACCACTTTACCCGTGAAGGAGCTTAACGAGATGGTAAATTCTATTGTCGATAATGAAGAGTTGATGGCGATCCTTAAATCTAGTCCTGCCAATTACTTCCAAAAAGTATCTTGTCCTGTACTTGCCCTTAATGGGAGTAAAGACTTTCAAGTGTCTGCCAAAGAGAATTTAGCAGCTATTGAGAAAGCTTTGAGTGATGGCGGTAATACGGCCATTGAAACTCACGAGCTAGAGGGTTTAAATCACCTCTTCCAAGACAGCGATACAGGAGATATTTCAGAATATCAAGTTATAGAACAAACGATGTCTCCGGAGGTTTTAAGATTGATTACAGAATGGGTTTCGAACATCGTAAACTAGGAGCTACTTATTTTTCTATTCGCTTCTAGGTAGGAAAGTTAAAAATTGATTAATCGATTATTTTAAAATGTTCAAATTTTAAAAAGTCGTTTGCTTAGGTATAAAGTAAATCTCGAGTAACAATTGTTACGGTTAAGCTTTTAAATAAAGGTTAATTTAGTAATGTTAAATCCTATAAAACTTGAGAACCACTTTATTTATTTCTCTTCTGCTGCTTGTTTTTTTAAATGGGTTCTCTCAAAGTTCAAAAGAGTTAGATAGCCTTTCTGTATTTCAAGATATCTTTGATAGTTCTTCTGTTGAGGGTGAACTTCGTAATTTCACAATGGCAACCTATAATCGGGGTAGCCTTCAAGATTATTCAACTAACGCGACGGGTGGTACAGTAAAAATCAAAACCAAAAATTTTAAAGGATTTGAGGCTGGAATGCAAACCAGTTTCACTTATAAAACAATTGGAAACGATCTCAACGCAGTTGATCCAATTGCAGGAAGGGGAGACAAGTGGGAGCTTGAGCTCTATGACATTTTTAATAAAGGAGAATTTGAACATCTCATAAGGTTAGATGAGCTTTATCTTCAATACAACTTTGGCAAGAGCTACTTAGCCTATGGTAAAATCAAAACAGAATATACAAGGCTTATTAACGCCAGTGACGGCCGTATGAATCGGTTTGCACATCAAGGGGCTTGGTTACACCTCAATTTTGATTCTCCCCATAAGTTAGATTTAGCTTGGCTAAATCGATTTTCACCTAGGTCATCTTACGATTGGTTCGATTTTGATGAGGCCTTTGGTCTTGTCAATCAGGGCTTTCAGCCCAATGGAGAAGCTGCTATTTACAAAGGCTTTTATCCTACCCAAGGCGTTGCCATTTTCAATTATGGATACATTAATCATAATTTCAACTTTCATGTTTATAATTTTCTGTTCGATAAAATCAGTAATATCGTGTGGCTAGAAGCCGACTACGATTACAAGACATATAAACTTGGCCTACAATATGCACATTCTCAAGCTTTATCTTACGGAGAACAACTCGATGAGGTAAACCGATATATGCAGCCAGATGAAAGAGCAAATGTGTTAAGTTCTAAGCTGAGTTGGTTTACCCCAAAATGGGAAGTAAGCGCTGCCTATACAAAAGCTTTTGATACTGGTCGATTTTTGTTTCCAAAAGAGTTGGGTCGAGATCATTTTTATACCTCTATCCCTCGGTCAAGATTGGAAGGTCTTGGCGGTGTGGATGTGTTTACCTTGAGAGTTGATTACCAACTCTCAAAACCCAACCTCCATTTTGGTGTTAGTTATCAAGATCTTAGCGGTGCCGAAGTCCAACGTTTTCAGCTCAACAAATACAATATCGATAGTACCAGACAATTCAACACCCAAATCACATTCGAGCCAGAAGGATTTTTTAAAGGCCTCCATTTAGATTTGCTTTGGGTTTACCGAACTAATAAGACTAATGAACAACAAGACTTATTTTTTAATAGGAGTAACTTTCATCAAATCAATTTAGTCACCAATTTTTACTTCTGAACTTATTTTAAGGGTGACAACTTTCCGTAATTCATTTAATGATGAATAATAGATTAAAATTATTTATCATATCAATTAAATTTTTTTAAATAAATATTATCCTTAATACTCCTTAATACTCCTAAATATGGAAAATTGGTATATTTTTATCAAGATTTATTTAAAAAAAACCATCGATGTATCATAATTTAAAAATGGCAGGAAGTTCTTTACTTCTAATTTGTTTTATGTTTTCATGTTCTGTAAATACTGAAAAGCATGAAATCACAACACCCGTTCTCGATCTAAAAGCTGTGGGTCCTCTTTTTGAAGGGTCAAACACTGCAACGGCGACTTGGGAATTCACTTTGGAAGATCTATTTCCAAACCTTGAAGAAAATATCAAAATTGAAAAGGCGAAAGTAAAATCAATCCAAATTCAGACTCGTGAGGGAATGGATTTTCCAAAGATTGGAAAAATGGTAATTGAAATGAAATCTAAGTATACCGATATGACTAAGATTGGACTTTTAGACGATAATATCCAACCCAATAAAAAATACACTTTTCAAGTGGCAGATGAGCAAGAAGATTTGCAAACAGCAATTTCAGACGAGCGTATCACTTTTGTTGGAGATTTTGACATGCTAGAAGATGAATATTACGAAGATGTTATCTTCGATTTGCAAGTGACTTTAGAAATTGAAACCAGAAATTAATTTAATACTGAAAACTATGAAGACTAAGCTTTTTTTGATCACATTTTGTTTACTAGGATACTTTAGTTTTGCCCAAGAAGCAGTCGATATTGTTGGTGTATGGGAGCCAGGACACGGTAAGGCAAAGGTAAAGATCGATAAGATTGATGATAAATTTTACGGAAAAATCGTTTGGCTAAAAGAGCCTATCGATCCAGCTACTGGAGAACCTAAAGTAGATAAAAATAATCCAGATGAAAGTATGCAAAGTGCACCTTTGCGTGGTTACCGTATTTTAAAAGATTTTGAGTATCAAGGTGAGGGAATATGGGAAGAAGGTACTATTTATGATCCAGAAAATGGAACAAGCTATAGCTGTATAATTACTATGATAGATGAAAACACCTTGGATATAAGAGGTTATGTGGGCGTAAAAACCTTTGGTAGAACAGACACTTGGAGAAGACTTACCAGAAAAAAATAACAATACATTTAAGTATTAAGTTGTTGAGGTCATGACCTTTGCGACGTATTTACTTGTTAACCATAAACATATGAATCACAATTACAAAATTTTTGCACTGCTTGTACTTTTTGGGTTTGGCATACATACAATTCAGGCTCAAGATGATGAAGAAGATTATAGTAAGTATGATGATTTTGAATTGGAAGATGACACTCCTGTAAAACGTTATGCTAGTCCTAAAATTTCTGGAATGAGCCCCCAAAAATTTATAGGGGTGAGTTTTGATGCTCAAATGCCTTACGACTATGAGTTTTCAAAGGTCACCTTTCCTCAATCTCTTGACAACGGTTTTGATGTCGATGAGGAAAATCCAGCTATTAACGAAACTGGGCGAGCTAGATTCACTGGCGGTTTCAGATTGAATACCAACATCCCTATCATTTCCAAAAGTAGTTTTGTTTGGCAATCGGGAATTAATTTTACGGATACACGTTATAACATCAGAGAAAATTTGAACTCTCCTCGGTCTCCAATACGTCTTCCAGATGGAACTGAAGCAAGAAGTTTAGGTCGTATTTTAAACGAGGACGGTCTTCGAAATATCAACTGGACCAATACTTTATTTTTTCCTTTGAATGAGACAGAATTTATAGTGTTTCAAACTCAGATGGATTTGAGCGGTAATTACGGCTTGGATGAATTTCAATCTTTGAGCACTATAAGATATAGTGCAGCCGCCGTCTATGGAAGACGGGTGAACGATTATTTCCGATGGGGAGTAGGTGTATCTAGAACATATAGAGTCGGAAATCTTAATTATGTGCCTGTCATCATGTTTGATTGGACTTCTGAAAATAAAAAATGGGGAACCGAAATCTTATTTCCAGCCCGAGCTTATCTGCGTTATAACATCAACCAAAACTCACTCCTTCTTGCAGGATTCGATCTAGAGGGTCAAAGTTACCGTATAGATGAGTATTCTGTGAATGGGAATTCTTATGAAATACGAAGAGGGGAAGTTAGACCTAAATTGGAATTTCAAACTAAAATTTCAGGATACATCTGGGCAAGTGTCCAAGCTGGATTCAGATACGATTGGTCTTATGATGCGGATGAATTAGATGGTGAGGGAGATTTTTTCAGAGGATTTTTCGGCGATCAGGATTTCGGAATGGTAAATAGTTTAGAAAATCCTTTTTTCTTTAATGTAGGGCTTAATTTTGTAAGTCCATAAGGTATGATAGTAGTACTTTAATAGCGGCTTTAGAGTTGATGTTTAGTCTATAATTGTATGGGTTATCCAAACCATTGAAGTCCTTATTTTTGACTAAATTTAGAGGTCAAACCTAATTACAGAACCGATGAAACGTATACTCTCTTTATGTGTCATTTTTTTAAGTCTGTTTATTTCAACGGCTCAAACAATGGAAGGAGCTTGGAAGCTGACTTATCTAGACGGGGAGGCAATAACCAATCGAGAAGTTATAAAAATTGTTAAGGACGGTTATTTTGCTTTAGGGTCTAGGGATGTAGTGGACAATTCATTTCTAGGAGCCGCTGGAGGAGAATATCGCATTGAAAACGAAAAACTTATTGAAATTAGAGATTTTGATACTTATGACGATTCTAAGATTGGGATAGAACATCAGTACTTAATGACTTGGGTAAACGAAAGTCGTATTCAACTTTCAAGTGCAAGCTCACAAAAGGTTTGGGAACGGGTCTCTGTAAATAATGACGATCTAGATGGCAATTGGGTCATTACGGGTCGACAACGTGACGGAGAGATGAGGACAATGATACCTGGTGATAGGCGTACTATTAAAATTTTGGGAGGTGGCCGTTTTCAATGGATAGCGTTCAATTCTGCTACCAAAACTTTTGGAGCTAGTGGTGGTGGGACATACACTGCCCAAAATGGTATTTATACCGAACGTATTAGGTTTTTCTCTAAGGATAAAAATCGAGTAGGGGCAGATTTAGAATTTGACTATGAGGTTATAAATGGAGAATGGCACCATCGTGGAAATAGTTCCAAAGGACAGTCTATCTATGAAATATGGTCACCTTACCAAGAGGCTTATCAAAAATAAGTGTGATTTTTGGAAATGGCATTATTCCTGTTCTTGAATCAAATTTTCATCAATCTCAAACATCTACAGACCAACTATAGATTAATGAAGCGTCTCCACTAAAATCTTTCTGTCTATCTATTTCATAAATGTTTTTAAATTTCCTCTTGTTGGGTAGCATCGACGATATCTCTAACAATGTCATCCAATTCAGTAGCCGAAAAAAGAATATGTTTTAAAAGCAGTTCTTTTTCCTTAGTCGATGTATAGTCTACTTTTAGCAATTCCACCATTCCCATTATACGGGCAAGAGGAGCGCGAACTTCATGAGATTGGGTCCAAGCAATTTTTCTAAACCTCTCATTTTGCGCTTCAATAGCCTTCATATGATTGTGACGTTCAGTGATATCGGTGACTAAAACCACTTTGGCCTCTTTTCCCTTATAAGTCAAATTATTTATTCGGATCTCCACTACAATCTCCTTACCATTTTTCTTTCTATGAATATGCTCACCAAGAAAAGTTTGCTTTCCTTTTTCTTGAGCACGTTTGAGTGTTGCTTCGAATTTTGGTATTTCAGATTCTGGTCTTATTTCACTAATACTCATATTCATAAATTCATCATACGAATATCCATAATGTTCAATTGCAGATTGATTTACATCCAGAAATTTCAAAGTAGCCATATCATAAACAAACTTAGGTTGTGGGCTTAATTGAAATAGGTCAGAATAGCGATGTTCAGATTCTTTGAGAGCCTTTTCAGATTTTATACGATCTGTAATATCCAGACCCATACATTGTATTTCGGAAGGTTTTCCATCAGAATCTTCAACACACACAAAATCCCAAAGGGTTGTCAGGATTCTTCCATCGCTACTGGGTTTGTCAATTTCAATTTTGAACACTTTTCCTGGCTCTGCTACACATTGGCCAACTGTTTCTTGTGTTTTTTGATGATGGTAATCCATAATGGATCCCATACAATTGTTACCCAATATTTTTTCATCGGCGTAAAGCCAACCGAATTCCTCGACAAACTTTTTGTTGACATAGGTATAGTTGCCATCCATATCAGTTCTAAGTACATAATTGGTTTGAGATTCGTATAAACCTCTGTAATAGGCCTCACTTTTTTTAAGTTTGTCTTCTGTAAGTTTTCGCTCGGTTATATCTTTTGAATTTGCCACAAGTCCACCTACACTTGAGTCTTCCATGAGATTGGTAACAAAGGTCTCCATCCATCGCCATGAACCATCTCCATGTTTAAATCTAAAGGGTTTAATAGCGACTTGTTTTTCATTTTTCAAACTTAGTAGACTGGCATAAAACGTTTCTTTGTCATCGGGATGGATGAATTCTAAAGCATTTTTTTCAACAAATTCTTCTGAAGGAATACCTAATATTTTTCTTGAAGTAGGACTCACATAGTTGTAGTTTCCTTTAAAATCGAAGATGGTAATTAAATCAGAGCCATTTTGAACCAAGCCTTTGAATCTTTTTTCACTTTTTTCAATCTTCAGTTCATTTTCTTTTTGAGTGGTAATGTCAAAGATGACAGAGTCCCAGATGGTAGTATCATTCTTCAGGCGGACAGGGTTCCCAAAGCCCTTGTGCCAGCGAATAGTCCCATCAGGGTGATGATATCGCCATTCGTGTTTCCAAAAGCTTAAGTCCACTGCAGAATTTTTGATAGTTTGGAGGTGAGCTTTTAAATCTTTATCATCATACCTTTCCCAAATAAGGTTATTATTTTGCATAACTTCTTCAGCAGAGAAGCCCCAGAGACTTTTGGCTCCATTGCTTACCAATCGCAATTCATCTTTACCTTCAGGGTAGCGCTGATAACGAAAAACTGCACCAGGTATATTATTTGTAATTGTTGAAAATTGGGTTTCTGTATTTTTAAGTTCTGTTATGTCGGTATGGGTTCCCGCCATAAGCAAAGGTTTACCGTCTTTTGTCCAGCTTACGACCTGTCCACGGTCATGAATCCAAACGACGTGCCCCTTTTTATGTAAAAAACGATGCTCACCTACGTAAAAATCTGATTTTTTCTCCAAACAAGCCATAATTTTCTCAGTAAGAGTTTCAAAATCTTTTGGAAATATGAGCCTTTGTATACTTTCAGAACTTAAGGGTTTCAATTCTTCAAGGGTGTAGCCCAACATTTCTGCCCAGCGCTCATTTAAATTGATCTTATCGCTAGGAATATGCCATTCCCAGGTGCCCACACGGGTAGCGCTAATAATAGTATGAAGACGTTGAGATTCATCAGCAAAATTATTTGCCATTTCTTTAATCTCCAGGCGGTTTTTACGGAGCTCAAAAAGCTGTACAACCTGATTGGCCAAAGACGTTAAGGCTTCTAATTGCTTTTCATCCAGCTTGCGTGGTTTATGATCTATAACACACAAGGTGCCTAGGGCATTGCCTTCTTTAGTGATTAAAGGTATTCCTGCATAAAAAATAAAACTCGAATTGCCTATAACCAAAGAAGTATCCTTAAAGCGATTATCCTTCCTGGCATCTTCCACAATAAAAAATTTCTGAGGAACTTTTATGGTATAATCGCAAAACGAGTTTTCAACATTAGTTTCAGTTATATCTATTCCATGATGTGATTTGAAAAACTGTCTTGTATCCGTAACAAGAGAAACCAAAGATATGGGAGTATCACAGATAAAAGCGGCAAGGCTAGTTATAGTATCATACTCTTTTTCGGGGGTAGTATCTAAAAGCTTAAGGGAATGAAGATCCTTCAGTCTCTTGTTTTTGAATTTATTCTCCATCATATATTTTGGTTTGTTATTCATCAACCCAACTTAAATTTTTTCAATAAATGAGTTTTTAGAGCTTTTCTTGCCCAAGGCTTTGAAAATTATAAGTGGATTGAAATAGATTACAAATGTGTATCGCTTTTTAGCATTAACTAATTTAGATAAAATACTTAAGTTTTTTGGAAACATTACTGTGAAGCATCAATTGGTCAATGGTTTTTTGGGAAATTATCAATTGAAATTTGAAATATCACTCCGACCTTATTAGGAACTAAACTAATTCTGAATTAGTGGAAGTATAAAACACTGCGTCAAATGTTACTAAAATGATTAATAATTGGTGAGTTTAAATTGGATACAGTTTCTAAATCACATTGTATTCTAATTTTACTTTTTAGATTTATCGATTGTATTAGTTTGAATTTTATACTGTCGATTTTGATACTCTTGACACATGCTTTCCATTTTTTCGGGACAAACAGTTCGGTAATTGTGTTCTTCTTGAGGAATCACTTCCACCATTTTATCAATCATTGTTTGGGGGTCAAATTGATTATCTGCCATTCCTTTTGCCGCTTTTTCAAGATCTTTTTTATCCGTAAAATGAAAATCTTCATCAAACCACTGTTTGTAACTATCATACATTCTATCATTGAAGCCGGTTTCAAATGGTCCCGGATTAATTGTAGCTACAGTAACGCCCAAGGGTTTTAGTTCATCTCTCAAACATTGGGCAATTGCTTCTAGAGCATGTTTGGACGCATTATAAGGCCCTAAAAATGGACTTGTTGTAAGTCCTGCTATCGATGATAAAAATACCACTTTACCTTGGCCTTTTTCCACCATTTTTTTAATGAACGGTTGTGAGAATTCAAGTGTTGAAAATGTATTGGTTTCCATCACCTCTCTTAAAAGGTCAACGGGTATTTCAGCCAAGGGTCCTGTTTGACCAATACCAGCATTATTGACTAAAATATCAATGTCGTAAGTCCATGCTTTTTCACAATCTATAGGATCTAAAATATCTAGTTTGAACAACTCGATGTTTTTTTCATGATTAGTATCCTTTAATTCTTCTTTAAATCTGGACATTTGCTCCCAAGTATGAACTGCTGCGATAATCTTATGGCCAACCTTTGCAAGCCCAATAGCCGTTCCTTTTCCTAGACCAGAACCAGCACCTGTAATTAAAATTGTTCGCTTTTTCATTTTTTTTCTTTTAACTATTCTTCTTAAGGTAGGGGTTTTATGACCTATAATTCATAATTTAGGGTAAGGTTTAACATAGAAAGGTTTTAAGATTGGCTGATACTGAATAAAAAAATTGTCATTTTATATAGAATCTCTCATAAAGTTTCAAATTTTAAAATCAAATTCACTCCATCTATTTTAAGGGATCATTTTTTCTTTAGGTGTCATATTTTTAGGTCTGTTTATTTCAACCGCACCTCCAAGGGAATAGTTCCAAAGGACAGCCTATCTATGAAATATGGTGACCCCTCCAAATGGATTACTAAAAATAAGTGCGATTTTTGAAAATGCTAACATTCCAGTTCTTGAATCAAATTTTCATCGTTTTCATACATCTACAGACCAGCTATAGACTAATGAAGCGTCTCCACTAAAATCTTTCTGTCTATCTATTTCATAAATGTTTTCAAATTCATCTCCAAAGCGTTCAAAAGCACTTAAAAATCCAAAGTCTCGATCTGAAATCTCAGAGAGGATTTTCCCAACCAACGGGACTGCTTTTTTTGCAATGACTAACCATGGGACTTTTGTGGTACCCAAAATATCAGTAACTATACCAAAGGCATCTCCACCTATGCCAGTTTCAATATTCTGTAAAATTTCTCCCATGTTTCTTGACGATCTTCTGGTGTGACGTAAGTGGATGTGAACATTTAGTTCTTTATCTTCGGGAAGCTCTCTGCTCAAGACAAATAGACCTTCCGAACCTGTTTCGTCGGTATCGAATTGGAAAGAATTATCATGTCTCTTACTCAATTTGAACGGCTCTTGAGGTAAAGTGGTTAAAATCATTTTGTCATTATCTGAGGGATGTTCAGCAACAATTATAAAGTAAAGTCTCCATCTTTTTTTGGGTCTGTAAATTTGGACTTCATCTATTTCTAACCTTACTCTTATCATGATTGGGATATTTAAGAAGTTACCTATAAATTTAAGCTTTTTTCTCAAAAGTCTAAAATACCATGTTCAAGTTATAAAAAGCAACTAGCCAAATTGATTTTATGTTCATTATTGACTCAATTACGGAATCAAAAATACTCCTCGAACAAGCATAATAAATCCGATAGCTCCCATAATCTAGATAGGTGTATTGGAGCTTATCACATTCAGCAAAACTCTTGCTGCTGTTCAGGTCAATGAACATATCGTTTGATTTTGAAAATTTACATTTGCTTCCAAGTAAACATCTGCTTTGCTCGTTGAATTTCTCAAAAGGTAAAAAAATCCGCTTACCATAAGCGAAAGAATCGAGACGATAAACATTGTAGAAAAGCAGGAGACCAACTTTCGATTTGGAATGTTAAGGCTTAAGTTTTCAATACTTAATACTCCATCCCATTTCGTTTAAATTATATTTTCCTCCGACTGACAATCCATTTTTGGTATTAAAAATTGCCTTCTTCACACCCTAGCTATGGCAATCATCCTCTCATGGATTGCAGTAATCGCAATACATAGGGTCTTCTGTTCTTTTTTTATGTGGATACATGTCTTCTTTAGTAAAATTGCATTTCTGGCAGCTATATATAAAACTCAAGGTCGAGTTGGTAGGCAATCCACACCAGCTGCATTTTAATCCTTTCTTAAGTTCCGATATTCCAAAACCAGGGGTAGTACATCGAGGGCAACAGGAATTGACTTTAGCAACCAAATTTTTGGTTGCATTTTCAATGACAGCCATTCGGCTTGGGTTGAACATCGCTCTCATATCCGTTTCTGCATAAACCGAATCTGACGTGTTCATCAGTTCTTTAAAGGCTTTTTTTAATTGACTTACATCTGATATCCCTTTTATGATATTCGTATTGGCCGTTTTTGACTTGCGAAGTATGAGTCCGTGTGATGGAAATTTCACCAACTCTGCAAAGTTCAATAGATCTGTCTCTGTTTTAATTTCCTGACCATTAAAATTGGTTTCCATACTCAATTCTCTGGCTATAATTTCCAAATTGTTTTTTTTATCAATAAAAATCAAAAACTCATCATCTGCACTTGTAAAAAATAGAGAAGGATGAGCACCAAAGGAACCTTCACTAGCCACACCTAACTCGCAATTGCTTAGTTCCATGGCCTTCAAGCATTTTTGTCTTGCAGTAGCTATGGGGTCTTGCTTTCGTTCTATCTCACCAGAAAAAGTTCCCCACTGGTCTGTATCGAAGCCATCCTTTACAAAACATGATACTCCTAAAGCCTTCTCTAAAAGAGGCGCAATCACTCTTTCCTTTTCGTGTTTTGTGGCTATGATTAAACTTCTATTTTCAAATAAAGCAGTACCCATGAAGTAAGGAATAATTATTTTGTGGCTCTTTCTAATCTATCATTAATAGATTTACCTAAACCAACATCTGGAAATCTTTCAGCTACAATTAGATCTAAATTTAAGCTATCTAGTTTATGCAACGTACTGTATAGCTTGGAAGCAGCTTCCTTTAAATCTCCAGATTTTGATAAAATTTCTATATGTTCAAAACGCGTGGTTTTCAACTTTCCTTTGAATCTTAGGACACCAATTCTTTTGCTTTCGTTATTTTCAATAAATTCATCAACATCGTCCAAAAGATACATCTTTGTTTTGGGAGCGTAATGTTTTGCTAACATTCCTGGGGCATTAGGTGTTGTTTCACTTATGTTTCTTATCTGAATTTTTCCGATGATTTTTTCAATGTCTTCAACAGAAATACCTCCAAGTCTATAGAGTATAGCTTCGTTATTTTCGAAGCCAATAATGGTAGATTCTATTCCGTTTTTGCATTCACCACCTTCAAGCACCATAGATAGGGTGTTTTCAAAATACGCTTTAACGTGATCAGAACTTGTGGGACTAATTCTGTTGAAGGGATTTGCACTTGGAGCTGCAAGTGGAAAAGATAATTGTTTTAACAAACTTAAAGTAACGGGGTGATTTGGAATTCTAACCCCAACGGTATCTTTACCTCCAGTTACGATCTCAGGTATGTTTAATCTTTTAGGCAAAATGAGCGTTAAAGAACCAGGCCAAAAGGCTTCAGCAAGCTTTTGAGCCTTTACCGGAAATTCACGTACTATTTTTTCTAGGTGGTCGATAGAAGGTATATGAACGATTAACGGATTAAACAAAGGTCTTTGTTTGACCTCAAATATTTTTCGAATTGCTTTTTCACTATAGATATTCCCTGCCAATCCATAAACAGTTTCGGTAGGTATTGCTACGACATCTTCTTTATTTAAGAGTTCAATTGCTTTTGAAATATCACTTGAAATTTGGGTCATTTTTGTTTCTCTTTAGTATTGAAATCTATGGGCATCCCAAATATATCTTCCTTAAAAGTGCCATGGTTATAAATCAAATTTCCATTTACAAAAGTTTGTTCAATTTTTGCTTGAAATGTAGTTCCTTCCAATGGTGACCAACCACATTTGTAAAGCAGGTTTTCTTTAGCAACGGTCCATTCACTATTCAAATCCACCAAAGTTAAATCTGCGTGATAGCCTTTTCTTATAAATCCCCTGTTGGTCATGCGATATAAAATTGCCGGATTATGGCACATTTTTTCGACAATTTTCTCTAATGAAATGAGGCCTTGTTTATAAAACTCCAACATACAATTGAGCGTATGCTGAACCATAGGCGCACCCGACATAGATTGAAAATAGGTTTGTTGTTTTTCCTCCAACGTATGTGGAGCGTGGTCTGTGGTTATAAGATCTATTTTATCATCAAGTAGGGCCTTTAATAAGCCTTCTTTGTCTTTTTTTGTTTTTATGGCTGGATTCCATTTAATAAGCATTCCTAATCGCTCATAATCTTCGTCTGAAAACCAGAGGTGATGTACAGAAACTTCGGTTGTTATTTTTTTCTCTATTAGTGGGATATCGTTACGAAACAAGTGAGTTTCTGCTTCCGTAGTTAAATGCAAAATATGCAATCTGGCCTTGTGTTTTTTTGCTAAATCTATGGCGCGTTTGGTAGCGTCATAGCAGCCTTCAGTGCTCCTAATGACAGGATGAAATTTTGCAGGTATATCATCACCATATTTCTCCTTAAAGGCCTGTTCGTTTTTTTCTACAATTTCTTCCTTTTCGGAATGGATGGCGATAATGGATTTGCAGTTGGCAAATAGTTTTTCCATTATTTCTGGATTATCGGCCAGTAGATTTCCTTTTTTGGTAAAATACAAGCCGTCATCAGAAACACCAATAAATTGGCTCGTATCCATTTTTATAACCTCATCGATATTATCTCCATTTACACCAAGGAAAAAGGAGTAGTTAGCTAAAGATTTTTTGGAAGCAATGTCAAATTTTTCTTTTAAGCTTTCAACAGTCAAGATATTTGGGACTGTATTAGGCATATCAATGAAAGAAGTCACACCACCCGCTATGGCTGCTTTACTTTCGGTGTATAAGTCGCCCTTATGGGTTAGACCTGGATCTCGAAAATGAACTTGACCGTCTATAATTCCTGGGAAGAGGTGTTTGCCAGTGCCGTCTATTAGGTTGTGGTTTGGTTCAACTTCAATTCTTCCAATTTGCTGTATAAGCCCCTCTGCAATGAGTACATCTGCAACCAGTATTTTTCCCTCATTCACAAGGGTTACATTTTGAATTAAAGTGCTTTCATTCATTTTCTTTGTCTAAGAGTTAGAGTGTTTTTTATGTTTAACTATGTCGGTTCTTTATATTTTCTCCTTATTTTTAAGGGTTTTCTCAAAAATAAATTCAAGAAACCACATTCTGCTTTTAATTTTGAACTTCCTTCCGCATACGTGACTTTTTTTAAATAAATTGACAAAGAAAATCATTATAACAACCAAAGGCCAAAAGATCAAGTTGACATTTCATAATCATACGCTTTAGCTGTAAAAATATGAAAAATTAAAAATAGGTAGAAGCCTTAACTCAAAAATTAAAAACAGGACATCATGCCGTATGCAAAAGGGTTTTATAACCTATATAAGGCTAGGGGTTTTTATAGTCATCGGTTGAACACCTACTAAAATTAGCTTAGTAGATAGTACTTCCCCCACAATTACCCTAACTTTACTATCAAATTTAAAAGTTTCTTGAAGGAAAAACTCAAACAACTAGAATTGTTTCTAAAAAGCACCAACTTCGACCGAGGGATTCGGCTTGGGGTGGGAATAGCTGTGCCTTTTGGTGTACTGTACTTTTTAGGGTATTTTGAATATGCATTACCAGTTGCTGTCGGTGCTTTTTTAAATGCGCCTGGGGATATTCCTGGTAGTAATAAACGTAAAGTTAATGCCGTTTTGATAAGCATTGGGCTAACCATGCTTATTACGGGCATCATCTTATTTTTAAAACCTTTTTTAGCCTTTTTGTTGTTGGCCATTACAGTTATTTCGTTTGTAGTGTCGCTCATTTCAGTGTATGGTTTTAGAGCGTCATTGGTTTCCTTTTCAGGCTTACTCTCCATGGTCATTGCCTTTGCCATTCAAAAAGAAACAGCTCATGAAATTTTGATTCAAGTTGCCTTAATGGGAGTTGGTGGTCTATGGTATTTGATTCTATCTTTTATCTTTCAAAAGATTTCCCCCAAAAAAGATCAGAATCAACTCTTGTCAGATACACTCAACCTCATTGGCGAGTACCTAAAATTAAGAGCAAAACTTTTAACCAAGAAAACGAAGCGTGACGAACGCCTTCAACAAACTTTCGTCCTTCAAAATAAAATCAACGATAAGCACGAGACACTTCGAGAAACACTGCTTACGGCGCGTAAACGTTCTGGACGTTCGAGATATGAAGAAAAGCAATTATTGATTTTCCTTTCCTCAATCAAGATTTTCGAATTGATAGAAGCTAAACATTTGGATTATAAAACGATCGATGGAATTTTTGGCGAGCGTAAAGAATTTCTAAAAGCTTCCAAAACCCTGAATAAAATCATGGGTAACCATCTCATACGCTTGTCAGAATTATTGATTCAAAATGATGAAATACCAGATAAAGAACATTTATTAAAGGCATTATCAGATGCCAACGATTCCATCTCCAATTATATCGATACCGTGAAATTACCCCAAGCGCGAGAGGGTGCTTTGGTATTGAAAAATCTATACGATTACCAAGAACAACTGCTTGAAGAGATTAAAGCTATAAGACGGGTGATGGCAAATGTCCAAGATGCCTCTAAAGTTTCTTTAAAAAGACAAAATTCGAGTCAGTTTTTAACACTTCAAGAATACAGACTGAATGTCCTTATTCAAAATTTGAGTTTCGATTCCACCATGTTTAGACATTCCTTACGCCTTAGCATTGCGATGGTCTTGGCCTATCTGCTAGGTTTTCTTTTGGATATTCAAAACACCTATTGGATTTTGCTAACCATCATTGTTATTATGCGGCCTAGCTATGGCTTAACCAAAGAACGCTCAAAAGATCGTATCATTGGAACACTCATAGGGGCTGTAGTGGCTGTTGGTATTGTGCTTATCACCCAAAATGTGGTGGTCTATTCGATATTAGCATTGGTTTCGTTGATATTTGCCTTTGCATTGATTCAACAAAATTATAAGTCTGCTGCTGCATTAATTACCATCAGTATTGTCTTCGTGTATTCCTTAATTAATCCGGATGCCTTCGAGGTCATCCAGTATCGCGTCCTGGACACCATCATTGGGGCCACTATCGCCGTTGTTGCAAACTACACCATATTTCCTAGTTGGGAAGCAAACAATCTAAAACAAGTGCTTTTGAATGCTTTAGAGATGAATAAAAAATACCTCTTAGCAACACAGGAATTGTATCAAGATCCCTCAGCAAACAAACTGTCCTATAATCTGGCAAGGAAAGACGCCTTTCTGGCGATTAGTAATTTAAATGCAGCCTTCCAAAGATTGACGCAAGATCCAAAATCGAAACAAAATGAATTCCAATTAATTTATGAAATGGTGACCCTTAACCAGACCATGATTTCTGCTATTGCGTCCATAGGTAATTTTATCATCACTCATCAAACCACACCTGCTTCGGTAGAATTCAATCTACTCATCCATAAAATCGCCAACACTTTACAGACGGCTTGTGACAGTTTGGACCATACTCAATTTAAGAAAAAGCTTACTGAAGAAACCGCGGAAGATGCACAGGAGAAGTTATTGGGCAAATACCAACATTTATCTAGAAAGCGAGATGAAAACATCAGTCAAGGCCATACTGAATTAGACACAGAAACGCTTCATGCTCTCCAAGAAGCTTATTTGATATCCAACCACATGGGCTGGTTAAAATCGCTTTCAGAAAACTTAGAAAAGGCAACTGAACGCTATCGGCATTCCATTATCGATAGACAATCGTGAAGTGATGAATGTTTTGGATATATGGTTATTCTTATCCTACCACAAAAGTGTTTATCATGCATATATTATATCATCTTTGGTTAACAAAAATTCAGAATTATACAATTCATCTATAATGTCCAAAATCAATAAACTTCAGTTGGAAATAGGCGTCATGAAACACAGTCGCAACGATTAGTTATTCTACTAGTCTTTTCGCTGGCAGGTTTGGTGAGTATGTGTTAGATTAGGCGTTTTAACGCTACATTCATTTTACGAAGGCGTTAAGTGAAATTGAATACTATTCTAAGTGAAACACTCTAAATTAATACTTCCAGTAATTGTTTTCTCTCAGTTTTGCTGCACCTCGCTTTGGTTTGCCGGAAATGGTGTTATAAACAATCTTGTTATAAATTTTGATCTTGGTGTGAGTGCTTTGGGGCACTTAACTTCAGCCGTACAATTTGGATTTATCATTGGGACTTTGATTTTCGCTATTTTGACAATTGCAGATCGCTTTTCACCTTCAAAAGTTTTTTTAGTCAGTGCTTTATTGGGATCACTCTTCAACTTAGGAGTCATATGGGAGGCAAACCATTTATTGAGTTTACTTTCACTTCGTTTCTTTACAGGCTTTTTTCTCGCGGGTATCTATCCAGTTGGGATGAAAATTGCCGCGGATTATTATGAAAAAGGACTCGGCAAGTCGCTGGGATTTTTAGTTGGCGCCTTAGTGTTGGGTACTGCATTTCCTCATTTGTTAAAAGAAATGACCCTTGTGTATTCTTGGAAATCGGTTTTGATAACAACTTCATCTCTCGGGGTTTTAGGAGGTTTGCTAATGGTTATACTGGTGCCAGATGGTCCGTTCAGAAAACAAAGCAAACGAACAGATCTATCAGCATTTTTTAGTGTATTCCGAAATATAAAATTTCGGTCTGTGGCTTTCGGATATTTTGGACACATGTGGGAGTTGTACGCTTTTTGGGCATTTGTACCCATCATGCTAAAAAAATACAGCACAGAACATCCACAAGTCATATTCAATATTCCATTATTATCATTTCTAATCATTGGAGTAGGAGCGATGGGCTGTATATTCAGCGGTTACCTCTCACAAGTTCTAGGAACCAAACGAACAGCATTTATAGCCCTTCTTTTATCCTGTGGATGTTGCCTTATTTCTCCATGGGTATTTACGAGTGAATTTGAAAGTTTCTTTCTTGGATTTCTTATTTTTTGGGGAATAGTGGTGATTGCAGATTCACCGCTTTTATCTACACTTGTTGCTCAGAATGCGCCAGCAGAGATGAAAGGCACCGCACTTACTATTGTAAATTGTATAGGGTATTCCATAACCATAATTAGCATTCAAATAATGACTATGATGATAGAACTAACCGATTCAAATAGTATTTATGTACTTTTAGCTCTAGGCCCTATTTTAGGTTTGATTGCGCTAAGACGCAAAACTGTACTTGTCCTTTCCCACAACATTTAAATCGCACCAAACCTACTAAAGCTTTTTAATATAGGTGATTTAATAACTGATGAGATCAACAAGAGAAAATTCAGTAAAACTTATACTTTAAATGTATAATTAAGGAGTTTAGATATAATCGATACTGTGTATGACTCTGTTGATTTAAGAGTTTTGCAAATTTTTTGAAGCCAGAAGGATTGTTTTTAAACTGATGATAATTACCATCGGAATCCGTGAAGTCGAAAACTAAATGGCTAATATCAATTTATTCCTCTCTTATGTTATTTCCAATTAATACATAAATGTAATAGAAATCAAACTTAAGGCGTGTATAATTAATTGCTTGGTTCTAGCCTACTTACGAATTCCAAAGCGTCGGGACTCGCAGATTTTCTAGTTCGTTTTTATTTGCTATATTAGTGCATGAGACACTCAACCAATTATACTCAAGAGCGTTGTCAGTAATTTAAAGTCAAGATAATATGAAAAATCTAATAATTGCCTTAATGATGATATCTTTCCTATTTTCCTGTCAGGAACCTGAAAACAAGTATTCAGAAACTGACATAAATACGATTGAATTCTACAATTATAAAGGTGAAAAAATATCCAAAGATGATATAATAGAAGAATGGAACAAGCGCATCCAGAAAAAAGAAAAACTTAACGTTAGTGTTAAAAGTATTGAAATTAAATATCTAAACGATGAATCTACAAACGAAGAAAAAATTGTTTTGATAGGAAATACTAATAAAAATTCCACAAAAACAGCAACTGAACTTATTAAGTATGAAAGTGGACTTAGACTTAGTGAAATGCTTGCTACTTGTTCGAATTGTGAAAATGATGATTTAAATATCGGTATTAAAGAAGGATATTGGTACTGTAAAAGTAGTAACGAAAACTCTGATTGCACCAAAATATCGACACTACAATATGATTAAAACTACTTACAACGACGCATAAAAACAACGGCGAAATTCTGTACTGAAATTAAAGTTTTCGTATTTCAAGAAAATTAATTTTAATCTGAAAAATTTGTGCATTTAAGCTAGCCTCTGTTCTTATGCTCGAGCCGCTACAGCACATTTGAAAAAAAACAACCTGAATTCAGTAATACTCGAATCAATACTTGATTGCGTTTCCACAAATTATCCAAATAATTTTATTACAGATTGGGAATTAGAATTCAATCATCAACAGGTTGAACTAAACAATAACATAGAACTTGAGTTTAAAATCAACTGAAATTTAATAAGTATTGATAATACAGACCTAACAGGTTTCAAAAACCTGTTAGGTCTAAAAGAAACCCTAATTTCCATTTTAAAAAAAAACGGATTCTCATTGATTGACAGTCCCGAAAAACAGTTGATAGAGCAAGTAAAAATTGAACTTATAAAATTACTGCAACAATTGCCTCTATATATTAACACGAAATTGTCCACCTTTCTCGAAGAAAAATTGCGAAAGGAATATTCAAAAACCAGCAAGTTGTTTTCAATACATGAAGGAATTACCATCGAATAATATTTCATCAAATTGAAAATTGAAAAAGTAAAAGAGCTCATTCAAAACCAAGAATACAATTTTACCGAAATGGGGCAATTGCTAAATTATAGTCATATCAATCATTTAAGTAGGCAATTTAAAGTCGAAACAGGATTAAGTCTTTCTCAATACAAAGCTGAACAAAGAAAGGTCAGAAACCCATTAGACCAAATTGTATTGATATAAACCAGAATTATGACACGACGCGCTGAAAATCAGTCTTATTTTTATACAAACTACAGAAAAAAATAAATAGATGATAATGAGACTATTAGTGCTGCTCTTGTTCTGTATTTCCTTAGGGGCAAATGCACAATTAACGGCAAATAAAACGGAAGAAAATAGGCAAGCTGTCCATCAGGAAATCATTTCAAACCCCGTTAAATTGACCAACTTCATCAGTGAGATTCGAAAAAATGAAGAAGCCAAACTGATATTGATGAAAGGCCACATGGAACAGATGGAGTCTGGAAATATGAAAATGATGATGGAGAAAAACCCTGAAATGCAAGAAAATATGCAAGCTCATATGCAGAAGATGATGGAGAATAATCCTGAAATGATGCAAAAGATGCATTCCAAAATGTTGGATAAAATGATGGAGAGCGTAAAGGGTCGTAAAATGTTGATGGATAAAATTCAGTCTAACGGAAAGATGAAAGAAGATATGAAAGCAAAGATGATGCAAATGATGGATCAAAACCCTGAAATGATGAAAGGAATGATGCAAAAGTTGAAGGGGAAAATGAAGAATAAAGGATAATAAATTCCCGCCTTAACTATTTAGGCAATTGTAAATAAAAATAATTAATTAACTTTAAAACGTTATCACTATGATGATGTGGTGGTGGATACTCGTTCCGGCCGTCATTGTATTAGGCGTATTTTTTTACAATGGAAGAAATAGACAGAATACCTTAAAGAGAGAAAATCCTATGGATATTCTGGACAAGCGGCTCGCTAAGGGTGAAATATCCAAAGAAGAATATGAAGAACAAAAACGAACGTTGAACACTAAAAATTAAAAAACAATGAAGTATTATTTTAATAAAACAATACAAGGTACTTTTCAAGAGGTTATCGATAAAGCCAAGAAAGGATTGAAAGAAGAAGGGTTTGGCATACTCACAGAAATCGATATAAAAGAAACCATGAAACAGAAACTCGATGTGGATTTCAAGCAGTACAAAATTCTTGGTGCCTGCAATCCGCCTTTTGCCTATAAAGCCTTGCAGGCAGAAGATAAAATAGGCACGATGTTGCCCTGTAATGTCATTGTACAGGAAATTAAAACGGACGTGATTGAAGTAGCTGCGGTCAACCCGATGGCGTCTATGCAAGCTGTAAATAATGAAAAATTGAATGACATTGCCAACGAAATAACTGCAATGCTGGAAAAAGTAATTGAAAGACTGTAAGGTCACCCTACAAATTGATAATTATAAACAGAAACTTAAATTTAAAACAATGAGTAAATTAAAATCAACATTAGGTGTAGTTGCGATAGCATTTATAACCTTAACAGCAGTGTCTTGTAAAGATGCAAACAAAAATGAAGCGCCTACACCAATGGTCAATCAAATGCATCAAGAAACAATGACTGATAGCGAAGCTATGGCAATAAATAGTAGTCAGGATTCAAAGGCTGAAGTTATTTTAAAAGACTACTTCAACCTGAAAAATGCTTTGGTAGGCGATGATAACGCAAAAGCTAAAGACTTAGGAATGGCATTGACACAATCTCTAAAATCTTTTGATGTGTCAAGTTATTCTGATACTAAGCAATCAGAATTGAAGAATATTATTATAGATGCCACAGAACACGCGGAGCACATATCAGAAAGTGATATAGCTCACCAGCGAGAACATTTCAAAATCTTAAGCAAAGACATTACAGATATGGTCGCTATTACAGGAACAAACAAGAAGTTGTACGAGCAATTTTGTCCTATGTACGATGGTGGCAGTGCTTGGTTGAGTATGGAAGAAGATATTAAAAATCCTTACTACGGTAGCCAAATGCTTAATTGCGGTAAAGTACAGCGAGAGATCAACTAAAAGCTAAGCCTAACCAGACCTAACAGGTTTTAAAAACCTGTTAGGTCTCCTAAACAACCAGCTATGAAATACCAACCCTTTGAAGCAGGGCATTTTTTCCACATCTACAACCGTGGGAATAATAAGGAGCACATTTTTCTGGAGCAGGACAATTACATTTATTTTTTGTCATTGGTAAAGAAATATTTGTTTAACAAAGGCGATGTGTATAGTTATTGTTTGTTACCTAATCATTTTCATATTCTCTTCCGCTTTAAGAAAAATGAAAAACTTCCCACAACCATAAAGGAAGGAAAGCATAAATTGTATCAACCCATTTCTAATATGTTGAACGCCTACACGAAGGCGATTAATAAAAGCAACAATAGGAGAGGTAGCCTATTCCAAGAGCATTTAAAACGGATCAAAATTACTGATGAAAACTATTTGAAAAATCTGATAATCTATATCAACACAAATCCTTCTCACCATCAGATTGCTAATTATGAAACCTATGCCTATTCTTCGTATTTATCTCTTATAAGCGAAAAAACAAGCCTCTTAAAACGAAAGGAAGTGATAGAATACTTTGATGATAAAGATAATTTTAAATCTGTTCTCGCATCAAGAAGAATGGATACTGAAGGTATGGAAGATATTGTATTAGAATAATATCAAGATGAAAAGCCTAACAGGTTTTGAAACCTGTTAAGTTTGCTTCTGTTAAAAAAATTGAGACAAAATGAAACACACTCACACGTTCAGACCTAACAGGTTTTTGAAACCTGTTAAGTTTGCTTCTGTTAAAAAAAATTGAGACAAAATGAAACACACTCACACGTTCAGACCTAACAGGTTTTTGAAACCTGTTAAGTTTGCTTCTGTTAAAAAAATTGAGATAAAATGAAACACACTCACACGTTCAGACCTAACAGGTTTTTGAAACCTGTTAGGTCTAGTTCAAACAAATAATAACGATAAGTTTTATCTCAAATGATTCAATTTTGAACATAATATAAATTGATGCAAGACTTGTAAACTTAGAAAGCATTAAGTCTAAAGTCAGAAGTCATACGCTAAAAAAAACAATGAAACACACTTATCACATACAAGGTATGACCTGCAATGGATGCAGAAATCACGTAGAAGAAACGCTCTCTAAAGTAGAAGGAGTTTCCAACGCAAGGGTTAATTTAGAACAAGAAGAAGCTACAATTGAAACGGAATCACACATTCCTATTGAGACCTTTCAAAAAGTGCTTCAGGAGGATGGCGATAACTATAGTATCCATAAAAATCCCCTCCCAGCCTCCCCAAAGGGGAGGAGAAAAAACAAAGATAAGAGCAAGAGTGAGAAAAGCCCCCTTCGGGGGATGGGAGGCTCCTTTTACTGTCCCATGCACTGCGAAGGCGACAGAACCTACAACAAACCTGGCGACTGTCCTGTTTGCGGAATGGATCTCGTAGAAGAGCAGTCCCCCCTCCTTGGGAGGGGGTTAGGGGGAGGATTTACTTGCCCCATGCATCCAGAGGTTACAAAAGACGAAGCAGGCTCTTGTCCGATCTGCGGAATGGATTTAGTGCCGATGCAAGCAGACGTCTCTGCAGAAGAGAAAACCTATCAGAAACTATTGAAGAAATTTTGGATTGCAACAGTATTTACATTGCCAATCTTCCTGATCGCTATGAGCGAGATGCTTTCCAATAATCCATTATATGATGTCCTGGAACAAAAACAGTGGAATTGGATTCAATTTGGTTTATCTATTCCAGTGGTTTTTTATGCCACTTGGATGTTTTTTGAACGTGCTTATAAAAGTATCACAACTTGGAATCTCAATATGTTCACCCTTATTGGTATTGGTGCTGGTGTGGCTTGGTTATTCAGTGTGTTTGGGATGTTCTTTCCCGATATTTTCCCAGATCAATTCAAAGCTGAGTCTGGAGCAGTACACGTGTATTTTGAAGCTGCAACCGTTATTTTGACACTAGTGCTTTTAGGACAACTCCTCGAAGCAAGAGCGCATAGCAAAACCAATTCAGCAGTAAAAGAATTACTGAAGTTAGCTCCAAACAAAGCCATAAAAATAGTGGAGGGAGAAGAAGTTGAAGTGAGTATAGATAAGATAGAATTGGACGACATTCTGAAAGTAAAACCAGGCGATAAAATTCCTGTGGATGGAGTGATTACCGAAGGAGATACTAGTATAGACGAATCTATGATTACTGGAGAGCCTATTCCTGTAGACAAAGCTAAAGGTGATAAAGTGAGTAGCGGTACCATCAACGGTAACCAATCCTTTTTGATGAAAGCTAAAAAGGTTGGGAGCGATACCTTACTGTCTCAAATTATCCACATGGTTAACAATGCCAGTCGAAGTCGTGCACCAATCCAAAATTTAGCTGATAAAGTTTCGGGCTACTTTGTGCCAGTTGTGGTCTTAATTTCCTTAATAACCTTTATAGTTTGGGCAATTTGGGGTCCTGAGCCCGTTTATGTGTATGCGTTTGTGAATGCTATTGCAGTGCTTATTATTGCCTGTCCGTGTGCCTTAGGACTAGCTACACCTATGTCTGTTATGGTAGGTGTGGGTAAAGGTGCTCAAAATGGTGTACTGATTAAAAATGCTGAAGCTCTTGAAAAAATGGACAAGGTAGATACCTTGATTATCGATAAAACAGGAACGATTACGGAAGGAAAACCAACTGTAGAAAAAATAGGTTCATTTACTGATGACCAAGCCAACAGTGAAAGAGGTTTTAATGAAAGTAAAGTGCTTCAATACATCGTGTCGTTAAACAGCAATAGCGAACATCCTTTAGCAGAAGCAACTGTGAAATATGGTAAAGAGCAAAATGCTCAAATGATAAAGTCAGATGGATTTAGTGCAGTCACAGGCAAAGGGGTACAAGCTACTATAAATGACAAAAAAGTTGCTTTAGGAAATCCTAAAATGATGGCTTATGCCAATGTTGAAATTGACTCGCAGATGCAAGAAGAGGCCAAAACTTATCAAAAACAAGGAAAAACCGTTTCTTATTTGGCAGTCGATAAAAGGGTAGTGGGTTATGTCGTTATCGGTGATAAAATAAAAGCCACCAGTGCAAAGGCGATTAAGGAGCTACAAGACAAAGGCGTTGCAGTCATTATGTTAACGGGAGATAATCACGATACTGCTCAAGCAGTAGCATTAGAACTTAGTCTTGCTAATTTTAAAGCCAGTATGTTACCAGAAGATAAATTGAAAGAAGTTGAGAAGCTACAAGACCAAGGGAAAGTAGTTGCAATGGCTGGTGATGGGATAAATGATGCCCCAGCATTGGCAAAAAGTGATGTTGGTATTGCCATGGGAACAGGAACCGATGTGGCTATTGAAAGTGCCATGATTACCTTAGTCAAAGGCGATCTCCACGGGATTGTGAAAGCAAAAAATTTGAGTCACGCCGTGATGAGAAACATCAAGCAGAATCTGTTCTTTGCACTCATCTATAATACGGTAGGTATACCCATTGCCGCAGGGGTGTTATTTCCAGTTTTCGGGATTCTGCTCTCACCTATGATTGCAGCATTGGCGATGAGCTTTAGTTCAGTTTCAGTGATAGGAAATGCACTGAGACTAAAAACAAAAACAATCAATTAGTAACTAAAATCAACAAAAATGGAAAGCAAAGCCGAGATGGATCAGGATTCAAAAAAGAAAAATAACTACACCAAATTTGTAGGAATGCTCGCTGCCTCCTTTGTGGCAATGTATGTTACGATGTATCTAAATACCTATGCCATCGATCACGTGTATTTCAGTTTGACTCGATTTTATATGAGTTGTCTGGGTATTTCTGCAATGGCAATCATTATGTACGTGGCAATGCGTGGAATGTATCAAAATAAAAAGAAGAATATTGCCATTATTGTTGGTAGTATCGCTCTCTTTTTAGCTGCTTTAGGACTGGTACGCATACAAGCACCTATTATTGGCGATGTATTATGGATGAAGGCGATGATTCCGCACCATTCTATTGCAATTTTAACCAGTGAACGAGCAGATATTCAAGATCCAGAAGTAAAGCAATTGGCTAAAGACATCATCAAGGCACAGCGAATGGAAATTGAAGAGATGAAACAAATGATTAAAAGGTTAGAGGCTGAATAATTTGAATGCTTGAGTGAAATATCTAATAGTGTGATGTGATAGGTAGATTAATTACCCCAGATATCACCGTTTATTAAAGCATGATTTTAATGTTAAGACTTTTAAGAAGATAAAAAGTTCTTATATTGGATATTTAATAAAATGGATAACACAACTTGTTTTGTTATCTCAATGTTGTTGCCTCCAATTAAAAAAACTCAACAATATCAACAGATTGACGAAAATGTCATAAAAATGTCGCAAACAAACCGTTATCAAAATGATAGATTCATAAGTAGTTTTGTCAGAACAATAAACCAAAATTAATTATGAACGTAATCGGAAAAAAAATTAGAGAAGTAAGAAAGAAAAAAGGACTATCTCAAGAGGAGTTGGCTGAATCTGCAAAAGTGAATTTAAGAACAATTCAAAGGATTGAAAACAACGACAGTGAACCTCGTGGAAAAACCCTGAATTTAATTTGTGAAGTTCTTGACATAAATGCAGAAGACATTTTAGATTACGGAAAACAAGAGGACAAAAGTTATCTAATAATTTTTCATCTTTCAGTAATAGTATTTTTAGCTATTCCAGTTGGAAATATAATTCTTCCTCTGATTTTATGGATGAACAAAAAAGATAAGATAATTGGATTAAAAGAAGTCGGAGCAAATCTTTTGAATTTTCAAATAGTTTGGTCAGTTTTAACTTTTATTTCAATAACTACTTTTGCGTTGTTTAAAATAATGCATTACGGGACTTATGAAATTCTATTTTATGTGTTTATCGGACTTTACGCTTTGAATATAATATTGCCGATATTATTTGCTATTAAAACGAATAATGGAAATACCGAAAAACTTTATCCGAACATAATAAAACTGATAAAATAACTGGTGGCAATACCTAAGCATATGGCGTGCCGATAGGCCAAGGACTGCCTGCCAAGGCACTACAGGCAGGCTCAGTGGAGTCCGCTATATGCTTTGTTGACTGATCCGGGATTTTTAAATAAGGGGGAATTCGATAAGTTGGCATCGGCTTTAAAAATAATCAGCTGCGGTTTTAGATCCGTTTAATTCCCCTTTTTATTCAGTTGGTTATCTAAATAAAGCTGCTTTTTAGGGAGATCACGCTTTTTTTATGTGAGAATCTGCTATTTTTATCAGTTTCCTTCATTTTGGGCACTAGTAAGTCAAGGCTCTTTTTAGAATCGTTATTAATATTTGTATTCCAGTAGTTTATCCTTTATAATTTGTTTGTAATCCTTTGGTGGACCGCGACTATCAAAGGTGAAAAGTGTGATCAATGTCACTTTTAAACAATGTATGCCAAGTTTTTATCTGCTAATTGCAGTTGCAATATCGGATCTCTACTTTTTTGCCAACTACTACTTAAAAACCCATAAAGCCTTATTTGAGTAAAGCCTTGGAGATGAATATGGACTTGCATAACCATTTAGGAACTGATTACCGATAATTTTAATTCCTAGTCTACTTACCTTATCCATAGCATAATGTGAATAGACTGTGTTGATCTTAAAAAAAGCGGTTTTACTTATGGCGTGAATTTGAACAAGCCAATTTTTTTTAAATCAATCACATTCAAAACCAATATTTGTAAAAAACAAACCCTAAAATGTCCTAAAAATAATGGCCAAAAGATTATTAGCTTTAAAGGCCTCAATTTTTAGGGCTAACATTGGCATTCATAAAAAAAGAGATATCATGAAACAATTGACGCTCATAGCAACATTTCTACTTTATCCGACTCTATCAGCTTATGCATGTGACTGCGAATGTCTTGACGACTGTTCATTTAGTGTCGTTTCAAAAACCAGCATTTTTGTGGCTTTAGTCAAGGTGATCTCATATAATGACTACCTGGGCGATGATATCATGGGATATGAAGGAAAAATGCCTTATTCAATGACTGTCGAGATAATCAAAAAATACAAAGGCTCTGAAACAAGGGAGACTATTAAAATATGGGGAGATGATGGAAAGGAATGTCGGCCGTACATTGCTAATTTCAAAATCGGTGAATACTACTTGATCGCTCCAAGTGTCCTTGGTGACAACAAACTGAAAAATGAAAGCTCAACTGACTACGACTTTTTCAGTTGCTCGACTGACTATTTAAAATTCGATATGGAAAAAGAAATTGCTTACGGAGAATACTCAAAAAAGAAAGATGAAATAAAGCTTTCTGACTTTGAAAAAGAAATAAAAAAATAGCGAAATACCAACAAAGAACTGAAGTAAAAAACAACTCTTTTCTACTTTAATGTGAAACACTAGTAGTCTAGACTTGGAGATTTACATTCTTGATTCTTTGAGTTTTGTTGTTGTGTTTTTCGAGACCCGAGCAATAGCGTACAGGAAAAGCAAATACATGACTAATTTTTATAAAAATGGATACGTTTGCTCGGAGAACAAACAAAACTACTGTAGCAACGCAGTGGTTTTTATATCCCGCTTACCTTCTCCAATCGCAGTAAATCTTTGTAACTTTGAGCCACTACAATACCTAAGGTTTTAAAATATAAAAAGCTAAACTATAAAATGGAAGATAATCACATTGGCATAGAAATAAGAAACAAAGTACTGCAATATCAAGGTGAAAATTCAATTTATTACAAGGATAATAAATTGAATGCATGGGTTGGAATTTCATGGACAGATTTTGGCGACAAAATTCAAAACCTGTCAAAAGCATTATTGAATTATGGAATAAAAGAACATCAAAATATTGCCATATTCGCTGAAAACATGCCCGACTGGATTATAGCCGATATTGCCATAATGAGCATCAGAGGGGTGACAGTTCCTATTTATGCAACAAATTCACAGAACGAGGTTGAATATATTGTAAACGATGCTGAAATTAATTTGGTTTTTGTGGGTGGTCAGGCAGAATATGATAAAGCACTGCAAATTTCAAAAACCAATAGCAACTTAAAATACATAGTTAGTCTTTGCGAAGACATAAAAATCGAGAACAACGAAAACTCAATTCATTTAAATGATTTTTTGGTTTTAAAAATGAATGAAACCATTGAAACAGAGCTTCAAAAAAGATATTACGAATGCGAATCAACCGATTTGGCAAGTATTATTTATACTTCAGGTACTACCGGAGAACCAAAAGGAGTCATGCTGGATCATACAAACTTTATGCAGTCATTAGTAGCGCACGATTTTGAATTAGATGTTTCAGAAAAAGATTCTTCATTAAGTTTTTTACCATTGAGTCATATTTATGAGAGAAGCTGGGTTTTCTTTTGTTTGCATCGAGGCATAAAAGTATATTTCAACCAAAATCCGAAGTTAATCGCCGAGGTATTAAAAGAGGTAAAACCTACAGTGATGTGCACAGTTCCTCGTATTTTCGAGAAGATTTATGCTGCAATTCAAGATAAAAGGAAAGAAGCTTCGCCTACCAAAATGAAATTAGCCAGCTGGGCTTTGGGTATTGGAAACGCTTATTTCAACAAATACAAACGAAACGATATAAAAGTACCATTAGCTTTAAAGTTGAAACACAAAATTGCAGATAAATTAGTGTTGAGCAAATTGAGAGAAGTTTTTGGTGGCCGCATAAAATTTATGCCTTGCGGAGGAGCGCCTTTAGCTCCGGATATGGTATCTTTTTTTCATTCTTTTGGTTTAAATATCAAATGTGGCTACGGTTTAACTGAAACTACAGCAACCGTCTCGCTATTTGGATATAAGCATTTCGAATTTAATTCTGCAGGAAAAGCAATTCACGGCACTCAAATAAAAATAGGAGAAAACGATGAAATTTTAGTAAAAGGACCTAGCTTAATGAAAGGCTATTATAAAAAACCAAAAGAAACTGCCGACGTTTTTGAAGACGGTTGGTTTAAAACTGGTGATGCTGGAAAGATGGATGAAAAAGGGAACTTAATCATTACAGACAGAATAAAAGATTTAATGAAAACGTCTGGCGGAAAATATATTGCCCCTCAAAAATTAGAATTGGCATTGATAAACGATGCTTTTATAGAACAAATTTCAGTAATAGGTGACCAACAGAAGTATGTAACCGCATTGGCCGTTCCGAGTTTTGAGAATTTAAAAAAATATGCTATTGAACATAAAATTGCCTACGAGGATATTGAAGAATTGATTAATCAAAGTCAAATTAAAGAGATGTTTGAAAAACGAATTGAAGCCTTGCAAAAAGATTTTTCGGTTTTTGAAAAAATTAAAAAATTTAGCTTGTTACCTAAAGAATTTAGTATCGAAGCGGGAGAAATTACAGCAACTTTAAAGCTAAAACGAAAAGTCATTCAGAAAAAATACAAGGGGATTATAGATAAAATGTATAACGAGTAAAATGTCATAAACCAACTGATTACTATAGTCTTGTCAAGACTATGAACATTAAGAAACTTTTGTTTATTCAAAAGATTCACAAATTTTAGAATCCTTTTTGAAGTTATCTGACATTTAGGGATTTTTTGCAAATGAATGGACAAGACTCTTGTGGAGTGAAATCGAATATCAAAAAGACGAGGAAATATTAACAATAAGACGGGAATAAAAACCTGCTACACCAAAGAATTGAGTTAAAAAACAACTCTTTTCTACTTTAATTTAAAACACTAGTAGTCTAGGCTCACGGATTCATAAAACTTCTTTGAGTTTTTTTAATTGATTTTACTTCTACCTATCTAAACAAAACAGAAATTTTCAACCTTATAACCAGGGGTGAGACCAACGGGTTTCCAAAAAACCGTTGGTCTCACCCTTGGTTTTCCAATCCAAGGCCATTGTAGAGCCATTGGGAGCCATTAACTAGCTATTGAGTTGCCCATAAGTAGCTATAAAACAGATTTTAATATGTGTTTGGAGGTTATTCTTAAAGCATTTATAATAGAGCGTATCCTAATATTGTGATTTGAGAGATAGATTGATTACATCCGAGATTTAAAGGAAATTATTAACAAATTTTTTAATAATCAAATAATTTTTAAAAACTAAATCTGATTTTCTAAGATCAATTTGATGAAAAAGAAATATATTTAAGTATTCTTTGTAACACTGGAGCAGATAATTATGAATTATCTGAAGAAGAATTAGAAAAAGTCGCAGGTGTTGTAACTACTCCTGTTTGTTTTGGTATTGCTGTTTATGTTGTATGTGAATTTCTTGATGGTGTTGCAGAAGGTATCAGTAATAGGGTAAAATAATATTTAAACAAATAAATAGTAAAATGGAAAAAAATAATAATCGTAAACTAAAGTGGATTTTAATGCTTTTATTAGGTATTGTAATTGGTTATTTTCTTGACGGCGTTGCAGAAGGTATCAGTAATAGATTACAATAATATTTAAACAAATAAATAGTAAAATGGAACAGAATAATAATCGTAAACTAAAGTGGATTTTATTGATAATTATGGGATTACTATCAGCTTTCACTTTTATTGAGCTTTCAACTGATGGCTATAAAGAACTTGCTATATATATCAAATGGGGAGGAGTATTTTTTTCAATTCTTGTTATATGTTACGGTATATACTTACTATTAAAAAAAAAGCAATGTAAATTAAGAATAT
>NZ_APLF01000021.1 GCF_000355905.1 Psychroflexus gondwanensis ACAM 44
AAACCACCTGTTAAAGGTGTTTTTGCCAGGTTAAAGTTAAGCTCTCTTTATTGTTTCATTTAATCCTAAGGGGTTTCAGACTCCTTAGCAATTAATATAACTAATCCTTATAATAAACCATATAATGGCTCAACAAAGAGCTTTTTATATAGTTTATTTCCGTTATTAAGTGAAAAGTATTTTGATTGTATACTATTTCTTTAATTTAATCAATGATTTATCGTTATTGACTTCTAGGATAGCTTTAACTCTATCTCCTAACTTGAAATTTTCTTGATACCATAACGCTAAATCTTTTCCAAAATTAAGTCTAACTGCACCATAAAAATTAGCTGTCCTATTTATTTTCGCAGTCATTAATTGATTATCAATTTTCAATTCTACAATTTTACCTTCACCACCCATAAATTCACTAATTTTTGTTCCAGGATTCATATATCCAAGATTATAATAAGTTTTTCCAAGAATAATTTGAAATTCATAATTAATAGTCCCATCTAATGAAAGATCAAGATCCTCAATTTCCATTTCCTCTGTTGATGTAATTGCTTTTTTGCCAGCTTTATTCCATTCAGGTGAAACATTATAAACTAATGAATCTTCTAATCCTGAAGCTAAATTAAGATTAAATTGACCCCACTTTAATGGTTCAATATCTTTAAAAGACCAAATTGAAATTATTTTCTTATTATTTTTTAATTCATGCATTATCTTTTTATTTACTCTGAAATTTGTTTGTTGATCTTTTCCTGGTTTTGCATAACCAACAAACCTTTTTGATAATGATTGTGTTGTCTTACCAATATATTTTATCAAATCATCAGCTTCTCCCTCTAGAACGAAAGCATATAAAACATTATTTATTATAAAGCTGTTTTCATTGTTTTTAACTAATTCTAATTCATCTGCATTATTTAATTTCCAATATCCAACTTTTTTAAAGTCAATATCAAGGATATTCTGTACTGATTGTGTGTTGTCTTCTTCCATTTTTCTAAAATTAAATTGTTAGTACATACCGTATTACCCTTTTAAATTATAAATGCTAGCTAGACCTTGTAATCATCTTCTGTGATCTCCTTTAAATGCTCATAAACAATAACCATAGCTAGGGTATCCAGCTCACAATACCTCAACAGGGCGTTTTTTATTTCATCTCGCTCTTTATCATCCATGTCGGTGTACTGTGTAAGGCCATAAGCCGTTAAGGCTGCACCTCCATTATTGATCTCTTCTATTTCACTTTTCCTTTCAAATTCAGGGTCCCAATCTTTAAAAGGGTGTTCTAGACTTTTATAAGGATCTTCGATAGTACCATCTTCTTTTCGCCTTAACCAAATATGATTATCTCTAAAATTCTTTGAAGTCATATTGATGTCGCTTATCGGCTTCGTGTATTTGCTTTTTATAAGCTCACTAGTCTCAAAAATAGCAGGCAGCACAGCTTTTATAGAATTACTTCCCTTTGTGTATGGATTATAATAATAATCAACGATAACTTTTCTCAAATCTACTAAAGGACGAATAGGCAACCATGGCGATCCTGCATAATTTCTTGGAGGTGTTGTTAAAGTGATTATGAAATTGATCAATTCCTTCCTATCTGTTTCAGCTGAGTTTTCTAGTTGTTGTTTAATTTGATTGAGCGTTGAGTTTTCGTAACTCGAATATTGAAAAACTGTACCTACATTTTGTTCCAGAGCTGTTTTGAGTTCTCTTACAAATTCAAAATTTGGAAATTCGCCTGGTTGAACATTGATGTATTCGTTGGCATGTTCAACTTTCCCATCTTCATGAATGATATGATGAGAGAATTGAAACACCACTTTCTCATAAGGTGATTGTCCTTCATAAAATGGCAAAGCCACCACAGAAGCTTCAAAGTCTATAAAATTTAAAGGGAACGTCCAACTTTCTATCTCGTCCTTCAATTCGTCTTGATATAATTCTGGTGTATAATCATTATCAAGTGCTTTGTGCTTTTGTATAAGTTGTCTTCGTACCCTAGACATCTTATCATCTTTGTCTTTCACCTCTCCAAATTCTTCATCAGGAATATTTTTCAACTTTAGCTCGCCTGTTTCTGTCAATTTATTCAATCGTCTAAAATCCCATATTTCAAAAATATTAGGTTCATTAAAGTCAGGCTCCTCCCAGCCTAGTTGTTTTGTAAAACATTCTTTAAAACCAGATTTTGAATTGGAATCAGCTACTCCATTTGTTTTAAATTCACAAGATTTACAAGAAGAATAGTCTAAGGGATAATTATAGTATTTATCCTCTTTAAAAGTTTTAGATAAAATTTGAATAGATTCTTCAAAATCAAATTCTTCTATAATCCTGTGTTTGCCAGTTTCTATGCCGCTAGTTTCTCGACTCACATCAACTTTACCGAGTATAGATTCAGAACCAATATCGGTAAGGGTATGGATTCTTCGCTCTATACCTGTTCGGTTATTATTGTTTTTTGTAATCCGAAATAATTGGTTGAGTCCTTTGATGCTCGTAGTTTTAGATTTATCTGCCAGCATCAAAAAAGGTTTGACATTGTATTTAGGAAAGGCCTTATTGATAACATATTTCTGAAAAGCTACATCAAAAAGGTAAGACTTCCATGACGAACTAAGATTGCCTTTTTTGCTTTCAAATTCATATTCGGCATTAGTAGAGTCAAATGATTTTGCTTTCACTTCAATCAAATTAATTTGATTTCCTTTTTTCTCTAAAATATCGACTCGAATAAATAAATTTTCAAAACAAAAAGCAGCCTCAAAAATCACGACCTCGTCATTATTTTCTAATAATTCTGTCGTTTGATTTACCTTATCTTCATAATTATAAGTCTCATCGGATTTCTTATCCTCTACAAGAATGCCTTCAGGATAATGCATCCTAGCTAGTTCCTCGACTTGGAAACCACCTGAAGCTAAAGCTTGTAAGAAGGAATCCTCTAATTTTTGATTGGAGTATACTTTTTTCTTGGTATAGTATAATTTGTTAGGACACTCAAGTCCCAGTTTATACCTTGATTTAGTAAGGTAACGCTTCTTAAGATTTGACATAGGATGAAATTAAAAGATTGGTTTGGATTAAAGGTTAATTTCTATGAAGTTAATAATTTTCATAATATTTCCAAAACTAATAGCGAGTTATGACAAATCATGTCCACACCATTTATTTTTTATCATGACATGATTTGACAGCCCATAATAATATTTTTAAAAATCTAAATAAATATGAATAACTAAAAACTAACGTGTCATGGATGATATTAAAGAAATAGTAGAAGAGGCTACAAAAGAAGCCTACCTATTAGATAAAAGATTTGGACAAAATTCTAAAGTTCAAATTTTTACCAATTTGAGAGGTGAGATAGATTATTTGTGCTTGAAAGATACCGAAGATATGTCCTCTGGATATACCCTCTTACATACAATAGAATCTTGGGGTCTTGAAGAAGACAAAGAACTCTCTGAAATTCTGAAAGAGTTGGGCATAAAATACTAGAGATGATCAAGACACACAAACTTCATTTGTATACTTAATTTACCTTGGTATTTAATAGATGAAATTCAATTCAAAGCTTTTTAAAATCTTTGCGAATAATTTTTCTAATGCACCACAATACTAATATTGAGATAACAAAAGTCAAATCAATCCAATTTATTTTTTATCATGACATGATTTGACAGCCTGAACCCATACGTAAGCAGAGATATATAAAGCAGCAGTAAAAAAATACTGTATAAAACTCTATTGTCTTATGTACACATTTTCAGGAATGAATCTCAAAAAAGCAAAGCCGCAACGTTATGTCTACCACGTAACTTATGAATATTGCAGAACATCAATTTCAAAAAAAATAAGAGTTTGAGGAAATTAGCCAAACCTCAGTGAGGCCATCTTTGTTCATAATAGGCCTATTCCACATATAGATTGCTTTCCCTATGTTTTAGATTCTTGGGATTGGACTGATAGAAATAATTACAATCTTGAAGTACAATCTAACTATAATTATTTAAATATCAAAATATTACAAAGGGTTATGAGGTTTGGGAAATAGATACCCATAAAATCAATGATATGGTCTGGTATATAGATCTGTGGGCTACAGAAGATTTTTTAGGAGGAATTGACTATCCCTTCTATGTCGTCACAGATGGCTGGATACTATCACCTGTTTTGAATAAAGTTAGGCTGTTGTTTGGAATTGTGATTTTGTAAAATCCCAATTCCTTTTTTTATGGTTTTTCAGTATTAAAATACATTCGTTTTAAAGTCTAATAATTATTAAATTGCAGGGTAACAAAACCATGCTTTATGCCATCCTTAAGTTATCCTTTTCTAGAACGCCTTGCCTACATCAGAAATTTTGGACTAAATAAATACAAAACCAAAGAAGAATTTATAGAATTCCTCCATTCCAAAGAAATTGATATTTCCCAAAGAACACTCAATCGTGATTTTGATAATTTAAAAATATTTGGCTTTAGCGTAGTGTATGAATCGCAAAGAAAAGGACACATCATAACTGATGAGTATGCCGATGAAAAAAATCTATTAGACCGATATATAGAACTTACAACCTTGAAGAGTTTTAAAGAAAACTATTCCGATTATTATCAGAAATATGTCATCGATCACGAGTCGAAAAGTGAAGGTGTTGACTTAATTACCGATATTTTTGATGCATTGGATAAAGACCTTACGATAAAGTTTGATTATCAAAAGTTCAATAATGAATTTTCAAATAGGGAAGTTTGTCCTTTACAAATGAAAGTTAGCCAAAACAGGTGGTATATACTTGGCTTGGATATAGATCAAAATGCTTTTAGAGCTTTTGGTCTGGATCGTATTAAAAAACTTAAAATTGGATCTGAATTTAATCCAAAGGAAATTGACAAGTCGGTTTTTGAAGATTTAGAAATTCAAAAGTTCTGTTTGGGGGTTAACAAACCAATTTTTGATGAAAAAAAGAAAGAAGAAATTGTCTTAGAGGTATCCGATTTTCTAATTGAATACTGGAAATCTAAGCCAATACACTTCACTCAGGATGTGACTGATAGTCATGAAAACGGCTTTAATACTGTCAAATTCATTTTAATTCCTAACCTCGACTTAATTAAACTCATAGTATCCTCTTTAGGTGAGATCAAACTAACAAAACCTAGAACACTTAAAGATTACATCAGCTCAAATTATAGCGATGCCCTTAGATCTGTTTATGAGTAAGGAATCGTATAATGAAGTAAACTTTTTCTTAACCTTTCGGTAATTCAATAGCTATGGCCACTCAATCCTATAATAAACTCAAACGTCTCTTTATTATCATTAGCCATCTTAAGCATAAAAATTCAACAAGAGAAGAGCTCCTCAGACTTTTAGAAACGCACGACATACGCATTGAATTGGCTACGTTTGAAAGGGATAAAAGAACATTGAAATACGATTTTGGAATTGAATTGATTTACGAGGCCTCAACAAAAACATACCAATTGAATGAAATGGATCACCAGCATGTTGCCCAACTCATCCAGTTCCTTCAATTCAATCAGATCTCGAAAACACTTCAAGAAAGTTTTGAAAACCAAAAAAAGACACTGGATTATGTTGACTTCGAAAATGAAAATCAACTTCAAGGCATTGAGTTTTTAGATCGACTCCTCATGGCTACTCAGCATCATCAATTCATATATTTTGAACACCAAGGATTTAGCAATCCCCACCCTATTCTTTATGTTGTAAAACCTTATTTGCTAAAGCAATATCAAAGCCGATGGTATGTGATTGGGGAAACACCAATTAACTCAAAAGAACAAATAAGAATTTTCGGAATTGATAGAATGCTTAATCTTAGAGTATCCGAAGATAAATTCAAACCAAACTCCATAAATTTAAAAGACGAATTTTTAGGTCATATTGGAGTATCCCAATTTGAGAAAGAAAAAGACATAGTTCAACTAAAATTTGATAAGTCTCAAAAACCATATCTAGAGCACTTGCCATTACATTCTAGTCAAAAATTTATAAGCGAAACCAATAAAACGGTGACTTATGAATATTATCTGGTTGATAATTTTGAATTAAGACAACATATTCTCAAATATGGGAGTCTTGTAAAAGTCCTAGATCCGCTATCACTTGCCAACCAAATCAAAAAAGAATTAAAAATTGCTTACGAAGCCTATTGAATGGTGAGTCAGTCATCATTTGATAGAGCTTGTTCTTTTCTTTGTGTCAAACCAAAACACAATGAACTACAATTCCTTTTTTAAAATCAAATCTCTTTGTGAAGAGCTTCATCACTACTTCGAAGATCTCAATCCTAGTAAAGTTGATCATGAATTTTTTTCAAAAGAAATTCGCCTAGGTATGAATTCCTGCGACACTGCAGAGGAAGCTTTAGCTTTACTCATTAAGAAGACAAAAGAACAATTCGATCATAATTTGATAGACTCAAGAACTGCTGTAAACCAAGCCATACAGAGGATAACAACCCCAACCCATCACTTTGAAACAGGAACGTTTACGGTAGGGAGTTTTACTTGGGAATTTAATGAGGGACAAATATTTTTACTCAGTACAAATGCTAATTTATCTACAGAACTCTATCAGCATATTATGTTTGATCTGGCCGTTAACCAAAAGCTACCTTTACTTTGTTTTGTTGAAAAAACCAAGCACGATTTTATGTACGATAATTTGGTTGAAGGCATCAAAATCAATAACCCAAAGGAAGTTTTAAATTACAATGCAAGCTTAACACAACTCAAGATGAGCCGATGCCACGTGGAGTTTAGTTTAAATATAGATCAGTCTTCATTTCTTTATCAGTTGAGTTATTTAATAAACAAACACCAACCTAAAGTTATATATATCGATGATAATTCATTGATAACACTTTCAACAGATTCAGCTGTAAATTCAAAAGATAGGCTTCGGCGTTTAGGCGAGCTACTTTTAAGTTTAGCTAACGAATACAACGTTATATTTTTTCTGAAGTGGGAACATGAATTTTCAAAAATCAAGAGTTTGCCTCAAGATCTTGGAAATATTCTCAACTATACCCAACAAGCTCTCCATTTTAATACTACAGAAACTGACAGCTACAACAACATGAAGTTTTTTAATCTCTATGACCTTAAGCGCTATCCTCTGGAGCCTAAGGATTGCTATTATGATAAGGAAAGCCATCTAATTTCAACCACTACTTCCAAAGACTCATAAAATAGAAACCTCCAGATGCTAGACTGATCCTTTAGCATGTGGAGGCATTTATTCTTAGAAACCAATGGTAAAATACGGATTCGTATTAAAATCCGCTAGTCTATAAAATTTCTTTTTTTGACATGTGTTTTATAGTTTCATAAAACCAATACTTGCTCTTTGACTCACAAGGGTTTCTTCTGAGCAGAAGACTAGTAAATTTTCTAGAGAGACGGCCTCCCCGTGTACGATCTCATTAATTTCACTTTTGCGAATAATATTGTCTATCTGCCCGCCAGAAAAATTAAACTTTCCCGCTAAGAACTCACAGTCCTCCGTGGAAAGAGAAGGCAATTTAGTTTTCCATATTTCAGCTCTTATAGAATTGGAGGGGAGGTTAAAAAGGATCTTAAATAAGAAACGTCTCTCAAAAGCTGAATCTAGATTATCAGCAAGATTGGTAGTGGCAATTAAAATCCCTTCAAAGTTTTCAAGCTCTTCTAAAATAATGTTTTGAATAGCATTTTCAGTTTGTCGAGTATTCGATTTATCGACAGCCCCACGTTTGGAAATAATGGCATCTGCCTCATTTAAAAACAAGATAGGAGTTTCTTCGCTACCTTCCATAAAGCTTTTATAGTCTGTAAATATTTTTTTTACCACCTTCTCACTTTCCCCAAACCACATCGATTTAGATTGGCTTATATCCACTTTCATAAGTTCTCTATTGGTCTCCTTGGCAATTTGTTTTACTACTTCTGTTTTACCAGTTCCAGGTGCTCCATGTAATAAAGCAGCTATGCCTTTAGGCAAGTTTTTTTCTTGTAAGCGCTTTTGTGTTTGTTGAAATTGAATAGGTTGAAGCACGTCTTTTAATAAATAGAGCTGCTTCATTTCTGAAGGGCTAAACACCAATTTTCGAGCTATAATATCCTTAGGAAATATGATGTTCTCTTTGCGTTTTTCTTTATTGAAAATAGCAACACCACTTTCCTTCAACAGATCATTAGAAACACTGGTGAGTTTTATTATGGTGTCGTTTAAGAAACTGGAAGGAACCAATTCTATAAGTTGTTGTTGAAGTAGCGCGTTTTTACCAACCAACAAATCCTGCATATAATTCACCCGCTTGGTGGCTCTATCCATAAACCCTTCTAAAGCTCTTGAGACTTCGGTTTCTTTGTTTGTTACTGTTTTCCAAATTAAATATAGATACAGGAGCTTATCGTTTATAGAAAGTTCAAAGTCCTTAATCTTTTGGAGAAGTATAAACTCACCGTATTGTTCTAGCAATTGTTCTGTGTAATAATAAAGCTGCAAGGTGCTTATATCATTATCATCGCGTTTTTGTCCTAGTTGATAAACCTCATCCAGCAATTCAAAAATATCTGTAATCTCATCTTGAATTTCTGGCATTGGGTCGTTGTTTAAGATGGCTTCACACACACTTTCGTTTACAGTAAATTGGTCGTTGGCACCAGCGACTTTAACTCTATGGGTCGATTTTTTTTTATTTAAAATACCTTTAGTATGTAAATCGGCAAAATCTTTATTAAACTCCAGAATTTTCATTGGATTACAATCGAAGTGCTTAATGAGATCATTTAAGTCTACAGAATCTCCTTTATAGTTGAGGGCAAAAATAGTAGCGATAAATAAGGATTGACTTTTAGAAGTTTTGAAATAGTCAGAAAGAGTGCTTAACTCAGTGTCTTTTTCTATAAAAAACACCTCCTTCAGTTTGCATTTTTTAGACTTTTCGTACAGCTGACCAATGCTGTCAAGTAGTTTAAATTTTGAGGTTTGTTCCATATCTTTTTGATTAGGATACAAAGTAATAGACAGGGTGTGTCAAAAGATGATAGACCTAGGATTTAATTGAGACTTTTAGGTGAAGGAGAGAGTTTGAAAATCAAAAAAGATCTTCTAAACACAGGTAAACTAATTTCTTTGGACTAAATGAATACTCTTAAAAACAGACTTTACTATATTACCTATAAATCCATACCAGATCCATTAATCTTTAACCAATTTACTTGCTCGTTATAATTAGGTAATATTTTATCTACTTCATTCCAAAAGGCTTGGGTATGATTATTATGTATGAGATGTGCTAACTCATGAACCACCATATAGTGTAATACGTCAATAGGCTCCATTGCACATTTCCAATGAAAATTTACATTGCCGCTTGGTGTGCACGATGCCCAACGGTTCTGTAATTCCATTACCTTAATCTGATTCGGATTTACTCCTAATTGGTTTTTATATCTTTCGATTATTGGATGAATTTTACTATTTAATTTCTCTTTAAAAATATTACAATATCTGGAATAATCCTTTCTCGTGGTTCATCAGGAGTTAAATTTTAAACTGGTTTATAGCTATAAACTTATTGTTAACCCAGTTTTTAAAATCAATCAGTTTTACTAATGGGTTTCTTTTCCTGTAACTTCATTCATTGCTACTGTGGTTTTAGTAACGCCTATGAGTTTTTCAAAACTTGTTTGTTGGCATCTAAAAGCGATAGGTTTGCTTTTTCAGTAGCTATGGTTTCAGTTTATAGGTCTTCTAACTGATTATAGTTTAGCCACACTATCAACTACATTTATTTTTTTTGTTGCTTTTATAAACTCTTTCTTAAGAGTGTCTTCTTTAAAATTACTGCGTAAACTTTTGCCAGGATCTTCTGGAATACGAAAACTACCTTAGCGTATCAAACGCCAATTGAGGGCTTTTAACTTTTCTGAAAAGGGCTTTTCTACATTTTTGCATTCTGCCATATTATATCGTATTCAATTTTTCCTTTAATGAAATAACGAATTCTTCGCACTTTAATTTAAAAAACTTATTAAAATTAGTTCCATCTTTTTCATCAGGAATTGCTAATAAACAAATATGAAAAGGAATGCCTATGCCCATCGTATTTATTGTTTTCGTTATTATTTTGTTTTCTTTTTCTCGTGAAGGATAAATAAAGCCACAACCACTAACTTTATTATTATTACCATACTGGCCAATATAGGTATGTAATTGAAACAGGTCTTCCCTCTTTACTCCATATCTTTCATCAAAAGCTTTATATTTTACGTCAAAAACATAAAACCCATTAGCATCTTCAAATAACAAGTCTGGCTGCAACTTTCTTTCATATGCTCCTGTTTCAATAGATAAAGCACTATTGAATTTTGAAAGCATCTTGAAATTGTTCCTTGTAAGAAGTTTTTTAATGAAATATTCAAAGAGCATAGAAACATCAAATAAGAAAGCACTGGTACTTGATAGTTCCCCAAAAGTCGCTACATCATTTTTGATTATACGTTTAGAGAGCGAAATGACCTCATTATACTCTTGATAAAAAGGATTTGATTCCTTTTTGGTCGCCAACAATTCCTTTATATTTGTTCTTTTACCTTCTGTAGCAATTAAAAACGAACTTCGTATCTGATGCATATCGCTTACAAGTGAATTTCCTTTTAATAACTCAAAAACTGAAGCTATTAAACGTACGGTTAAGTTATTATAGCTATGTTCCCGATATGTACATTTATATTTTGCCTGCTCCTTTGTTAAGAAATAATCTACCGTAACCACTGTTCCTTTAACTTTACTTAAAGTTTGAGTCTTTGAAACATAATGCTTAGGCAAACCTAATCTCAATGCTCTTTTCAATTTAATTTTCCAGAGATAAATTAACAGCCACTCAAAGCCTTCATTGTTTTCTTGACCTCCATAATTTTCAATTTCTAAAAAACCATCTGCATCAGCTATAATGTATTTTAAAAATTGATCACCAAAACGTGAACTTATCTTTAAGGAATAATTATTGTTTTTAACATAACCTATAATATTACCAGAACGTGCAGTGAAATTATAAGGATTATATCCTGAAACACTTAAAAAATCATTATCACTATTATGCTCATATTCTTTTTCATTAAAAAACACAAGTTTTGATTCTTTATCTTCGGAAAGTTGGGTATTTATAGCTTGTGTCTTTTCTATTAAAAACCACCAAACACTTTCATTATCATTCCAAGATTTTTTGTGCTCTCCTGGTGCTTTTGCTTTTAATCTTATTTCAGAATTATATCCAGTAGACATTAATAGACCATCACGCACAAAGTACTGTTGATTGTCAACCAAAGTTCCATTCTTAATTATATTTGAAATCCAATTCTCCATAAACTAGACTCCAAAATTTTTAACAAACGTTTCTAAAATTTCGCTTTCTCTTCCTGTTCCTCTAACGTACTCTTCTAATAAAGGTGAAATGCTATCTTCCCACACTAATTTACGCACTTCTGTAATGGTAGTATCTGTTGCGTATCCTAAATCCATTAGATAAGCGTGTCCAATACAAAAGTCTTTACCTAATAAAGGTTCTTTTCTAATTGCTTCATTGAGTTTACTAAGATTTTCGGCTAATCCTATCCAATTAGGCCTATTGCTTTGTAAATGGTATTTTAATAAACCAATACTTGGTTTAACTTCTTCCCATCTAAAACGACGACGCAAAGCAAAATCAAAACTTTCTACACTTCTATCTACGGTATTCATTGTACCTATAACATATAAATTATTAGGAACAAAAAACTTATATGTTCCACCTAATTTTATCATTCCTGTTTGCTTTGTATTTAGTTGATTATATTGTGTCTCAATAGCACCATTAACACCTCTATACTCTAAACAATACATTAATTCTCCAAAAACACGACTTAATTCAGCTCTATTTATCTCGTCTATGATTATAAAATAAGGAGGTATTGCTTCTGTTACTTTAATTGTTTTATTAGAAATATTAAATATGTAATCCCAATGTGACTTTTTTAATTCTTCTTTAAACGGAAGTAAATCATTAACTGTTAATTGCTCCCATGTTTTATGCAGTTTACCAACAGTTGTTAATCCCGCAACATCTACCTCCCACTTACCAGCAGCAATACACATGGTTTTAAAAATTCCATTTACCAATTGTAATTGAGCTTGGTTATTAGCATCTAGCACAGGACGTAAACCTTCGATAAAATCTTCATACGAATATGATGGATGAAACTGTACCACTTTATGCACATCATCATACGTCTCTTTATTTGTAGCGTGTTCTGTTTTCCAAATATCAAATTGCAATTTAGACACTTCTTTAGCTATATATGTTTTACCTGTACCAGGCGCACCATATTTAACCAATTGTTTTTTTAAATTGAAAGGATTTGCTAGATTCTCATACATCTCCCAATAAAAGATATTACACCAAAATACATCGTAGTGTTTTTCATTAGTAAGGACTTTCCTTATTTCAGCAACCACGAACTTGTTTTTTTCATACCAAGTATTTCCACCTGAATATGCAATTAAGTTTTTTTGAATAAGCCAATTAAATACTTGATTAAACTTACCAGAGTCTACTGTACTGGTTACATCTATCGTACAAGCTGCTGTAGTACGGTTTGTTAGTACAGGATTGTTTTGACCTAATTTTTGATTCCAAATAATCTCGAAATCATTATGGTTTTTAAAACTGGGGTCAACAATTAAGTTTTTGAGCGCAAGTAAGAATCCAGGGTCATTTATCAAATTACTTCTGTTATTTCCACTAAAAATTGATCGTCCATTACTAGAAACACCATTGCCTGTATTTGCAAACAGGCGATTAAACAAATCTTCTTTGTCATTAAAAGTAGCTGTGATATAAATTTCTGGACTGTTTAAATCATAGCTACCATCTTTAGCTAATTCTGCTCTTAAACTTGCTACTCTTGTTACAATATCTTCATATTCATTTCGCCATGATTGTCGAAGATGTTTACGATTTGTAATTAAAAAAGTATAGATATTTACTAATTGACTCATATTATTATTTTTAATGTATTTCAAGCATTTTCAAAAACCTTTTAAAAGTACCTTTAAGGTGTTTTTGCTCCTCTTTATTAAGTTCTTTAATTACTTCTATCCATCCTGTTTCTAAGGATGCTTTAGTATAAAAATTCACTATTTCTTTTGAACCTTCATAACACCAAGAATCAAATCCTCCAGTAATCATTTCCATCATCGTTATCCAGAGTAACCAATATTGACTTGAAGTGTAGTTATCAAGTAACTCTTTTAAAATAGGATCATTATCTCTATCTAAAAATTTAATATAGCTTAAAAGTCCTATCCGTAGCGTTTGTATGTGTTGTTCTATTACTTTGGGATTTGTAGCATTTTCTTTCACTAGTTTAAAAGCGATGGTTAATAAATCTTTAACTTCTGTTCTTTGCAGATCCAACTCTTTACTCTCATCTCTAAACCATAAAGCATCTGTATATTTATAATCTTCCATGTATTTAATAGAAGAAGCAGGATATAGCGAACTTTTCAAATCGTTGTTCCACTTGTATTCTTTATTTTGCTCTTCAGAATCATTATTCACAGCTACTAACAAACGAGAACCCTTAATTAATGACTCTAATTTAGCTGAATGAACTAATGCAGGACTTATTATAAAATTTTTATTTAAATTAGGAGATGTGGTTCTATCTTCTAATTGAACAAACCCTTCACTAACTGCCCCTCGTAATAACAAGAAAAAATCTTTGCCTAGATTTTCATATGTATCATTCTTCTTAAAGCATTCTCTGTAAATATCAGAAAGACAGTTTAAAATTGATGTTCTATTATCACTATAAATTAAGAGACTGTCTGACATTAGTGTCCCTTTAACCAATTGGTTATTTCGAATATTTTTCCATGAAATATTATAGAAATCACTTAAAACCGTTCTTGCTTTTGCCTTATCAAGACTAACCATTCTACTGAATCCTAGTAAATCTACGAACGCTAATATTTTTTCTCCTTCCATATTTTATTTCTATTTTTCAACACACAACAACCCCAACCACAACACTCAAAGCTTTTGTAGCAACACAAATTTTCATTCTTCTTTATTACCCTAACTTTCTACAACTAAAATCTTGGACTATACTCATCATCACCTTCTTCATACTCATCTTCATTAGCGACATAATCATCATAACTTATAAAATCTGGATCATCGCTATCTAATTCCATGCGATTTAAAGCTTCTAAATCTATAATAGAAGGATTTTTTCGTTGCCATTTGAAGTATTTAATACTTTCTATATCTTCTTTCAAATTACCATCTATTACCTTACCAGTTGCTATTTCTTTAAGTAAATAAGTAATACGTTCATTAGAATGAATTATTGAAAAATATTCTGGCAAATATAGCCCTTCTTCGCTGTGTAGTAGAAAAGATGATTTTAAAACTGGCTTGTAATTTTTTTCAATAGTATAAATCTCTAATGTGAAATTAGGATCAGAAGCATTAAGCAGTCTTAACTCCTCATTTCTAAGTTCCAAGTCATCATTGTTTTTTCTCATCTTTTTGGCAAAAGGTGCAACCACTTCAAAGAGATGTTCTGCACCAATAGTTAAAAAGCTATTTTTTAAAAAATCATCTATTTTTATATTGCTTAAAAAATATTGGCTATCAACATATTCATCTGAATACTCATAACACATGCGTTTTGCATCAAAGACTAAAACTTCTCCTTGATCTATAAGCTCAGAATCTTCTGCAATTAAGAACTTACCCTTTTTTTGAAATAGTGTAATTTTATTTCTTCTGTCACTTCGTTCTCTAATAGTCTCTAAAATTATCTCAGCAGCATTTGTTACTGTTTTTATAGTTGCAAATTCTGGATGGTAATAAGTAGAAATAACCTGAGCCATACTATAAATATGTATTTGAAAATAATCAAAATACTCGCCATTGTAAGTATTACTATAATCATGAAAAGTGGTGTGAATTGTAATTGGTTTTTTCATAATTCTTTTTTTATATATTTCTAATCTACACTAACCCGAACCTCACCCTTTAACAAATCTTGCAGACGAATCCCCCAAATAAATGATTAACTAGTTTCTAGACAATTCGAACCATTAACAACCATGAGAGCCCTCTTATTTGTATAACTTTCAATCATACGGCCTATGGATTAATCCCAGTTTGTTTGTTCGCATCAATCAAAGTGTCAAAAACGAACTCCTTATAACGTCTTTGGAAGTCTTTGTCTGTCGTGAATTTCTTGAATATTTCAGTTTGACTAAACAAGTATTGTTGCATCAATTCTTCAAGTTTCTTATCTGATGAAATTTTAGCGTTTTGTTTATCTGAATGTTGTATTGCATCCATTATTTCTTTATTCGCTTTCATTTCAGCAGGAAGTTGCTCTGTTAATATCTGACGAACTTTGTCTGTGTCTGTCCAATCAATATCACCAAATCGTTGGTTAAATGCTCCTAATATGTTCTCTAGCGTATCTAATTCGGGTTCTGATTGTCCACCACCAACTTCAACAGGAATTCCTCTAACCTCTCCTGGTTCGGCAACCAAATCGATGTTTTCAGTGCCTTCTTTTGATGGGCGATAACTGTCCATGTCAATACTTTCCAAAATACCATCTGCCAAATCCTCTGATCGCTCTATGAATAGTTTTGGAACAAGGTATTTTAAATACCAGAATAATTTTTCCCAATCTTGATTCTTGAAGTCTAGTATTTTCCCTAAGTAGCTATAAACTCTTAAAAACGATTTGGCATTGTTTTTAAATTCAATTTGTTGGTCTTTGGTCAAGTCATTTTTAAAGAATTCTCCCGAACGGTCAATGATCGGATCTAGTTGCGTTCGTTCTGCTCCGTCAACATATTTTCCAAAGAAATCTTCAACATTATATTCATTATATACATCAAAAGTTTCAAGGTTGTCCACCAAGTCGTTGAGTTTGTTTGGATTGGTTTCTTCACTTAGAATGGTCGCAGTGTAATATGGCTTAAAAGCTTCTTGAATGTCTTCAGTTTTGTTGAAGAAGTCTAAAACAAAGGTGTCTTTTTTATAGGGTTTCTTTGCTCGATTCAATCTTGATAAAGTCTGAACAGCCTGAACGTCTGACAATTTTTTATCTACATACATAGTATGCAATAGCGGTTGGTCAAAACCTGTTTGGTATTTATCAGCAACAATTAAAAAACGGTTTTCACTTTTATTAAAGTTCTTTGGTATATCCGTTTTGTATGAACTAAAGCTGTTCATGCTCACTTCATCATATTCAACACCCTTGTATACTTTTTTGCCAGAAAAAGCTAAAACTGACTTGTATGGCGATTTTATTTCTTTCAAATAATCATCAAAAGCTTGCTTGTATTTGATAGCTGAAATAATGCTTTTAGTAACGACCATTGCTTTAGCTTCTCCATTAATGAGTTGCTTCACATCTCTGTGAAAATGGTCAAGCATAATTTTAGATTTTTCAGCAATAGCAAATTCATGACCTTCTACATATGCACGCAATTTCTTTTGAGCTTGTTTGGTGTCGAATTCTGGATTGTCTTCAACGGCTTTGATGAGTTTGTAAAAAGAACTGTAAGTGGTGTAATTCTTTAACACATCTAAAATAAACTCTTCCTCAATGGCTTGTTTCATGCTGTAAACATGGTAAGCGTAGAATTTCGACTTTACCTCTCCGTTTTCATCTTCATATGTTTCATCTGATTTTACACCAAAAGTTTCCAAGGTCTTGTTTTTTGGTGTAGCCGTAAAGGCAAAGTAAGAACCATTGGTAATCATTTTACGGCTTTCAATCAAGTCATTGATTTTGTCCTCTAAAGATTTTTCTTGAGGAATGTCCTCATCTTCTTCATCCTTGTCTGCTAGTACAGCATTCATTTTTGAAGATGTCTGGCCACTTTGTCCGCTATGAGCTTCATCAATGATGATTCCGAAATTCATGACAGGCATTTCACCCATTTCATTTAATAGAAAGGGGAACGTTTGAACAGTACAAATAATGACCTTTTTACGATTGGCTAGGGCCTCTTGTAAATTACTAGTCTTACTACCACCATCACTAGTGATGTGTTCCACAATTCCTCTTTTAGGCGAAAACTGTTTAATGTCCTCACTTAATTGTTTATCCAATACAATTCTGTCGGTAATTACAATTACTGAATCGAATAAATGGTTTTCTCCTGATGTGTCAAACAAACCGTGCAGTTGATGTGCCAACCATGCAATGGATTTTGATTTGCCTGAACCTGCCGAATGCTGAATAAGGTATTTATTGCCTACGCCATTCTTTTTGGCATGAGCCAAGATTTGACGAACAGCAGTAATTTGATGATACCTAGGGAATATCATCATTCGTTTGGTCTTCTTAGTGTCTTCGTCTGTTTCTTCGACTACTTGTGCAAACTTGTCTATGATGTTAGCAAGAGAATCTTTCGTTAAGATTTCTTCCCATAGGTAATGTGTTTTTAAGCCATCAGGGTTTATAGGGTTGCCCGCACCAAAATTGCCAGATGGTCTACCTTCGTTTAATCCTTTATTGAAAGGCATGAAAAAGGTCTTCTTCTTATTTAGTTGGGTTGTCATAAACACCAACTCAGTATCGGCAGCAAAATGCACCATACAGCGAGAAAAAGAGAATATTTTTTCTTTTGGATCTCGGTCGTTTTGGTATTGGCGAATACCGTTATGAACCGTTTGACCGCTTAATGGATTTTTTAGCTCACAAGTAATAATTGGAAGGCCACTTACAAATATCGTAAGGTCTAAACGATTGGGATTGTCGTTACTATAAACCAACTCTTGGGTGACAGAAAAAATATTAGAATCGTATTTCTTTTTGTCTTTGGCATTGTAAGATGAAGCTGGCTGACGGTAAAACAGTTCTATCGTTTTATCAAAGTGTTTTACGCCTTTACGCAATACCTCTATCACTCCCAATTTACGAAGTTTTTCATCCAAACGAACTAAAAAGCTACGTTTGCCTTTGCGTTGAATCATTTCATACGCATCAGGTTGACTGTTTTTAATGAACTCCCAGAGCTGATTAGGGTTGATGCAAAATTCTTTGTCAAAATCTGTGGAAACACTTTCTACAAATCGGTTTTTTTCTACGAGTTCTTTGACAATTTTTTTTTGAAAACCTTTTTCTGATGTATCTGTAAATGCCATAATATTAATTCATTACTTTTTCTGTGGGCACTCTAATTTCCCCTGTTACTAATGGTGTAATGAGTGCGTTTTGATATTCTTGAATTTTTTTTCTCTCAACTTTGTATGTAAGTTTTAACTTTTCAAGTTTGTCAAAATCCTTTAACATTGGTCTTATTTCTTCTTCAGAAGGAATTGGCAGAACCAAATTTTTAAAGTCATTCCAATTAATATTTTGCCCATCTCTAATTCCACTTATTACTGTGTTTAGCAATAAAATTAATTTGGGTGACTTAAAATAGTATCTAAAAAAACGTCTATAGATTAAATTGTTGAACTTGTATTTTAGACGGATAATGTTGTATGCAGGGCTTACAATACCTCTGTATTCTGAAAATTCGATGCCTCCTTGAAAAGAACGTAAACTGATAACAAAATCATCAACTTCAACTAACTTAAGACCTTCATATGAATTTGGAGAAACAAAATTTTCTTCACATAGTCTTTTAGGAATTACCCCTCTGTCTTGAGTAACAGCCAAAAGCTCTTCATTTACTTGATTTTTAATTTTCACTTCATCAAATAGCCATTTTGCCTTTTCAATCTTCCAATTCCTATCATCATTGACCACGTAGTTGACGTTTTCGACTAACGTGTCAATCAAGCGTTCTTTTTTTTGAATAAGCTGCTGTATTTTTTTGGTTTTACAGTCGAGATATTTAACTATTGTATCTTGGGTTTCAAGCGGAGGTAAGATGCTGTACATCCTTTTAAAGTCTACATAGCGTAAACTCAGCTGGTCATCAACAATTCCATAAGAAAAACGTTTACTATAATTAGTATAAAAACCTGTACGGAACATGTAATGGAAAAACCTTTGATTGATTTTTATCTTAGGTTTTAGTATTACATACGCAGGGCTCGTAATTCCTCTGTAATCACTATAACCTAATGCACCTTGCCACATTCGCATACGATTGTACGCAATGTCACCAATTTTGATAAGCTTGTATTTACTTTTATCTTCATTACTACTATCTTTTTTTATAGCAACATCAGTTTGGCGAATTACACCTCTACCAATGGTGACAGACAGCAACTCTTCATCTACAAAACCTCTTTCAATACGCTCTTTAAAAACAGCAATATTTGGAAGCAGCTGCCAGCCTTCAGGTATTACAGCCACATAATCGTATTGAACAGGCTGATACTTTTCGTATGGTTTTAATTTACTCATATCAGTTGTTCACAATTTCGTTTAATATGCCGTCTGTCTCTTTTTCCAGTTGCAGAATTTCCGCTGTAATTTCTTCTATGCTACGAGGTGGCACATAGTTGTAGAAATAACGGGTAAAAGAAATTTCGTAGCCTTTGGTGGTTTTACTGTGATCTACCCAAGCATCAGGTATATGCTGCAATACCTCCCGCTCAAAATAGGTTTGGATTTCCTCATTTAAGGGTACATTCTCAGTATCTCTTAAATCCGAATCTGCTTCGTAAACATGGGTGCCATCCTTTTCTTTTTTCTTAATGACACGTTCTGCATCTTCGTTTTTCCAAGTAATGGCATCAAAAATATGTTTTTGGGCCTTAGCGTCTAGCTTTAGTTTCTCTTTCTTAATGGTGGATTCAACTAGTACTTTGAACGTATTGAAATCATTATGTTCGTCTGAACCAATTTCAGCCATCAACTTTTTCGTCTCATTCAAAAGTGCCAATTGCTGTGTCCAAGTTTTTTGACTGAATAAATCATTCTTTTGAGAGGCTTTAAGTTTAACATCATGCTTTTTTAAATGAGCTTCTATTTGAGGTTTGAGTTCATTCAACTTTGTGTAAACATCTTCTCCAAATTTTTCATACGCCCAAGTCATTTCATCCAATATTTTTTTATCAAATCGCAATGGTGCTATTCTTTCTTCTGTAAACTGAGCAGATAAACGCAATGGGCGTTCAACTGTTATTTTATTGTAACCAAAATGTTCATTCGGATAGATTTTGGAAATATCACTTTCTTCAAAATCCATGTACAACTTTGTGATTTGGTCGATATGTTCTCCTGTCAATTCACAATTTTTGTCTCCCAAATTCTTACGCAATTTCACATACAGTTCCATTGCATTAATCAACTGTACTTTCCCTTTTCGATTAGCTGTTTTTCTATTGCTCACAATCCATACATAGGTCGGGATTCCTGTGTTGTAAAAGATGTTTTTAGGCAATGCGATAATGCATTCTAACCAATCGTTTTCTATAATGTTTCTGCGGATTTCACTTTCACCTCCACCTGCATCTCCTGTAAACAAAGCTGAACCATTGTGAACCGTAGCAATTCTACTACCCAGTTCTGTATCGTGTTTCATCTTGTTTACCATGTTTGATAAGAACAATAATTGACCGTCAGAAATAGAAGGCAGGCCTACTTCAAAGCGTGAGTCTTTTATATTTTGTTTTCCTTTTTTACCTCTATCATCCACAATGGCATTTTCATCTAACTTCCATGTTTTACCATAAGGAGGATTAGAAAGCATAAAGTCGAAATTTAGACTTGGGAAACCATCTTTAGAAAGCGTAGAACCAAAAGCAATGTTTTCAGGCTTTTCACCTTTGATAAGCATATCCGAAGTACATATGGCATAAGTCTCTGGATTTACTTCTTGTCCGTAGAGTAAAAAAGAGGCTTTTTTTTCTGTTAATTCATGAGCATAATGTTCCGCTTCTGTTAACATACCGCCACTACCACAAGCAGGGTCATATATCAAGTGTGTTCCTTTATTGATTTTGTCTTTAACAGGCGTAAATAAAATATGAGTCATCAGTTTAATGATCTCTCTTGGTGTAAAATGTTCTCCTGCTTCTTCGTTGTTTTCTTCGTTGAATTTTCGAATCAGTTCTTCAAAAACATAGCCCATTCCAAGATTGGTCAAAGGAGGCATTTTTTCGCCTTTCCCATTTAGTGCTTCTTCTGGACTTAGATTTACTTCTTTAGAAGAAAGTTTTTCAATCAATAAATAAGTAACCTCACTTTCCTTCATGGTTTCCAACTGATTCCTCAGTTTGAACTTGCTTATGATTTCTTGCACGTTTGGGCTGTAGCCGTATAAATATGAAGCTAAATTGCTGTCAATATTGTCTGCATCATCAAGCAGCCTTTCGAAAGTATATTTTGAAGTATTCCAAAAAGGAAAACCAGTTACCGATTTTAAGGCAGATTTGTCATCAATATTTTCCTTTTTCAAAAACTCTACTGTCTCTAAAACCTTGTCTTTAGTTGGAACGAGCAACGCGTCTAATCTTCTCAGTACCGTAAACGGCAGTATAATGTCACGGTATTTACCCCTTACAAAAACATCTCTTAACACATCATCCGCTATTCCCCAGATGAAACTTACTATTTGGTTGTGTGATTTATTATTCATTTAATTTCTTTTATCCTCTTTATTTGAGATGATTAATTCTTTTGCATCAATGTTCTAGTATGATTGCTATCTCCATCAATATTTCTAATCTAGGCTACTGTCTGTTCTGAAGGTAGGAGCTTAACATGTTGTAGCTCTTTCCTAGTTTTTCACCAAACAAATTTGCATAATTACTTTCTGTTCCAACATCTTTATCACCTAAATCGCACTCATATTATACATAGCTCTAAATTATAAAAATATCTTAATTTGTAAGGTGAACTATCAAGATAATATGGAATTTAACGAAAGAATTTTACTCCTAAATAGTTTTCACACTTAGTACGGGTACCTCAACCATAAACCCCGCGTGCTTTGCTCGTAGATTTGAACTTCCGTATCAAATCTTAGGCAATAGGAATCAATAATAGGTTTGTAAAGGGTTTCAAACTTTTGGGGATTCCAGTCTGCGGTGATGATCAAATTTTTAGTGTTGGTGCCAGAACAATAAAACCAAGTCCTTATGGCGCTTAACATAACGTATTTAAAACCAGCCGCCTTTTTTTTTAGGATAATACTTGGCATCGAAACCTAGACTCGCAATGCCAATTAACAACTCAAAACAAGGCCCTACTTGTGAGGTAGGCAACAAATTGTACTGCTGGTTTGCTCCTGAGTGCGCGCTTAAATGTTCCGTAAACCGTATTAAATGATTGGACACCTGTCCTTGGCATTCAAGATCGAAACCCAAATCTTCATATTGTATTGGGCTAGTATCCAATTCCGGAATAGTTTCTAAACTATTTAAATATAAAAAGTCGGCCACTAGGTCTTGTACACTATCCACAAACGGCTCCTTCATCATTTAGTTTTTTTCTGTTTTATGCTGCAAAATAAAAGCATCCCCTTGCCAAAATGTGTCATAGTTAAAAGGTTTGTCAAACTAATTTTGAATTTTTAATTAAGAATTTTGAATTAAATCAAGCTCTCGATACGATTTTCTATCGAAAATCACCTGTCTACCAAGAGATTCAAGAAGGCTCGTAGTGACCCATTAATATTTTTTATGCTCTCTAAGTGGTTTCGGGATCATTTCAGTATCTGCGATGACTTAAAGCTACTTCTCGATACGATTTTCTATCGAAAATCACTCGAAGTGACAGCCTCAAGGTGGCAAGCTTCACGATAGTTAGAAAACGGCCTATTTTTTATGGAGATTAGAAAACAAAAAAGTGATGAAGAAAGGACAAAGGAGCAAAGCGCTAGTGAAACGGTTTGCTTTGCGTGGAGGAGTCACTAGTCGTGAGAGGAGAGTCATGAGCTTTGTCATGCTGAATTCATTTCAGCATCTTCACTAACTTAGTCTTAGACCTTGAAACAAGTTCAAGGTGACAAATATCTAGACTCTGTCAGTTCGAGTGAATTTTACTTTTGAAAAAGGTGAAATTTGTATCGAGAACTTTTTAGCTCATAATTTCAAACTACTTCTCGATACGATTTTCTATCGTAAATCACTCGAAGTGACAGCCTCGAAGTTACAGCCTAGAGGTGACAAATTTTACAATAGTTAGAAAACGGCCTACGAAAAGAGGTCGTAAAAATTAAAGTGAAGGTGTCGTAAAATTTTAGACTGTCTGAGACCGACTTTAGGAGGTTGAGTTTCTAAAATTTAGACATCAAACGTAAATTTTAGACTGAAGTTCGTCAGCCTAGATTTTTTTGATTCGTTTTTTCATCAATGGAAAAAATGAATGAAAGCATTAAGTATAGCTAAATCCTAAGTAAAATATCACATTTTCAAACTCAGAACATCACTTAAACAGATTCCGTATCGCGGCTATCGCCTTGCACGGAATAACAATTATGAATTGGTGGCTGAGTGACCCGCTTTTTTATAGCGGGGTGTATCGAAGCCACGTTGAGAAAGATCTTTCGTCACTGCGTTTCCCTCAAGATGACAGAGATAGGCTGAATTTGACACCTCATAAAGCTTTGTCGTTCTATAAGTGGCTCCAGTATCATTTCAGCATCTTCATTAACTTAAAACTACTTCTCGATACGATTTTCTATCGAAAATCACTCGAAGCGACAGCCTCGAGGTGACAAGCTTTACGATAGTTTGAAAACGGCCTACTTTTTATGGAGATTAGAAAACAAAAAAGTGATGAAGAAAGGACAAAGGAGCAAAGCGCTAGTGAAACGGTTTGCTTTGCGTGGAGGAGTCACTAGTCGTGAGAGGAGAGTCATGAGCTTTGTCATGCTGAATTCATTTCAGCATCTTCACTAACTTAGGCTTAGACCTTGAAACAAGTTCAAGGTGACAAATATCTAGACTCTGTCAGTTCAAGTGAATTTTACTTTTGAAAAAGGTGAAATTTGTATCGAGAACTTTTTAGCTCATAATTTCAAACTACTTCTCGATACAATTTTCTATCGAAAATCACTCGAAGTGACAGCCTCAAGGTGGCAAGCTTCACGATAATTAAAAAACGGCCTATTTTTTATGGAGATTAGAAAACAAAAAAGTGATGAAGAAAGGACAAAGGAGCAAAGCGCTAGTGAAACGGTTTGCTTTGCGTGGAGGATTCACTTTTGTAGTTTTCAAAGGCATAAAAATAAGCCTAGATTTTTTTGATTCGTTTTTTCATCAATGGAAAAAATGAATGAAAACATTAATTCTTTCTGTAGCTTAAATAAGGAGTGAAACTTTAAGCCTAAAAACATCACTTAAACAGATTCCGCATCGCGGCTATCACCTTGCACGGAATGACAATTATGAATTGGTGGCTGAGTGACCCGCTTTTTTTTTGCGGGGTGTATCGAAGCCACGTTGAGGTAGATTTCTTCAATATTAAGAACATCAATTAAAAAGATTCCGCATCGCGGCTATCGCCTTGCACACAAGCTACTTGATAGTTAGAAAACGGCCTACGAAAAGAGGTCGTAAAAATTAAAGTGAAGATGTCGTGAAATTTTAGACTGTCTGAGACCGACTTTAGGAGGTTGAGTTTCTAAAATTTAGACATCAAATGTAAATTTTAGACTGAAGTTCGTAAGCCTAGTCTTTTTTGTTTCTTTTTTGGGCGATGCAAAAAAGAAAGAGCAATTAAAATAGTAAAACACAGAATATAACTTAAACAGATTCCTCGTCGAAGCAAAAAGGCTTCTCTGTCGGAATGACAATTTTAATTCAGTGACTATTTCAGGCTTTTTTTTATTTCCCTTATCGTGTTTATTAATGGAAAATATTTAAAATTATCGTCAATCCTTGCTTCAGGATGACAATAGCTAATTATGATTATATTTTGTTCAGAAACATGGTACCGCACACCCCAAAAGGACAGTTTCCATTTGTAAAATTCTTCAACTAGGTTAAACTTTTTTAGAATATCACCTGTAGGTGTCCCGCAGCAAACGATAATCTTAGGATCGTATAATTCAATTTGTTTTTTTAAAAAAAGCTGATCTTCTTTAGCATATCCCCATATGATTTTATTGTTGGCGGTATGACTCCCCGACTCCTTTTTTAAATTAATCGCTGCAATTTTAAGCAGTTGTTCAATTCTAAATTCTTTAGATCTTAATTCTTTCAATTCAGCCCACAAATAATTTTTACTCAAATTATTTATACCAAATGTCCAAAGTGCAATATTATCCCAAGTTTGCTTTCTTCCTCCTTTTTTTAGTAAATCCCGTAAATCCCAATTTTTCCCGCCATTTACCTCTTTTAATAAGTAAAGAATTTTAAAATCAGATTCTGAATAATTATCTAGTTGGACTATGCCATCACTTACAAAGCCTGGTCGTTCTTTTTTCCATTCGTCAAATAATTCTTCTTCTTTTTTTATCATTATTGTTTTGGTTTTTTATTAATATCGATTAGAGCTTGTTCCAAATTATCTTTAATTGGCTTAATCTCCACAAGCCTCTCATAATGTAAAGTTTTTAATAAGCTGGCTTCTATTTTTTCTATTTGGTTTAAAGAATCACAAATCTTATTTTTTAAAATTTCGAGATCATTCTTATATAACGCATCTGGATAACTATTATCAATTTGCTTTTTAAAAGCGGTGTATCCTTTTAAAAAATCTTCAAAATAGTCTTGACCGCTCATCCTTGTATTTGGATGATTAGCATTTATATAAATCCTTCCAGATTTTGCAGTGGCGTAACAAGTACCAAAGCGGTTCATTTGGTTTAGTTTGAGTTCACTTTCAAAAAACGGATAAGTTTCACCGAATATCACCACATCAGGTTTAAGAGCTTCTAAAATTTGAACAATCAGATGCTTTGACTTTTTATAATATTCTAAAGGATGCCTCTTGACAGGAGGATTTTGGTTCTCTAGGTCTGATATACATATTACAGGTGTTTCTTTCTGTATGCTGGATCCCGTTTTATTAGCTTCTGTACTATCGGTATTTAAAGCACGCCACACTTTAGTCTTATTACTTAATTCGTTTTTATTGGTTAGTAAACTAGTTGAGCAATCGCTTACTGATTTGTCTTGTTGTACCCAAATTATTTTCAACTTGCTCTCAGCGTAGGCCTTTTTGTCAAGGCTCAGCTTAAAGATTGGTAACATTTCAAATTTTTCAGCCAGACTTTTTGCTCTTGTCAATAAGCCTTCCACTTCGGTATATTTAGATAAATCCATGGTTATTTAATTTTGTACAAATTAAATATAGCGGTCTATCATTTAGTGATAGGGTGATTAAAATTTATTGGTTTATAAATTCATTTTCTAATGAGAAGATTAAAAATCTGTTATAACTTAGATTTACTAAGATTAACAGTCTCTAAAATATCATTGAAATAAGTTTCTTCTTTAATAGTATACATTGGATGGTATGCATCAATATATAAAGTGCCCTTTTCAAGTGCAGACACACAACTCCCAAAATCATTAAATTTCAAATTTAAATCATTTTTAAAAAATTTATAAGTGCCGCCAAAAATTATAATATTTGGTTTAAATTCCTCTATTTGATTAAAGAGTAGAGTTTTAGAAAATTTATAGTAATCACTTATTTCATTTGGATTTGCTTTAGCTCCTCCACCTGTTTTTTTGACATTTATGTAAGCAACTTTTTTTAATTCATCTATTACTTCTGGTTTGTAGGAAGGATGATATAGTTCGTCACACCAAGATAAGTGGTTTAAAATACCGTTTGTAACATAGATTATTTTTTTAAAGGTTTGGCTCCAACCCTTACGGATTCCTGTCTCTGTTTTCAATTTTTCATTAATATGATCTCGCATATCCCAAGATTCATTTTCACCTGTACTATTGGCTTCTTTTAAAATCCATAAAATTTTAATATCTGATTTGTTATATTCAATTTCATTTACAATACCATCAAATATTACAGGCCTATCAAAATGTCTCCCTACTTTCTTTATTTCTTCATCAAAATTTTTCATTTTATATCAATTTATAAATTTGTCTTTCATTGTTTCGAATATATCAGAAGAGATAAGTTCGTTTTTAAAATCGGCAACCTCCAGCAAAAGTTGGTTATACTTCAAATCAAGTTCATTCATTTTTTCTTGGTTTTTTTTATTAATACAACAAATTAAAAGTATCACAACGCCAAAGCATGTCATACTTAATAGGTTTGTTGTGAATTTCACGAATAAAAAGCAGTGAACGTTTATATAAAGGTACTGTATTTCTATTTATAGAATAACCTTCCACCTTAAACCTGAATTAAATAGGTCGTTACTGAGATTATTTAAATATAGGATTTAATTTTATTAAAGTCTAACCGATATCTAAAAACTATACTGCTTAATTTTAAGCAAAAGACTCTGTTTTCAATTACAATCAAAAAACTCCAAAACAGACTTCCAATTAGGAAACTCATTGTTTTTTTGATTCACATAGTCCCAACCAAAATGAATGTGTTTTCCCTTAAATTCTGCAGCACCCCTCGCCATACGATCATCTATAAGATAATCCCCAATTAGTAGATCTTTACGATGTGTGATTATTATTTTTTGGTAAAACCTATCACCGAAGTGTTTTTCGATCCAAGTTCTTTTGTGCATCCAAGCACTGGGATTATCCCATGGCGCTGTAGTTAGTATAAATAAGTCAAATCGTTTCGTGTCATGCAGCTTGTTTACGGCTTCAATTGAAGCCTTTATCGGTGGTAAATTTTCGAAAATATCGGGAATATCATCTGGATCATTTTTATATTGATCTTCTAAGAATAATGGACTGGCCTTTGCACCCGCACCAAGATCGGCTAATACACCATCCATGTCAATAAAAACTATTGGTTTGTCCATGTTATAAAGTTTTATTCTTAATCGCTTTTATTAACTTATTTACCAAAGCTCCTCTTTTTGAACTTTTTAAATCAGTTCAATTGCTTCTTCTGGCAACTTTCTTTTAGCCAAAGCTAACAGTACTGAAGATATATACTTATAATACGCTGATGCAATACTTTCTTTATAAATAACACAATACACCAACAAACCCCTAAATTAAAAGCAAGCCACTATTTTAGTATTGGACAAGCTATATCTTTAAGGGGATTAGGCTTCTGTTTTAAAACTATTCCACACTAAAATACATAGTCGATTTAAACTAATGGATTAAAAACACTATTCACAACTAAACATAAAGCTTTAGGCTACTTCCCTAAAGTCACTCATAATATGTGATACACCTCTTTCAATTCTAACTTTTGGGTACTCAAAAAAGTTAAAAAGTTTTATAGCCTTACAAGGAATATCTCCTTTGTAAAATATAAAAAACGGATAATTACAATCAGGCATAAAATCACTCATCCCTAAATTATCACGATACCATTTTCCAGATAATTTATAAGTGTCAATTTGCCAAAAGTCATATCCATATTGGATACACTTCATTTTAAAATAATCATAGTTAGACTCAAATTTTACATTATAATTACTAGATGTCATCCCTTCAAATTCATCTAATATAATAGGGTACCAAAAAAGTTGTGGTACACTACTATTGTGAGCAAATACAGCCTTATTCCCTAAAGCAGTATTGGCTTTTAGGCCAGTGGATACTATTGAATCTCGATTAAATTTGTAAGTAACGTGAAACACGTAACGCCTTGGAGTAACTTCTTGAAGAGTAATCATTAAATAAAGTAATTAGGGCACTTTGAAACATATAACATGCTTCGGCAATGCCGATTATAAATTACTTTACTTAAATACAAATATATAATTTTAATACAACAGAAAAATTTATTGCGAAACTTTTTTAGGATCGGTATTATTTAATTAGTTTAGAAAACATCAAATACAATTCAAATGAGTATAAAAATTGCTTATCTACATGGTCTAGAATCCAATAACACAGGGAAGAAAAATGATTGGTTGAGAACGGTAGCTACTGTTTACGACCCCTTAATCGATTATAAGGAAGAGAACATCTACACTAAGTTAAAAACTGAAATAGAGGAGTTTCAACCAGAACTGATCATTGGCTCTTCAATGGGAGGTTATTTTGCCTATCATATTGCAAAAGAACTTAACATCTCTGCCCTCTTATTCAATCCTGCATTACATTCGAGAACCTTCGAACCTGATATGACTGGTTTGATTCATTCTGAAAATGATCCATCTATCCAAATAATTGTTGGAGAAAATGATAACGTCATTGAGCCTAGGAAAACAATTGAAATTATTGAGAACAAACCCAATATTAAACTCACAACATACGATCATGAACATAGAACCCCGTATGATGTGTTTAAGAAAGAAACTGAAAAACTATTAAACTAACCGACTGATATGAGATAACTTGTGATTAAACTTACTGATGAGCAAGAAGTGAGAATAAAAGATTCATCGAAGAATAAGTTAATTTCAATTTAGAAAACTAAAAAAATATCAGGATTAGAATTCATCCTTTCTTCTATAGTGGAAGATTTGGCTACACTAAAACTGCACATGAACCAAAAAATTAATTTGGGCTGAGTTGATTGGGAGATAAAATAAAGCACTGATTTATACTTCTGGCCGTAAAGTTCATTTAGTGAAGATTAATGTTTTTTGTTAGAGTGGTTTGTTGACAGCTACTATTTATATACTGAAAATTAATTTTCTATATTGTTCATCTTTGATTTCTCCTTTTTGTCGGCTTCTAGTTGCTGGGTATAATAAGAGAATACTTATTTTGCGCGAGTTGTAGGTAAATATATATTCTTCTTTATTAGCTGTTAGCTCATTTGTTTTAAACTGAAGTTGTGTTTTGTTGATTCCACAAAGAAGATAATCATATGCAAGTTTATACGTGCAACATATTCGCGAGATATTTTTGTTGTTGTCTAAATGTTCAAATAATATTCCATTATCTATAATATTTTCTTTTGGAATTATATCAGAGTCATTTGAACTGTCGTTAACTTTCCTTTCAATTTTTGTAAAAACATCTAAAAACCCGATTTTCTTGTCTGAGCAAAAAATTTGTTTGTGCATCTTATTTTCTTCAGTAGAAATATTTTTCAGTTTTGTTGAAGTTTTTTTTAGATGATATTGAGGAAATATATTTTCCATTCTATTCCAAAGATGATTTCTAACAGAAGAATAGAAGAAAAATTCAGGTTTATTTTCGTATTCAGATTTTGGTGGAAAAGTTCCAACTATTATTGTTTTAGATTTCTCTGGGATAAATCCATTAATTATTGGGTGTGTTTCCATAATCTTTGTTTTTTAGCTCGTAACTAACGGCAAGTATAAGTGTAGTGCGGGTTTTCGAAGACGATATATTCATTTTATCCCAAATTTTATTAAGTGACGAAATTTTCAGTTTATCAATAAATCCAGCATTACGCTTATACAGTGTTATAGGCTGCCTCTTTTCTGTCTCTTGTCATGTTTGTGATTACGTTTTTGTAAGTTCTAAAATTGCCTTGTTTCTGTTTTCAAATTCTTGTTTATTATCCCATTCTTCGTTTTGTGACCAAACGTATTTTTTCGTCTTACAATCAAAAGCGATTCGCTGTCCGTTTAATTCAAAATATTTCCTAAGATCTACTGATTTTTGGTCTTTGTATGAACTCTTTTCTAATGAGAGTTTGTTTGATAATTCTTCAAAAAGAGAGTATGAATAATATTCTTTGTGAAATCCACTCGTCATAGTTGAACCTAACAAAAGTATGTCAAATCTGCTATCGTCTATCCGTATAAGTTTTTGCTCCCCACAAGTATCTATCATTTCAAATTGTTTAATGAAATAATAACGCCAATCATTTTTGTCCGAAAAATCTGTAATGATATTTTCTAAATCTTGATTTAAAGTTGTTAGCTTGATTTTATCAAAGAGTGATTTTAAAACTTTACGTTGTTCATTGTCATCTCTTAATAGTCTTTTCCAACTAATGTCACGTAAATCACGCCCTTTACTAATTAAGAAACTACGATTTCTTCCTTTGCTTAATAAATAATTTCCTGTTGCTAATAATGCTCTTTCGAAAAGGAAATTATCAAAGTTTTTCAATCCTTCATCGCTAAATATTGCTTTTGTTTTTTCTGCGTATTTTATGAAGTTATTTAAACTATGTAATCCATTTTCGTCTTTACACCAATCTAATAAAAAACCGATTTGTCCATTAAAATAACCGTGATTTTCAATTTTAACAATTGCCATTTTCCAATCATCGTTTTGTAAAATGAGATTCGCTTTTGTTTTTTCTTCTTCAATTATAAATTTTGGAAAGCCTTTGTCTTCTGGATTTACGGAATCTTTAAAATATTCAATAATGTTGTTTCTATGTGGAATAAGTTTGGAGAAAAACAACAATGAATCTGCAAATGTGTTTGCGTTGTCATAATACAATCTGTGTGCCTCTAAAAGGTTACGGACTATTCTCATCCAATTTTGTAGATTTGTTTTGTCAATATCATTTTCACAACCTAAGTATTGGTATAAAGCAAAAAGCTTTAATAATTCAGCGTAACCTAAGTTGTTTTTGATAACACCATTAAAATTTTCTTTTTCGTTTACATAAGTCGTGTCAGATAAAAATGTTTTCAATCCATTTTTATCAGATATTTTATTTAAAACGGATTTTAATGTTTTAAAATAATTGCTGTCAAAACATTCTAACTCCAAATATTTATTGAATGAAAGTGTTTGGTTTCCTCTTAATACATCAAGATTCTTTCTGAACTTATCATCTTTGTCGTTTGCTTTAAGCGTGTAATTTACCACAGCCATTGTTCTGAAAAAATTCAAAAACTGTTCGTCAAAAATATTTCCGTAATTACGGTAGTTCCAAAATAGATCTGTCCAAAGTGTATCAATTTGATGTGAAAATGTTTCTTTTGGATCTATAATATCTTTTTCCCAATTGTCCTTTAATATAATTTTGTTGCCATTTTCTAAAATCGCATTTCCATTATCATCGATTTTGTATTTAATTTTTGTTATGTACTGTTCAAACTTCGCTTTGAAATTTTCAAAATCGGTAAGATGCTTACCTCTTGCATTCATTTTGATATATAAATCATCGGAAAGTCCGAAGTTTTGTAATTCTATGTAATGAAAACTAATATTATCTAACTTTTCCAAAAGTTCAAGTTTATCTATAAAAGTATGATAAATAGAATCAAGCATTATAAGCATTGATTTTATTGTTGGGTCTCTTTTCCAGGTTAGGAAAAACCAAGAACTGTCAATGATAGTTTTAGATAATCCATTGTTCTTGGGCTTAGTGTTTTCTTTGTCAAAATAATCCGTTTCTATTAGATTATTAAAATCAATTCCTTTGTTTATTAATTCTCGACAAAAATCCCTTGAACTGGTTCTTGTTTCATAAGTGAACTTTGTCAAGAGTTCTTTAAAATTAGAGTCTAATTTACCCTCTTTTATTGCAACAAACCAATGCAACAAAAATAAAGTGGTTAATCTTTGTTGCCCATCAAGCGGTTGAAAAACATTGTCTTTCACGCTCCCGTAAACAAAATCCAACTCTAATATTTTTCCATTGGAAACTTCAAGTAATGCATTCAAAAAATTAGTTCTAATGTCTGTTTTTCCTTCTCGGCCCTGAGCGTAATCTCTTTGGATAATTGGAATTTCAATACTATGTTTACTAATTAACTCACGAAAAGTTAATTTTTCTGATGTCGGATTATTGCTCATTCTCTGCTAATTCTGTTTGAGGTAAATACTGATTAATTACTTTTTGTATCTTTTCAAGATACGATGTCCTATCATTTTCATTCCAAACTTCTATATCTTTTACATTAGCAGAATAATATTTCATAAAAACATTTTTAGTGCAAATTGGAATAAAAGTTCCTTCAATTTCTCTTTCAATTATTTTTTTTCTTTTTACTTTGAAAGAATCGTTTTTGTAAGAGCGATTTGTTCCACTGTCTAACAAACAAAGGTTTCGTATGCTGTTGTCTTCTTCTCCCAACACATAATCAATAATGTCGTCAAATTCATTTTCGTCAATTTGGTTACCCGATTTTATTATTTGTCCAATTTGATTATTTATATTTTTGTCATGATGATTGTATGTTTTGATGAAGTTATTATTCAGCCAATCAATTTGATTTTCCTTTTTAACTTTAACTTCTGTTGCAATAGCGTGGATATGTTCAACATCCCAAGATTCTTTTTTGTATCGGTCAAAAGGAAAGCGATTAGTTTCGTTTTCGTTGTTGAGTATTGTTTGTATGTTGTGAAGCAGTAAAATTTCACGAACATTTTTTCCGTTGTATTCTACTTCTTCCAAATTCGTATTTTTAAATTTGGATTCCATTTCTTGTTTTAGCCAATTTGCAAATTCTGTTTTGGACTTTTCTTCTTTCCCTTTGAGAATGTTTTTGATGTTAGTTCCTATTGCAATCAAATAGCCAATTTTGTGATACAATTCTCTGTTATTATACCATTCTTCAAGTGTTTGCGAATACTTTTTGATTTCCTGCCAATTATCATTTATTTCTTTTTCTGATTTGGCCTTAAATTTTTCATTGAAGAAACGAAATGTGGAATACTCATCATTTCCAAATCTTTCTGAAATTGTCTGATGTTCTTTTTTTCTTTCCTCAATTTTTTCTTTGGATTTTATCCTTAGCTTCTTTCGTTCTTCAACTTCTACGTCTTCTGCCTGAGCTACTTCATACATTAAATTGAAAATATATTCAATTCTCGTTGCCAAGTTATTTTCATTTTTGTTGATGAAGTACCAAAATGAATCATCTTGTGAAGCATATTCAATTCTGTCCCATTCTGAAGCTATTTCTAATTGTTTTAAACGAAGCTTTTCTGTATCTGAATTTGCAAAATTTGAACAATTCAAAAACAAAGCCTTTATCAATTCCGCATTCGTTAGCGGAATTTTTCCGCTGTTTATTCTTGTGAAAATGTCAATGGAATCTTCGCCTTTTGAGGTTTCATACCAAATAACTTTTGTAGAAAAGTTGAATTTTGATTCAAATGTATTTACATCAAATTGTTCTCCTCTATTTTTGAACCAATCGCAAATTATTTTATACGCAGAAGAAATAAAATGATAGTCAATGTTTTGGTCATTTATAGTTTCCCCGTTCAATTCTTTTTGTAAATATTCTGCTGAATTTTCTCTCGTTTCGTATTTTAAGCTAAATAATTTTTTTTGGCGATTTTCAATATAACCCTGATTTAAGTAGTGCAAAATTAAGAATGCTGTTGTAAGGCGTTGTTGTCCGTCAATTACATCCCATTCGTTTTCATTTTTTTGTTTTACTACAATTGGTTGTAAACAATACCAAGTTTTTTCATTTGAATTTGGAATTTCTTTTGGCGAAAATACATTAATGTCATTCAATAAGTCTGTTACTTGTGTTTCTGTCCAACGATAACCTCTTTGATATGATGGTATAAAGAAATTAGATTTTAGTAAATCGTTGATTGATTTAATTGATATATTATTATTGTCCATTTTCTATATTTCGGGTGGTGGGTGATCTTGGCTTTTTGTCTGTTTTACTGTCTGTTTAAGTTTGCACGGTCGTTCATTGGGGTTGCCTATAACATCCATATAGACCCTATTCAAATCTTCAGGATAAGATATATATTAAACATAATGTTTTTATTTTCAACTAAACTAACACTTTTGTGTATTTTATCCAAGGAACTTTTAATTAACCGCTAAAAATGCTGCATTCAGGATTATAACCTAACGAAGGTCTGCAAATACTACTCATTGATCTTTTTACTTATAAGGGATACATAGGTTTTTGTCATCTTCATATCCGTCGTTATTTTCATGGATACTATTCATCGAAAAAATACTCATGAATTTCTATTAAATCTCCTCGACCAATTTGAATTAAATTCATAGTTTCTTTTAAATATATTCCAAATGACCTTTCATTATAAATGAATTTCATGTCAGGAGAATAATCAGTTACCAAGTACATATCTCCTTCAATTTTGTAAAAGTCAATGTCCTTCCCTTTTTTCGCTCTGATACCTCTATTGACTACTTTTCCCTCCTTAAGTGCTTCTCTAATAATTTCTTCATTTTTTTCGCCAGATGCAACTTTTGAATAGGAAGTCATCATATTCATCCATTCGTCACCATCAATTAAAATCCATATGACTTTATCGAAATTGATCCCATATTCATTAATCCAGCCAAAACTAGTAAAGCCAAATAAAACATATTTTTTACCTAATTCTGGATTATTATCGACTATATCAAATTCTTGTATTTTAAAACTAATTACAGACGTCGCAGATATATCTTTAAGTTTTTTTCCATCGAAATCCAATGTTTTTAGAGAAAATCTATTTTGATTAGGATAATTAGTCAAAAACCATTCGGTAGCAGTGAGTTCGGCTTGTTCTTTCATTTGCTGTACTGCAGCAATTCCAGAGCCAATTGCTAGTAGACCTCCGGCGGCGGCTATAATAGCACCGTCATCTTGAGCCTTTGAATTTTGGGGGACTAGAAAAATAATTGTAATAAATAAAATAATTAATTGTTTCATTGTTTTTGTTTTTGTTTTTGATTAGTTAAAATTACCTGTAAAGTGCTTGTGTATATAACCAAGAGTATAAAAGGATCCATCACTATAATTCGGAGTTAAATGTTTATTTTTTTTCAATAAGCCTCCCAATGGTCGGGATAAAAATTTGGTGTTCTTGCAAAAGTGCCTTTGCCATTTAGTTTAACATACACTTACCCTATTTTTTATACATCTTAAGTTTGATTTCTAATAAAATATTTAGTTTTAGTTATTAATTTTAATTTATCTGATTTGATAATGTTTTATACTGTTGATAGTTTAGTTCAAATTAAGGCTAGCATTAGTCCTATTCAAATCTTCAGGATAAGATATATATTAAACATAATGTTTTTATTTTCAACTAAACTAACACTTTTGTATACTTTATCCAAGGGACTTTTAATTAAACAATCAAAATAGTGCATCCAAGATTCTAACTCAACGAATGTATACCAACACTACTCGCTTATCTTTTTCCTTGTAAGGTAAACGCAGGTTTTCGTCATCTTCGTATCTGTAATTATTTTTAACAATAACTACTTGAATAAAGGTCTTCCCCTATTTGGAAAACAGTTTAAAACAATTTCAAAAGGAGATGAAATCTTTGGAATACGACCTATTAGTATTAGTCAAACAAGAGCATCAATAGGTTTTAATGCACCTAAAAACGATATTAGAGATTGGGAATAAAGCAGCTGTAATGTTGGTTATCTTGACAGATAGCTTTAATCGTTTTACAAGTGGAAGTAGTTTAAATGGACGTAGCACCATCAATAAAATAGGAAATTAAAAACTGAGTAACAGATTATCCATGTGTATTTTTAACGCCTGTAAACACCGTAAGGCCTGTAGAGAGCTCTGCAAGCGTATTGTGAACAAAGGCAAGACATGAAGGCAAGACTTAAACGCCGTAGCTAATAAGCTACTCTAACACTGTTTTGCATTGGCAAAATCAAGTCTATCAAATGATGAAACATATATTTCGGTTCTTGGGGTTAAATAATTGAATGACAACCAAAAAAAACTTGCAGATCAAGTTTATAAACCCAAAAGCTGTAGTCTTCCAAAAAACTAGCGATCTTCTTTTCAGATTTATGTCCAATTAATTTCTCTACGATCACAGGTCCGAAATAACGGCCTATCCATCACCCAATTGAGGAAGCGGTAAAGATGGAGATAAAGACAATTATACTACCTTATATTGGGCAGTAGACTAAAATTGAAACCACCATTAATGCTACAGAGGGTATGATAATCAAGAACATTTGAGCTACCATAAATAATACAAGCATCAACGGTCCAAACCATCCAAAATCTCCTACCCATTTTCTTATTTTGTCATTTGCTCATTTAATGCCGCTATGAGCTTGTCCGAAAGTCTGTTAGTTTTCATAAGAAATTTATTCATTTCAATAATTTGATTTTTCTAAAAAATGGTTATACCAATTCATAACAATCCTTTTAAAATTTTAATATTGATTTCTGGTTTCTTTTCATTCATCATTTACATCATCGTTGTTTTCATTTCCTTTTTCATTATTTTTTTATGGATTTTATCCATCAGCATTATACGACCCTTTTCACACTCTGTGATTATATCGAGCATTTTGGATTGCATCTTTTACGTCATTTTAAGATTTTTTTTTTATCATTTTTACTATTCTAAAATAGGTCGGCAGAAGTTATAATGAATACTAAGAAGGAAACAACTATTACAATTAGAATAATATAGAAACCAACTTTTGTCAATTTATTTTTTTGAAACAGATAGTTTCGTTTTTTATCCTTCTCCTCTTTTACAAATTCTAAATCCTCTTTTCCTTCTTTCATTAGTTCTTGTTTTTGATTAATATAATTTGACTTTCTTTAAAAAATGTCCTTATCTATCTGTATTTTTTCAAAATAAAATAGTTTGTATAATAATATGCCAAGCTAAAAATTATCCGAAAATGTTGAAAATCCTAATCTAGTTTCATATTGAAAAAATCGTGGTACATCTAGTCTATTCTTTTTTTGGAGAGTTTCAGATCACTAAGAGAATACTATAATAAACCGCTGTTATAAAAAGTAATGCCAAGCCTACTGCCAAAAAAAGAATAGACTTTTTTACATTTTTAAATTTCCACGCGGCGATGGTAGAAATAATATAGATCTGCTCCCCCAATTGCTCAAAAAGATCTTCCTCGTTCTGACTAATCTCATAAAAGGTATTTGAGAACTGTTTTACATCGCCAAACTTGCTTATAACATCCCCAAAGAAAAATACATTTTTACTGTAATTTCCTTCGATTTTCGGAATAAAGCAGCGTATGCTGAAAAATATTGATAGCGCAGTTACCAAAAACCAAAGACCTATAAATATATATAGCGGAATATCATTTGAAACCGTAGCTAACAATTTGTCAATACTTTGAAAGATAAAATTCAGCAAAATTCCATAAAACGAAAGGATAAGTCCAGCTTTCAATTCGGAAGCTTTTATTAAACTTGCAACGTAGTTTATACTCCCCCAATAGTGGTCTACTAAATCGTCAGTATGTTTGTTCTTGATTGGAGAGTTTGGTTGTTTTTCTTGTTGTTCCATAAGATTGTTCTTTTACCCTGAAATGGTTCGTTATAATTTTGATTTAGCCGATGTCCTTTATTCAGTGTTCCATTTATTCCAAGACTTCATAGACTGTTAAAGGTTCGGCTTTGTTTTTTACCTTTATGCTGTCAAGTTTTTTACATTTGAAGGCTTCTTTTACCGTATTATAGCAGCTTTCGCCAATGATTATTTGATTTGGTTTTGCTTCATCCTGCAAGCGGGCAGCTGTATTTACAGTGTCTCCGATTACGGTATAATCCAGTCGTTTCAAATTTGCAGAGCCAATGTTTCCGGAAATCATTTCACCGCTTTTAATGCCGATGGAAACTTTTGGTTCAAAATCTGATAAACCTTCAATTTTTGCAATGCTGTTAATTTTGTTCCGAACGGCAAGTGCCGCATCAATGGCTCTATCCAAGTGATAATCGCCCCGAAAAACTGCCATGACCGCATCGCCAATAAATTTATCTATGAAGCCCTGCTGTTCCATTATTTCTTGTACCATAACATCAAAATAAGTATTTATCATACTTACAACAGTATCGGCTGGAGTGGTCTCGCTGATTTTTGTAAACCCGCAAAGATCTATAAACATAACTGTCGCCTCAATGGTTTCGTTTGCCATAATGGTGGTTTCATATTCTCGGCTTCCCATAAAATTCAATACGTTTTCGTCCACGTACATTTTTAAAATATTATTTTCTTTAATAGCTTGTAATGTTTGTTTTATTTGGTTGCTGTGCTTTATCGTTTTTTCAACGGTAATGATGAGATCTTCAAAATTTATTGGTTTTGTAATAAAGTCAAATGCGCCACGGTTCATTGCCGTTCTAATATTTTCCATATCACCATAGGCCGAAACGATAACAGATTTCAGCAGTGGCTTCAGCTCGCTCAGTTTGGTCAAGAGTGTAAGCCCGTCCATTTCAGGCATATTGATGTCGCTCAAAACGATGTCCACTTCAGGTTCCATCTTAAGTTTTTCCAGAGCATCCACGCCGTTAATGGCGAAAAAGAATTCATACTCCTTTTCGCGTATCTGCTTTCGGAATTTCTGTTTTATGAGCGTTTCCAAATCAGCTTCGTCGTCAACTACAAGTATCTTTGCCATAATATTTAATTTTATGCTGTCTTTATAATTAAGGCGCATCATCTTTGCAATAATTTCTCTTTCAGTACTTTAAAATCCACAGGTTTGGTCAAAAAATCATCTGCGCCCAGCCTTTTTGCGGTGTTGAAATTTTCATCGTCGCCATAAGCGGTTATCATCATTACAGTTGGCGGCGGTTTACGGAATTCTTGTTTGATGTGTTTCAACAGGTCTAAACCGCTCATTCCGGGCATATTGATGTCTGATAGAATCAATACAGCCTCTTTTAAATTTTGATTTAGATAGGTCAACGCTTCTTCGCCAGAAAATGCAAAGTCAAAATCCATTGCACCTGTTTTTATTTCCTTTCGGAAACGTTGCAGGAAAAGGGTTTTTACGTCTTGTTCGTCATCTACTACTAAAATTTTCATGCTATCGTTATTTTGGTATTATTATAGTGAAGGTTGTGCCTTCGCCTTCTTTTGTTTTAACTTTCAATTCACCCCCATGACCTTTTGTAACAATATCATAACTCATACTCAAGCCCAGTCCGGTTCCTTCTCCAGTAGGTTTAGTTGTGAAAAAGGGTTGGAATATCTTTTGTACTATTTCTTTAGGCATTCCATTACCGTTGTCTTTTACAATTATCTGGATGGTATCACCCTCCTTTTTAGTGATGACTGATACCGTAGGTGCATACTCCTTGTTCGCTTTCGCACCTCGACTGCGCTCAGCATGAACTCCAGCGGTCTTCTGCTCATTCATCGCATAAAACGCATTTGTTATCAAATTCAAGATCACACGTCCTAGATCCTGTGGTATCACGTTTACCAATCCGAGGTTTTCATCAAAATCTGTTTCTAAGATAGCATTGAAAGATTTGTCCTTTGCCCGCAACCCATGATAAGCCAGACGCAAATATTCATCTGCCAGTTTATTGATCTCAGTCGGTTCTTTGATGCCAGTACTGGTTCGGCTATGTTGCAGCATGCCTTTAACAATGGCATCGGCGCGTTTGCCATGGTGGTTGATTTTATCGAGGTTTTGCTTGATGTCTTTTGCGATGAATTTCACCTCATCCATATCTCCTTTTTCAATCTCGATATTCATTTCATCAATCAACTCATTACTGACCTCTGAAAAATTATTGACAAAGTTTAGCGGGTTTTGAATCTCATGGGCAATGCCAGCAGTAAGTTCTCCTAGGCTCGCCATTTTTTCAGATTGTATGAGTTGTGATTGTGTGGCTTTTAAGTCTTCTAAGGTTTTGCTTAGCGCCTCGTGGGACTCCTGGATATCCTTGCGCTTTAACTCTAATTCTTCAATGGTTTCTTCCAGTAAAATGGCAGTGGTTCGCTTCACTTTTTCAGTGCGCTCCAACTTAAATTCTGAAACCACCAAGGCTTTATCTGCTGCATTCACTACTTTAATTAAGTCCGTTTTTTCTTCCTCAGAAATATGCTCCGATGCAAGAATGTAGTCAAGTATTATTTTATGGTTACCGTTCATTATAGTGTTTATATGTACCTGTAATATATCTATTTTTCTTTTAAAGCAACCCAACTGCAGGTTGTTGAATGAAACTCATGCCTCCCGCTGGGCGATTTTCCAAATTCTCCGTAAGTATAAAAACCTGCCATTGGTGAGTTCCATACGGCAGCTAACCCGTCATTTTCTTGTTCTGCCAGCGGCCCCAATGCGCTTAACCTTCCTGCGCAAGAAAATATTAATACAGCATCTGCTTCTGTATTCGATTCTTTTTTAATCGCAGTTGCAGAGGCCACAACCGTATCTACAATATCAAAGTCTGGCGGTGTTGAAAATCTAAATTTAGAACCCTGTAGGACTTCAGATTCAAAAATAAGCGCTTCCTTTTCTTTATCATACCCTATAGGATTGCACATCTTAGGATCTCTCCCAGTTCTCTCTATTTGCATAGGATAATGCACCCCAACCTCATCAAAAAACTCAAGGTGATGAAGTGTTGCGGCATTTTCTTTTCCTAAATATCGCAAGTACACTTCCAGTGCAGGCTTGTCATCAAATGTATATACTAAGTTGCCTTCACTTTTTGTAATCGTTTTGCTAAGCCCTAAAGGTTTCCATCCCGAAAGTGCAACACCGTATAAGTCTATTTTCCTGGCATTGAACACTACCGAAGTTAAGCCGTAATCTGTCTCTTGTAAATTTGTAAAAACATAGCTGCCTGTAAAAGTTAAGTCATCACCCGCCATCCCGCCAAATACTGGCGTATCTGCGTCAATAACATGGGCTATACTTTCTATTATTTTTTCACCGTCTAACATCTCGCCGCTTTCTGTGATTGAAGTAGTGCATAAAATAAAGGCAGGTGCTTCAAATTTCTGTAAAGCATTTTGTGCCAGCTGTGTTGCTGCTTCACTTAATGCTCGTTCTTCTATAGCTTCAAATAAAATACAATAATCATTTTTATTGACATCAAGCAGCATGAGTACAATTTCTCCATCGCTCTGTTGACCAGCAATAAACTCTACGCTCGATGTGGCTCCCACCACATCAATATCTTTAGAAGATAGTAAATCACGAATTGCTTTCCTATCTTGTTTTATTGATATGAATACCAATGCCAAAGTAGGCGTATATCCATCTTCCATGGCGTTCTCCAATGCCTTTAAAATTTCTAAAGTAGAAGCGCCACTAATCGTTTTTGCTTTCATATTATTTCTCTCTTAATGCTACACAGCAAGTGGTTAGATTATGCATTTCGAGATCGCCACCTGTAGCTCTGCCTAATTCTGCATTAGAGAACATACCAGCCATTGGTACATTCCACACATTTTTTATCCCTTCTAATTCTTGTGACATTAATGGACCAAGCGAAAGTATTCTGCCGGCACAACTGAAAACGACAAGCGCATCTGCTTCAGGCATTTCGGTTGCTTTTAAATTTTCTAATCCCTTAATCACTTTTTCCATCACATCAAAATCAGGTGGGAGGGAGAAGCGTACTTTGGAACCTTGTGGCACAGAACCACTGGTGTAAAAGGATCGGTCAGTCCAATCAACCATAAGACCAGGCCGCATGACAGGATCTCCTTTTTCCCGTTGCAATTGCAAAGGAAAATTAGCAGCTATTTCTATCAATAAACTATTATTCTCTGGCGTTACGTTTTCAATACCGCCATATTTGGCAGTAAGGTCGAGCACCGGAATATTATCCACTGTGTATACATGATTGCCTTCACTTTTGGTGACTATTTTTTCTGTTCCCACTGGTTTCCATCCACAAGTGGCAACCCCATTAATTTCAATTTTATCTTCGTCAAAGGCGAGGCATAATAAACCGTGATTACTTTCAATAGTATTCGTAAAAACAAAGGTTTCAATAAACGCGTAATCATCACCGGCCAAACCGCCGAATATATTGACATCATTGCCTATGACATCTTCAAAGCCGTGGAGGATTTCTTCACCATCAGTATGAGAGTTGCTCAAACCAATAAAAAACGCTGGTTTTTTGAACTGCTTTTTTGCTTTTTTAGCAACAGCGGTTGCAACTTCTCTGTAATTTTTATTAGAAATATCTTCAAAGTAGAGCTGAAAATGCTCGGTTTTCATATCCATTAAAAGAATGGCAGCAGACTTTTTTTCTGTTTGTTCGTCAATAAATTCGCCATTAGTAGTGACACCAAAAACAGTTATATCGTTTGCATCAAAAAGTCTTGAAATTGCAGCCCTGTCTAAGGCAACAGACGTAAAAATAATGGCAAGTGTAGGTTTAAAGCCGTCTCCCATTGCTTTATGCAATTCGGCTTTAATAACTTCGATTGATTTTCCTAAAATTGATTTTGATTTCATGATTAATTTATAACATATTAGTACCTAGTCCTTGATTGGTAACAAGATTTTAAACGTGCTCCCTTTCCCGGCATCAGTCTCAACTTTCAATTCTCCTGCGTGTGCCTTAATAATATCATAACTCATACTCAAGCCCAGTCCAGTTCCTTCTCCGGTAGGTTTTGTAGTAAAAAAAGGTTGGAAGATCTTTTCTACTATTTCCTTCGGCATTCCATTACCATTGTCTTTTACAATTATTTGAAGGGTATCACCTTCCTTTTTAGTGATGATGGATACCGTTGGAATGTATTCTTTTTCCGCTTTCGCACCTCGACTGCGCTCAGCATGAACTTCAGCGGTCCTCTTTTCATTCACAGCATAAAAAGCATTTGTGATTAAGTTTAAAATCACGCGTCCCAAATCTTGTGGAATCACGTTTACCAATCCGAGGTTTTCGTCAAAGTCTGTCTCTAAAGTAGCGTTGAAAGATTTGTCCTTTGCCCGAAGCCCGTGGTAGGCAAGACGTAAGTACTCATCTGCCAGTTTGTTGATGTCCGTAGGTTCTTTTATAGCGGTGCTTTTACGACTATGTTGCAACATCCCTTTTACAATACCATCAGCACGTTTACCGTGGTGGTTTATTTTTTCAAGATTTTGTTTGATATCCTTAGAAATAGCTTTTGCTTCTTCGATATCTCCCTTATCAAGTTCTTCATTCATTTCATCAATGAGCTCGTTACTGACTTCTGAGAAATTGTTTACAAAGTTTAAAGGGTTCTGGATTTCATGGGCTATTCCAGCTGTCAATTCTCCCAAACTTGCCATTTTTTCGGATTGAATGAGTTGTGATTGAGCAGCCTTTAGTTCCTTGAGCGCTTTTTCTGCTTTGGCTCTTGCCCCTTTAATGATCTTTAAATTTTCTGTGGCTTGTTGAGCTTGTAGCTCCGCTTTTTTCAAGTCGAGAAATCGAATATAAGCCTGCTCAAAGACCATACTCACCCTTTTCATAATGTCAATATTCTCTTTGGGCGGTAATTTACCCACAAAACTGGGAATACAGATCCCAGAATTCTTTTTTAGAGCTATGGACATAGCATAACCAGGAGCCTCCATTACGGCTGTTTTGAATGCAGCAGGAAGATTTTTGTAATCTGTAAATTCAAAACCCATTTCGGCCCAAGAATTCTTTTCTTCTACAGTATATACTTTTTCAAAATAATCTTTGTTTTGTTCTTTGGCATCGAAGAAATCCGACAGAATTGGGTGCTCAAAGTAAGGAACAGAGATGGGAACGACCTCTTCAGGCAACTGAATCCATTGAGTCAAATCTCTGGAATCTTCCTGAAATACAAAGATGCTCACCGAGCCAAAATCCATATCGACATCAAGTCTTTGCAACTGTTCAAATAATACACTGACTACATCCCCTAGGTCATCTGTCTTGTGCATTGCTAAGGAACTTGATCGTATTTTTTCTAGGGCCGCTTCAATTTGCGCTTCCCTTGTCTGTGCTTCCGCTTTTTTAAGATCAAGGAAACGGGTGTAGGTCTGTTCGAAAACCAGAGCAAAACGTTTGAATATAGTATGTGCTTCAGGTACCGGCTCTAATGTAATAAACAACAAATAACCATACTTAAAAAAGGCAGCATGGTCTATTTGCCGCGCAGGAAAGGAACCCCCATTATCTTTGAACTGCTTGAGACCCTCACCTGTAACCGGCAATGACATGAGGTAATCATAATGAGCGGCACATGCTTCACCTGCAAACTCTTCAATATATAAAGATTCACCTCTTTGGCCAGCATCATAATAGCGGAGGAACACATTTTCTCTAGGTGTTTTATAAGATGGTAATGTTCCTTCCTCAGAGCTAAACCACTCTGTGGACTCTTTTTCATCATAGATATTAAATGCACAGCCTCTCGTTTTAATACCCAGTTCCCTTATTTGTCTATCTAATAAAGAAGAAATTTCTGATAACTCATCGCTATGCTGCATTGAAATAGTTCTTGCTCTTACTCTTTCAAGTGCTATTTCAATTTCAAGCTCCCGATTTTTCACCATCAAGTCAGCCGTTTTTTCTTCAACTAATTTTTCAAGGGCTTCATTTTTAAGTTTCAGCTCATCCTTGTGCCATGTATCTCCTTCTATTGGAACGGCAACTGAACCATGCCAATGAGTAACTTTCCATAAATCTGCCGAAAAACCAAAAACAGTACTTAGCCTAACAGAGAGTTTATTTTTCACCCCTTCCATATGCATGGTGATTAAAGCCTCATCTACATAAATAGCAGTATTTTCATTAATTCGCTTTCTAAGAACTGGCTCTAAATCCCATTTTAGATCTAAGCCTACGCCTTGTTCTCGTTGCTTGTTGACTAGCTGTTTAAGACCCCCAATAGAAAGTATTTTCTCATCCAAGGTGGTGCCGTAACCCATCACATCATCTTTCACAATCTCTTTTATGCGTTCCAATGGAAAATCATTTAGCATTAGATCCATCCAATTTTTATAGACTTTAGCGAGCAAAACATCTTTTTTTATAGTCATTGGTGCTATCGTTTTATTGTTTAGTAGGTAGTTCGATTGAAAAAGTGCTGCCTTCTCCTTCTTCTGTCTCAACTTTCAATTCTCCTGCGTGTGCCTTAATAATATCATAACTCATACTCAAGCCCAGTCCTGTTCCTTCTCCAGTAGGTTTGGTGGTGAAAAAGGGTTGAAAGATCTTATCTACTATTTCCTTCGGCATTCCGTTGCCGTTGTCTTTTACCATTATTTGAAGGGTATCATCTTCCTTTTTAGTGATGATGGATACCGTTGGCACATAAACCTGGGTTGAGTTCGCTTTCGCACCTCGACTGCGCTCAGCATGAACTCCAGCGGACTTCTTCTCATTCACAGCATAAAAAGCATTAGTTATCAAGTTCAAAATCACGCGTCCCAAATCTTGTGGAATCACATTTACCAGACCCACGGATTTATCAAAATCAGTTACCAGTTCCGCATTAAAAGCTTTGTCCTTTGCCCGCAACCCATGGTAGGCCAGTCGCAGGTATTCATCGCATAAAGTGTTAATGTCCGTGGGCTCTTTCTTTCCGCTACTTGTTCGGCTATGTTGTAACATTCCTTTTACGATTCCTTCGGCGCGCTTTCCGTGGTGGTTTATTTTTTCGAGGTTTTGTTTGAAATCCGCAGAAATCGCCAAGGCTTCTTCTATATTTCCTTTTAGCAATTCTTCGTTCATTTCGGCCAAAAGCTCATTACTGACCTCAGAAAAATTATTAACAAAGTTCAATGGGTTCTGAATTTCGTGGGCGATGCCGGCTGTCAATTCTCCTAAACTGGCCATTTTCTCGGATTGGATGAGTTGGGCTTGTGTTGATTTCAGTTCGGTAAAAGCCTTTTCAATTTCCTTGGCATGCTGCAGTTCGCTTTGTATTCCTTTTTGCCTCTCCTTGAAAAGTACCCGTTTTCGTTGAAACTTGTCCAAATAAAACAGCCCAGTGAAAAACAACAAAATATAGAACAGGTACACATACCAAGTGCGGTACCAGGGCGGCATGATAGAAAACCCATATTTTAACGGTTCGCTCCAGGACCCACTTCCATTTTTGGCTTTTACCAAAAAAGTATAATTGCCTTCGCGGATGTTGCCGAAAGTGGCAGTGGTGTTTTCCGTTATAGGGTTCCAGTATTCGTCATATCCTTCTAACATATAGCGATAGCGCACCAATTGCGGCCGCGTGGTCTGAACCCCCACAAAATTGAAACCGATGTCGTTTTTGGAATAGGGAAGTTCTAAATTTTCGGGAATGGCATAAAATGGTTGAACCCCGTCGAAATGCACATTGCGGTATGAATGTACCATGCTGTCCAGCACTTTAACAGGCAGTTTTCTTTTGAAGGTAAGCATTTCATCGGTAATATAGGAAGGGGTATTGTTATTGTTTTCTGATGAAATGGTATCTTTTTTCCGTGCCCATTCTAGGCTGCGCCAGCTTATGGACTCGTTGTTTATTTTGATGTTTTGAAGGATAACCTTCGGCGATTCGGTATTTCTAAGGACGCTTCCATAATCAAAACGCAGCAGTTTATCGCCAGTGCCGGCCCAGATTATGCTATTTCCTTCCTCGTGCATGCTATGGTTATTGCTAATGTCTTTTATTGGGTATCCGGTATCTTCATTATAATTTTCTATGCCATACTTTGCTATTTTTCCCTTTTCTGAAGAAATGCCGCCTTTTAAAACCGTAAAACCCACATTGGTTCCAATAATAATGTTTTTGTTGAAGTCTTCCAAAATTTGATATACCACATCGTTCGCCAAGCCTTGTGCAGTGCTGAAATTTTCAAAAATGGGTTCGAATTGATCGGCATTGGGCAAATTGAGTTTTTCAAGCCGTTCTTTTTTTATTATGGAAATACCACCTCCCCAACTGCCTATTATTATGTTTCCGTTTTGGTCCTCAATTACCGATGAAAGTTTATTGTCCGGCAGACCTTGGTCTTTGGTAAAATTCATAAAATTTTCACCATCGTACCGGCTCAGGCCGCCACGAGTGGCAATCCAGATATTTCCTTGGCTATCTTCGCAAAACCCCCAAATCGTTTTGTGCACGAGACCTTGTTCCGTATTCAAATTCTTGAACGACTTACCGTCAAATATGCTTATGCCATCGCTATAGGTGCCAATCCAAAGACGGTTTTTTTTATCGCAATAAATGGTGGTGATTTCCGTGTCCGGCAAACCATTGCTTTCCGTATAATTTACGAGAGTCTTCCCTTCAAATTTGCTTAACCCTGAGTAACTCCCAAAATACAGATTGCCTTCATGATCTTTTGTCGCAGCAAATTGGGTATCGCTTAAAAGTCCTTGTTCAGAAGTATAATTTATATAGCTACCACTGTAGGGCGTGCCATCATTTTCAATGTATTTTACGATGCCGGCGTTGGAAGGGGCAAACCACATATTGCCGTCGTAATCTTGGGTTGTGGCATAAACAGCATTACCCGGAAGACCCTGTTTGTTCGTGAATTCCAAAACGGCTGGTCCATCGTACCTGTTGAGCCCACCACCGTGTGTGCCAAACCAAAGGCTGCCAGCAGCATCTTCGGTAATGCTATTTACGCGATTGAAGGCAAGCCCCTGTTCCTTTGTGAAATTTATAAAGCTGCCTGTTTTTTTGTTGTATTTGGAAACGCCACCCTTTGTGCCAATCCATACCGTGCCTTGACTATCCACGGTAATGCACATAATGGAATTGTTTACCAAGCTATCAGCTTCGGTTAGGGGCTCGAATGTTTTTTCAGTGACATTAGAACTAGCCGGCCTGAATCTGCAAAGGGCAACGTTTGTGCCTATCCAAATTGTTCCCTCGGTATCTTCGGCAATGGTCATTGCCACGTTGTTTTTTAGATTGAATTTATCTGAAACATTTATCAGTTCGTCATTGGCATCGGAAGATGTTTTCCAAACCCCTTCGCTACCTGCGAACCACAACTGGTTGTGGCTGTCTTCCATAATGTCGTTCACTTGGCCCTTTAAAAGTTCCATTTTTTTGAAAGGCTTTTGCCCCACAGTTGTATCATTTGGATTGTAGCTACAAACCCCTCTTTGCGATGCGAACCAAAGAGTGCCTTTGTTGTCTTCAATTATTTTTAAAACGTCATTGTCCGTCAGGCCTTGTTCTGTGGTAAAATTTTTGAATGATTTGCCATTGTATTTGCTTACCCCACCATAACCTCCAAACCAAATATTCCCTTGGCTATCCTCAGTTATAGTGTTGATGAGGTTGTGGATAAGCCCGTGAGCTGAGGTGAAATTGGTAAACGACTTCCCGTTGTACATGCTAACCCCGTTGCCTGATGTTCCAAACCAAAGATTACCCACACTGTCTTTGTAGCCACAAAGTATACTGCTCATCGCCAAGCCTTGTTGGGTATTGAAGTTTTGCATTTCCACATAAAAACCAGATGAAGTTTTCACAGGTGCAGGTCTTTGGGACAACAAAATGACTTCGGCTGCCTTGGTATCGGAAAGTTTATTGACAATCGGTTTTCCAGCAGGAACGACAACGGGAGGGACAATGGTGTCGTGGTTTTCAAAGATGCTTTGTTCTCTTTTGGCATGGTTTGAATTACACGAAAAGACGAACATTACCGTAAGGCTGAAATAAATAATCCGAAATATGGTAATGTTAGTTTTCATCTTTATTGTACTATATCGTTCTTTTCGTTTTTGGACATTTTTTTAATTTGCTGGCAGTTGAATTATAAATTCAGTGCCTTCGCCTTCTTTGGTTTTTACGGTTAATTGGCCTCCGTGAGCTTTAGTAATAATATCATAACTCATACTTAAGCCCAAACCCGTTCCCTGTCCCGTTGGTTTCGTGGTAAAAAAAGGTTGAAATATTTTGTCCAAAACTTTCTGCGGAATGCCGTTAGCGTTGTCTGTTACAGAAATTTTAACTTTGTTGTTCATTTTTCTTGTTGAAACCGAAACTGTTGGTTGGTATAAAAGGTCTTCATCGACCACCGACTTTTTCTCGTTTACAGCATAAAAGGCATTGGTAATCAAATTCAAGATAACCCTTCCAATATCTTGCGGTACCACGTTGAGCAGACCCACGGATTCATCAAAATCGGTTACCAGTTCCGCATTAAAACTTTTATCCTTGGCACGAAGCCCGTGATAGGCCAGACGCAAATATTCATCTGCCAGCTTATTGATATCTGTAGGTTCTTTTATAGCGGTGCTTTTACGGCTGTGCTGGAGCATTCCTTTTACAATGGCGTCTGCTCGTTTACCGTGGTGGTTAATTTTCTGCTGGTTGTCTTTGACATCTTCAGAAATGGTTAAAACCTCCTCATAATCCCCTTTTTTTAATTCGGCTTGTAGTTCTTCAATAAGTTCTATGTTTATTTCAGAAAAATTATTGACAAAGTTCAATGGGTTTTGAATTTCATGGGCGATGCCGGCAGTGAGTTCCCCCAGACTTGCCATTTTTTCGGACTGGATAAGCTGGTTTTGGGTAGCCTTAAGGTCAAAAAGAGATTCTTCGAGCGCAACGTTCAGTTTTCTTTTTTCCTTAAACCTCTTAAAAAACACAAAAGCAAACCCAAAGACTATCAGTAGGCCGCCAATGCTGATGTTGCGTATAAGTTTTTGTTGTTTTATTTGGGATTGCTGTATGGTTATTTCCTTATCTTGACTGGCTTTCTGAAGTGCGCGCTTGTTTTCATAGACCAGTTGTTGGGTAAGTCTTGTAATTTTATCAGCTTTCTCGGTGGCGTTGACAGAATCGTTCATTTGATTGTATTTCAACTGGTTTTGATAGGCACTTTTGTAATCATCATTAGTAATATAGGTTTCCGTTAATGTTTTGTAAATGAATCGCCTCGTTTTATAGTCATTCGAAAGAACGATATTGTCCGCCATTTGCAGTGAATTTAAAGCTTCTCTAATATTTCCAGTGTTATTATTCGCGTTTCCGATGAGCATTAGAGTTTTAGCTTGATAGTTCTGAGAATTGTTCTTTTTGGCGACTTCCAGTGCCAGATTGTAATTTGCTATGGCATTTTTATAGTCCTTCAATTCCAGGTAGATATCGCCAGCTTCAACATAGGCATCTATAATGAATCTGCTATCGCCAAACTGAAGGTTGTACGGAATACCTTCTTTTACAGTCGCTAACGCCTCGTTAAATTTGCCTTGTCTTTTGTAAATCGTGGCAACATAATTATGCGAGATGCCTATGGCGTTGGCGTCTTTAAGTTTTTTGCGCATCTCGAGCGCTTTCTTGTGTTGTATCAATGCGGCATCCAGCTTGCCTGCAAACATATCGGTTACCCCCATATCACTATATGTCCTTGCAATCCCGACGGAATCTTTTGTCATTTCAAATAATTTCAATGCTTTTATCTGTTCTTGCAAAGCCTCGGGATAATTTTTTGCCAGCATATAATTAAAGCTGTTTCCAAGTAGCGCATCGGTAATTAACAGGGTGTCCTTAATTTCTTCGGCAACTTTCAATGATTTTATCGAATATTCCAAAGCATCGCCATACATGCCCAAGTAGCGTTTTTCAAGGCTGATACTATACAACGTAGTCGCTTCTAATTCTTTATTTTTTGTTTCCTTGAATAATTTCAGGCTTTTGGTAAAGTAGTCTATGGCTTCAATTTGATTGCTCTTGAAACCATAGGCCTGTGCGATGGAAAAATAGGCCATTGCGATTCCAGATTTGTCTCCTATTTTCTTCCATAGACCTAAGGCAACCTTTAAGGTGTCCAATGCCTTTGTGGCATTTTTAAAAGCAAGTGCCGAACCGAAATTTTCTATGGCTTTTGCTCGTATCGTTTTATATTTTAAAGTGAAATCTCGATTGTCCGTTTTAGTGAGGATATTGGTCGTAAGGTCAATGGCGTTGGAGGCGTATTTTTTAGAGCTATCAATTTCAGTAAGCAAACGATATGTGGTAGAAAGTTGGGTTGCAAGGCGTGCTCGGGATGTATCTGAAGTTGCCCGATTAAGCTGTGCCTTTAAAGCATTGGCTTTCTTTTCAGTTGCATCCACTTGCTGCTGTGCCATTAAGCTGCTCGCAAAAAGGCTGCAAAAAGTTAGTGCCAAAAGCATCTGCTTTTTTGTTTGTATGTGTGGTTTCTTAAACATTATTTTTTGTTGGTAAATTAATGCTGAATTCGCTTCCTTCGCCTTCTTTTGTAATTACGGTTAATTCGCCACCATGTACTTTAACAATGTCATAGCTTAAAGATAAGCCCAATCCCGTTCCCTGCCCCGTGGGTTTTGTGGTGAAAAATGGTTGGAATATTTTGTCCAATACTTGTTTCGGAATTCCGTTCCCATTATCTTTTACTGAAATGCTTAAAGTATTTTTCTTCTTTTTTGTTAAAACAGAAACCGTGGGTTTATAGTTTTGATCTTCTGAAATATTTTTCCTTTCCGATACGGCATAAAACGCATTGGTAATTAGGTTCAAAACAACTCTTCCCATATCCTGCGGAATAACATTTACAAGCCCGATGTTTTCGTCAAAATTGGTCTCCAAAGTTGCGTTGAAATTTTTGTCTCTGGCGCGTAGACCGTGATAGGCAAGGCGTAAATATTCGTCTGCCAGTGAATTGACGTTTATGGGTTCTTTGTCTGCTGTACTTTTTCGGCTGTGCTGCAGCATTCCTTTTACAATGCCGTCTGCGCGTTTGCCGTGGTGGGTTATTTTTTCGAGGTTTTGTTTTATGTCGTTTAAGATTTCCTGTGCTGCGTCGTAATCTCCGGTAGCCATTTCTTCTTCCATTTCTTCCAAAAGTTCGTTGCTCACTTCACTGAAATTATTGACGAAGTTCAACGGGTTCTGAATTTCGTGGGCAATGCCTGCAGTCAGTTCACCAAGCGAAGCCATTTTTTCAGATTGTATCAGCTGTTGTTGTGTGGCTGTTAAATCGGTCAGTGCAGCCTGTAGTTTTTGATAGGCTTCAGCATTTTGCATGGCCACACCTATGTTTGCCGCAATTGTATTTAACAGTCTGAGATCGCTGTCTGTAAATCTGTTTTCTTGTTCGGTACTTTGAACACTGATGACACCAATTGATTTCCCCCCTGAGATTATAGGAACACCTAAATAGGACTCCACCATTTTACCTCTTTTTTCAGCTTTTATTTTATCAAACACTTCTTCTAAGTCATGATTGATTAAAAGTGGTTCTTTGCTGAGAATGATTTTTTCGGTAATACCATTTCCAAAAGGTTTGGATTTGGCTTGATCGCCATAATAATATGGGAAATGCAACATATTGGTTTTAGTGTCGTGTATGGCTAAGTATACAATATCTGCTTTAAAGGTTTCACGCATTTGCTCACCTACAAGGTTCATAAGGGCATCAAATTCCAGCTGCGATACCAAGGCACGACTGATATTATTAACCGTTTGCATTTCCGTAGCACGTTGCTCGGTTTCGGCCAACAGACGTGTGGTTTCATTAAAGAGGCGTGCATTTTCTAAGGCGACGCTCATGCTGTTGGTCAATGTGTTCAATAAGCGCACATCAGATTCTGTAAAGGCATTTTCTTCCAACACATTTTGTAAACTTATAGAGCCGATTACATTGCCTCCAAGTAACATGGGCACAAAAATGGCGGATTTTGGTGCCAATCCTTTACTAACGCCTCCTAGGGTATCTCCATATTCTTTAGCAGTTTCAATATAATTGTCATTGATAAGTAGCGATTCTTTTGTTTTTATGAGATGTTTGTTTGCCCAAATAAATGGCCTTGCCTCAACATACATACGCACTCCATTTTCAATGGCAAATTCCCAATTTTCAATGCCGACTTTATGGTCAAACGTCCGAATAATAAGTGTTTGGGTATTTAAAACTTTGCAAATTATATTACCAACCAAACTGTAAATAGACTCCATGTCCATTTCGCGCACCAATCCTTCTTGCACACTGTTGATAACTGCAAGTTCGGCATTGCGCTGTTCGGTTTCGGCCAGCAGGCGGGTAGTTTCATTAAAAAGACGCGCATTTTCGAGGGCTACCGTCATGCTATTGGCAAGTGTGCTTAGTAACCGTACATCCGAATCACTGAAAGCATGCTCTTTATCTAGATTCTGAAGACTTACGCAGCCCTTTACTTCCGTGCCCGAAATAAGCGGTACGAAAAGCATGGATTGCGGTAACCGGGTTCCGGGAATTGCGACATTTTGCTCTCCGGTAAGTTCGAATATTTTATTTTGAACATTTTCGTTGACCAACAAAAGATCCCGATTTTTAATAATCCAATTTCTCAGCGGATTGAGCGGTCGTGGCTCGGGGTACAGGCGATCCCCGTCTTCGAAGAGATAATGGAAATGTTCCATTTTTGTATCGTGGTGAAATGAGTAAATTCCGGTAACCTGCGCATCAAAAAGGTCTCGGATTCTATCGCCCACCAGGTTGTATATTCCCTGCATGTCCATCTCGGCAGACAAACCTTTCTGTACACTACTAATGACCGCTAATTCTGCATTGCGCTGTTCCAATAATTGAAGGGCCTCTTCTAGAGCTGAAACCTTCTTTTCATTGCTTTTAGTTGCTTTGGTTGTTTTAGACATAATTATAGGGTATAAGGTTTTTAATTTTATTTAGGTAACAGGAATCACGATGCGAAATGTTGTGCCTTCACCTTCTTCTGTTTCCACTTTTAATTCGCCACCATGGGCTTTGATGATGTCATAGCTCAAACTTAATCCCAAACCCGTTCCTTGCCCCGTGGGTTTAGTGGTAAAAAAGGGCTGGAATATTTTGTCTACAATGTCTTTAGGAATTCCGTTTCCGTTATCGGAGATAGCTATTTTCAAAACTTGAGACCCACCCCCAGCCCCTCCAAGGAGGGGAGTTCGTTTGGAAGAAACCGTTACAGTAGGCTGGTAGCCTTCGATGTCGGCTTTAGCCTTTTCGTTAACTGCATAAAAAGCATTGGTAATCAAATTCAAAATAACGCGTCCCAAATCTTGTGGAATCACATTTACCAAACCTAAGTTTTCATCAAAATCTGTTTCTAAGGTAGCATTGAAAGATTTGTCCTTTGCCCGTAGACCATGATAGGCCAGGCGCAAGTATTCATCTGCCAGTTTGTTGATGTCAGTAGGTTCCTTAATGCCGGAACTGCTTCTAGAATGTTGCAACATTCCTTTTACGATACCATCGGCACGCTTGCCGTGGTGCGCTACTTTCTCGAGGTTTTGTTTAATATCTTTTGAAATGATCATTGCTTCTTCAATATTGCCTTTGTCAAGTTCCTCGTTCATTTCAGCCAAAAGCTCGTTGCTTACTTCCGAAAAATTATTGATGAAGTTTAACGGATTTTGTATTTCGTGTGCGATGCCAGCTGTCAGTTCTCCTAAACTCGCCATTTTTTCGGCCTGTATAAGTTGGCTTTGGGTAGATTTCAAATTTTCTAAAGAAGTGTTTAATGCTGAAGTGCGTTCTTTCACTTGCCTTTCCAGCGTTTCATTTTGGGTAAAAAGTATGTGGTGGTTTTCTTCAGAAAGCTGCTCTACTTCCTTCAGTTTAGTTATAAGCGATTTGCTTCTATTTCCGAAGGTATAACCAAGATAGATAGCCAAACTCAAAGGCATCAATAAAAATGCAAACGGTTGGTATAACCACAGTGAAGGCACTTCTATTATAGACAGTTGATCCAAGATAATAGCTGCCCAAAAAGCTATGTTAATGCTGCAAAATATCAAGAAAATAAGCGCCGCACGCTTATTTGTTTTTAAGGATTTTATGCTCACACGCAATATTTCTAATAAAACAATGGTGCCTATAATTTGGGTTATGAACAAATAATCAAAAAAGAAAAGTAAGCCTATTAAAAAAGCGGCCAACACAACCACAGACCAAAATAGCAATCCGAATTTTTGTTTTAAAATTTTGTAGATACAGAAAAGAATCAGAAATGCTTGGAAGGTTAAAAAGAAGCCTATAGAAAATTCTGCCAAAAACGGTCTTTCATGGGTGTTTAACAAAATTAAAACAGCGATTATAAATAGGATGAAGAAAAGGCTCCAAATAGCGAAGTACAAGTTTATTTTTTCAGTCGGGAAAAAGAAAAAATAGGCCAAAAAGAGAATAAGCATAAAAATGGCAACTCCAAAAACAATGTAGTATCTAATTTTATACTGGAGCAACGGCGGATCGGCAGTAGCATGGTGAAGCGTGGACAGCCTAATTATCATGCCCGATGATGATGAATACAGTGGAAAACGATCTGGTGAGTCAACGTATCTTATAGCGAGTACTTGCTCTGTTTGCGTACCAAGTGGAAACGAAAGAATTTCCCGACTGGGATTATAATAAACAACGGAATCAAGATTTGAACTCACTTTACCCAATGAGTGTATCAGATTTCCGTTTAGATAAACTTCTGAAGCGCCGGTTTGATAAATGCGCATTACAAATTGTTGGTTAAAGGTACTATCTATAACTATTTTTGAGCGAAACCAAATAATATTTTCTTCGCTATTGTTTGTAGATGAGTCTGGAGCTTTTAAATATCCAGAAGAAAGCTGGGGCCACGTTGAGTCGTAAAATGCTGGATTTGCCCAATCTTTATTATCGCCTTGTTGATAATGCCAGCCATTTTCCAATAAATACCAATCGTTCTCCATTTCTTGCAAAGGCAGCAACTCCTTAGATTGGCTAAGCAAAACCAAAGGCAATAGCAACAAAACCAATAGGATGCTTTTTTTCATTTTGAACTAATGTTTTTTCATACCTCAACGAGGATGAGAATAGGATTTAGTTTATACAGGCTAATTCTTTTGAGGGTTTGATAAAGTTAAACATTTAAGCCACAAAAAGTTACAGTGTTCACAAAAATTTTTTGTGCCCTCTATGAGTCTTTGGTGAATTTTTGCGAATTGGATAAAAACCCCCAATAATTCACATTTTTGATAAATTTTCAATATTGTCCAATTAAGATTTATGACCGCTACGCTATAAGATAAAAGACATAAGACTTAATTGGTAAACATCTGGAATTCAGTTTCGTGTGATTTTAGCAATACCATATGAATGACCTATTGAATGAATCAATCAATATAATTTAGCTGTGTTCTAAATAAACTCAATTTCAGCGGCTGGTATAAAAATATAGTTTGATTGTTTCTCAAGAGGAAGTGAGCCGATGATTGGAGTTTATTTTTATTTAAATACATTTTTAAAGCTTCTCTGCAACGACTTCCAACTGGAATTTCTAAATTATTAATCAGAACACACGTCGAATTTTAGAAACTGCCTCATTTCAAAAGTCTTTCCTTTACCAACAACCGATATGCTCCACCTATCGGAAGCGTTTGATCCTGCAAGATCAACTGATTGCCGTTAATGGCTTTTACTGATTTCTTATTTACTAAGTATGATTTGTGAACCCTTTCAAAACCATTGGTTTTTAATTCCTTTTCAAGGTCTGTAATGGTTTTTCTTGCAAGGCGAACCTGATTGTTATTAGTGAAGATTTTAACATAATTTCCCCAACTCTGAATATAGTCTATCTCAAGAACAGGGATTCGATAAGTGACCTTATCCTCTTTTACCACAAGGGTTTCAAGCTTTCCAACTTTTTGGTTATTCACTACGAGTGAAGAAGCTTCAGCGGCATTTGATTCCAAATCAAGCTGAATTTTAAGCCGCTCCATTGCTTTGATGAATCGTGGTAGTCGGATAGGCTTATTGAGGTAATCTATGACATGATCAAAATCAAAACTTTGAAGGGCATACTCTGTATAAGCTGTTGTGAAAATGACTTTGGGTGGTTGAAGGAGCGTTTGCAGCAATTCTATTCCAGTGATATCTGGCATTTGAATATCGAGCAACAACGCATCGACTGCATGTTCTTTCAAAAACACAGCCTCAAAATAAAAGAGTCGATAGAGCAAAAAACTCTCATGCTTAACAGCATACCAACAAAAAAGTCGAACAACAAAAAAGTCATTAAAAAATTCCTCGAAATGGCTGAAAAGCCAGGTGAATACTACAAGAGGTTGGATCTTAGACAGAAGAGGAAACTACAGAGTATAGTGTTTCCTGAAGGTTTACAATTTTCGACTAAAAATAAAGAATGTCGAACATCAAAAATGAACTTACTTTTCGAATTAACTAACTCTATATCATTGCTTTACAGCTCTAAAAAAGAAGAGACTCAAGTGCAATTTGCGCTTGAGTCTCATTTAGTAGCGGGGACCCGCCTACCTGTTCCAGTCGGACGGGCAGGCTGGACTCCCTTCGACTTCGTTGCACTTCG
>NZ_APLF01000022.1 GCF_000355905.1 Psychroflexus gondwanensis ACAM 44
GTTATTTCAACAAGGAATCTTACTTTCCAATACAGAAATTCGCGAATATATTTCCAAGCAATTCATCATTGGTGACTTCTCCTGTAATCTCTCCAAAATGGTATAAAGCCTGTCTTATATCGATCGCGAGTAAGTCTGTGGTTAAGTTTTCATTAAGTCCTTCTTGTACTTTATTGATCTCTTCCAGAGCCAATAATAACGCATTATAATGTCTTGAGTTGGTCACAATGGTATCATTATTCCTTAGCGCTCCATCATCTACAAAACTGAGCAATCGAGTTTGGATTTCTTCTATGCCCGTTTTATCCTTAGCTGAAATAAAAAGAAGATCCTTGAATTCTTTAGTCAGTAGGTCTTTATTTTCTGGAGAAAGCAGGTCGGCTTTATTTGCCAGTAGGAGGAAAGGGCGTTCTGGGAAGTTGGTTTTCAACTGTTGTATATCTTCTTTAACACGTTTCCATTCGGTTGCTCTTAATTTTTGCTGATCATCAAAAAGTTTGGGGCTGTCTATTAATTTAATAATGACTTGGGACTGTTTAATTTTTTCAAAAGTTCGCTGTATACCAAGCCCTTCAATAGTATCTTGTGTTTCTCGAATACCGGCAGTATCTATAAATCTAAAACCAATACCACCTATAGAAATTTCATCCTCTATCGTATCTCTAGTTGTGCCGGCAATTTCACTTACAATAGCTCGTTCTTCGTTGAGCAAGGCATTCAACAAGGTAGATTTACCCACATTAGGTTCACCGACAATAGTAACTGGAATACCGTTTTTAATGACATTTCCCACAGCAAACGAATCGATGAGCCGCGATAAAACTTTTTGTATTTTTAAGACCAATGCCTGAAATTGCTCACGATTGGCAAATTCAACATCTTCTTCAGAAAAATCGAGTTCAAGTTCCATTAAAGAAGCAAAATCTAAAAGTTCTTGTCGAAGTTCTTGAATTTGGTTTGTAAATCCACCCCGCATCTGTTGCATGGCCAGCTGGTGGCTTGCAGCATTATCGCTAGAGACCAAATCGGCTACGGCTTCAGCCTGACTCAAGTCCATTTTACCATTTAAAAAAGCTCTTAAGGTAAATTCTCCAGGCTGTGCAGAACGGCATCCTTTTTTGATTAATAATTGAATGATTTCTTTTTGAATAAAAGAACTCCCGTGACAAGAAATTTCAACAGTGGGTTCACCAGTGTAAGATTTATGACCTCTAAAAACGCTCACTAAAACTTCATCTAATATGCGTTGCCCATCTTGAATAGTCCCCAGTTGCAACGTATGACTCTTTTGGTCTAAGATGGAAATTCCACTTTTAGCTTCAAATAGGGGAGAGCACAACTCCAAAGCCTGGTTTCCGCTCACACGAATCACTGCTATAGCTCCACTTCCAGAAGCAGTTGCTAAAGCAATTATGGTATCATTATTTATCATGATGCAAATTTACAGTCTGTTTCTTTAATACACATAGAATTTGATTTAGAATTAAGACCTTGAATTTTTATATTTTAAGATTTAATTGTTAAAATTTGTAACGAATTTGAAAAGAAGTAGTCTTATTATAAAAACAAGGATTCATGGACGTATATCAAGACCCATTATTAAGAGAGGATAGACAACTTTTATTGTTTACACACCTTTCGCAATTACTCAACCTTATTACAGGTTTTGGAGGATTTATTGTTCCCTTAGTGATTTGGTTGACCCAAAAGGATAAGGTAGAGCATATGGACCAGCAAGGAAAAGATATCTTGAATTTTCAATTGACAATGATTATTTTGGGCATCATATCTATTCCACTTATGCTCATCATAGTTGGATTTATTACTCTAGCCATTGTTGGCTTGTTAACTTTAATTTTTCCAATCATAAATGCTATAAAAGCAAATAATGGCGAACCGACGCATTACCCTTTCAGTATTAAGTTTTTTAATTAATAGAACCGTCATAGATAAGTTCTCGCATATACAACAGCCCCTATATTGAAAAATTAGGTTTTGTTTGTTAGAATTCAAAAAGCCTCCAAATTGGAGGCTTTTATTATTTTATGAAACGATGAAATCGACTATTGATTCCCTAGCATAACTGGCATGACTAGCATAGTTATGTGTTCACCTTCTTCTAGTCCATCTACAGGAGTTAGGATTCCAGCTCTGTTTGGTAAGCTCATTTTTATTTTGATATCCTCCGAGTTTAAGTTATTCAACATTTCTGTTAAAAACTTGGAATTAAATCCAATCGTTAAGTCATCTCCTTGGTAATCGCAAGTTAAGCGTTCTTCCGCTTTATTGGAATAATCTAAATCTTCTGCAGAAATATTTAATTCTGCGCCTGCGATTTTTAAGCGGATTTGATGAGTGGTTTTGTTAGAAAAGATCGAAACTCTCCTTACAGAACTTAAAAATAAAGAGCGATCTATAGTTAACGTGTTTGGGTTTTCCTGCGGGATGACGGCTTCATAATTGGGATATTTGCCATCAACCAATCGACAGGTTAATTCTAAATTTTCAAAACTGAATTTTGCATTCGATTCATTGAATTCTATTTGAACATCCTCTTCACTCCCTAAAAGTACACCTTTCAAAAGATTTAAAGGTTTCTTAGGCATGATAAACTCGGCTGGCTTGTCTGCTTTTATATCTGTTCTAGAATACTTCACAAGTTTATGAGCATCTGTACCCACAAAAATTAAAGCTTCTGTTGTAAATCTGAAAAAGACACCGTTCATCACTGGTCTTAAATCATCATTTCCTGTAGCGAAAATAGTTTTGTTGATAGCTGTCGCTAAAATATCACCGACCAAAACGGTTTGGCTAGGATCCTCAATACTCACAGGAGAAGGGAAGTCTTCTGCATTCGCATAGGCTAAAGCATATTTTCCTTGTTCAGAACTTATTTCAATAGTATGATTGTCCAGTTTATGAAAGGTAAGTGGCTGTTCTGGAAACGACTTAAGCGTTTCTAGCAACAACCTTGCAGGAACAGCAATTTCGCCTTGGTCACTAGATTCTACATTTAGGGCAGAACTCATAGTGGTTTCTAGATCTGAAGCTGATATCTTGAGGGAATTATGATCTAATTCGAATAAGAAATTATCCAAAATAGGCATCGTATTATTATTGTTGATCACACCTCCAAGAGTCTGAAGGTTTTTCAACATATATGTACTAGAGATAATAAATTTCATAAGGCTCAATTAAATAATCTATGCAAATATATTTTTTTCTGATGAATAATCCCTGTTTATATAAGTTACAACTTACATTTTCTAAGGTAAACTATCTTTAACGAGTTCTTCTTCAAATTTCCATTGGCTTAACCCCCCTTTCAAGTCATAAACCTTTTTGAATCCTGCTTTCTTTAAAATAGTGGAACATTCTTCAGACCGTCTTCCGGTCTTACAATAGACCGCCACAGGTTTTGATTTATCAAGTTGACTTATTTTCTGAGCAAAATCATTATCATAAATAAGATTTTGTGCGCCTTTAAGATGACCTTCCCTAAATTCTTCCAAAGATCTAACATCGATCAATTGTATAGAATCCATGTCCATTAATTTCTTCATTTCCTCAGAAGATACCAATGTAGGAGTAGATTCGTTTGGAGATTGACATGAGGAAACGAAAAGACAGATAACAGCTAAAAGTGTGAGAGTTTTCATACTATTTTTTTTACATTACCAGTCCAATCCAATATTCCACCTTCCAAATTGTAAGCATTATCAATTCCAGCTTTTTCCATGAGTTGGCAAGCCATTTCACTTCGTCTGCCGGATCTACAATACACATAGTAGTCCTTGTCTTTATCAAGTTTTTCAACTTCTTCCATAAATTTACTAGAGTCTTGAATATTCAATAAGCGAGCTCCTTCTATATAACCATCGTTAAATTCATCAGGAGTTCTTACATCAATTATTTCTGAATTAGAAGAGGCTTTAAGACCTTCATTCCATTTTTTTTCACTTAAATTTTCCATGATTAAATATTATCTTAAGTCGTAAAAATACAATATTCCTAACAGCTTGCATGACTAGAGTCGAAAATCGTTTAAAATTTACATTCATAAAAGCTAGTGGTAATTTAACAAAGAATTTAATTTTTTCTTTCTTAAGGAGTTATACATTTGTATGTACAAATATTGTTACAACATGGTTATCGAAAAAGAGTTGAAAATTTCACAAGAGTTACCAGAATCTAAGCGAGCCTTACTTAATCTCCTTTTTACAGGAAGTTGGATAACAGATGAAATCACTTTTGCTTTAAAACCATTTGATATCTCTACACAACAATTTAATGTCTTAAGAATATTAAAAGGCATGAAAGGCAAGCCAAGTTCTCTGCAAACTATCCAAGATAGGATGATTAATAAAATGAGTAACACGACGCGTCTAGTAGATAAGTTAATAAAAAAAGGTTATGTAGAAAGAGAGCAGTGCGAATCCAATCGGAGAAAAGTCGATATAACCATTACTTCTCAAGGGGTCAAAACTTTAAGTATTATTAATACTGCGGTCGATAATGCTGAGATGAATATTACAGACAATTTATCTTCTGAAGAATTAATAAATTTGAACTTATTATTAAACAAACTAAGAAATTGATATATGAATAAATACATTGAGAATTTACACTGGCGATATGCCACGAAAAAATTTAACCCAGAAAAACAAGTGTCTAAAGATGATATGGAAACCTTATTAGAAGCCATCCGATTGTCTGCCTCTTCTTACGGATTACAACCCTATGAAGTGATGGTGATAGAAGATCCTGAAGTTAGGGCTAAGCTAAAGCCAGCCGCTTTTGGTCAACCTCAAATTACAGACGCTTCTTATTTGTTGGTTTTTGCTTACAACACCAATGTGGATAGACAGTATCTTGATAAGTTCATTAAAAATAATAGCGAAACAAGAAATAAACCAGTAGAAGATTTTCAGGATTTAAGAGAAATGATTCAGAATTCTGTGCTAACATTTACTGAAGACGTTAAACACATTTGGGCATCTCGCCAAGTCTACATTGCGTTGGGAAATTTGCTTTCTGCAGCTGCAGACCTTAAAATAGATGTTTGCCCAATGGAAGGATTCGATTCAGCTGAATTTGATGAGTTATTGGATTTGAAATCCAAAGACCTGAAATCTGTTACTTTAGCAACGGTGGGTTATAGAAGTGAAGCCGATCAGTTGAAAGATGCTAAGAAAGTAAGAAAATCCAAAGACGAATTATTTACTAGAATTTAATATAAACACAAACCCTAAATTTAAAATTATGAAAATGAATGTTTTAAAAGGTGCTTTAGCCACCACAATTATCTTAGGCTTGGTAGCTTTTACCAACACGGTTGAAAAGAAACAAGTTGACGTTAAAGAAAGTACCATCCAATGGGAAGGAGAAAAATTAACGGGTTCTCACTCAGGAACTATCAATTTGAAAGACGGTTTTTTCTTGATGGAGGACGGAAAATTAATTGGTGGTGAATTCACTGCAGATATGACCTCTATTGACGTTACTGACCTTGAAGGAGACAACAGAAAAGATTTGATGGGCCATCTTAAATCAGATGATTTTTTTGGTGTAGAAACTCATAAAACTGCAAAATTTGTCATTACGACAGTGGCCAAAAAAGGCGATGTATATGGGGTTTCTGGAGATCTTACTATTAAAGGAAATACCAATCCAATCGCTTTTGATTTGAAAATGACTGAAAATTCAGCGACTACAAATCTTAGTATTGATAGAACAAAATATAACGTGAGATATGGCTCAGGTAGCTTTTTTGATAACTTAGGTGACAAAACTATTTATGATGAGTTTAATCTTGCGATTAACTTAAAATTTTAATATTGATTAATTTTGTTTTGATTAAGTTGAACCTGCCAGAGATGGCAGGTTTTTTTATAAGAAGGGATTTCAAAAACTCAAAAAAAATAAACGATTTATGTATCGCTTTTGAAGGACAAATTGTTAGGAGTTTCTACCTTGATGCTTAAAGCATAGCTTAACTTAGTTCTTATTGAAGTTGTCCCAAGTTATTTTTATTCCTTCTTCTACATTGAATTTAGGCTCATATCCCATTAATTCTTTTGCTTTCTTTATATCAGCTAAAGAATCTTTTACATCGCCTTGTCTTGGTGGACCATAGATTGCTTTTAAAGAACTACCAGACGCTTTTTCTAAAGCCGACCAAAGCAGATTTAAGCTGATGCGGTCGCCACAAGCGACATTATAAACCTCATTGGTTGCTTTCTCATCTGCAAAGGCAGCTTTGATATTTGCTTGTACTGCATTTTCTACAAACGTAAAATCCCTGGTTTGCTCGCCATCTCCGTTCATGGTTGGTGAGCTTTGATCTTTTAACGCTTGCATAAATAAGGGAATGACTGCAGCATAGGCACCTTCTGGACTTTGCTTAGGTCCAAAAACATTAAAATACCGCAGGCCAATAACTTCAAGCCCATAGGTTTTAGCAAACACATCGGCATACAGTTCATTGACATATTTGGTCACGGCATAAGGGGATAAAGGCTTGCCTATATTGTTTTCAACTTTAGGTAAAGTAGGACTATCGCCGTAAGTTGAGCTAGAAGCCGCATAAACAAAACGTTTTACAGTTTTAGAATTTTTGCAAGCGACCAGCATATTTAAAAATCCAGAAACATTTACAGAATTACTCAAAATAGGATCATCTATAGATCTTGGCACAGATCCTAAGGCCGCTTGATGAAGAACGATATCGATATCTTCAACGGCATGATCACAATCCTCAAACTTTCTGATATCACCCTCTATAAACTCAAAGTTAGATTCAGTCTCAAATTCTTTAATATTGGTTCTGTAGCCATTAGATAAATTATCTAAAACTCGGACGTGTTTTGCTCCAAACTTCAACAGGTATTCAACGATATTAGAACCGATAAATCCAGCTCCCCCAGTCACTAAAAATCGAAATTTAGATAAATCCTGTGAATGATATGCTGTTTTGTACATCATAATCGGCCGTCAATTTTATCGGTTGGTAAAAAAGATTTCACATCAAAAATAACGGCATTATTATTTTTTAAAGCTTCAAAATTTAAATTTAAAAACTCATTGTGAGATACAGCTAAAACAATAGTGTCGTAGGTAGATTTGAGATCCTCACACCTCAATAAATCAATATCAAATAAAGTTTTTACTTCTTGTTTGTTGGCCCAAGGGTCGCAAACGTCTACATTCATATTGTAACTTTTCAACTCTTCTATTACGTCAATTGCCTTGGTGTTACGAGTATCTGGACAGTTTTCCTTAAAGGTGATACCTAATACTAAAGCCTTTCCATTTTTTACTTTTGCTTCTTTATTGAGCATTAATTTTATAACTTCATTGGCTACATATTTCCCCATCCCATCGTTCATTCGACGACCAGATAAAATAATTTCAGGATTATAGCCTACTTCCAAAGCCTTTTGGGCTAGATAATACGGATCTACACCTATACAGTGTCCACCTACCAAACCAGGAGAAAACTTTATAAAATTCCATTTGGTCGCCGCAGCCTCCAACACATCGTTGGTGTCTATATCTAGAAGTCTAAAAATTTTAGACAACTCGTTTACAAAAGCAATATTGATGTCTCTTTGCGAATTTTCAATCACTTTTGCAGCTTCCGCTACTTTTATGCTAGTGGCTAAATGAGTTCCTGCTGTAATAATCGAAGCATATAAATCATCTACTCGTTTAGCGATTTCAGGGGTAGATCCTGAGGTTACCTTCAGTATAGTAGTAATGGTATGTTCTTTATCTCCTGGATTAATTCTTTCGGGAGAATAGCCTGCAAAAAAGTCTTTATTGAAGGTCTTACCAGAAAATTGTTCCAAAACAGGAACGCAAATTTCTTCTGTTACTCCTGGATATACTGTGGACTCGTATATAACAATATCACCGTCTTTAAGAATGCTCCCAATAGTTTCGCTAGCTTTTATTAAAGGGGTTAAAACCGGTTGCCTGTTTTTGTCTGTTGGTGTGGGTACAGTTACAATAAAGATGGTCGCCTCTTTCATGTCATTGGACTCTGTGGACAATTTCATGGCAGGAGAGTCATTGGTGGTCAAGGCTTCCTTCAAATCCTTATCTGAAACCTCTAAGGTATGATCGGTGCCGCTATTCAATTCATCTACTCGAGATTGATTTATATCAAAACCCACCACAGGATATTTTTTAGCAAATGCTACGGCTAGAGGAAGTCCTACGTAGCCTAAGCCAATAATTGCAATTTTAGGATGACTCATAGTTGTGTATTTTATAATTTAAATATTTTTTTTAATTTTCGTTTTACTCTTTTCCTAAAGGAGGACTTTTTTTCAGTTTGAAGATAGCCGTTGCCATAACGTCCATAGCCATACCCATAACCATAGCCATAATCGTAGCCATAACCATACTTAGCCTTATGTTGAAAATAGTTGAGAATAAAACTGATATTCTTTACTTCTCCCTTTTCATATTTATCATTTATGACACTTAGCATTGCTTTTTTGGTATAATTTTGTCTCAACAAATAAATAGAAGCATCTGCGTATTTACCTAGATTTAAAGCATCAGACACCAAACCTATAGGCGGGGTATCCATAATCACACAGTCATAGTTCTCTTTTAAGGAGGCGATGAGTATGTCCATTTTATCTCCCATCAATAGTTCTGAAGGGTTAGGAGGGACCGGACCAGAAACGATAACATCTAGATTCTCATAATTTGTTTTCTGTATGATTTCTTCTACAGAATTTTGCCCTATCAAGTAATTCACGACTCCAATATCATTAGTGATATCAAAATCTTCAAATATCTTAGGTTTTCTAAGGTCTAAGCCTATCAATAATGTCTTTTTACCACTCATAGAAAACACGGAAGCCATGTTGATAGCTGTGAAGGTTTTTCCCTCACCACTCACAGACGAAGTAATTAGTATGGTCTTATTACCTTGTATGTGCTGTTGTTTAAAAATAAACTGCATACTGGTTCTAAGTCCACGGAAACTTTCAGCTATCGCAGATCTGGGTTTTGAAAATACAGCTAGGTTAGAGGTGCTTTTGCTTTTACCAACAACCCCTAAAAGAGGTATTGGTGATAATTTATTTATATCTTTTGGGTTATTGATTTTATTATCCAAGAAGACAAGAAGAAATACAAACACTAAGGGTACAAAGCTTCCTATAAGCAATGCCATAACATAATTCAATTGCGTATTGGGTCCTATTTTCCCACCACCAGTATCCATGGCTTTATCTATAATTTGGACATCACTTACGTTGGCTGCCTTTATTAAACCCGCTTCATTACGCTTAATTAGAAATAGACTATAGGTTTCTTCGCTGATGGTGTATCGGCGTTCAATTTTTAAAAGATCTTGTTGTTCTTTGGGAAGTGCTCTAATTTGCTTTTCTAGTTCAGCTTCATTTCGTCGGATATTTCCTAATTGTTCTAGTAATATATTCTCAGTGGATCCTATATTTTCTAATAAAACAGATTTAGTCGCATCAATTTGCCTGTCGATATCATTAAATATGGGCGCATCTGTTTTTAAAGAATAGGAATATTTGCTTCTTTGCTCAGACAAGGCTACAATTTTACCAACAGCTTGACTTATGCTAGGTTCATCTATACCAGCAACTGAAGGGGCGGGGACATCTGAATAATTTTGGCGATTCCTTAAGTACTGCTCTAGCCCGTTGTAATAATCTATCTGTCGCTGTATGCTGTTTTTCTCAAGATCTAGATTGGTAAGACGCTCTCTTATTTGGCTGCTCTCTTCAGTGAGATCTATAATGTCATTGCTTATTTTAAACTGATTGAGTTCTTCCTCAACCGACTTAAGTTCTTTAGACTTTTCTGTAAGACTACTATCAATAAAACGAATGGTTTTCGTTGCAAATAGGTTTTTACGGTTCAACATATCTTCGCTTAAAACTTGTACAGTAGTGTTGAGATAGTCTACGAGTTTTTCTTTGTTATTTCCATTAAGAGATAAGTTAAGAATTGAACTTCCTTTATTTTCTGGGGACACATTGATATCCTGAAATTTTTTGACCGTCGAATAGTAATTAGTAAACCTTATATAGTAAGGCTTATCTAAACTCATTGGTATTGAATTTCTAAAAACCTGACCTTTAAAATAGGGTGAGTTTACATACTCCGATACCTTAAAGGTCTCTTTGTAATCCTCTTTTTTGGAATATAGATTCTCGGTTTCTTTAGTGGTATAATTGTAATAGCTTAAGTTCCCTGGATCTTCATCATCAAAAGTTAGGCTAAGTTCAAAACTAGTCTCATCTATAAATCTTATGGTGAGTTCTTTTCCTATGAGCTGAGCTTCTAGACTATCTTCCATAACTACAAAAGGAACTTTGCCGTAGGCATCTTCTTTTTGATACTTCCCATCTTCATAATACTGAAGGTAAAGCCTTAGTCTATTGACTACTTTTTCATTGTGAGTTCTTGTTTTTAATGTTGTAACAGTCGTATTCACTTTATCGGAAACACCTCCCCAGTTGAAGGTTAAACTTGTATTGGACGTAAAAAAGGGATTTTGATCATCCTTTATGGTGATCAAACTTTCAATTTGATAAATAGGTTGTTTTCTGACATTGATGAAATAGGCGATACCCATCCCGATGAGGATGCTTATCACAAATAAATACCAATAGCTAAATATCTTGACTATAAAACCTTTAAAGTCAAAATAAGCATTGGATTCACTTACTTCAAAATCTTCTTCCATTAGAGTCTTATAAATAATATGGTTATCGCCGTAGCTATCGAAAAAACAGTAGCTATAGTTCCAAATCCTGTGGTTCCTATTCCAAGTGATTTTTGAGGAAGAGGGTCAATAATGATTAAATCATTAGGTTGTACATAATAAAATTGAGAGTTAATCGCACTTATTTTTGTAAGATCCACTCTATGTATGCGTTGCCCTTCAGGATACTGTCTTAAAATTTTTACAGCACGTCTATCGCCTGTTAATGTAATATCTCCAGAATTCGCAATAGCCTCCATAATGGAAATCTGTTCTTTATAAATAACTTGACTCCCGGGGCTATTTATTTCACCTAAAGTTGTGTAGCGAAGTCCTGCCAATTTTACGGTTATAAAAATATTAGCTTCAGATTTAAAATAATCTTCAAGTAATTTATCATTTAGCTTCAATCTAATTTCTTCGAGTGTAAGTCCTAAAACTTTCATGTTTCCTATTGTAGGAATCCTTATTTCACCATGTCTGTCCACCAGGAACCCGTCAAAATATGCTCTTTCTTCTGTGGTTGCCGTCGAATTTTCTGAATCACCAATCGGGTTAAACATACTGGTTAATTCTTGGTCCAAAGCTTTGACTCTTATACTTAACAAATCGTTGATTTGAACTCTATAAGGTCTTTGCATTTTTTGAAAAGAAATCAAACTATCTACTTTATTGTTTTCATCTTCAGCTAAGTAGGTTAACCGCTTTGTGCTAATGCAAGACGTAAGTGAGGTGATAATAAGTAAGGCAATTATTATAGGAGTGAATTTCATTTAGTCGTTAATTATTATTGGCAAATATAGTTTTTGATTTAGAAACTGAAACCCAATATCCTAATTTATATACGATAAACGTATTCAAATTGGATCTAGTGTGTATATAGAGAGCATAACCTTAAGGTGAGTTTTGTCTTTTAGGTTTCACACACTAAATTATTTTTAAATTTAGATGAATAAATCCTAAATAATTTAACATTTATAATTTTAGTTTAAGCATAATTTTTTAGTATAATTATAATGTTGTATATTGAAGATATGCATATTGCTTTTAGTATTACATTTTCATATCCATTTTTTCATTCCCTAACAATTTAAAGACAACTTTTTTAAACATGATCAAGCAAAAAACCCAATCTCAGGAGCTCCTTGACAGGAGAAAAAATATAGTCGCTAACGGTGTAGGCGTTTTTAACACAGCTACTGTTAAAGAAGCAAAGGGTGCCATTATTACAGATGTAGACGGTAATGAATTGATAGATTTTGCTGGGGGTATTGGTGTCGTTAATGCAGGACATTGCCCACCTCCAGTGGTAGAGGCTATACGTGAGCAAGCAGGCAAATACTTGCATACGAGTTTTAATGTGGTTACCTATGAGCCTTATATTAAGTTGTGCGAAGAACTTGCAGAAATCCTACCACATGGAGATAAGACCAAAGTCATGTTGATAAGTACAGGGGCAGAAGCAGTTGAAAATGCTATCAAAATCGCTCGGCAAGCTACACAAAGACCTGCGGTTATTTGTTTTAGCGAAGCTTATCATGGCCGTACGCTCATGGCGATGAGTTTAACCAGTAAAGTCAATTATAAATTCTCCTCAGGGCCTTTCGCTCCAGAAGTTTATAGATTACCTTTTCCTAATTTCTATAAACATCCTAGTACCTCAACCCTAGATGAGTTTGTAGATAATGAGTTGCATCGACTTTATGAAAGTGTGCATATCTTGGTGGATATAAAAAGTGTGGCTGCCATTATTATAGAGCCTATTCAAGGTGAAGGTGGCTTTAATCCTGCACCCAAAAAATATTTGGAAGGCTTACGTTCCTTTTGTGATGAACATGGAGTGATGTTGATTTTTGACGAAGTGCAAAGCGGATTCTGTAGAACGGGGCATTGGGCAAGCTGGCAGTATTATGGTGTACAGCCAGACATAAGTACCTATGCGAAATCTATGGGTTCTGGATTACCAATAGCAGCTGTTGTTGGGAAGGCAGAGATTATGGATGCCGCTTTACCAGGGACAATTGGAGGAACTTATATAGGGAGTCCAGTATGTTGTGCCGCAGCCTTAGCTACTATTCAATATATGAAAGACATCCATCTTAACGATAGAGCCATTCATGTTGGAGGTATCGTAATGGAGCGTATTCGTCATCTACAAAAAGAGGTGACAGAAATAGGAGATGTTAGGGGGATTGGTGCGATGATTGGGATAGAATTTATAAAAGACAATAACCCAAACTCTCCAGACACAGATCTTTGTCATAAAATTGTAAAGGGATGCGCCGATGAAGGGCTTATTCTTCTTAGTGCGGGAACACACAAAAATGTAATCAGAATACTTTCACCTCTTGTGATTACAGACGAGGAATTGAATAAAGGATTAGATATTTTGGAACAACAGATTTTAAAATATACCCGAAGTACAACGAGCAAGATTTTAAGCTGGTTTACATAATTAAACAAGAATTACTATTAAATGGATGTTTGAGAAACAGATATCTATACACCGAATCTTAATATATACTCAATGAGACCTTTTGCAATTGCAGGAATACAAATGAAAATTTCAGCGGTTAATTCTAATGTTGAATTAATGAAACTGAAATTAGATATTACAATGAGCCTTTATCCATGGGTAGAAATGGTAGTTTTTAGTGAGTTGTGTGGTCACGGTCCGTTGACGCATACCGCTTCCGCAATACCTGGAAATTTTGAACAAGAAATGCAAGCTATGGCCAAAAAGCACGGTATATGGTTGCTTCCAGGATCAATTTTTGAAAAAAGTGAGGGTCATATTTATAACACCGCAACAGTAATTAACCCAAGAGGGGAGGTGGTTACAAGATACAGAAAAATGTTTCCTTTTTATCCTTACGAAGTTGGGGTTACTTCTGGTGAGGACTTCTGTGTTTTTGACGTGCCTGGGGTTGCAAGATTTGGCATTTCTATTTGCTATGACATGTGGTTTCCAGAAACAGTACGGACACTTGCAGTTATGGGTGCAGAAGTGATCTTACACCCAACTATGACAGGTACAATAGATAGAGATATCGAATTATCTATCGTAAGAGCTATGGCAGCAGTGAACCAATGTTACTTCTTTGATGTAAATGGTCTGGAGTCTGGCGGAAGCGGAAGATCGGTGGTTTGCGGACCCGATGGTCGTGTCATTTACCAAGCAGAAGGTAATGAAGAGATTTTCCCAATTGAATTAAATATAGAAAGGGTTAAAAGAAGTCGAGAATTAGGGGTTTTAAGGCTAGGACAGCCTCTAAAAAGTTTTAGAGATCATATTGTTCAATTTGGCATATACCAACATGGCGTAGAATTGCCTTATCTCAATTCTTTAGGACCATTAATCAAGCCCACCAAAATGGATACTCTAGCCAAATTGAAAATACAAGAACACGAGCATGAGAAGGCTCACCCATCGGATCCAGCAGGGTATAAAGGATTTACAAATCATTAAACAAAAAAATTTATGGGAGGAACAGCACCTAAAAACAAAAGTAAACGAAAAGATTTTATCAGTTGGTTTGAAATACCAGCACTAAATTTTAATCAATCTATAAATTTCTATAATCAGATTTTTGATATTGAGATGGAAACTAATCTTGATAAAAACTATGCAATGGCTTTTTTCCCTGTAAATAAAGGGATAGGTGGTTCTATCGTTGCTGGTCCAGGTTCAACACCTGGAGAATCTGGTCCGCTTATATATCTCAATGCCGGTAAAGACCTCAATTTGGTTCTTGGTAAGGTAGAGAAAGCTGGAGGTAGAATAGTAATGCCCAAAACTCTTATTAATGATGAAGATGGATACTTTGCCATTTTTATCGATCCAGAAGGAAACAAGTTAGCACTTTATTCAAGCCAATAATTCTTATGATAAATCCTAAACCTAAAATGTCTACGTATTATAATATCAGTCAACTTCGATTGGAGTCTTGGAATGATTTAAAATTTGAATCCTCAAATCTCGAAAATATTTCAAAAGGTTCTGTCGAAGGTGACAAGCAAATCGAAAAGGTTAAGAAAATTTTTAAAAGATTAGAGAGCATCGAAAGCTATTTTGCGCTTCCTGGACTTTTTAGAATGGGCTTGCTGCTCGAAATGATAGAAAGACAGGAGTATACAGCTTTTGCTCATAAGATTTCAGAAATCACAAAGCTTTTGGTCAGCGATAAATACCGCAGTAATCCCAACGCTTTTGAAGATGATGATTTAAATTCAGACTCTTTAGAGGCTATCGACAAGTTTGATGGAAAAGGGAAAAATTATTTTGAAGTTTTGTTCGTAGAAGATATTTCTGTTCAAGAAGAAAACAAGCTTCGACACGACTTAAATGAAGTTTGTACAAGCAACGATCAATTTAATTATGGAATTGTCGTTCAAAGAACTTTTGAGGATGCAATGATTGCTTTAAAATTCAATAGCAATATTCAAGCAGTCGTTATCCGTTATGCTCCACCTTACAAGTCAAAAAAAATATCTCCATTTCTAGAGCCATTTGTTCAAAGCATTCTTAATTTGAATATCGATTCTAAGTCAGAAATGCGATTGGGCCCAGTATTGGGACGATTGGTCAAAAAATTTAGACCTGAACTTGATACCTATTATGTTACAGATACAGCCTTAGGAAATTTAAAAGACAATACGTTAAAAACTTTCGATAGGATTTTTTACAGAGCAGAGGATGTACAAGAATTACATCTCACCATTTTAAGAGGTATTTATAAACGCTATGAAACTCCGTTCTTTTCAGCTTTAAAAGAATATAGTAAAAAACCTACAGGTATATTTCATGCCATGCCTATATCTAGGGGTAATTCAGTTTTTAAATCTCGATGGATCAATGACTTTGGGAAATTTTACGGCAGAAATATGTTTTTGGCAGAAACCTCTTCAACCAAGGGAGGTTTGGATTCCTTACTTCAACCAACAGGTTCCCTAAAGACTGCACAAAAAATGGCGAGTGATGCTTATGGATCACTAAATACTTTTTTTGTAACCAATGGGACTTCTACTTCAAATAAAATAGTAGTTCAAGCCTTGGTTAAACCAGGGGAGGTTATTTTAATTGACAGAGATTGTCATAAATCTCATCATTACGGTTTGGTTTTAGCAGGTGCATATCCAGTGTATTTAGATTCCTATCCTATAGAAAAATATTCTATGTATGGAGCAGTACCTTTACAACAAATCAAGGATAAATTATTGCAACTGAAAGAGGCTGGAAGAATGCAGCTTGTCAAGATGCTATTGCTTACCAATTGCACCTTCGATGGGTTGGTGTACAATGTCGAAAAGGTCATGGAGGAAATACTGGCTATCAAACCAGATATGATTTTTCTCTGGGACGAAGCTTGGTTTGCTTTTGCAGGATTCACCTACAATTACAAACAGAGAACAGGAATGTTTGTCGCCAATAAACTTCATAAGAAATATAAAAGTGAAAAATATAGGATAGAGTATGAAGAACACATCAAGAACTTAAAGAAGGGAGAAATATCAAAGCTACCAGATCCAGATAAAGTTCGTATTAGGGTGTATTCTACGCAAAGTACTCATAAAACGTTAAGTAGCTTTAGACAAGGTTCTATGATACATATCTGGGATGAAGATTTCAGAAAGAAGAGTCAAAATACCTTTTTGGAGGCATATATGACACACACATCCACTTCACCAAATTACCAAATTTTAGCGTCTTTGGATGCGGGTAGGCGACAGGTGCAATTTGAAGGCTATGAGCTTGTAGAAAAGAGCATTGAATTAGCGATGGTTTTTAGAGCTAAGGTTAACGATCATCCACAATTAAAAAAATACTTTGATGTGTTGACCATAGGAGATTTTATTCCTAAGGAATTTAGAGCCTCAGGTTTATCGGAATATTACAATCCAAAAACAGGTTGGAATCGAATGGAAGATGCTTGGAAGAACGATGAGTTTGTTTTAGACCCAACCAAAATTACTATTCATATAGGCAGAACAGGTGTTAATGGGGATACGTTTAAGAATAAGTATTTAATGGATAAATTCAATATTCAAATCAATAAAACGTCGAGAAACACAGTTCTATTGATGACCAATATTGGGACGACTAGAAGTAGTGTCACCTATTTAACCAATGCACTTTTAAAAATCGCAGACGAATTAGATAAAGAACTTCTCGCGCTTACTTCCGCAGAAAGTAAAATTCATCAAGATAGAATTGAATCGTTGACTCAAGATTTCCCTCCCTTGCCAGATTTTAGCTATTTCCACAACTCCTTCCAAGCGGTTCCTGGAGTTCCAGGAGGAAACATAAGAGGGGCGTTTACGCTAGCGTATAATGAAGAAAATTACGAATATATTCCTCTAAGTGAATGCTTACCAACTATAAAAGAAGGGCGAGTTTTAGTGGCTTCCTGCTTTATAATACCTTATCCTCCGGGATTTCCGGTTTTAGTTCCAGGGCAAGTCGTTAGCGAGGAAATCATTCATTTTTTAACTGTTCTTGACGTCTCTGAAATTCACGGATATAGACCAGAACTAGGCCTAAGGATTTTTAAAGATGCTGTATTGAATAGACAGAAAACAGTAACTTCCATGGGAAGTAACACAAAAAAATAATAATCTATTAAAACATAATTATGGATTCTAAACATAAAGAAGATTCGAATCAAAATAAGTCGAAAAATAATAATAAGACGGATTCAAAACCGGCGACTATCAGTGGAAAAGATAAGACAAAGATTCCTGTTCGTGGAAAACGAAAGTCTGAACAAGCAGCGACGCCGGTGACCAATAAAAAATCCTCCCCAAGTGTAGTGTCCAAGAAACGAGGTAGACCCAAAAAAGAAGATTTGAACGGGGTATCAGACATCAGGAGAGCTTTCCATAAGAATGAAGAGCCACTATATTTTATTAGTGCCACTAACTTTAATCTTTTAGGGGCGGATGAGTGGATAAAAGGATTTAGATTTATTACTTACATCGAATGTTTTGATGGATTACATCCTAATGTTTTTTCACCAAAAAATGAAATACCTCACGATGACTTTGAAGGGATAGAAGACATAAACAACTACCTACTTCAACACCCAGAAGTTCAGGATTATATCAAGACCAGAAGTGTTGATGGACGAGCAGGAAAGGCCATGTTTCTTATGTTTAATGAAGAAACAGAAAGGTTAGCAGAAAAGATTGGGCTAGAAATTATGTTCCCCTCAGCAGAAATGAGAACGTTCCTAGATAATAAGGTGAATACCAATAGAATTGCAGAAAAAGCAGGAGTAGCTTGTGTTCCTTACGTACTTTCTAAGGTGGATAATTACAAACATCTGCGTAAAATTTCTAAAGATCTTGGAACAGAATTGGTGATCCAAACTCCTTTTGGAGATTCGGGTCACACGACTTTCTTTATTTCCAATGAAGAAGATTATCTGGAGTATGCAGACGAAATTGAAGATGAGGAAGAAGTAAAAATAATGAAGCGTATCCGTTGTAGAGGAACCGCTATTGAAGCTTGTGTGACTAGACACGGCACCATCGTAACGCCTCTCATGACGGAGTTAGTTGGGTTTAAACAGTTAACACCCTATGAAGGAGGCTGGTGTGGTAACGAGATCTATCCTGATGCGTTTACTCCAGAATTAAGGAAAAAGGCAGTGGAATATACTCAGCTTTTTGGAAACCAATTGAGGGAGGAAGGCTATAAGGGTTACTTCGAGCTTGATTTTCTTATAGATCAGGACAACGGCGAAATTTATCTTGGAGAACTCAATCCCAGAGTAACTGGTGCAAGCTCAATTACCAACCATGCTGTATTTGCACTTGCAGATGCTCCACTTTTTGTTTTTCATATCTTAGAGTGGATGAATATGGATTACACCTTGGATGTTGAAAAACTGAATAAACGTTGGTCAAAACAAGAAAATATAGACAGTTGGAGCCAATTGATTGTTAAGCATACGAAAGATACGATCGAGTACGTGACCGGATCAGCAAAATCGGGTATTTGGAAAATGTACGACACAGGGCATATTCAATTTGATAGAATGGACACGCATAGACGAGCCGTCCAAAATGAGAATGAGGCTTTCTTTATGAGAATTGCTAAAAAAGGTGATTATTTATATGAAGGTGCAGATATAGGGATTCTGGTGACAAGAGGACGAATGATGACAGATGACTTTCAGTTAAACACACGAGCTAAAAAGTGGATAAAAGCGATCCGTTCTCAGTTTTCTTCAGTGGTAGTTGAAGATAAGCGTAAATCAAAATTACCAGGATCGTTGACCAAATAAAAACGAAAGCCTTTTCATTAAAAGCAATTCTTATAAATTTCAAAAATAATAATAATCTCTATGCAGATTCATTTTACAGCAATTTCTGAACCTAGTTTACCAGGTAAGAAATGGCAAAATTTATTTTTCATTCATTGGGAAGCTTACAAGACATGGCTTATTGAAAATGAAACCGAGAAACAGTCTGTAGATTTACAAACTTCTCAAGTTGCTTTAAAAGAGCATATGCCAGAGATGTGGCCAACCTACATCAGGTTATGTGAACTTGCAGGAGCAGATGAAATTGCTTCGAAATTTCTCACGGGTTATCAACCTCCCTTTTATGTGAGTGGTTGCTCCAATGCGGTTCTAGAGGGTGATGATATTCAACTCGTTCGCAATTACGATCATCATCCTAACCTATTTGAGGGAGTGCAATTGTTTAGTAAATGGAACGACAGACGGGTCATAGCTACAAGCGATTGCCTCTTAGGTGTTTTGGATGGTATGAACGATAAAGGCTTAGCGGTTTCGCTCACGTTTGGAGGTAGGAAAATTATTGGAGAGGGTTTTGGCATGCCCTTTATCTTAAGGTATATTCTGGAATTTTGTAGTAACGTAAAAGAAGCAGTGGCCGCATTAATTCGGATCCCTTCTCATATGGCCTACAACGTAACTGTAGTAGACAAATCTGGCCATTACAAAACAGTTCAAGTGGCTCCAAATGAAAAGGCTGTGGTTACCGACGCCGCTTTTACTACAAATCATCAAAAGCGATTGGATTGGCCAGAAAACGCCGCGTTCAATAAAACGATAGAACGTTCCTTATTTCTAAAAAATCTTTTAAAAGAAGAGGGTCTTTCAGCTTCAGATTTGGTAGATGCTTTTATGAGAAAGCCATTGTACAATGACCTTTTTAAAGAAGGGTTTGGTACTTTATTTACAGCTGGATATCACCCTAAAACAGGTCAAATAGATTTATATTGGCGCGGTAAACAAAGGAGTCAAAGTTTTGACTTTTTTCAAGAATTCCAGGAGCATATTAATTTTCAGCAGCGTAAAAAACGAAGTAAATCTTTTGGTTTACCGTTTCAAGGTCACACCGCCAAGAACATCACTTATTCTAAACCTTCTTTAAATGAATCGGCTCCAAAAGAGATGACTGAACATTTCTTATCTGAAGTTTGGTCAGCTGTAGAATCGAATTCTTAAAGGACAACATTTAAGTTTGAGAAAAATTTAATTTTAATAAAGATCACAAATCATATGTACCAATGATATTTAAAAGCACCAACCCACATAACGACGAAGAGGTAGGAGCATATTCAGCTCTCACTTCAGAAGAATTAAATCAAAAATTAAGTGATGCTAGTTCAGCATTCAAAGAATGGAGACAAAAACCTTTATCACATAGAACGAAGCTCCTGAAAAAAGCGGGAGATGTTTTAAGAGATAATAGGGATGAATATGCTCAAATGATAACTTTAGAAATGGGTAAACCAATTTCAGAAGCAAAATCAGAAATTGAAAAATGTGCTTGGGTTTGCGATTATTATGCAGAACATGCCGAAGAATTCCTTTCTGATGAACATATAAAAACCGATGCCTCTACTAGTTTTGTGCGTCATGATCCTATGGGAACTATTTTTGCTGTAATGCCTTGGAATTTTCCGTTTTGGCAAGTCTTTAGATTTGCAGCACCTACTTTAACTTCGGGGAATACGGGTCTCCTGAAACATGCTTCCAATGTATTTGGATGTGCTCAAAAAATAGAAGATGTTTTTACAAAAGCCGGATTTCCGAAAGGAGTATTTCAAAGCTTGGTTGTGGGTCATGATGTCACAGAAAAAATAATATCTCACGAAGGGGTAAAAGCAATCACTTTAACCGGGAGTGAGAAAGCAGGTTCTACAGTTGCTCAAATAGCAGGTAAGCACCTCAAAAAAAGTTTGCTCGAATTAGGGGGAAGTAATTCTTTTATTGTCCTAGAGGATGCAGATTTAGATTTGGCAGTTAAAACGGCTGTTAAGGCTAGAATGCTCAATAGTGGTCAAAGCTGTATTGCCGCTAAGCGTTTTATCATTCAAGACTCTGTTTATGAGGAATTTGTAACGAAATTTACTGATGCAGCGCGGCAACTTAAAGTTGGAGATCCAATTTTAGACGATACACAAGTTGGACCATTGGCAAGAAAAGACCTGGCGGATGAATTACAACGACAAGTTAAGGACTCCATAGAACAAGGCGCGGAATTACTACTCGGTGGACATCAAAACAAGTGTTTTCATGAACCGACAGTCCTTGGTAAAGTCACTCGTGACATGCCAGCTTTTAAGGAAGAAACTTTTGGACCCTTGGCAGCTATGATTAAAGTAAAAACAGTAGAAGAGGCTTTTGAGTTGTCTGAGGAGTCTCAATTTGGACTTGGCGTTAGTCTGTTTACAAAAGAGACTTCAAAGGCGCAAGAGTATGCTAGTAAAGTAAGTGATGGGGCACTATTCATTAACGAATTGGTAAAATCTGACCCAAGGTTACCTTTTGGCGGAACCAAAAAGTCAGGATATGGACGAGAACTCGCAAAAGATGGTATGATGGAATTCATCAACCGGAAAGTGGTCTATGTCAAATAATAATTAATCACTCAAAGTAAAAAAAGCTGAAAAGGAATAATAGCTTAGCCTTTTCAGCTTTTTTTATTTTAAGCTAGTTTTTATATTTCTAACTCGTTAGCCCAGGTATATCTGGCATTCCTTCTTTAGCAACGGCAGAAACCTCGGTATCATTTACATCACTAGCTTTTTGGATAGCTTTGTTGAGCGTTAAGATTAAATAATCTTCAAGCTGTTCTTTATCTTTTAATAGTTCATCATCTATTTCAATAGATTTCAGTTCTCTATTGGCGGTAATAGTGACCTTCAATAAGTCATCATTGCTCTTTTCTGCAAGCATTACGGTATCTAGTCGCTTTTTAGTTTGCTCTACTTTTGCTTGGGTTTCTTTGATTTTATTCATCATACCCATCATATCTCCAAACATAATTTTAATTTAAAAGTGAAATGTAAATTTAGTATATTGTTCTGTTTTTAAACGTTACATAAAGATTAATAAAAAATTTCAGACTTATGAAACACTTCCTTCCAGTCTTAGCTCTAAGCTTTATATTTGTCGCATCTTGCAAAACTGATAATTCGAAAACATTGAAAACAGACATAAAAGCTCCTACTGCTGAAAAGCAACCAAAAACTCTTTCTATTCATAACGATGACAGAGTTGATAATTATTATTGGATGAATGATAGAGAAGACCCAAAAGTCATCGACTATCTGAATTTAGAAAATGAGTATTATCAAGAATCTACTGCGCATACCAAAGCTTTTCAAACCGATCTTTTTGAAGAGATGAAAGCGAGAATAAAAGAAGATGACTCCTCTGTCCCTTACAAATTGAATGGGTATTGGTATCAAGTTCGTTATGAAACTGGTAAAGATTATCCCATTTATACCCGAAGAAAAGGATCTTTGGAGGCAGAAGAAGAAATCATGTTCGACTGTAATGAAATGGCGGAAAGCCATGCTTACTTTAACCTAGGAGGTATAAGTATAAGTCCAGATAATAAATATGCCTCCTTTGGAATAGATACGGTAAGTCGAAGGAAATACACGATCCAAATTAAAAACTTAGAGACAGGTGAATTATTTCCAGAAAAGATTGAAACAACTACTGGAGGATCTACTTGGGCTAATGATAATAAGACTCTTTTTTACACCAGAAAAGATGAGCAAACATTAAGATCTAATCAGATTTACAAACATAAACTTGATAATTCTGCAGAAGACGATGTCATGATTTTTGAAGAAAGCGATGAGACCTTCAATGCATATGTCTACAAAACAAAATCTAGAGATTACATTATTATCGGATCATCTAGTACGATGTCTGACGAATATCAAATCCTCAATGCTAACACACCAGACGCTGACTTTAAATTATTTTCTGAACGGAGAAGGGGTTTAGAGTATGATTTAGCTCATTATAAAGATGATTTTTTTATCCTTACCAATAAAGATGAAGCTCAAAACTTTAAACTGATGAAAACCTCTATCGGGTCAACTTCAGAATCCAATTGGGAAGAAGTAATACCACACCGAAAGGACGTTCTACTTGAAGGAGTAGATATTTTCAATAACTTCTTGGTAACCAGTGAGCGTTACAATGGTTTGAGTAGAATCCGAGTACAAAGTTGGGATGAAAGCGAAGATTATTATTTGCCCTTTACAAGTGAAACTTACACAGCAAATACAACGACTAATGTTGATTTTGACACCAATAAGTTGAGATACTCCTTTAATTCTCTAACTACGCCAGCGTCGGTTATCGAATTTGATATGGTAGATAAAACTGAAAAAGTTCTGAAAGAACAAGACGTTCAAGATCCGAGTTTTGATAAGGATAATTATATCTCGGAGAGAATTTGGGCAACTGCAGAAGATGGTAGCGAAATCCCCGTCTCTTTAGTGTATAAAAAAGGCATTAAAAGAGATGGAAATAATCCACTTCTTCAGTATGGTTATGGAAGTTATGGAGCGACAATGGACCCTTACTTTTCTACGACAAGACTTTCCCTCTTAGACAGAGGCTTCATATATGCTATTGCTCATGTGAGAGGTAGCGAATATTTAGGAAGAGATTGGTATGAAAAAGGGAAGCTTCTTCATAAGAAAAATACATTTACAGATTTTATTGATGTTTCTGAGTATCTAATAGATCAGAAGTACACATCTCCCGATCATTTATATGCTATGGGAGGATCTGCAGGCGGACTTCTAATGGGAGCAGTTATCAATATGTCTCCAGAACTTTACAACGGAGTGATAGCGGCAGTGCCTTTCGTAGATGTTGTTACCACAATGCTAGATGAGAGTATTCCTTTAACAACTGGTGAATATGATGAATGGGGAAATCCTAATGAAGAAGATTATTATAAGTATATCAAGACCTATTCACCTTATGATAATGTTGAAGCTAAAGACTATCCAAACATGTTGGTTACCACAGGCCTTTACGATTCTCAGGTGCAGTATTGGGAACCAGCCAAATGGGTGGCAAAATTAAGAGAACTTAAAACCGATCAAAACAAATTATATTTAGATACCAATATGGACGCAGGACACGGTGGAGCCTCTGGTCGATTTGAGGCTTTAAAGGAGCTTTCTAAAGATTATGCATTTTTACTTGATTTGGAGCAAATTTTAAAGTAATCGAAAAAAAATCGTAATTTAGCCCCCTGTTATCTATTTTAAAAAACATTACTTACGTGAAAAGACGTTGGCTTTATGCATAAAAAATTGAATGTTCACGATAACTTACTATCAATGGTAGGTTGTACACCACTAATAAGACTTAACAACATTACTCAACATTTTAAAGGAGAATTTTTAGCTAAGTATGAAGCTCAAAATCCAGGATTATCCTCTAAAGACAGAATAGCGCATTATATCATTGAAAAAGCTGAAAAAAACGGTGATTTAAAGCCAGGAGACACTATTATAGAAACAACTTCGGGCAATACTGGTTTTAGCATTGCAATGGTTGCTGCTATAAAAGGATATAAATGCATTCTTGCAGTGAGCTCCAAATCTTCAAAGGATAAAATATCTCTATTGAAAACCATGGGGGCTGATGTAACTGTTTGTCCATCGAATGTGGCTCCGGAAGATCCGAGATCCTATTACGAAGTTGCAAAGCGAATTTATAAAGAGACACCAGGTTCTATTTATATCAATCAATATTTCAATGACTTGAATATTGATGCTCATTACTTAACCACAGGTCCAGAGATATGGGAACAAACAGAAGGAAAAATAACACATCTTGTAGCCTGTAGTGGGACGGGAGGTACTATTTCTGGAACTGCAAGGTATCTTAAAGAGCAAAATCCAAATATTAAGATCCTAGGTATAGACGCCTTTGGATCGGTATTACAGAAATATCATGAGACTGGTAAATTAGATAAAAGTGAAATTTATCCCTACAAAATTGAAGGTTTAGGGAAAAACTTAATTCCAAGTGCTACAGATTTTGATATTATAGATAAATTCACAAAAGTAACCGACGAGGATAGTGCTTACATGGCAAGAGATATAGCCAAAACTGAAGGCATGTTTGTTGGATATACAAGTGGTGCAGTGATGCAAGGCATAAAACAATTGGCTGCAGAAAACGAATTTAATTCAAAAAGCAAGGTGGTTGCTATTTTTCCAGATCATGGATCGAGGTATATGAGCAAAGTTTTTTCTGATGATTGGATGAAATCTCAAGGATTTACCAATTACCCTGGATTGGAAGATGAACAAAACCAAAGCAATTTGAAAAAAGCCCATATCACAAACATCAATTAGTTGAGATTGGGTAGATTTGAAAAATAAATATATAGAGAGCTTATGAAAGATTTATTTGCAAAAATTTATAGAGATAAAGGCCCTTTAGGTAAATGGGCAGATCAAGCTGAAGGTTATTTTGTTTTTCCAAAACTGGAAGGGCAAATCAGCAATAGAATGCAGTTCCAAGGTAGAGAAGTAATTACTTGGAGCATCAATGATTATTTAGGACTTGCTAACCATCCAGAAGTAAGAAAAACAGATGAAGAAGCTGTAAAAAAATGGGGTAGTGCCTACCCGATGGGTGCTAGAATGATGAGTGGACACACAAGTCTACACGAACAGCTACAAGAAGAATTGGCAGATTTCGTTAGCAAAGAATCTGCGTATGTACTCAATTTTGGTTACCAAGGCATTTTATCAACAATAGACGCCCTAGTTAGCAAAGATGACGTTATAGTTTACGATGTAGATGCTCATGCATGTATTATTGATGGTGTTCGTTTACATCTTGGTAAGCGTTTTACCTATAAGCATAACGATTTAGACAGTATAGAGCTAAACCTAGCTAGAGCTGAAAAAATAGCTGAGCAAACTGGAGGAGGCGTTCTTCTTATTTCTGAAGGGGTTTTTGGAATGCGTGGTGAACAAGGTAAGCTTAAAGAAATTGTAGAGTTAAAGAAAAAGTACAATTTTAGATTGCTTGTTGATGATGCTCACGGTTTTGGAACTTTGGGTAAAACAGGAGCTGGAGCTGGAGAGGAGCAAGGTGTTCAAGATGATATAGATGTTTATTTTGCAACCTTCGCAAAATCAATGGCCAGTACAGGAGCTTTTATTGCTGCAGATAAAGAAATTATCGATTATTTAAAATACAATTTAAGATCACAGATGTTTGCTAAATCACTGCAGATGTCCTTAGTAGAAGGTGCACTTAAGCGTTTAGAATTGATGCGAAATTCGACTGCTTTTAAAGACAAGCTTTGGGAAAACGTGAATGCGCTTCAGAACGGTTTAAAAGAAAATGGTTTTGATATTGGAACAACCACAAGTTGTGTGACACCAGTTTATCTGAAGGGGAGCATTCCAGAAGCTATGGCACTAGTAAAAGATCTTCGTGAGAACCATGGTATCTTTTGTTCTATAGTTGTGTATCCGGTAATTCCAAAAGGTTTAATCCTTTTAAGGATGATACCTACAGCTACACATACTATGGAGGATATAGATTTAACTCTCAAAGCTTTCTCTGTGATAAGAGAGCGCTTAGAAAATGGAACTTATAAAAAGTTATCACAAGCCATAATGGAAGAAATGGATAAATAATCAAAACATATTGTCATAAAAA
>NZ_APLF01000023.1 GCF_000355905.1 Psychroflexus gondwanensis ACAM 44
AAATAAGACAATGTTTAACGAAAGTTATCAATCAAAAGTTTGTTTTTAAGCACAGTTCATTCTGAAGGAGCTTTTCGCGACTGAAGAATCTTTGTCTGTCGGAATGACAAAAAGAGTCCCCTTCAATAAAAAAAAACTTGAATACCCACGCGGAGTATTCAAGTTAGATTGTGTTAATATGTGATGGTTAAGCTTATAAGCGAACTGTATTAAATTCAGTAAAAAAAATTAAACTTTTTTAGGTAAATCTCGGGTCAACCAACCACGTCGACTGGCAGTTGCAATCGCATAAGGGGTAATCCAAAACAAACTAAAAGTATAAAATAAGCTATAGCAATACATCCATAGCGACTCTCCAACATTATAAGATTTTGCATAAAACAAGGCTGGGATACTAGAGAAGACAAGAATACTTACCAAGGTTGAACTGATAAACAAAACCGGATACAGCACTATAAAAATGAGCATCAAAATCATAAACGGATAAGCAAAAACCACTTTGATCCACTGGTTCAATAATAAAATTCGTGGTCCTACCTTTGATTCTTCTCTGTAATTGGTAAAAGCAAATTTGCTCATCTTAATATTTTCTCTCACGTTACTTCGCTCCCAACGGATAAACATCTTATATAGGTTTTTATACCGCTCTGGGATATTGGTAAGGACAACGGCATTACTCTGGAAACGAACGTGCATGCCTTGTTTTAATATCATATTGGTCATCGCTCTATCTTCCCCAATATCGGTTGTTTTACCCATAAAGGTTTGGTGCATCCAATCTTCCAAGCAATTAAGCACAGCATCTCTTCTATACGCCGCTAAAGCTCCAGGCGTACAAAGGACAGACCCCAGCTGACTTTGTGCTGAACGGATAAACTCAAAACTAAAGGCAAAACTCACGTTTAGCATCCGAGGGATCATCGCTTTCTCATTGTTAAGGACTCGCACATTACCCGCTACCGCGCCACATTTGGAATCTACCGTAAATGGAGAAACCAAATTTCGAAGCGTATCCGTTTTCACGATAGAATCACTATCGACGGTAACAAATACATCTCCCGTACCTAGCTTAAAGCCTCGGTATAAGGCATGACGTTTACCCATGTTTTTGGGCTGTTGAAAAATCGATAAGCGATCCCCAAGTTCTCGTTTTGCCTTTTGCATCCAAGCCCAGGTATCGTCTTGACTCCCGTCATCTATAGAGATGATTTGAACTTTATGTTCAGGATAATGACTACCTGCCAAGCTGTGCAGGGTTTTCCAAACCAACTTGCCCTCATTGTAAGCAGGGACAATGACCGTAAGCACTGGCAATTTTTCATTGGATACAGATTGAACCGGGCGGTACTTTAAACGCAGAAAAAAGATAAAGCCCAAAAAACTAATCTTAAAAGCAAGTAATGCAATGGATACGTAAACAAGAAGTCTTCCCCAAAACGTATTGATTCTCTCTAGGTGAAGTTGTTCAAAGGCAGGTTGCAATTGAATAACTGTAATCAAAGCACCTACAAGCACTATAAATGTTGCTGTAAAAATGAGGATATCTCTGGAGGAGAGTGATTTTATCGAAAATAATTTTGAAAATGAAGGTCTCGATGAGGTTTGGGCAATGTTTAAATCTGCGTCCATGACTAATAATTTTATCATCTATACCCAATTTATATACCGTGTCTAAGTTTGTAGGGTTTTCAGCTAGTTTGGATACAGCCAAGACCTAAGCCTGTGGACTTTATCCACAGAGTGTGGAATGAATGCTAGCTCTTTTGTTGATTTACCAATGTCTTTTAATCAAGAGCTCTAGCTTTAGATAAAAAAGAGGTCTTTTTTTTTCCATGTCGGTCTTAACTTTTTTTTCAAAATGGAGTTAGGAACTTTTTAAAAAAACTAATTTCGGCATACCTAATAACTTAAAATAAAACAGTGTATGGCTTCAGGATTCTTTGCCATTTTAGATGATATTGCTGCGCTCATGGACGATGTGGCCGTTATGAGTAAAGTGGCCGCCAAAAAAACAGCTGGAATTTTGGGTGACGACCTCGCCGTGAATGCAGAAAAAGCCTCTGGTTTTGTCTCCTCACGGGAGATCCCCGTCTTATGGTCTATTACCAAAGGCTCTTTACTCAATAAAGTGATTATCCTACCGGTTGCTTTTTTACTGAGTGCCTTTTTGCCTATAGCGATTACGATTGCTCTCCTGTTGGGAGGTTTGTATTTGGCTTATGAAGGCGCAGAGAAAATCTATCACTTTATAGTTCCACACCCGCATTCCAAAAAAGAAGAGCTCAAAAGTGCCAAATCTAAAAGTGAGGTCATGGCCTTGGAAAAAGAGCGCATCAAATCGGCGATTGTAACCGACTTTATTCTCTCGGTAGAAATTATCATTATTGCTCTGGGGACCGTGTCTAAGGAAGGTTTGAGCATACAAATCCCTGTAGTGACAATAATAGCTCTTATTGCAACCGTTGGCGTTTACGGCATCGTTGCCCTTATAATTCGGATGGACGATGCTGGGTATAAACTCATCAAAAACAGCACTGACGAAAAAAGCTTTAAAGCAAAACTCGGTGGCGTTTTAGTAGCGGCATTGCCCAAAGTCATCAAAAGCTTAACGGTGATTGGAACCATAGCCTTATTGCTGGTGTCTGGAGGTATTTTTGCACACAATATAGATTTTTTTCATAATTTTATTCCTTTCTTGCCCTCCTTGGTGACGGAACTGTTAATCGGCTTGGTCGTTGGTTTTATGTGTTTGTTGCTGGTCAATTTGGCACTTAAGCTTAAAAAGCAACTGATACCAAATTAAAGATAAAGCTAGGGGGAATCATCAATTTTGGGCAGAGTTTCAAACAGACTCGATCTTGTTTTAAAAGGGATGAGTAGTTGGGTATGATTTCCAACCTCATGAAGTCGGTAGTTTAGATTTCAATAATTTCTCCAGAATATCTTCAACGCCTTCTTCTGTGTTACTTTTGGTTTGATAGTTGGCCATTTTTATGACGTTGGGATGGGCATTTTTCATAGCAAAACTGAGACGTGCCAATTTTAACATACCAATATCGTTATTATAATCTCCAAACACCATGGTTTCATTTAGGGTAACGCCCAAGTCGTTTTGTATCATTTTTAAGGCATACGCTTTATTGGATTTAATATGAGATATATCCAGCCAATTCTGCCCTGAAACAACGACTTGATAACTATCTATTAGATTTTGAACCTGTGGATAGATATAAGCTTCTGAAGATTCAAAATGATACACAGCTATTTTTACAAAATCGTCGTCTGTAACCTGGGTCAAATCATCAACCTTTTCAACTTCGCTATAATAGGTTTTAAGTTGAGTCATAAACTTGGTGCTAGAACTTTCAATGTAGGCGCTTTTTCTACCACAGAGTACAATAAAGCAATCTTTTACAAGCCTAAGGAGAGAGATACAGTGTTGCACATCGCTATCAGTTAACTTTAGTAAAACTTTAGTTTCATTGGCGTGTTGCATGATACCTCCGTTTTCACCAATAATACTAATCTCATTTTTAATGGGATCGAGTTTGCTTAAAATACTTTGGTACTGCCTACCACTTGCTGCTACAAAATGAATATCATGTTTTTTAAGCTCCTCAAATTGTTGAAAAAATCGAGGGCTTACCTCATTTTTTTCATTTAAGAGCGTACCGTCCATATCAGTAACAATAAGTTTAATATTAGAAAAATCCATAGTGAAGCTTTAGAGTACAAACATAATTTTTACAATTCAAGTATCAATTAAAGTTAACAACTAATCTATGGGTATGGTTCTATAGTGTTTTGTCTGTTTACTTCTGGTCAATTTTGTAGTCAAGCTTAAAAGGCAACTAACACAAAATTCGGGAAAAGGCTAGAGGAGAGAATCTTAATCCTTAGCATAGATAAAAATAGACTCAATCTCGGTTTTAAAGAGCCTGGCTAGTTTGATGGCCAACATCAAACTAGGATCAAATTTTTCCTTTTCAATCGCATTTATGGTTTGTCGGGACACCTCCACCGCTTTTGCCAGCTGCTCCTGGGTAAGGTTATGCTCTGCGCGTAATACTTTGAGTTTGTTTTTCATGCGTAGCGTCTTCCAATAATGAGCGTACTCAAAAAATAAATAACACCAATCATGCCCACTAGAAAACCAATTTCAGCATCTGCACCAATCAGATTGGTCGTGTCGAGCAACGAATAGGTAATGCCGATGATAACGGTTAAGCCCAAAGTAATCCCCAAAGCCTCAAGCTGTATTTTACGTTGCAGCTCGTCGAGGCTATTAAAGAAATGGCGGTTGGCAATAACCATGGCAATACCATTGGCAAAGTTCAGCCCCACAAAGAGAATAGTGAGCAGTTGGTGGTCGTCCCAAATAAATTGAGGACCAAAGGTGGCTAGGGCTAGCGTAGCGACCCAGGACCACGTCCAGCCCGCTAAATTTAAAATCTGTTGTTTCTTGGTTTTCATAGAAAAAGTCATTAAGAGTTTACATTATGTCAATAAGACTTTACAAATGTAATCTAATAACTGATAATGTCAAGTTTATTTTACATTTTTTCTGAAAGGCCATTGCAAGGCATACGTATTTTCTCTTTTGATTTTGCTCATAGCAACCCTAATAGCACTTAGATGATAAGCCTAAAACACTAACGTTCACCTAAAATTTGGGATCTGTTGGGGAAGTTCTCTTAAATATTTATAAATTCTAGAACCCTTTAACTCGCCTGAAGTCGGCGTGAGTTGGATGGGTTTGAACTGTTTTGTCTTAATAAAAATGCCCTTAGTGCGGACATTCTTTTGGTTTTTCGAGAAAATTTTTAAGATAAGGTCATAATAATCATGATACTAGAAGAAAAATTAAAATGACATCTATGAATAATTGATAATTTTCAGTGCTCCTTATTAAAAATAATTAGTTTTGAATTTAAATATATCCAAATTATAAATTTCTATTATGAAAAAAATTTTATTAGCTGCTTTTTTATTACTAACCTTATTTTCGTTTTCGCAAAATCAACAAACGTCAAAAGAATTTCCAGGAACAACACTAGAAGAATATAATTATATGACTAGGGGGTATCAAATTCAAATGTCATCTGGTCTTGATATGAAAAGTGATTATTCATTTGATAATTTAGGTACCCTATATGTAGGGGATTATAGCTTTGGTTTTCAGATTTTATTACGAACCCAAGAAAATGAAATGGCAGGTATTTTAATTATAGCAAAGTCAAATGTGTCAGGAAAACTTTATTATTTAGGATCCCCTTTTAATAGTCCTAACTTAAAATTATATTTTGAACGAGACATAGAAAATTGGGATGAAAGTATGACAACGGCATTTGCTCAGGCTATGAGTGAAGTAAATAATTTGATTTTAATGAGATACTTTTTAGATACTGAAAAGTGAAGTTTATATCTAGTTTCTCTAAGTTAAAATTTAATTCTTATTCAATACTCCTTCTTCCCCGGAATAACCCCTCTAACACCTCCGACAGGATTTTCAATATCACCTTTATAACGCGGAATAATATGAATGTGAACATGTGGAATAGTTTGACCACCAGCTTCATTAACATTAATACCTATATTATACCCATTTGGATTGAACTTGTTTTGTAAATCTGCTTTAATCAAATTCACTAGAAACCAGCATGCAGATTGCTCTCTAAAACTAAGTTCAAAATAATCGGAGACTTTTCTTTTAGGAATTACCAGTGTGTGACCTTCTGAAACAGGAAATTTGTCACGAAAAGCAAAACAACTCGCTAATTCGCCCGCTTGATCTTTAGGTTCAAGTCTTTCAAAAAAAGGACTAACTTTAGGATTATTTTGATTTAAAAAACAATGATGTTGGTATTCGTAGATTTCAACATTATCATTTTTAAAAACTGTTTTGAAGGGAAGTATAACATTGGTCTGGAAAGTTTTAACCTTGTGGATAAAATGAGTTCTAAATCCTGCATTTTTAATATCTCTCCTTACGCTGAAATAGGCTTTTCCTCCAAACTTTAGAAGTTTGGAAATTTCAAACAAAACTTTTGCTTGGTCTTGACTTTGGATAACATTTAGGACATAATGACACAGTATAGTATCATAAGTTTTGGTGGGGTAGTGGGGGAAATATTCAGGATCGTAACCAGAAATATTTAGACCTCTTTTTTTTAATTCTTCAACGTCTTTTCCAAAGCCACACCCAAAATCGAGAGTATCGCCTACAATCAATTTTTTATCCAATAAAAGCTTGCTAGGAAAAGACATCTTATCTCTTTCTTTGGCTGTGCAATGAGAAAATTGATTTTTGGATGCCATAACTTAATTTAAATATTCAAATCCATTATTGTGAGCAACAGTGATAAGCGGACTTATAACGTCTTTGTATTGGCTATAATTTATTTGCTCATTATCTTCAAAATTAGGGAAAACTGATAAATACTCTTCTTTAAAATTTTTTGGCATCGATTTTCCAAATACTTGTATAGCATCATTTTGTAATTTATAAAAGCTATCAAAATATTTTTTAACTAATGGGAGTTTATTGCTTTTAGAGGTATTAAAATTTGAATTTATGGGAACTAAGTTCCAAATCAAATCATGAGAGACAAATGAATAAGGCACAAAATGGTCAACGTGATAGTTTTTCGGGTTCAATGGCTCATTGGTGAAAATACATTTAGTTTCAGGTCTTTTTTCAAGATAAATATTCCAAAATTTGTTTCGCTGTTTGGTTAAACTATTTCGTTTAGCTGGCTTTATCAGTTTATTAATAACATCTGGGGTACTAGGGTTTCTAGCTTGAATAAATAAAGCTAAATTCCAATAAATAAAGTCTTTGATTACTTTGGCATTTAATCGAATATAGTCGTACCAATTATCATTGACTATAATATGATTTTTAAAAAGGTGATAAATTGAATTTTGAAAATCTAGTTGTGAGGATTCGTAAATTGACTTTTTAGATCCTTTAAACCAAGGGCTTAGAAACTTATGTGGAACATTTTTATCGAGGTGATAAAGCTTTTTTAAAATAGTGACATCTTTAGTTTCAATTAAACACTTTCTTATTTCTGCTTTATCATCACTAACTTTTATAGAGGTAGAATTAAAGAAATCGTTTATGAGTTGAGAAATGTGGTCTTGACTTCCGAATGATAATCTAAAATACTTTACTGGATACCAAGCATTCGAAATCATAGTTGCAAATAATCTATCCTTCTGAATTTCTTTATTACCACTTTCAACTTCCTCGACAATAGCTAAAAACCAATAAAACTTATAAGTTGCTGAAGTATAGTTAAAAATACTAGCTAATGCATTGTTATTGATATCAGGAGAAAATGGTAGTTGATTCATTTTTTATCTTTTGTAATCAAATATAGTGGAAGTCAGTTTATTTTGAGACATAACTCTTCAATAGCTATGCAAAATGGACTAAAAATAAGAGGACCCCAAATTTTTAACTTCTACCCCAATCAAGAGTCTAAAAATTATCTAAATTCACAATAGTATTATTAAACCCCATAACCCATGCGATATTTTATTATAGTTCTATTGGTGAGTGCTAGCTTAAACGCACAAACCTATACAGGCTTTACAACAGCCTCTGCCGAAACTCAAGCTCAACAGGAAATCGATTTTTTAAATCAGGTAAAGCCGGCTGACTTTAAAACCCATCTAAAAACCTTAACCCAAGAGCCCCACATCGCTGGGACGCCCGCCAACGAAAAGGTAAGAGATTATATGGTTACAACTATGGATAAAGCTGGTTGGTCGGTAGACACCTATCCTTACGAAGTATATATGAGTAGCGGTCCTGGAACCTCATTGGTAGAAGTGGTGTCGCCAGTCTCCAAAATACTCGATCAGAAAGAGGAAGCTCTGGCAGAAGATCCCTATTCGCAAAACGCCACTCTTGTAAAAGGCTGGAATGCCTACTCAGGAAGTGGAGACGTGACTGCTGAGGTGATCTATGCCAATTATGGCACCAAAGCCGACTTTGAAAAGCTGGAAGAACTCGGTGTATCGGTTAAGGATAAGATCGTCATTGCGAGATACGGTGGCAACTTCCGTGGGTATAAAGCCAAATTTGCCGAAGCGCATGGAGCAGTCGGACTTATTATTTACACAGATCCTAAAGATTCTGGGTTTACCAAAGGCTTAACCTTCCCCGAAGGCGTGTATTACAACCCTAGTGCCATCCAACGTGGCTCTTTGCTCACTGCTGACTGGACTGGAGATCCGTTGACGCCCTACCAACCCGCCTTACCACTAGACCATAAGGACACTCCAGAGCGTTTGGCGCCAGAGGATGCAGGACTGCATACTATTCCTGTCACGCCTATTGGTTATGGAGCCGCAGAGTCTATTTTTAAATATATGAAAGGCGAGGTGGTTCCTCAAGATTGGCAAGGCGGTTTGCCCTATACTTATAGAGTGAACGGTGGAAAGGATCTGAAAGTGAGACTCAAAGTGGACCAACCCAAAAAAATGACCAAGATTTATAATGTCGTTGCTACTTTAAAAGGCAAAGAACAACCAGACGAATGGGTGATTCTAGGCTGCCATTACGATGCCTGGGCTTTTGGAGCGACAGATCCCAATTCGGGAACTGCCATGCTGTTGAGCTTATCAGAATCATTAGGGCGTTTAGCCGAAGCTGGCGATAGACCCAATCGGTCAATTATGATTGCCCATTGGGATGCCGAGGAACACGGGGTGATTGGCTCTAGCGAATGGGTGGAGCAGATGAAGGATGAGCTAAAGGCTAAAGCGGTGGCTTATATTAATTTAGATGGAGCTGTATCTGGGAAAACCTTTCGAGCGTCATCGGCCCCGAGTCTCAAAACCCTTATTGCTGGCGCTGCCAAGGCGGTAGACTATCCCTACACAGAGGAAAGCGTTTATGAGCATTGGGCGGGTGAGAAGCCAGAGCCCAATATTGGAAATCTGGGTGGGGGCTCAGATCATATTGCCTTTTATATGTTTGCCGGCGTGCCCTCTTTAAGTGGTGGAGCCAGCGGACCTACCTTATACCATACCAATTACGATGACTTTTATTATTACGAGAATTTCGTAGATCCCGAATTTCAGATGGGACCTATGGTCGAAAAACTGATGGGTATCTTGAGCTTAAGGTTGGCCAATGCCGAGCTTATTCCCTATGATATTGAGCGGTATGCTACAGATTTGGAACTTCACTTCGAAAATGCGACTCAGCAGGTAAAGTCTTTTTATTCTGATTTTACTGGGTTTACAGCTTCAAGTCAAGCGATATCCAGCTTAAAACTCTCCACTACCTCAGTGGCGAAAGCCCTCGAGAAACTCCTTTCCACCGGGAACATATCCAAACGCCAAAAGAACCAACTGAATGCTCAGCTGCTCGCGCTAGAAAAAAGCTTCTTGGATCCCAAAGGAATGCCTTACGGCGACTGGTATAAATCACTCTATGCTTCCTCAGATCCATTTAGTGGTTATGCCTCTTGGATTTTACCAGGCATCCAGTATCAAATCGAAACTGAAGCCACTCAAGACCTAAAAATGTGGGACGATCGATACGCCAAGGCTATAAAGGAACTGGACGATAAATTAAAAGGCATGTTGGAAAGTTTATAGGTTTTGTCAGTTCGAGTGATGTAGAGGCGACAGCCGAGGCATTGTATCGAGAACTCGACTTAACTCATTTTACTTCTCGATACATTTTGCTTGTTTTTGTAAAACAAACAAAACACTCGAAGTGACATTGAAGCAACACTTTGTCAGTTCGAGTGATTTCATGGGATTCGAAAGAAATCCTATGAAATCGTATCGAGAACTCGACAAGTCCAAACTACTTCTCGATACATCCGCTTAAGGCGGCACTCGAAGTGACATTGAAGCAACACTTTGTCAGTTCGAGTGATGGAGAGGCGACAGCCGAGCCATTGTATCGAGAACTCGATAAACCCCGTCTTACTTCTCGATACAATTTTCTATCGAAAATCACTCGAAGTGACAGGGATCAATCACTTTGTCAGTTCGAGTGATGGAGAGGCGACAGCCGAGTCATTGTATCGAGAACTCGACTTAACTCATTTTACTTCTCGATACAATTTTCTATCGAAAATCACTCGAAGTGACAGGCATAAATCACTTTGTCAGTTCGAGTGATTTCATTGGATTCGAAAGAAATCCCTTGAAATCGTATCGAGAACTCGACAACCCTATCTTACTTCTCGATACATCCGCTTGAGGCGGATACTCGAAGTGACAGGGATCAATCACTTTGTCAGTTCGAGTGATGGAGAGGCGACAGCCGAGGCATTGTATCGAGAACACGACTTAACTCATTTTACTTCTCGATACATTTTGCTTGTTTTTGTAAAACAAACAAAACACTCGAAGTGACAGGGCGAGAACTCGACAAAGCCAATTCATTAATCTCTAAACTTCTTTCTCGCAAGATTAGGGAGCTTTTCAAATTGCCCATCAATTAAAGCTTGTTTTTTAGCTGTTGACCATTTTTTAATTTGTTTTTCCATTGAAATAGCCCGTTCAACTTCTGTAAATTCTGCATAATACATCAGCTTTACCGGTCTTCTCTTAAAGGTATAACTCTCAGCGTGCTTTCCACTTTGATGTTCGTTTAAACGTTCATCTAAGTTTGAAGTGATTCCAGTGTAGAAACTGTGGTCTGAGCATCGAAGGATATAAACACAATACATTATGAAATGGAGTTTTGTTTTAAAATTAAGAAAAAAGTCTGTATTACTTCTCGATACAATTTTCTATCGAAAATCACCTGCCTACCAAGGAACGCAGGCAGGCTCGAAGTGACATCTATCACTTTGTCAGTTCGAGTGATTTCAGGGATTCGAAAGAAATCCCATGAAATCGTATCGAGAACTCGACAAGCCAAAACTACTTCTCGATACAATTTTCTATCGAAAATCACTCGAAGTGACATTGACAAAACACCTTGTCAGTTCGAGTGATTTCATGGGATTCGAAAGAAATCCCATGAAATTGTATCGAGAACTCGACTTAACTCATCTTACTTCTCGATACATTTTGCTTGTTTTTTCAAAACAAACAAAACACTCGAAGTGACAGGTATGAATCACTTTGTCAGTTCGAGTGATTTCAAGGGATTCGAAAGAAATCCCTTGAAATCGTATCGAGAACTCGACTAACAACCCCTGACTAACGACCCCCGACTAACAACTAACGACCCCCGACTAACGACTATCGACTTCAGACCAAAACCTCCAGCTAATCCAAACGCTTCGTTTTAGTTATTTTAATAATGGAATACAACAAATACCCTACTGGACCAAACACGAAGCAAAGCAATAGACACGGAATTATAAGGAAATGATTGATCTTGTGTTTTCGGGATTGGTTTAAAATCCAATTTCCAATCAAGAGATCAAAAACTAAATAATGCACCCAACCCGTTAGAACAGCTACATCTGAAGTAAACATCGCTTTTACGCCTTCAAGCTCATTGAAGGATTCTATATCCAGATCACCCAAGCCCGTCACAACGTAAAAAGCATAGACCAGAGACATGGCTATGGTAAGGCCGTTGATTACTGGATTTTTCCATGATTTGTTAGGAAAAAAAATCAAGATCAACCAGGCAGGTAGAACGATGGTATTAACGATTTGAAAGACGACTGACGGTGACATAGGCTTTAGAGTTTTAATTCTAAAGTTAGTATTAATTTAGGATTGTCAAAAAATCTTTCACATTTCTCCCGCTTTATTATTCATCGACAACTCATCCGCATGCTGCTTCAAAAAATAGAGTAACCAGCGACATAATTTCCAAATAAGTGTGCTCCTAATTTATAGGCTTACCTAATACCAAAACATTTAACTATTAGAAAATCTAATATGTCTATCAAAAACTGTAATTTTAAATAGGTTAACAATTTAGGGTTTACTACTACTTTTGACTATCATAAATAAATTTATACTCATGAAAAAAATATTAATTGCAGCATTTAGTTTATTTGTTGTGGCAGCTTTTGCCCAGCAAAACGTGGAACCTGAATACAAGACCTGTCCTGTGACAGGTATCAGGATAAAAGTTAAAGATGGTGAAAATCCTCATGCTAAGATGCAGGACAAATCCTCAGTGGCAGAAGAAATGACACCCAAAAGAACAGGAGGTAAAGACTGGTGGCCCAACTCTTTAGATTTGAGTGTTTTAAGACAGCATTCTCAAAAATCCAACCCTATGGGAGAAGATTTTGATTATAGAGCTGCCTTCAAAGCCCTAGATTATCAGGCTTTAAAAACTGACTTAGTCGCGCTGATGAAAGATTCTCAAGAGTGGTGGCCTGCAGATTATGGTCATTATGGTCCGTTTTTTATTCGGATGTCTTGGCATAGTGCCGGAACTTACCGCACAGCCGATGGCCGAGGTGGGTCTAGAGATGGTCAACAGCGATTCGCACCGATTAATAGCTGGCCAGATAATGCCAACTTGGACAAGGCTAGACGTCTGCTATGGCCAATTAAGCAGAAGTATGGCAAGAGTATTTCCTGGGCCGATTTAATGATTTTTGCAGGAACAGTCGCTTACGAAGATATGGGCTTAGAAATAGCTGGATTTAGTGGTGGTCGTGAAGACACTTGGGAGCCCTCCAGCAACGTCTATTGGGGAGCAGAAAATGAAATGTTAGCGAATGATAAGCGCTACGATGACAATGGAGATATTGAGCAGCCCTTAGCCGCTGTTCAAATGGGATTGATCTATGTGAACCCTGAAGGTCCTGATGGAAATCCAGATCCAGCACTTGCTGCAGATGGAATTCGCCAAACTTTTGGGAGAATGGGAATGAACGATAAAGAAACAGTCGCTCTTATTGCTGGAGGCCATACTATAGGTAAAACCCATGGAGCTGGCGATGCAGATTTAGGTCCAGCACCCGAAGCAGCCTCTATCCAAGACCAAGGTTTAGGATGGATGAGTTCTTACAAATCTGGAAAAGCGGAAGATGCAATTACTTCTGGATTGGAGGTGATATGGACTAGCACTCCAGCAGAATGGAGCCAGGGTTATTTCAAGTCCTTATTTGAAAGCGAGTGGGAATTGACCAAAAGTCCAGCTGGAGCTTACCAATGGGTTGCCAAGGATTCTGAAGAAATCTATCCTGATGCTCATATTGAAGGGAAAAAGCACAGACCAACTATGTTGACGACAGATTTAACGATGATCAAAGATCCTGAGTATTTGAAAATTTCCAAGTTCTTTTATGAGAATCCAGAGGAGTTCAATAAAGCTTTTGCTCAAGCTTGGTTTAAGTTAACCCACAGAGACATGGGGCCAAAGTCAACTTATTTAGGACCTGAAGCTCCAAAAGAAGATTTTATATGGCAAGATCCTATCCCAAAAGCAAATTACGAAATGGTCAATGCCGCAGATATTAAAGCATTAAAGGCTGAAATTTTAAACTCTGGACTAAATACATCAGAGTTGGTAGAGACAGCCTGGACTTCAGCATCCACTTACAGAGATTCCGATCGTCGTGGGGGAGCTAATGGAGGACATATTCTACTTGACCCACAACGCAGCTGGGAAGTTAATAATCCTAAGCAATTGGATAAAGTGGCGTCTAAACTGGCTATGATCCAAAAGGATTTCAACAAAAAGTATGATAACAAAGAGGTGTCTATGGCAGACTTAATTGTCCTCGGAGGGAATGCAGCGATAGAACAAGCCGCCAAAAAAGCTGGTCATACTATTGAAGTGCCCTTTATGCCAGGAAGAACCGATGCGCTACAAGAACAAACCGATGTGGAATCCATGCAATTGCTTAAACCTATGGCCGACGGATTTACAAACTACCAGGGAAAGCAATACACCTTAACTACAGAAGAGTTATTGGTAGATAAAGCTCAGTTACTCACCTTAACTGCACCAGAAATGACTGTTCTTTTGGGAGGGATGCGAGCCTTAGGAGCCAATCATGGCGATGCGCAACATGGGGTTTTTACAGATCGTCCTGGAGAGCTAACGACAGATTTCTTTGTAAATCTCTTAGATATGAGTCATAAATGGGAACCTAAAGACGATAAAGAACAAGTCTTTATGTCCAAAAATAGACAAACAGGAGATACGAAGTGGACCGCTACTCGCGCTGACTTGATCTTCGGATCAAACTCGGAGTTGAGAGCTTTAGCAGAAGTCTATGCTACTGAAGATGCCGATGAAAAATTTGTAACTGATTTTGTATCGGCTTGGTCTAAAGTTATGCAATTAGACCGATTTGATGTGAAGATGTAATTATTTTCGTTTATAAGTATTAAAAAAGGCCCTGTAATCGCAGGGCCTTTTTTTATGGAGCAAAATCATGACTTAGATGTTCTTTATCAGTTCTCCTACTTTCTCTTTTTCACTTTGGGGACAGTTAACCATTTAAACTTATCCATTCTGAGTTTAAATTATATTAAATAAGGGGGATAAAATATATTTTTACAATTAATCGATACATAGATAGTGAAATAGAGGGGTAATAATTACATTATAGCCTATAATAATAATCATGCACCCCCTAAATTTATAGGGTGTAATAAAAAAAATAGTACTTATGAAAATAGGAGTTCCCATCGAAGTCAAAAATAATGAAAGTCGGGTATCTATCACCCCAGCAGGCGTTTTTGAATTGACGAAAAGAAAGCATCACGTATATGTCCAAACTCAAGCTGGTTTGGCAAGTGGTTTTGAAGACCAGGATTATACAGAAGCTGGAGCAGAGATTTTAGGAAGCCTAGACGCTGTGTATGAAAAAGCAGAGATGATCGTCAAGGTCAAGGAACCTATCGAAAAGGAATATGCGCTTGTTAGAGAAGGTCAAATTATTTTCACCTATTTTCATTTTGCTTCTAGTCAGGCTTTAACTCAAGCTATGATTTCTTCCAAAGCAGTTTGTATTGCTTATGAAACCGTGGAAGATGAGGAGGGCAGTTTACCTCTGCTAACTCCCATGTCTGAAGTCGCAGGGCGTATGGCTACTCAGCAAGGTGCCAAATATTTGGAGAAACCCATTCGAGGAAAAGGCATTCTTTTAGGAGGAGTTCCAGGAGTGCCTCCCGGTAAAGTCCTAGTTCTCGGCGCTGGAGTCGTTGGGATACAAGCAGCAAAGATGGCTGCTGGTCTTGGGGCTCACGTGACGATATTTGATATCAATATGAAAAGGCTTAGGTATGTGAATGATATTATGCCTAGTCACGTGGTGACTGCCTTTTCCAATGAATATAACATCAGGAAACATATCAAAACGGCAGATCTAATTATTGGTGCAGTATTGATTCCTGGAGCTAGAGCTCCAAAATTGATTACTAGAGATATGCTTAAGGATATGACACCAGGTACGGTTATGGTGGATGTAGCGGTAGATCAAGGGGGGTGTTTTGAAACTACAAGACCGACGACCCATGAGGATCCTACCTATATCATTGATGATGTAGTACACTATTGTGTGACCAATATGCCAGGTGCTGTGCCTTACACATCTACTTTAGCACTCACCAATGTTACTTTTCCATACGTGCTAGATATCGCTCAAAAAGGATGGAAAGAGGCTTGTAATGGAGATCCTTCACTTCAAAAGGGCCTGAGTCTGGACCATGGGGAAGTGATTTGTAAAGAGATTTTAAAAGAGATGCTAGTTTAAGTTACGGAGGAGGTTTGAGACTATTTCTTCATCCCATCAACAATCTCATAACAGAATAGGGTTTAAAATAATTGATGTTAACTACCTCAAACTACTTCTCGATATAATCTTCTATCGAAAATCACCTGCCTATCAAGGAACGCAGGCAGGCCCGAAGTGAGAGGCATCAATCACTTTGTCAGTTCGAGTGATGGAGAGGCGATAGCCGAACCATTGTATCGAGAACTCGACAACCTCAAACTACTTCTCGATACAATCTTCTATCGAAAATCACCTGCCTGCCTGCCACAAAGGTAGGCCTATCAAGGAACGCAGGCAGGCTCGAAGTGACAGGTATCAATCACTTTGTCAGTTCAAGTGATGGAGAGGCGATAGCCGAACCATTGTATCGAGGACTCACCAATGTCACTTTTCCATACGTGCTAGATATCGCTCAAAAAGGATGGAAAGAGGTTTGTAATAGCGATCCTTCACTTCAAAAGGGCCTGAGTCTGGACCATGGGAAAGTGATTTGTAAAGAGATCTTAAAAGAGATGCTAGTTTAAGTTATGGAGGAGGTTTGAGACTATTTCTTAATCTCATCACCAGAGTCATAACAGAATAGGCTTTAAAATATTTTGTTAAAGACTTTTGAGTAGGTTGAGTCGACTTCAGAAAAAATAGAAGTGTCAAAAAGGCTTTAAATAGTTTGTTTAGGGTCTTTTTATTCGTTTTTAAAATTATGAAAAGGTTATTTCAGGTTTAAATCATCAAACCCTTAATGTTAAGCCGTAACTCTATCTTTATATTCAGTATAGGCTTGTTAATGTTTTTATGTTTTTCTCTTAATGTACGCTGATAGATGGCGTTTTACATTTGAAAAAACTAAAAACAACTATGAAACAGACTTACTTTATTTTAATGGTTTTATGTGTTATAAGCCTTTCAGGGTTTTCTCAATCGTATACCATTTCAGGTGAAATTAGAGATACTAATAAGAATCTTATTCCAGTTGCTAATGTGATGATTCCAGACCTCAATAAGGGTTCTGTCACCAATGCTAATGGTAAGTTTGAGCTCAAAAATATACCAGAGGGAAGTTATACTATGAAAGTAACCTATTTAGGTTTTGAAACTATAGAGCAACAGGTGGAAGTTTCAGGACATCTAAAATTATCTTTTCAATTAAAAGAAGCCAGCTATATGCTCGATGGAATTATGGTCTCTGCTCAAAAGCGAGAGCAATTGAACAAAGATGTGCCTATAGCGATCACCTCTTATAGCGGGAAATTTTTGGACAATACTAATACTTTTGAATACGATGCACTTTCAGAATTTGTACCTGGACTTCAAATTCAAATCCAGAGTGTAAATAATCCAGGTATTGTGATCCGTGGTATTACTTCCGATAGTGGTGACTCTAGGGTTGAACCAAGGGTTTCTGTGTTTCAAGATGGAGTCTCCATCAGTAAATCTAGAGGCTCAGTTGTTGAGCTTTACGACATGGAAAGAGTTGAAGTCCTGAAAGGTCCTCAGGGAACTTTATTTGGACGTGGAGCACAAATTGGAGCGATACATCTTATACAGAATAAAGCTAAAAACGAAAACTCGGGATACATAAAAACTGCTTATGGTAATTTCAATCAACGCCTACTTACAGGACACGTGAATACTCCATTGGTACAAGATAAATTATTTGTTCGGTTTGCTGGGATCTATAATGCTAGAGATGGATTCTTAGAAAATCGATCTGGTGGAGATCTTAATGGAAAGGAGACTTTGGCGTTTAGGACAGCCTTAAAGTATATCATTGGCGACAACACAACTTTAGATTTTATCGCCAACTGGCAAAGAGACACTCCTCCTGGAACTTCTTTTAAAAGTGGGCGATTTGCACCAATTGGTGGAGATACCAATCCCAATTCATTTGCAGATTTAGAACGTGGTGACGAGCTTGGTTTAGATAGAGATGTCTGGGGTCTTACCGCCATCTTAAAACATGACATCTCACAATATTGGGATTTCACCTTTATTTCGGCGTATCGCAGCTTTGACTCAGACGAAGCTTTTGATGCCGATGGAACTGCAGCGCCAGTTTTGTTTTTCAGAGAAGAGTCTAAAGGTGATCAATTTAGCCAAGAACTCAGGTTTAATTTTGATACTAACGAACGTTTTAGAGGGTTTTTTGGAGTCAATTTCTTCGCAGAAAACGGCTCACAATCTGTGCCTTTAGAAATTAATGAGCAAAGCTATGCTGCTTTACTTCTTGCTCCAGATAATTTTATTGTGAATGGTGTTCCAACCATTATCCCTAATATCCCAAATGATCCTGCTTTTGGTCCTTTGGCAGGAGCTCCTTTACAAGAATTTAACTCGGAGCGATCCACTAATTTTGGAAAAAATTATTCTGGCGACATTTTTATAGATGGATCTTATGATGTAACAGTGAAATTGACTGCGACTTTAGGTCTTAGAGCAACTTGGGAAAATAGTAATGCGGCTTTAGAAGTCGATAACGCAGAACAGCCTGGAGTCTTAGGAAATTTCTTAGGTAGCTTTCCTAATAATATTTTTGCACCAACCAATGGAAGGAGAAAAGCGAGTGAAAGCTTTACGTCTGCTGTAGGTCGTTTTGCATTGGATTATAAGTTCAATGAGCAAGTATCAGCTTTTGGAAACATAGCTCGAGGTCGTAGACCTAATGTCATTAATGTTACGGCAACTGATGTGAATGTATTATCCGAAGAAACCGTTTGGTCTTATGAGTTAGGAGTGAAGACTTTATTTATGGATAATAGATTTCAGTTTGATGCTAATGCGTATTACTACGACTACCAAAATTTCCAAACCACTATTGCTAGACTTGATCCTGTTAATGGCTTAGTGGTCATTCCTAACGATAGTGGTAGTGCAACTTCTTACGGGTTTGAAACTTCGTTTCAATATGCGGCGAGTAAGGACATTAGCTTTTTTGCAAATTATGCATACATCGATGCCACTTTTGATGACACAGATGAAGATGGGAATCCTCAAGAATTAGCGGGTAACCGCTTCCGTCTTACACCAGAACATTCTTTTTCCTTGGGAGCAGATGTTAATGTGCCCTTATCTTCAAGAGCTGAGGTCTTTTTCAGACCTACGTATTCCTTTAAATCTAAGGTCTTTTTCCAAGAGGATAACCTTCCAGAAATTTCACAAGACGGCTATGGACTTCTTAACTTAAGGCTTGGAATACGACTAGACAAAACTAAAGAGTTGACATTTTTTGTAACCAATGCACTCGATCAAGAATTTATCATAGATGCAGGAAATACTGGTCAGGCTTTTGGAATACCAACATTTATCGCTGGACCTCCACGGTTTTATGGAATTCAATTTTCAGTAAGATTTTAAGTCAAAATGTGTAGTATCTTTATCTAAAACTTACTAAAATGATTATGAAACCAAATTTGCTTATTAAATTTATTTTACTAGCCCTTTTAAGCCTCCAGCTTCAAGCTCAGGCGAGTGCCCCTTTTACTTTAGACTCTGTTGACCAATCGATTCAAGAGGAGGAAGCATCTATAGATGACTTAAAGGAGGATAACAATGCTATGATTTCGTGGGCAGATCAACCAAATAAGCAAACAGATCTTGCTTTCGTTTACCTCCATGGTTTTGGAGCGAGTAGGATGGAGGCAGAACCCGTGGTTTCCCAGTTGTCAAAAACGTTTAAGGCAAACGTCTATTATGCCAGACTTAAAGGTCATGGGAGAAGTGGAACCGAAGGCTTTGAAGAACTCACCAAAGAAAAGTATATCGAATCAGCTAAAGAGGCTTTAGTTATTGGTCGACTACTTGGTAAAAAAGTAGTCCTCATCAGTACATCTACTGGTGGTACACTAAGTTTATACTTAGCTTCCCAATATAAAGATATTGCAGGTTTAGTCTTGTATTCCCCCTTTGTAGGTCTTAAAAATCCTATGATGAATCAAATAACCACCCCAGAAGGTCGAGAACTCTTTAAATCTATGATCGGCGGCGAAGTCCAAAAAATGGATCGCTCTGAACCTGAGAATAAGTTCTGGTCAACGCAATACCATATTAATGCCTATGTAGCCTTAATTGGTATGCTACAACAAACGATGACTCCAGAGACCTTTAAGGCAGTTGAGTGCCCCGTTTTTATGGCATACTATTATAAAAATGAGAAGGAGCAAGATCAGGTTGTTTCGGTTCCAGCTATGTTGGATATGTACAATCAGCTAGGAACTTCAGACTCCCAGAAACAAAAGCAGGCTTTTCCTGAAACAGGAAATCACGTCATTGCCAGTGACCTGAGGTCCAAGGATTGGATGTCGGTGCTTGATGCTAGTGAAAAATTTATCAAATCTCAAATCCAGAACTGATGAAATACCTATTTGTTTTTATATTAGCGTTTCCTTCATTAACGGCTCAAACCACTAAAGACAAAACCATTTCAAAATTATCGACATATACTTTCGATTTACAAGGCCATCGCGGAGCCCGAGGTTTAGCTCCTGAAAACACCTTATACGCTTTTCAAAAGGCATTGGAACTCGGAGTTAATACCTTGGAGTTGGATGTGGTCGTGACCAAAGACAATCAAATAGTCGTGTCTCATGAGCCTTGGATAAATGCCGATATTTGTTTAGATCCTGATGGAAATTCTATAACTAAGGAAACTGAAAAGGACTACAACATCTATCAAATGACTTACGAAGAGGTATTGACTTACGACTGCGGAAGTAAATATAATCCAGCATTTCCAAATCAGCAGTTAGAGTCAGCTTCCAAACCCCTTCTCATAGAGGTGTTACATATGGCAGATAGCATTAGCAAAAATCACGGTAAGAAGATCAACTTCAATATCGAACTAAAAAGCTCATCAGAAGGGGATGAACTTTATCATCCAAAACCACAAGTATTTGTGAAGCTGGTCATGGATGTTCTTCAGCAAGAAACCAACATGGAAAGAGTCAATTTACAAAGTTTTGACTTCAGAATTTTAAAAGAATTACACCAATCCCATCCAGAGGTTAGTTTAGCTGTTTTGGTCTATGAAACCGATGTAGATTCAGCTTTAGAGCAATTGGGATTTGTGCCAGAGATTTACAGTCCTTATTTTCCTCTAGTGAATAAAAGTATGGTAGATACTGTGCATTCTAAAGGGATGAAATTGATTCCCTGGACTGTCAATGAGCCAGAACAGATGAAAAGCCTATTAAAACTAGGAGTAGACGGACTCATTACAGATTATCCCGATAGAGGTTTAAAGTTCAAAAAAGGGATTAGTGGTAAATAATAGTAACCAGGCATCAATCTTTTTAATTCCTTTCGTGAGCTTTTTATAGATTACTAAGAATAATGTAAATTACACTTTGTATTTTTAAAAATAGAGTAAAATTTTAGCCTATGAAAACTATCGGATATTTTTTAATCGCTTTTACTCTTTTCTCTTGTGGAACGAAAACTAAAGATAAGAGTCAAGACAAAGAAAGTAAATCTGAAATAACAATTCTCAAAGAGGTAGAAAAACTAGCTGGTGATTTCAAATTTACCGAAGGTCCGGCTGCTGATGTCCAAGGGAATGTCTATTTTACTGATATCCCAGAAAATAAGATATATATCTGGACACTAGAAGATAGTCTAAAAACCTACAGAGAAGAAAGTAATGGAGCCAACGGACTTTATTTTGATGAGGATCAAAATTTATGGACCTGTGAGGGGGGGAAGTTAAGAATTACAAGGACAAGTCCAGATGGAGAGTACACCCCAATAGCTACTCAATACAACGAAAAGGAATTTAACCGAACCAACGATATTTGGATCAATCCAAAAGATGGGGCTTACTTTACAGATCCCAAATACGGAAATGATCAAGATCAACTTCCTCAAGGGAGTATGCAAGTTTACTATATCAGTTCCGACAACGATTCTGTGAGTCGTGTAACGGAAGATCTTATAAAACCCAATGGGCTAATAGGAACACCTGATGGTAAAACCCTTTATATCACTGACCCTGGAGCAGAAAAAACGTATCAATACACTATCGAAAACGACGGACAGCTATCCGATAAAAAGCTGTTTGTTGAATTTGGTGGTGATGGGATGACCATAGATGAGCAAGGGAATGTATACCTTACTACTAGCGGGAAACCACAAGTGGATATCTTTTCACCCCAAGGTGAATTATTAAAAACTATAAAAGTCCCAGAACAACCCTCTAACGTAAGTTTTGGTGGAAAAGAAAGAAACCAACTTTATATCACCGCTAGAACATCTCTGTATAGAGTTAAACTGAATAAAAGCGGAGTGAATTGAATTAGAAGAAAAGTTCTTTAATTTATAATTGTATTATTTAACTATGATAGTTCACCAATATATTCGTCTACAAATCAATTTATATTATAAAATAACATATACTTTTATTATATACCAAAAGTATATATCTTTATGGAATAAAATTGAATAATGAAAACTATATCTCTTAAAATTGATGAATCTATTTTCGGTGAAACCGAAAAGATTCTCAATAGAATTAAAAAACCACGGAATCGGTATATTAATGAGGCTCTAGATTTTTATAATAAGTTGCAGCGTAAGCAAATCATTGAGGAGAAACTAAAGAAAGAATCAGAGCTTGTTCAAGAAGACTCCATGTCTGTCCTCAAAGAATTTGAAAATATTGAAAATGCAGATTAAACAATTTGAAATTTGGATTGCTGATTTGAATCCTCAACTCGGAACCGAGCCTGGGAAAACTCGACCAGTTCTAGTCATTCAAACCGATTTTCTCAATAAAATTCCGCATCCTTCAACATTGATCTGTCCCATAACCACAAATGTTAAGAAAAGCTCTGTAATATTGAGAGTTCATATTAAAAAAGGGCAGGCCAATGTTCACCAATCCTGTGACATTATGATAGATCAAATGCGCGCCATAGATAATAAAAGACTTACCAATAAAATAGGACTCTTACCAGAAGACCTATCGGAATTGGTTAAACAAAACATTAAAATTGTAATGGATATAGATTAAAAATTTATCTCAATTATTGTTTAATAAGAAGACTCTCCATTAACTTATTCTTCCAGAAATAACCTTACTTTTGCACTGCAGGTCGCCCTATCGCCGTGTGCCGAACTTGTTTCGGCATTCAGTTAAATTTTGTTTCAAAGTTTAATAGATTCTGAATCAAGTTCAGAGCAAGGAGGAAAGTCCGGACACCATAGCACAAACATAGCGGGTAACACCCGTCGTCATGCCCTAGGCATGAAAGGACCAGTGCAACAGAAAGCAAGTACAGTTCGGCTGTAGTGAAATCGGTAAACTCTATGTGGTGAAATGTTATGTAAACCAAGGCTCGAGGGTTGTGCGCCCAATCTTGGAGGGTAAACAGATGGAGGTTTTTGGTAACGAAAATCCTAGATAAATGATAGGGCATTCAATTTGTATTGAATGACAGAACCCGGCTTATAGACCTGCTTTTTTTATTTTTTCTGAATTTATTTTAGATATCTTTATTGGATCAAGATAAGATCTTATGCTTTGTATAGCCTAGGATTGGATGCTTGGTGATAAGTTAGTTTAAAAATAAATCCTAAAAAAATTCAATCTTCAGGCAACGCTAAAGGCTTTTTGATCGTCTATACTTATAGACCCCTCATTGAAACCTGTGAAACTTATAAACCTACATAAAAATTTAGAGCAAGATATCCAAGATGCTCAGCAGCACAGCCAAAAGGCACAGTATCGCCTTTACAAGCGATTCGCTCCCAAAATGCTATCGGTGTGTAGGATTTACATTTCAGATTTCCATCATGCCGAAGATGTCATGTCTACGGCTTTTGTAAAAGTATTTAAGAATCTAAAGCAATACGAAAATAAAGGCAGTTTTGAAGGGTGGGTCCGACGGATTATGGTGACCACGGCTATCGATTTTTTAAGACAGAAAAAGTGCATCGAGTTTTCTACAGATGTAGTAGAACAGTTCGAAACTGTTGAGATGCCAACTCTAAACGAATGGTCTGTAGAAGACTTACAAGGCCTTATCGATGAATTGCCAGAAGGCTATAAAGTGGTTTTTACTATGCATGTTATAGACGATTATACGCATAAAGCCATAGCAAAAACCCTTCGCATTTCTGAAGCGACATCCAGATCACAGTTGTTTAAAGCTAAACGACTCCTCAAAACAAAATTAGAAACCTTAAGATCTTCCTCTCATGGACAAGTTTAAACACGACCTACAACATAAATTCGATCAGCGGGAAATCCAACCTACTGACGAAGCCTGGGGAAAAATCACAGGAGAATTAGCCACTTCTAAGACGAGCAAGACTAAAAGCCTTTGGTTATGGAGCGGTATTGCCGCTGGGTTTATCGGGCTTTTAGTTTTACTTTCTCCTTTATATCTGTCGACGACCTCCACGCCACCGGTGGTAAATTCAGCAGAAAAGGAATCCACAACTGAGACCCTTAGACCCTCAATAGAAAGTTTGAGCCAACTCCAACCCCGCGGAATTCAAGACATACGAATTGATTTCTCTCAGCCTATATTACCTATAAAAATTCCAAAAGTTGAGTTAGATCTTCAGCCATCTTCTATTGCTACAAAAGCAACGTCTTTGCTTGCCGAAGTAGAGCAGGAGTTGGAAGCTGAACGCTTTAGTCAGAAAAATTTAGACGAAACTGAACGTTTGCTGGCACAAGCTAGAGCAAAGCTTTCAAATAAAACCGACAGACAACTTATGACTACGATAACAGCAGAATCTCTTTTGGCTGAAGTCGATCTACAGGATAATGCATCCTTGAGAGACAAAATTTGGAAGTTGATAGAAGTGAACTTTAAAGAACTCAAAACCAGTCTAGGAACACGATAACTTTAGAATACCCGTAGATATGTTGGCGCCAATCTTTTAAAAGCATATCGACTTATATATGACTCAAATTAATCCCCTAAAAACTTAAAACCATGTTAGCAAAAATTACTTTAATTTTAGCCCTTATGTCCAGCTTGTTTAACTTACAATTACAAGCTCAAGATCGCGATTTCTCTGCTTTTTCTGAAGAAGAAACCATTGAATTGAAGCAGCTCCTCAATAGAGTAGAAACCGAAGAAAAGAGCTTTTTAAAAACCAAAGTCAAAGACATCAATACCAGATTGGAAGAAGGTAACCTCTCGCCAGACGAGGCGCAAGACCTTAAAGTTTTGGCTGCAGAACAAACGGCTAAGACCATAGCGGATGCACAAAATCTAGTGTTTGACTGGGCTTCATTTCAAAAAGAAAAATATGGAGAGGTGAACATCGATCAGTTTGGGGATTATGATACTTACCTACTGGTTATCAATGAGATGGGATTGAATCCTTCAAAGCTTAATTTTGATTTTAATTTCTTTAAAAATCCATCCAAAGAGAAAAATAAGCGCAAGCCGTTAAATGAGAGAGACCTGCCTTATTCACCAAGAACTTTAAGTGAGTTATTTATCAGTATTTCTTTTAACAACGCAGTGTTGGAGGGAGGTAGTATAGATAATACGTTATTTAAATTTGGAGGAAGCCGGAGTTTCGAGATTGGTTACGAATGGAGTACACGAGTATTTAAAGAAAGCAACTTTTTACGCATCAATTATGGAGTCTCCTTTCAGTTTAATGGCTTAAAGCCTAAAAACAACACTATTTTTGTTGCAAATGGTGAACAAACTGTGCTGGAACCTTTTGAGTTTGATTTGGAAAAGGCCAAATTCAGAATGGACAATTTGATCCTTCCCGTTCACCTTCAATTTGGTAATTCTAAAACTACAGTCTTAGACAATGGGAATAAACGATTTACAGACCAGGACTTTAAAGTGGGGCTCGGAGGCTTTGTAGGGATCAATTTGCGGAACACTCAAAAATTGAAATTTGATGACGGACGTAGAGATGAAAAACTTAAGCAACGTGACGATTTCAACACCAATAATTTGCTATACGGTTTGAGCGCTTTCGTAGGCTGGGAGACGGTCGCGATCTTTGCTCAATATAATTTAAATCCTATTTTTAACAATAATGTAAGGGATTTAAATAACTTCCAAGTAGGCGTTAGGTTACTTATGGATAGAAGACATTAGGGAATTTGTCATTCCGACAGAGAAGCTGTCTTTGCTTCGACGAGGAATCTCTTCATTCCGTGCAAGGCAGTAGCCGCGATGCGGAATCTTTATAGGTGATGTTCTGAATGTTGAAAAGATCTATCTCAACCTGGCTTCGATACACCCCGCTACAAAAAAGCGGGTCACTCAGCCACCAACTCACCATTGT
>NZ_APLF01000024.1 GCF_000355905.1 Psychroflexus gondwanensis ACAM 44
TTTGGTTTTTATTTGCTAAATTAGTTGCTTAACCACGCAACTAACCATACACAATCACGTTGTGCGTCATATGAAAAACGACAACAGCAAAGAAAAACGGGAAAGCCGAAACCCGATTAAAGTAGGCACCAAAAATTATTATTATGAAATTGAAAGTCATTGGATTTGGCCTTGGCAGAACCGGAACCTATTCGTTAAAAACAGCACTGGAAGAACTACAACTTGGACCTTGCCACCACATGGAGCGTGTGGCTCAAAACATGTCAGTTCAACTGCCTCTATGGAATGAGGCATTGAATAATCCGACCAACTTTGAAGCTGTTTATGAAGGTATGCAAAGCGCGGTTGATTGGCCTACCGCTGCCTTTTACAAAGAGCTGCATACAAATTATCCGAATGCTAAGTTTATTTTAACACACCGAAGCAAAGAGTCATGGGCAGAAAGCTTTGGTTCTACTATCTACAAACTGCTTACCGACCGGGAAAACGCACCTGCTCCAGTTCAGGAATGGCTCAATATGGTGGTGAAGGTTATTGAAAAATCAGGTTTTTCAATGGGCCTTGATTTCGACGGCCTGGCAGAAAGATATGAAGCACATAATAAAGCAGTCCGGGATTTGATCCCACCCGAGCAACTACTGGTATATCAGGTAAAGGAAGGATGGGAACCTTTGTGCAAGTTTTTGAACGTAGAGGCCCCCACAACGGAGTTTCCTCGCACCAATAACCGAGAAGAATTCTGGGATTTGGTGAACGCTTCCACAAAGCCAAAATCTTGATGCTGGTCAGTTACTAGGAAACCTGGTTTGATAAGGCATTCATAGGCACTAACAACTATAACTATCAAACCTGAATACTTCCTGCTACGCCCCGAAATCGAAAAAGCCTACGGATAATCTCACGCTGTGAAAATCGGAAACAGCACTAAAGTATCTGGAGCCGTGAGTATGGACGATGAAGGTAATCCAACCGCAGTAGGAAACTTAGGGCAGCAAATGAAAAATTGCTACACCGATTTAGAGAAAATTTTTGAACACTATGGCTGTACGTTTGATGATGTGGTTGTAGAAAACATCTTCACCGCCGATATGGCACTGTTTCTTAAAATTCTGGATATCGAGCTGAAATCTATACAAAACGATTACCGACTGGCTCGTAGCTTGGCGTAAAAGAATTGGCTTTGCCTGAATTAATGATAGAAATTGAATTAGAAGTGCATAAATCTGAATAAAAGTACGAACGCACAACATCATATAAGAGCAATTGCGTGTGAAGTGGTAAATTCAAGGTTTGTGCATTTATTAAACTTTTGTGGTGGCGGACAGGAAATCGGCTTGAAGTCCGCTACTGCTCTTATACCAACCGTTGAGTGTAATTCCCATATTGCTAAGCCATTGACTTCGCAAGCTAGCGGTAGAGCAGAGATATAGAAAAAAATTAATAAAATATTTGGAATATATCTTATTTTCAAGAGGGTAATAAGAGTTAGTCGGAATATCCATAAAAATATAATTAACACATGATTAGAGTTTTAATATTATTCATTTCACTTATAGGAACACAGAGCCTATTGGCACAGGACTTATTTGAGCTTAAAAACAAGACATTGGTTTACGAAGCATTTTTTATTGAACCAAGTGGAGATACGCTAACAAAGGAAAAAATTGAATTCCAATTTACTTCTAATCCTTGGACATTTAAAAGTCAGGAGGAAGTGAAATTCACTTATTTCACAGATACGATTGCCATTGAGGAATTTGTGCATCCATTTGAGAAGGTTAGAAAAAAACATGAACGAAACCAAAGAAAAAAGGAGCAAAAAAAATCGGGATGGGAAAATTGGACTTGGCTTGATAAAACAGTTATAACTGGATATATTCTAAATGACAGTGTTTTTTGGATACACCCACCAAGAGAAAATCAATACATCTATAATGAAATATCAGGGATGCCTCAAGTAGAATTAAATCAATTATCTATCGGAGGAAATTGGAAGAGTAAGCTTATCATCATGATGGGCTGGTACGATTTCAAAGGAACGGTAGAGTCGAAATATAAAGTAAAAGGAAAAGCGCCATATAAAAATAAAGGTGTATCTGTATCAGAGGCTTGGGAGATAGAAGCCAGTCATTCTCATTCAAAGTTGGGAGAATCGCAATCAAGAATCATCTTTGACGAAAAGCAATTTGGTTTCCTTAAGTTTGATAATTCATTTTATGATGGAAGAAGAATAGTGATTAGTCTAATAGAAATAAAAACTACACCCAACACTAAATATGATTAATGGCGTGCAATGCGATGATTCAATAAAATGTAGCTTAATTAGAATGTAGCAATATGGGGATAGATTTCAGGTTTAAAACCGCCACTACACAGATTCTTAACGTTAACATTCATTGGAGGGACGCAACCGAAAACACTAAAAAGATAAAACCATGGGAACATTTTTTAATAAAAGCACTAAAAAAATAACAGGAATAACTTTAGCAATCATACTTTTCGCTCTGTTGATTTTAAAGTTTGCATTTAAGTAAAATATTTTTTGAAAATTAAATGAAAATTAGGGCGAAATCGTTACTAATTTAAAAACTAAGAATTTTAAAAACATAATTAATTAATAGGTCAGGTCGTCCATATCTGCAATAAACTTTAATTTCAAAAACGAAGTAACTGCTAACTTTATAACTGGATTATTAAAAGATCCCGAAGAACTAGTCTGGGTACTGAAAGTAAAAATTGTTGTGTTTTAATAAACATATTTAAAATCACTTAAACTTTTGCTACAAAAAATCATTTTATTTTCAGGACTTGCTGGAGTCACAGTATTCATTGGTGGGCTTCTAGCCAAGTATTTTAACCACCATGTTAAGGAAACACCAGTTAAATATGAATTAATACACACGTTAATGTCATTTGGTGCAGGTATCATTTTGTCTGCTGTTACTTTGGTATTAATTCCTAAAGGGATGGAAGAATTGAAAGTTTTACCTATGGCATTATCTTTTGGAGGAGGTGTGATTATCTTTTTACTAATTGATCGCTATTTAGCTAAGAAAGTAGGAAAAAATGCAACCTTGTTAGCCATGTTGATGGATTTTATTCCAGAGTCTATTGCCTTAGGAGCCACATTTGCCATAGAACCAAACTTGGCCATTTTATTAGCAGTTTTTATAGGTCTTCAAAATTTACCGGAGGCTTTTAATGCTTACAGAGATTTAATATTAAGTGGTTTTACAGAAAAAAAGACCCTTATAATATTTTTCTTTTTAAGTTTTTTCGGAATTGGAGGCGCTTTAATTGGACATTATTTTTTGACTGATTTTCCAGTAATTACTGCTCAACTCATGACGTTTTCTAGTGGAGGTATACTGTATTTATTAATAAATGATATAATACCCGAGAGTAAATTGGAAAATAATTATCTCACATCACTTGGCGCAACTCTTGGTTTTTTGGTAGGAATCGTAGGCGAAAAGATCATTTAGGAATAATAAAATGAAAGATTTCTTTACCACACATAGAGTCTTTTGTCTTTTGGGTTTAGCGCACCTATTTTTTGCCCAAGTTATTTGATTTTCTATAAAAAAAGAAGGCTACTAAAAAAGTAGCCTTCAATTTTCTTTAAAGAGACTTTTCTTGCAGCCTCTTCTTTAATCTATCGTCTTGCCCTATTTCTAATTAAGGCGTGCAATTTACATATAAAAGCGCGGGGGCGGTAGGATCGAAATTAGTTTCGAAATTATTTCCATACACAGTTCTTATGTCAACACCTTCTTGAACCCATTTCCAGTCCATATCGGTTATTAATCCATTTCGCATTACATCACCACCTTTTATGAAAGTGGATGGAGGAAAAATATTTCCAATAGTCAAATCATAATTGGAACCGCCTCCAGTTACATCTAGATTGGCATCGAAAGGATTGAGTAGATAAAAAGTAAAATCGACTGGTGCAGCTTCAATAGTAATGGTTTTTACAATACCAGAACCAGTAGCCCCATTACAACGGGTATTTATGAAGTTTCCAGCTGGGGTAAATGCTTGGTTTGTATCTGCATAAACTTCAACCTCTGTATTCCCACCTATTTCGGCTACAGCACCAGCACCTGAAATAGTATAACCTGTACCAGGTAACCAAAATTTGAAAGCATGTGCATAGCCACCACCTCTTGCCACTGGCTCAAATCTGAAGTTTAAGAAGCCTGTATTGATATCAGTAAAAGACGTTGTGTTTATAACAAAATCGTTGTAATCAGCATCGTTACTACTTTCTTCGCCATCGCTACCTCTAAGGTCCTCCCAAGCAATATTGTAGGAGTTACTGAATACGTCAAAATCTCCAGCACAATTTTCGTTTAAGTGTAGGTAACCTTCTTCAGCATTGATCATATCAACTCTGTCTAACGGCATAGTTCCTTGGAATGGAACACCATTTACAAATAGCTCTATAAAATAAGACTGATCTTCAGTAGCTATGCTAGAGTCATAAGGAAATTTCAAGCAAAGAAGTTCGTTAGACTCATCTTCACTATTAAAATCGCCATCAGCTGATCCACTCCAGATTAAATCTTCTTCAGAAGTTTCATTTTCATTTGGATAAATAAAAGCCTCTATAGTAGCGACTTCATGTCCATTTTCAGGATCACAGAAGTTAGCAAATATGCATAGATTTTTTACTTCCTTTATAGTTATATCCCAAAAAACAAAACCAAATTGAGGTGGTGTGAAATCTTCCACACAAAGTACTTCCAAATCGTATTCAATTTTTCTGAAGTTTTCTACAGTAACAGTAAAAGGTAACGGCGTATTAACAAACGGACCGAATTCACTATCTGCGTTAGGTGTAGCGTAGAGAGGATTATCATCTGCATCATAAAGTTGAGAACTAGTTACTTCATAGTCACCTGGTGGAAGCTCTATCAGTTCTGTTTTGATACTACTTCCCCACTCCTTAAGGTCGATGGTGTAGCTAACTCCACCCATTTCAATTACAGCATAAGAAGCTAAAGTTATATCACAAGATTCAAAGGTCTGGTCACCATCTTTAGAATCACCACTTTTGCCATTGCTTACTCTATCACCGGTAAATAAAAATTCAACACCGCCTTGTTCTTGTTCTATTCCATCAGAATCTTGATCGCAGGAATACATAAAAATCATCGCAATACAAGCTGTAAAGAGACTGAAAGTTTTTAATAAATTTTTCATAATTCTATTATTTTATAAGTTTTTAAAATTCTAATTAAGTAGTTCTAACATTACTTTTGTTCGTAGGAGATCTAATGTGCGTTTCCATTTTTTATGTTTTTAATTTGTGATAAATTTAGGATTAGAAATTAATCTTTAAATAAATTTTAACACGAAATACTAGATTTAGCAATTTTTCGATATAATTTTAAACTACTGTAAACTAGACATCTATTAATGAAATTATAAGTAAAATCAATGTAGAGACACTATAAATGCATTTTCAAAATCTTAAAAAAATAGACTAAATACGTTGAAAACTTTTTTTAGTTTTTAACTTTTTGTTAGCAAAAAAAAACACTAATAGTTCATTAAATGAAATTCTCATTTTTTTTTAAAAAATTGTGAACTTATATAATCCTCTTATTGCTTAAGGATCATTTTTTTGAAGCAAACCAAATAAATTTAAGTGGTGGAATAAATTTTTTCAGCAGCTTTTATATTCACCCATTGATAAGCTGCTGATTTATGCAAAAGGAGGTTTTTAAAGCCTTATTTTCACCCTAGACTTTCATTTCCTCATCCTTTACCCTATCCAAAATCTCTTCTACATCAGAATTGACTTTAGGATAATAGAAATCCCTACTATTTGGATGTTAGCTAAGGTGATCTTCATCAAAGTGAGCGTCTAAAAGATCAGCGATCGCCTCTTTCTCTAAGTCAATATCCAGCTATATCTTGACTTTCTCAATATCTGAACTAGTGAACTGCCGATTCTTTTTGTTATGGATGTTTTACAAACAAGGGGTATTACTCTTGAGTTTGATAGTATAGGTGACTTTATTTTCTATGCGGATGTATAGAAAATAAAGATATACAGAGTCTTTGTCTTAGATTTAAACACAAACCAATAATTTTTCCCTTTGTGAGGCGAGGCCTAAAGACATTTGATGTTCTCTCCTGAAATAGCCTGTGAATCAGAAATATCTAAAACACCGTGACTCGTTATGAATTAGATCCAAGACTTTTTTGTTGGCAAAACGGCTTTCTTTCCCTATCATTTTACCTTTAAAAAGGCATGGAATTCATTTGCGCCGATTAGAGAGAGTCATCTATGCTGTTATCTTCTCTCGGTTTTAGTACTTCATTTAATGAGATGACTATTTCAGTTATTTAAGATTCATAAATATAACATCTCTCAATTTATAAGGTTAAATGCCAAAATAGTATGGGGTTTGGTGGATGAGTTTTATATTAGTATGATTTTAAAAATTAAAATACAATTACATGCTTTGCATACTCAATAAAAGCCTCGACCCCTTTTTCAACCAAGCCACGGAAGACTATTTTCTAAAGAATTTTGAGGAAAACGTTTTTATGCTTTGGCAAAACGACAATACCATTGTAGTAGGAAAGCACCAGAATACTTTGGCTGAAATAAATGTGGATTATGTAAAAGAGAAGGGTGTGAGTGTAGTACGCAGGCTTACAGGTGGCGGTGCGGTTTATCATGACTTGGGCAACCTTAATTATACCTTTATAATGGGATATGGTGATGAAGGCGCTAAAGTAGATTTTAAAAAATACAATCAGCCTATTATAGATGTGCTATCCCAACTTGGTGTGGAAGCTAATTTTTCTGGTCGGAATGATATATTAATCGATGGACAGAAGTTTTCGGGAAATGCCGAGCATATTTACCACCAAAAGCAAAGGGTTTTGCACCATGGAACTTTATTATATGCCTCGGAAATACAAGATATATCGGATGCTCTGAACGTAAATCCCTTAAAGTTTGAGGGCAAAGCGCGCAAGTCGGTAAAAAGTAGAGTCACCAATATCTCCAGTCATTTAGATGAGGACATCGGCGTTGAAAAGTTTGGCGAACGTGTATTAAAGCACGTTACACATTTGTATCCCGATGCTGTTCCCTATGAAATCAATGCTTTTGATAAAGCGGCTATTCAAAAACTAGCAGACGAAAAGTACAGCCAGTGGCATTGGAACTATGGATATTCTCCCAACTACAGTTTAAAGAATGGCATAAAAACCCCAGGAGGCTTTGTGGAGGTTCACTTTAATGTGGAAAAAGGAATGATTACCGATTTAGAAATTTTTGGAGATTTCTTTGTTAATAAAGATCTGCAACCACTAATTGAGGATTTGATAGGAAAAGAACATCAGAAAGAGAAACTCCTAGCTGCTTTGCAGGATTTAAAAAGCTCAGACTATTTTAATGCTATTTCTGAAGAAGAATTGGTGCAGGCCTTTTTCTAATAATACAATCTGAAATCGAGTAATTTACAGAGATTATAATGCTTTTGAAACATCGACTCCACGACTTCCGCTAGATCATCATTTTCCTGAAACATACTAAAGAAAACTCTGTCTATTGTAATGGTGCTTGAAATTTTACTAGGGGTAGATCCGTAACCCGAGATAGCTCGTGCGCCAGTAACATCCAAAAAATACTGTGACTCCTCATCGGTGAGATCCAAGACTTTTTGGTTAGCAAAATGTATGACTTTCCCAGTCATTTTACCTTCAAAAAGTTCTGCAATCTCTTCAATGCTATAATAATAGTCATTTAGCAGAATATTGTTCGCCTCCCCTGGAATAACGAGGTAAATAATTTCATAATCTTTAAAGTTATGATCTTCATACAGCAAGTTACTCAAGCTCTCCTCCAATCCCTCTATGGTATCACAAGCTTTATAAATACTCGTAATATCTTGTACTAAAGCAATATCCTCTAAGATTTTTACAACTTCAGTACTTTCCGCAGTATCTATATCTGGAACGGCTTCAAGACAATAAATAAATTTTTCAATTTCCATAACAGTATATTTTCAATTCCTTTTAAGGTAATTAAAATCTCCATTTTGACTGTGTTTAGCAAGTAACTTATTAAAACATTAAGACTATGGTATTCACTTTCCTGAAATAGATTAAAAAATCAACAAGTTTTAGGTACAATAGTCTCCTGTAGTTATGAATGTAGGTAAGTGCATAGCCGAGTTAAGAAAAGAGAATGGTTGGTGGCAAAGCGACTTCGCTAAACAAACTGATATTTCACAAATAATGGTAGGTAAGTACGTGCGTGGCGATGCCATACCATCTATTGAAATCTCTAAAAAATTGCAGACGCCTCTGGGGTTTCGCTAGACTACCTCGTAGGCTTAGGAGTGAGCGGTTTTTTTGACAAAAAAACATTAAAGCAACTACAGGATATGAAGGACCTCGATACAGAGACGCAGAACCTTTTGTTCAGGCTAATCATTACAATGATTAGAGATGCGAAAGCTAAGAAAGCTTATGTATAAAAATAAGCACCAATCTTTTTATCAGCGGTACTAATTTATTTGTTCCATTTTTGTTTTATGTACTCTATAATTTGTTCAAAATCTCCCGAAGTAATTTCACTCTTGTTTATTCGAAGTAGAGGGGATTTTTTGTTTTTTGGAATAAGAAACAGTGTTGAATCCAAAACTGATAGTTTTTTAAAAGAATCAAGTTCAACCCTGTATACCATATGATTCCAAGAATATTCTACACATTCATCTTCAAATAGAATGTACTCCTCTTTGTTTGGTAGAGAATAAGAAGTTTTCTTGATTTCTTTAGATTTTATAAGGTAATGAACAAGCGTATAAAGAAGCATCAAAACTATCCCCCCACCCAGCACGTATGTAAAAAATTCAATTACCTCAGGTATAAAATTTATGATTAATAGTTTATTCAAAATGAACAGAATGAGAATTAAAACATAGGCAAGGAGGTAATAATTAAATATTTTATCGCTCTTTAAATCATTGAACAAATATTTATTCATATCTCTTTGGTAAGGATGCTTATTATAAATAAGTCGAATTTTCATTAGAAAAGTTTTTGATAATAATAATCATACACAGCTGCTGAGCCTCCTGTTCCTATAACCCATTTAGCTCCTTTGCTAAGTCCTAAACCATTCATTGGTGTTAGTGCAGGTTTTTTTTGTAAAGTAATCTTTTCAAGTTGCTCTACCTTTTGGGTTTGAGGGGTATGGAAACACATTGATCATTAATTTTGGTTCAAGATATTAAATTTCAACTATCCATTAGACTGATTTTGTGAATTTGGGTAATAGAATACAGTTTTAGAGAATAATAAAAAGTCCATTGGATAATATGTATGAAAATATTAGTTTAGTTGAAAATAAAAATACGTGCTATATTAGATATACACCCTGTAATAATAATTTGAATAGGGTTTATATAGACATTCTATGTAACTTGAGAAAAATGTTATAGATGAAAAATATATTAGCAATAATTATCACGTTTCTGCTTTTTTCTGAATCATATTCTCAATGTGGTCAATATATTGAAAATAAGATAAGTGCGCTTTCTGATGTTAGATTTTGGGATGAAAATAATGGTTTTGTAATTGGAGGTTCTTCATTACTGACAACCAATAATGGTGGAGTTTCTTGGGTAACATATGAACTTCCTCATTACCAGGCCTTTAGTTATAAACCATTGAATGATATTGAGTTAATTGATTCTAACAAAGCATTTGTTTTTGGTGCAGATGGAATTATTCTTTTCACTGAAAACAAGGGAATAGATTGGGAAAGAAGAATAGGTATTAATGGTCTAGAAAACTTTACAGGAGTCGATTTTATTAATAATGATTTGGGGTATCTAGTTGGTGTAAATGATTATTTAGTCAATGACAAAGCATTTTTGTACAAAACAATTGATGGTGGGGAGACTTGGTTTGAAGTAACATCAAACATTTCTTCAATTGATTATGGAAATTTTAGTCCAAATGATATATTATTTCTAAATGAAAATATTGGTTTTCTTTGGGGAGGCAATGAGTTTTATAAAACTATTGATGGAGGAGAAACATGGCTGGAAGTAAATAATCCATCAAACTCATACATACAAAAATTACAATTTATAGATTCGCAAACTGCATATTTAAGTGGTGGCAATTATATATATAAAACTATAGATGGTGGGAATTCTTGGTCGCAGACAAGTTATTACATTCAGTGGACAACTGGTGCTTTTACTGTAAATAATGATTTTATGTTTTATTCAATTAATGCTTATAGTGGTATTTTGAAAACCAGCATAAACGGAGGTAATGTTGACGAATTTGGTTTGAATCAAGACGGATATGTTACTGATATTCATTTTATTAATAATAATATTGGATTTGCCGTTGGCAAGAAAGAACAAGGCTCACCAAATATGGGAAGATTTATATTTAAAACTATAGATGGAGGAGCAAGCTGGACTCAACTCGATAGTGGTTCACCAAGAGAGGGTAATTCTAATAATGCAACATATTTTAAGAAAATAAATGAAGATGAGTATGTTTACTCTGTAGTTAGTGTAGGTTATTATACTCATTCCTCAATCTTACTTTCTGAAGATAAAGGATCCACTTGGAAAAGAGTATATGAGACTGATGACGTTATTGGTTTTACCTTGTATGCAGAAGATAATTATATCAGTCATTGGAGATATTCTAATCCTAATAATGGAGAAGGATATATTATATCAGAATCCTATGATAAAGGAGCAACGTGGACAGACGGTCCAATTTTAAACATCACTGATTTACCGTCCGATACAAATTATACAGTAGGCAACCTTACTCAGGCATCAGTCAATGACTTATATATTTCTGGTTTTGGAAGCATACATCATTCCACAGATAAAGGCTTAACTTGGAATTTAATTCCAACACCTAGTGACGTAACCACGAGAAAATACCAATTCATTGACGAGAATAATTTTATGTTATATGGAAGTTCTACAAATTCAGGACCAATTATTTACAAAACAAATGACGGTGGAATGACTTGGGATTTTGTAGTACAAATTTCGGGGTATTCACATAATCTGCAATATGATAGATTTGATTTCATTAATCTGAATAAAATTTACTTCTATTCTGGAGGTAAAATTTTCATATATGATATTATCAATCAGAATCTAATTGAAAGAAACACTACTTACTTTATTAATAAAATAAAAGCAATAGATGATGATTCTTTCATGATACTTGATAACAGTGGTAATCTTTATATTTCTCATGATAATGGATTAACTTGGTCACAACGATTTTGGGCAGATTACAATAGTTCTTATCCTAATATATATGTAGAAGATGAAGATAATATTTTCTTATGGGATTATAATTTTATTCAAAACTTAAAAAAATACACCCCTTCTGAACCTGAACTAATATTTGGTAATGAAAATACTTTAATTAATACAGAAGAAGAATATATCATACCTGTTGATTTATTTTCAACAACAGAATGGATACTAGACAGTGGAGGCACATTAATAATAGATAATAACACGAGTTATTATAAAACTAAAGTTTTATGGGAAACAGAAGGATTACATACATTGAAAGTAAAAAAAATAAATGACTGTGGAGAATCTTCATTTACAGAAATTAATATCACCGTAAGCAAAGGATTAAGTGATGAAGATTTTTATGAGAAACAAATTTTAGTTTACCCAAATCCGTTTGATGAAAACATTAACATTGCTATACCCCAAAAACTTGAAAACAAAAAGATTTCTATAACAATTACAAACATATTAGGTCAAATAGTTTATGAAAATCAGCAACATTATTCATCTCAAACAATTGAATTAAATAATATCCCAAAATCAATCAATTCTGGGATTTACTTTATTAAAGTTGAATCAGATAAATTTTATAGGACAAAAAAAATAATCAAAAAATAAAATAACGGGTTGCCGATTCTTTTTGTTATTCCCAGCCACCTCATTCAAACCGTCAACTCCCCATACTCTACCTTATCCAAAATTTCTTCCACATCCGAATTGACTTTGGGGTGAAAGAGATCGGTGCTGACGGTATGGAGGTTAAGTTGGTCTTCATCAAAGTGAGCCTTTAATAGATTTGCAATCCCTTCTTCCTTTAAGCCATTATCCAACCACTCATTGACTTGCTCAGCATTTAAAATAACGGGTTGCCGATTCTTTTTGTTATGGATCTTAGCAAACAAGGGAGAAGCTTCTTGAGTTAGGATGGTAAAGGTGACTTTATTGTCTATGCGGGAGTATAACCCTGCAAGGGATAGAGAGTCTTCTGACTTAGGCTTAAACACAAATGGATACTTTTTCCCTTTGTGATCGTGAGGCTCATAAAAGGCAGAAACAGGAACAATACATCGCTTTGTAAAAATGGACTGTCTATATAAAAAGTGCTCAAAAGCTTTCTCCGCTCTTGCATTAAGCCCCCCTCCAAACTTCACCGCTTCTTTGTAATAGGCTTTTAGCTCACTCACTTTTTTATTTTCTGGAGCAATGCCCCAAGTCGCTGCTGCAAGGACACTGGGCTTCTCTTGCGGGATGATAAGGAGTTGAGAATGTGTAAACCCGTTGATATGGTAACGGGACTGGTCGAATAACTCACGCTGACTTTCATCGCTGAGTTTAACCTTATACTGCTTTTCAAGTTGCTCTACTTTTTGGATTTGAGAGGTATGGAAACACATTAATTAATAATTTTAGTTCAAGATATCAAATTTCTACGGTTCCTTTATCGGGTTTGAAATGTTAACGAGATCTAGGTCTTTGCGAAGACAATAACTTTTTTATCTTATGTTATTTCGATTGATATACAAATGTGATTTAAAGCTAGCTTAACTTCCTAAAACAAAGCTCCTAAACACCTTAATATTATCACTAGGTTAACCTTCTAAAACCTACGAGGTCATTTTATAAATAAAGTATAGTTTTGACAGCAATCACAGCGCTTGCAGTATTATTAGCAAGCTGATATTATTAAAACTAACTAAAATTAAAAGATTAAAAATGAAAAGAAAACTACCCTTGTACTATGTATTAGCCCTTTTTCTTTGTGTCACAGCAAATTATGCACAAACAACTTTAGGGTTTGAAGATTTTGATAACAACTCCTTAAACCTTAGCACTTCTGCCAACGTAGCAGACTACGGAATGGCAGGAGGAACTGGAGGTGATGTTTTTGGTCGAGTAGATGGCCAAGCTGGCGGCAATGGAATGCCGTTTGATGTAGCAGACGATACCGAAGCAGATGTAAGTGGTGCAAGAACGGGAGATAACTTTCCTGGCGACACCTCTGGTCTTGTAGGACAAAATTCTACTGGTTTTTTCGCCTTAAACGATGCGGATGCTGTAGCAGGTCCACCCAACAGCGCCACTTGGACATTTTCTGGTTGGGGTGCTGCAACGCTTAGCTCTATAGAGATAGACTTAGCAGCGATTGGCGATTTTGAAGCTAGTTCTAGCGATGGTTTTTTAATTGAAGCCGCTATTGATGGAGGCGAATTTCAGGAAATTTTTAGAGCAGTAACCAACGAGAACACTTCGAAAACATACCGGGCGTTGGATGGAGGTTTTGTGCCAGACTTAAACGATCCCTTAGAATTGTTTACAGATGGCAGTTTAAGTTCCGCAGGCTTTTTGGATAAATCTGATCCAATAACAGGGGCTTTTGATACGTATACTTCTTCCCTATTCAATGGATTATCAGCTGCTTCGGTTAGCATTCGATTAATCTGGAGTGGTACACCAAGTGGTTCAGAACCTATTGGAATAGACAACATTAGCATCAAAGGAGAAACTAGTACTGTGTTGCCTTTGTTGCTGAGTGAAGTCACCATTACTCCTACTGCTGGTGAATTTATAGAAATTTATAACCCAAATTCAACACCAGTAGATTTAACAGATATATATCTTACCGATGCAACATTTGCAGGAAGTAGCACCTACTATTATAATATTGTTACGGGAACCAACGCTGGCGGCGGAGGCTTCGGAGACTTTTTGGCTCGTTTTCCTACTGGTGCAACAATTGCTGCAGGAGAATACCAGACCATAGCCATTAGCGGTTCTGAAGATTACGATTTAACCTATGGAATTGCTCCAACCTATGAGCTTTATGAAGATGGTGCAACCGCAGATGGTATCCCAGATATGCTAGAAGGACTTTCAGGATCTATAAATAACCAAGGAGGTTTAAGCAATAGCGGTGAAGTAGCGATTCTTTTTTACTGGGATGGTGAAAGTGATCTCGTTACCGATCTCGATTATGTCCTTTGGGGAGATTCTAATGAAGCTGTAGATAAAACAGGAGTTAGTATAGATGGTCCAGATGCAGATGCCTTAGAGAGTACTTACGCCAACGATACACCCCTTGCAAATCAAGTAGTAGTGTCGGCCTCTGGACATGGTAATGGAGATTCATACCAAAGACAAGATCTAACGGAGGGCAGCGAAATATCTGAGGCTGGAAACGGCGTGAATGGCGATGATGAAACCTCTGAAGATTTAAATAACACCTGGTGTACTTCACCCTCTACTGCAGGCTTAGTGAACGATTGTGGAGTAGTCGAACCCCTTACAGTGCTCATCAGCGAAGTACAAGGAAATACAGGAACAAGTCCATTAGTAAAAACGAATGTAACTGTAAATGCTATTGTAATTGGAGATTACCAAGCGGACAACCAGTTAGCTGGATTCTTTATTCAGGAAGAAGATGCAGATGCTGATGCCGACCTGATGACTTCAGAAGGTTTATTTGTGTTTTGCCTAACTTGCCCTGTCGATGTCACTGTTGGAGATCGCGTGGAAGTGTCTGGAAATGTTGTAGAGTCCTTTGGGTCTACCCAAATCGAGGCTACTGGAGATGAAGCTATCAGTATTATCAGTTTTGGAAACACGTTACCTACGCCCGCTCCATTAACACTCCCTGCTCCTGCTGGCACAAACATGGAAGCTACTTACGAAAGTGTAGAAAACATGCTCATCACCTACTCAACAGACCTAGTAGTGAGTGATTATTTCCAACTCGCACGCTATGGCCAATTAGTGCTGACCGCAAATAATAGAGCAAAGCAATTCACAGATGCTAATGAACCAAGTGTTACTGGCTATGCGGCTTATCTTGGAGAAATAGAATCTACACGCGTTATTTTGGATGATGATAATAATATCCAAAACAGCACTACTAGCGGCCCAACCGACGAGTCCTATTTTTGGCCTCGCCCAGGACTCAGCAATACCAACTTAATTCGTGGTGGAGACCAAATAAGCAATCTCACGGGAATTATGCATTGGTCTTTTGCAGGTCAAAATGGTACAAACGCTTGGAGAATTAGACCCGTTTTAGATACGTTTACTTACGACTTTATAAGTACAAATCCAAGAATAGCTTCACCAGAAGATGTAGGAGGAAGCCTAAAAGTAGCCAGCTTCAATGTCTTAAATTACTTTACTACTTTAAATGAAAGAGGAGCGAATTCAACAGCAGAATTAGATCGCCAGCGTGAGAAAATTGCTGCCGCTATTTGTGGTTTGAATGCAGACATTGTTGGCCTTATAGAAATTGAAAACAATGGCACCACTGCTCTTGACGATTTGTTGAATGGTCTTAATGGCATCAATACCCTATGTGGAACTACTTATGTAGCGGTGGATGCTGGAGTTATAGGGACAGACCAAATTGCTGTAGCCTTTATTTATAATACGGCAACTGTGAGTTTAGAAGGGACACCTGCAATCCTAGATGCTTCTGTAGATCCCCGTTTTAATGATAACAAAAACCGTCCTGCTCTAGCGCAAACCTTCAAACAAATTTCTACAGAAGGTATTCTTACTATAGCAGTAAATCACTTAAAATCGAAAGGTTCTTCGTGTTCTGGAGATCCAGATTTAAATGATGGTGCAGGGAACTGCAACCTTACCAGAGCTGAAGCTGCTGCGGCCCTTGTAGATTGGTTAGCGACGGATCCTACTGATAGTGAAGATCCAGATTACTTAATTATAGGGGATTTGAATTCTTATCAAAAGGAAGATCCCATCGATACCATTCTTTTTGGAAGTGATGATATTGAGGGGACTACTGATGACTTTACCGATCTTATTGCAGACTATCAAGGACCAGAGGGTTATGGGTATGTCTTCGATGGACAGTTAGGGAATTTAGATTATGCCTTGTCTACAAAAAGTTTAGCAGATCAAATCACTGGAACTACGGTTTGGCACATCAATGCTGACGAGATAAGTCTTTTTGATTATAATGATGATATCCAAGATCCGTCAGAAGCTTCATTCCAAAGAGAATCTAGTGCGCTTCCTATTTACGAGGCAAATGCTTTTAGAGCCTCAGATCACGATCCCGTGTTGGTAGGTCTAGATTTGGTAAGCTCTACTTTAGCTATAGACGACCTATTTATGGATAACGGCATCATTTTGTTCCCAAACCCTGCTGGTGAGGCTATTACTCTTTTTAACAAAGATAATTCCACTTTACAACAAGCTACTATCAAAGATATAAACGGAAAAACCGTGCAAGTCATAAACCTTTCTGACATGGCTTCTCAAAAACAGTTTGATATTTCCCAACTAGCTGCTGGAGTTTATATTATCACCATTGAAGGAGAACAAAAAATCGTGATAAAACGGATGATAAAGAAGTAATATAGTTTTTTTACTCTTGAAAAGCCGCTCCCAAACAGGAGCGGCTTTTTTATGGTTTATTAAATTAGTTTAGCCTCGCTATTTTCATACAAATTATAATTTCGCCCTCATTTAAATAATAATACACTTTTGTATGTCCATTTTTTATCCTAATGAAAAAATATTACACTTATTGAGCCCGAATTTTTATTACCTCAGCCCTAAAGGGTGCAAAAATTCTAACTTAGTTGAAGATTTTAGAATATCGACACCCTTTAGGGTTGGGGAAAAGCGATATTCGGATTCAATATAAAGTTTAGGTGATATTACGGATATTCATTTATACACTTTAGATAATCGTTATAAGCATACTTTATTCCACTCAACTTATAAGTTTTACGAAGACTAGATTTAAACGAAGAAAAATCGGGTGAAGAACTAAAACAAGAGGCTTTGTTTTATGATAAGCAAGGAGATTTTATAAAGTTTTAGACATGGAACTTTATCTAACAACTGCTCAGAAATAACTGCGAAATTTAAGATTGAAAACTCTTTACTAGCTGGCGCTTAATATACTGCTTCGGCAAGAACTGCAGTAAAGACTTTGCAGAAAACACACTTGCTACTGTGTATGAAGGATAACAGGCCTAAGTTCCTTTATTACTGGTCGCTTTGTTTTTGAGTTTTTGGTAGTTAGATGCAAAGTGATATTTCTTGTTGGACAACTAGACGCAATCCTTGGTTTGGATTCAAAAACGATAATTCTACACAGGTTTAAATTCCTAAGTATCCAGTTATTTTCAAAAAATTACTGTTCCAAGAAAATAAATTTAAATACCTGATTTAAAGCCTTATACACTATTAAAAATACTGCTGCTATCGTATGTTACACAAGCTTTTGATAGTTTGGCATGCTGGTTGAATAGGTATTAGTATCAGTACAAAGAAGTGCTGATATTAATACCTATAATTATGAAAAAGCTATTAACTCTTACACTCGTTTTTCTGTTTGGAATTGGTTTTTCGAATGCAGAAAATAACAGCCGCTACCGTAATTATACCAATAACTTTATTTTTAATCAAAATGGAATCGAGTTTGCTGTATTTCCTGATGGTCAATTTGATTTTAACTATTTGCAAGGTAGAAATGGCACCAATCTTAATGTAAACACTGGAAACCTACAAGTGTCATTCAACACTGGTTATAATTACAACCGCTTCGTTCAGTATGATTCTTATGGCGCTGTTATACAAATAGAAGAAACACCTGTTTTCTATGACTCTTATGGCCGTGTTAATCAGATAGGAGACGTTTTTATAAACTACCGTGGTGGTTATATTAACCGTATAGGTAACATGAATGTTTTCTACAGTAGACCTGGTGTCATCGATTATTATAGCGGATACATTAATGTATATAATAGAAACTATATTTACCAACCATGGCACAATTACTATAGTGTCCCGTTGTTGAATAGATGTATTGTTTACACTACGCCCTACAGATTATCATATTTCCCACTACGCTATGCCTGGTCTTATCACAGAAACTACTGGAATACGCCCTCCTATTATAATGGGTATTATGCGCGATCAAATGTGAGACGAGACTTCTACAGACCTTATGACCGGGTGAATTATAGAAGTTTTGAAAGAGGACAACGCGATGCCCGTGGTAGAGCCGTAGCAGTAAACAATAGGGTGTCGAGAAGCAGACAAGCTATTGCTACCGGAAGAAGTCAAGTGACTAGAAATAATAATAGAAGTACCGCTGCCACTTACAGAACGAGTGAACGTAACACCACTGCTGCAAGTACAAGATCTTCTTCAAGAAATGGAATAAATAGAGAAGCTGTGAACAATAGAAGTGATAGAAGTATCTCGGCTACTGCTAGAAATACTAGAAGCACATCGAGATCTGCAACACTAAACGCAGGTGATAAGAGAACAAAACATTCAGCTACACCTAGAGCTAATAGAAACACAAATGCTAAGGTTGGTAACAGAGTGAACCGTTCAGAAAAAGCAGTGACTCGTAATAGTAGAATCAATAGCAGAGAACAGGTTACAAGATCAACTCGCCATACAACTCCAAGGAGAAGTAAGGCGACTACAAGATCATCAGACAGAAATAACACTGCTGTAAATTCGAAAAATGCTACGTCGAGAAATACGCAAGCTAGAAGCTCTAGAACAAGCTCCAATAGAAACGCAAATCGTTCAACTGGCTCAAAAAGAAGTCATAAAAGAGGATAATATTTATAAAATTACTGAAAAGTCGCTCCCAAATAGGAGCGGCTTTTTTTATATCTATAAACGCTATTATTCATAGTGTATGCCCGTTATCATCCCTAAACATTAATTACCAATCGAATACCACTTTGCCCTCCATATAATTATCGTGACTAAAGGGGTGGCGTTATTCTTAAACCAGCAACTGACTTAGGATTTTCGCTCCCTTTGGGGGCGAGGTAATAAAAATTTGAAAACCTCATGTGAGGATTTTTAATCACTAGGACAGAAAACGGACACGCCATTTTTGATTACTTGGTTAAATCAGAAGGTTTTAAAAAGGAAATAATGAGTTTAATGAAATAAAAAACGATTTACTTTAAAAAAAACAATGCTATCTTAGTAATAAATTAGAGTTTTAATCAACGCAGCAAACCATCTGCTATTTAGAATAGTATAACCGACTAAAAAAAATAAAAGCATGAAACGTATAATTACAGCATTTGTTTTTACAGGACTATTGATTTCTTGTAATAGCTCAGACAAAACAGAAACCTCACTACAGGAACCCTCTGCAGCGGAAACTGTAACAGAAAGCACATCGAATGGTATCGATAAACAATTAAAGGCTATTGATACCGATGAGGCTTTAATCGCAACAGCATTAATGGCTGCTCCCGAAGAAAGTAGATCGGGATGTAAGGTTATTGGATATAACATGAAAGGTGAATTTGTAACGATGAGGGAAGGCGATAATGAATTTATAGTGCTTGCAGATAATCCTAATCAGGAGGGATTTAGTGCCTCATGTTATCACAAAGACCTCGAACCCTTTATGGCAAGAGGGAGAGCCTTAAGAGCAGAAGGAAAGTCAGCAAAAGAAATCTATGATACCCGGGAAGCAGAGATGAAATCAGGTCAGCTTAATATACCTACTGGATCGACATTGCACGTCTACTCTGGGGCAAACACCCTATATGACTCTGAAACCTCAAAAGTTGAAGGAGCCCAACTCCGCTATGTGGTATATCTGCCTTGGGCTACATCAGAATCTACCGGTTTGCCAAAAGTGCCAACCGCCTCAAACCATCCTTGGCTTATGAATCCCGGAACACATAGAGCACACATTATGATTTCACCTTTAGCAGAAAATCGGGAGTAGCTTTAAGTAGGAATTAAAATAAATTTTAACTTGATAACTAACAGTAAGACCAACGGGTTTTTAAACGGCAGAGAAACATAATAAAAGCTTGTTTTAACTATCCTTCAACTCCTGCCAACGATAAAAGACTTGTTTTCAAAAGCGCGGCCAAAGGGTCTTAAAAATTACCGTTGTTCATTAAACTCAAAATTTAGCGATGAATAGATAGCCCCTAGGATAAAATATAGAGATGTGCTAGTTTAGATGACAATTAAAAAAAACCTTTATAGACATATGCCCTATACTAAAGATTTGAAAAGGTTTATGTGGGGTATTATCATTAATTTAAACAAATATGACTAAAACACTAAGTATTCTGCTGTTCTCCTTTTTGTTTTTTTCCTCTTTTGGGCAAAATAAAAAAGATATGTCCTTTAAACTTTCCATCGCACCAGAAATGCAAGACTCCTTTGAAGGCACGGGTAAATTAATGGTTTATATCACATTAAAAAGCAACAGACAGCCCATAAGTTTTTCGGCAAATCAAGATAGCACTTGGGTTTTCGGTCTCAATGTAAAAAATTGGAAAAAAGATGAAATATTGGAAATAGATTCAAATACCAGTTGGACATCTACTGCAAATTGGACATTAAATAACATTCCGTTTAAGACCTATTACCTTCAAGTTCGCTGGGATGAATCTAAAATAGAAAATCGTGCAGAACATCCGCATAGCATGTTTACAAAAGCAGTAAAGTTAACAAATGAAAAATCTCAAGAAATTTCAGCAGAATTTGATGAAGGTGGTGAGAAATCTACCCTGGTTGAACATGATCTAATAAAGAAATTTACACTAGAAAGTCAAGTGCTCTCTCAATGGTGGGATAAATCCACTAGTATTAATGCTGCTGTGCTCCTTCCATCAGGTTATGCAGATAATCCTAAAAAGAAATATCCTGTTTGCTATAGTATTGGAGGTTATGGTTCGAGATATACGCGAGTTAATCAAATAGTCCAAGATTCAACCATGCAAACCTGGTGGACATCGAAAGATGCTCCACAAATCATAACAGTATTCCTAGATGGTTATGGACAGTTTGGCGACTCTTATCAGCTTAATTCTGAAAACAATGGACCCTATGGCAGCGCATTGATTGAAGAAATTATTCCTGAAATTGACAAAACATATAGAACAGAAGGTACTTCGGAAGCTCGTTTTACCGCTGGTTGTTCAACAGGTGGTTGGGTTTCTTTAGCATTACAGTTATACTATCCTGATGATTTTGGCGGCTGTTTTTCTTACAGTGCAGACCCCGTATCCTTCTACAAAATGCAACTCATCAACATCTACGAGAATAAAAATGCCTTTTATAACGACAATTCAATAGAACGCCCGAGTAAAAGAAATACAATGGGAGAACCTGAGTTTAGCATTAAAAAAGAAGTTCAGACGGAAAATGTTGAAGGATATACCAATTCTTACATCACCTCTCGAAATCAATGGGGAGGGTGGAATGCGGTATATAGTCCAAGAGACAAAAATGGTTTACCTATGCCCCTATTTGATCCCATTACCGGAACTATTGATCCAACCGTTGCAGAACATTGGAAAAAATACGACCTGCTAAAATATGCACAAGAGAACTGGTCGGAACTAGGGCCAAAAATTCAAGGGAAGATTCACATCTGGATGGGTGATATGGATAATTATTATTTGAATAATGCTATGCGTGATTTTGACAGTTATTTGAGGTCTACCACCAATCCTAAATCTGATGCAGAAATTTTATTTTCACCGACTTGCGGACATTGCGAAAACTATTCAATAAGAACCTATTTGGAGGCCATTGAAAAACAAATAATAACAAAACCTAAGCAGTATTAAAACGAGCGTTGAGCCAACAAGTTCTCGCCCCTACTCCACGCCACTAACCTTAAACAAGAACGTTGTATGTCATTGGAGAAACCAATCCTAAATTCAATAATTCAAAGCAACAAATGTTTGCTATTACTACTCGCTTATCTTACTCGAAATGTAGTTTTTTGAAAATAAAGGGGAGTATGCTGAATGGATTTATAACTAAATTCTATTAAAACAAAGCTGAAAAATACATTATATCAGTATTTGATACTAAATCATATCGAATTAAAGAGGGTAAGAAAAATATTGAAATGTTGTACCTATGTTGTACCCAACCCATAAAAAAAAGCCTCACATTTCTGTGAAGCTTTTCTTAGTAGCGGGGACCCGCCTACCTGTTCCAGTAGGACGGGCAGGCTGGACTCCCTTCGACTCCGTTGCACTTCG
>NZ_APLF01000025.1 GCF_000355905.1 Psychroflexus gondwanensis ACAM 44
AAAAATAGGCCGTTTTCTTTGTATTGAGAAGCTTGAAATTCCGTGCAAGCGATAGCGCGATACGGAATCTGTTTAAGTAATATATTTAGGCTTTAAGTAATTTCTTGTTTAAGCTTTAGATAGAATTAACCTCTCTTTCTTTTTTGCATCGCCCAATCCCGAGGTGTCGGGAGAAACCAATCCCCAAAGCTTTGGGGACTAGGCTTATTTTTATGTCTTTGAAAACTACAAAAGCGGCTCCTCCACGCAAAGCAAACCGTTTCACTAGTGCTTTGCTCCTTTATCCCTTCTTCACCACTTTTTTGTTTTCTAACTTCCATAAAAAATAGGCCGTTTTCTTTGTATCGAGAAATTTCTCACCTTGAACTTCAATAAAAATACTTTTTGAATTAGAAATTCTTAATTATCAATTCTTAATTATTTTGACTCACCACTATACTACTACACCACTACACTATTACACCATTATACTAATCCACCACTCTCGACTCACGACTCACCAATCACCATTACACCATTATACTAACCACCACTCACCTCTCACGGCTATTAAACCTTTCAATTAAGCTTTCTATATCATTTACTCTCTCTTTTCTTTTTTGCATCGCCCAAAAAAGAAACAAAAAAGACTAGGCTGTTTGAAAAAAACTAGAAAATCCTACGGAATCCCCAGCCACAGATGAAAAATAACTCATCACGCTAAAGCGTGATTCAAACAGATTTTCATCTCTTTTCCCAAGCTGCTTCCTTGATTTTTAACTTTTTTTCAATAGGCCGTTTTTCTTTGTATCGTGGAACTTGACGCCTCAAGGCTGTCACTTCGAGTGATTTTCGATAGAAAATTGTATCGAGAAGTAGTTTGAAGTCAGGTGTTTAATCGAGTTCTCGATACAAATTCCACTTTTTTCAAAAGCGAAATTCACTCGAACTGACATGTATTCAAACTCACCTCTCACGGCTACCGACTCACCTCTCACGACTCACGACTCACCTCTAATAGCTCCATTAGGCTTAATCGAGTTCTCGATACAAATTTCACTTTTTTCAAAAGTCAAATTCACTCGAACTGACATAAACAGAAAAAAATTTGAATTGTCAATTTTGAAATTTTAAATATGAAATATAGTCCACAACTCACCTCTATTGGCAAATTCACCAAAAATCCACTACACCATTATACTAATCCACCTCTCACGGCTACCGACTCACCACTCTCGACTCACGACTCACCAATCACCATTACACCATTATACTAACCACCACTCACCTCTCACGGCTACCTACTCACCTCTCAAAACTCTCGACTCACGACTCACCAATCACCATTACACCATTATACTAATCCACCTCTAATACCTCCATTAGGCTTAATCGAGTTCTCGATACAAATTTCACTTTTTTCAAAAGCAAAATTCACTCGAACTGACATGTATTCAAACTCACCTCTCACGGCTACCGGCTCACGGCTCACCCCTCTCGACTCACGACTCACGACTCAAAACTCACGGCTACCTACTCACCTCTCAAAACTCACCACTCACCTCTAAAGACTCACGGCTAATCACTACTTTAAACTTTTTTGTATATTTTCAGTCTTATATTAAAACAAAGCCTATGAAATATCTATTACTCATCGTTTTTGGATTGAGCTTGCAATTGGGTGTTGCCCAAGATAAGCCCATAAAAAACTTAGACTCTATTCTCAATACCATGCCCAAAAGTGAAGGTCTCCTCACTACTTATTTTGATGGAGATGACCTTTACCTGAAGTTTCCAAAAGAAGTTCTGGAAAAAGACTTGCTCATGGTCACTCGCCTTAAGCAGTTACCCTCCAACTATTCGGCCTACAGAAATGCAGGATCCAAAACCTCAGAACAACTGATTCATTTGGTGAAAGTGGGAAAATCCATTGATCTCATCCAAGTCTCTACCACCAATGTAGCCGATGAAGACGATCCCATAAGGCTGAGTGTCGCTCAAAATAACTTAAATCCCATTTTAGCGACCTTCCCAATCAAGTCGGAGGAAGGCGAGGATATTGTTATTGAGGCCTCTTCGTTCTTCAATTCTGACTCTCCGTCCTTTAATATTATCCCCGACGGATTAAAGAAAGAGTATAAAATGGGCAAAGCTGACGATAAGCGTAGCCGCATCAATTCTGCCAAAAGTTTTCCTAAGAATACAGAAATTACCCATACGCTTACCTTTCCCACCGATAACCCCCCTCGGGGAAATTCTACCAATACGTTTACCTTTCAAGTGAACCATTCCATTATCGCTTTGCCCGAAGATCTTATGCAAGTTCGCTACGAAGACCCTCGTGTTGGCTGGTTTGGATTGGGAAAATACAACTATAGCTCCGATGCTTTAAAATCGGATGAAGTTCGACTCATTAGACGTTGGAGGCTGGAGCCCAAAAACAAAAAAGCTTATGCTAGAGGCAAACTTTCAGAACCGGTTAAACCTATTGTCTACTATCTAGACCCAGCGACTCCAGAGAAATGGAGACCTTATTTTATAAAAGGGATTGAAGACTGGAATTCCGCTTTTGAAAAAGCGGGTTTCAAGAATGCTATTCAGGCTAAAATAGCGCCAACCGCAGAGGAAAACCCTGACTTTAGTCCTGAAGATGTTCGGTTTTCTACAGTAAGGTATGTAGCGTCGACGACCCGTAATGCGGTTGGACCAAGTGTATCCGACCCGAGAACCGGTGAAATTATAGAAAGTGATATCATTTGGTATCATAATCACTTAAAGTCTTATCGCAATCGCTATTTATTGGAGACTGGGGCAGCCAATCCTAAAGCCAGAACTTTAGACACCCCAGAGGAAGAAATTGGAGAGATGATGCGTCGTGTGATTTCTCACGAAATCGGTCACGCCTTAGGCTTACCTCATAACATGAAAGCAAGTTCTGCCTACCCTGTAGAATCGCTTAGGTCGGGAAGCTTTACCCAAGAAAACGGAATTGCAACTACGATCATGGACTATGCGAGGTATAATTATATCGCACAACCTGGCGACGAAAACATTCGTTTTGTAAGACAACTTGGTCCTTACGATGACTATGCGATAGAATGGGGTTACCGCTATTTCCCAAACAGTTCTGCGGAAGAAGATCAAAAGATTTTGAAGAGTTTTGTAGATGAACGCAGCACCGACCCTACGTATATGTTTGGTGGGAGAGGCAATGACCCCGATGCACAGACCGAAGATATTGGAGATAATTCTGTACAAGCAAGTACCTATGGTTTGAGTAATCTTAAAATCGTTGCCGAAAATCTCGACCAATGGACCACCACTTCAGGACAGTCTTATGAAGATCTGGAAGAGCTCTATGGTGAAATGCTAGGGGTGTACCGCCGCTATGTGTATCACGTGGCTTCAGTCGTGGGTGGAGTTCATGAAACCTTGCTCACAAAAGGTCAGCCTGGAGAGCCTTATCAAGTTGTGGATAAAGCCAAGCAGATAAAGGCTCTTGACTTTCTGAATGAGAATGTCTGGACACCTCAATATTGGTTGATGGATAACGCGCTGGTTTCCAAATTTTCAAAATCGGGAAAACTCGAGAATTTAATCAGCTTAAATAAAGGTGTCCTAAATCGACTTATGGATGCAGACCGACTCAATCTAATGTGGGATACCAACTCCTCTTTACTTGGAAATGGGCTTTCCCCTCAAGAGCTTTTGGACCGTTTAGCGGAGGATCTCGTCTACGGGAGAACCGCTCCAGGCCAAGTTGAACGTGAGTTACAAAAGTATTTTGCACATCAACTTAAGGAATTAATGAGTGATGACGGCTTAGCCCTTGAGCTTAAAGGTAAGAGTCTAGCGCTTCAAAATGAGCTTAAATCCTTTGCTAAGTCCAAAAAAGAATCGGAGAATAAGACCTTAAATGCCCATTATGCTTATATCCTAGACGTATTGGAGGAGGAAAATAAAGACTCTAAGTAAAATTTACGGTTTAACCGTAATACATGTACGGTCAAACCGTAACTCAAAGTGATGAAAACTACACATATTTGCATAACTATCCATTTAACTTGAATATCCCAAATTTTATCCAATTTTGAGATTGTTCAAACATTAAAGCAAGACTCTAGGGTCTTGCTTTTTTTTATGCACTATATTTTTTTCTTCTGAATTTATGCAGAGAAAGCCTCTTAGTTTTTAGACATCCAGCATAAGACATAAAGTTGATTTATAAGTTTCGTCTGGGGTTGAAAGTTTTACCTGAAGCATTTTCGTAACGGGATCCAATTCAGAATAAATGAATGTCATATCAAGAGTTATATATAACTGCATTAGAAACTGAAAAACCTTTGTTTTACTAACTTGAATTAAGCACCAACAGCTATAATAGCTAATGGTTTTCACGTCGACCAGTCTACTCTTAAAAGCTAAAATCGCAAACAAGTGAAACCTAATCTTTAGGCTCGAAGCTCAACAAATCGCCAGGCTGGCAATTCAACACCTCGCAAATACGTTCTAAGGTCGAGAACCTTATGGCTTTGGCTTTTCCTGTTTTTAAGATGGATAAATTAGCTTTGGTAATACCTATAGCTTTAGCTAAATCTACCGATTGCATGTGACGATCTTCGAGGACCTGATCCAGATTAATTTTAATAGACATGGCTTAAATTGTTAAGTCTTGTTCCTGCTTCGCCAAAATAGATAATTTGAGCATTTTGCTTAAACGTATAAAACTAAGTCCAATGACAATCAACAATAGATAGATCATCGAATTGGATTGAAAAAAGTGGGTAGTCACTTCAAAATGATACTCCAAAAATATTTTTTTAACCACTAGACTTAATCCTAGAATTATTAAGAATTGGCCGCTACGTTTAAGATTTTTCACCAAATTAAAAGATTTGAATTCTCCGTTAATCATAAATAGTCTAGCTGCTCGACGCAGATGATACGCTACAAAAACAAAGGCCACAGAAAAAATAATTTCGTTGATGGCCGCAATATATATCGACGATGAAAATTCTCTTTTAGGCTCATAAACTGAATTTGAAAATGATATATCAAAACCTTCTATGGGCATCATAATAAATGTAGCTATCGCATTAATGACTACTGTATAAAATAGGATATCGAAAATAAGTTTGAAACTAGATTTTTTAAGCATAAATGTATAGATTAAATAGTAAGTTCTTGATCGACTTCGAGTTCTCTTCCACGTTCTACTATTTTGGCTAGCAACAATAGGATCAATCCTAAAGCCAGATGGCTTATAAATGAATATTCTATGTCAATAACGAAACTAAATTCAAGTCTTCCCAGCTCAACAATTTTGAACATAAACTCTAAAAAAGGGACACCAATTGCATATACAATGAGCACATAAGCCAAGAATTTTATAGATTGGGCGTTGGGTTGTGAAAAGTAATTAAGGTGTTTACAGCATTTTATAACTCCTAGAATACGGTTGAGAGCAATGAAAGCAAACACCCAAAAAACAAAGACAGGCAAAGTCATCAGAGCAAATTCGAAGTCGGAGGCCATGAAACGGTCCATGCCATTAAAAAACAAAAAAGTAGATACCACAATACAAGCACTTAAAACTAAACGCAAAAGCTGAACCCCAACATAAAGTAAATCCAAAATTGTCTTCATTCCTTTAAAAATTATTGTTTTACGATAACAAGTATATGAATTGTTATTGTAAAACAATAACAAAAAGGGAAAATAATTTTAATAATGAGAGTTTGAAATTATACCTGAAACAGAATTAAACCATCACTATCTCATCAAGCCTGGCTAAAGCCGAAGTCAGATTGTATTTTTTACTGGGCGGGAAATAAAAAAGTACTGAGATAAGTTTTATCTGTAAAGTAATAGTTGACTTCATAAAATCAAAAAACTCCTGAACAATCAGGAGTTTTTTTGGGTATAGTATGTATTCAAATTTATTCTATAATAAGCTTAGTGGTTTGACTGTTTTTAGTATCAGACAATTTCAAGATATAGACTCCAGAAGAAAGGCTATTATTCAGATTCACTGTCATTCTAGAAGAATTGGTCAACTCTTGATCTAGCACCATTCGTCCTTGAAGATCAAATAATTTAAGACTTAAGACTTGTCCATCAAAGGCTTGTTGATGAGAAATACTAAAGGTATTTCCTCTCACTGGGTTTGGATACACCACCATAGAAGAGTTGAAAACGACATCTTCTGTGCCTAAGCTCACTTCTTCAAATTTGATCACAAATCTATCTGTTGCTTTAGATTCTGGTATAGAAGGGTCAAGGTTAAAGGACACAGAAGTTGCTATATCGGTTGGTAGTTCTGTACTAGACTCTAAATATCTATCGTATAAATACGCCTTGGTGTTCACTAAATTTTCTGGTTCAACGACCAAGCGATAGGCTAAAAGCTTAGAATTTCCAAAATATAACGGAACACTATCTTGAGCAGTTGGCATCGCTCGAGATTCTATGGACATATAGTTTGGGTTTCTATCGATAGCAAAAGACTCTTCGTAATTCCAAAGTTTTGTGGCATCCAAGGTGTCTTTAGCATTATTTCCTCCATTTCTGAATTTCACCCTCACCGCATCGATAACTGTATTACCGCTAGTTAAAATATCTTCATTAAGATTAATGTTCATATTGGTCAATGCTTCGGGCTCACTAAAGGTGGTGTTATTGCCCGTTTCAGTTGTTTTATAACTTTCTCTGAATATGACTATTGGACTTCCAGCAGCAGATACTGTTTCCACAAAAAAGGCTTGATTTGGTTCTAAAAACAGATTAGCACCAGAGTCAGGAGTAGATGTCCCATCGCTTAAGTCTACAGTAGCGTAACTACCAATAGTCCCAATAGTAGGATCATAAATATAGAAAAATTGAGAACTTACAGCATTTGCATTATCAGAATTTAGCAAACTTGCCATATCAACCTTAGCTTGGTAAGGGTTCCCTATCAAGGAAAATCCATTTACTGTTGAGGATAAGTTAGGAGCAGGTTTAGAGCCTACCACCAATTTTCCAGTTGTTCTTAACGTGGTTGCTGGACCAACAGCAGTGTTGGAGTTTAGCGTGGTCGATCTATCTCCTCTAATCAGTAAAGCATAGGCATCTCCAGCGTTAAAAGTTTTACTATCAGTGTTGGGGATTGCTTTCCATTCAACGTCAGAAGAATTCCACTCGAACATAGAGGGGTTTCCTGTTTCAGTTGCATCAAAGCCGTTTTGTCCAGTGGTTGAACCCGTAATATGGGTTCCAAAACCTGGATTTGGATCTAAATTATTTGTATCTCCAGTTGATGTATTATTCTCACCTTCCTGCCAATTGGCGTTTATAGAGGTTGTAGTCGTTACTGACGAAGATAAATATCTAAAAGCCCTATTACTCTTAGGAATAAACCGATGTATTTCAAAGTTATCTCCAACTAATTGCCTGGTTGTGGCAGGAAATGGTCCCAAAGCAGCTGTTTTGGTGGATGTACTACTGAAAATCACTTTTCCAAAATTGGCAAAATCTCCATTTAAAGTCACAGCATCTTCAATAATTAAGGTTGCATCGTCTCTGACCACAATATCTGAAATAGTATTTAGAGAAGTCAAAGTTGTGGTTCCAGATTCTACGAAAATACTTTCTGAAATTAAACCTCCGGTTGGAGTTCCAATACCAACTGATCCCCAGGTATCTGTATCATTACTATATACATAATCATTGTCTCCAACTCCTATTGTAGCATCAGCACTAGATGCAGAAACTTCAAGGATCCATTCTGAACTAGTATAAGTTGAATTGGAAACCCTCACTGTAGGAATATTTCTGTACGCTCGCTGACCGATGAATTCCCATCCAGTACCGGCATCACCATAGACATCCAATACAGCTCTCGGTTCATTAAAGTCAAAAGAAAGCTGATAGATATCGGTACCATCTGAAGCTAAAGTCGTTGGTGCTACAAAGTCAGCATCTCTTCCGTAAATAGAATTAAATGTTGCATCATCTATAAAGCTTATCACATAATAAGACTTTGGTGGAATCACACCTGTAAGTTGTATACTTTCTCCAGTTCCTGAAGGATTGATTAAAAAGTAATTCAGATCATCCAGATCTATAGGTTCCACATCCATATTGAACAATTCCACATATCTACCATCTGCATCATCGCTTGGATCTATCACTTCAGAAATGAGTAATGTTGACTCTAATATAATATTGAACTCAAGACTTTGTATACTTGTTGAACCTGATGTTGTTGAGGCTGTAAGTCTCAAATCAAAGCCTGTGGCAGTATGTTGTAGAGTGTTGAAATTAGCATAACCCAAAGAAGAACTGATATTTCTTGAGACAAGCCCACCGTTCAAAGTTCCTTCGGAGGAAATTACAATGCTAACTGTATTATCTAAATCCACATTATCATTGGCATCCAGATTTCTAACTCTTACAGATGGTGACATACTAACATTAACGAAAGTGGTTGTTGGTTGTACGAAAAATTCAAGTTGTGTTCCTATAACTTCAATTAAAAATTCACTGCCTTCAAAAGCAGTAATCCCTTGAGAGAAAATAGAACCATCGTTCGAAGCCAATTGGTCTTCATTCCCATCAGCAATAGCCAGTTGAATCACCTCCTGGTCTATTATTCCTGTTGTATTTAAAAACACACTGAGGATATAGTCTCTTGAAGTTCCATCACTCACTACGAACAAATCGTCTGGATCTGAAGTGATGTCTACTATAATCTCATCGGTAGTTATGGTTACCGTTTGGTTGGCTTGATCCAAAATATCAGTTCCATCAGAAATAGAAATGCCTTGTAAAGCAGTAGCCCAATCTGCATTATTGGTGCTGCCAGGAACAAATCGTAGTCTGGTGATATTGGTTGGAAGGTTGTCGAAATTTCCAGAATCTACCACCTCAAAACCAAATACTTCTACTGCTTGAGCTAACTCGTCATTGACATCTGCGGTTAAAGTTGCGTCTGCAATTTGTGTTGATGGTGCTAAAATATCAGTATCCCTAGCATTGGAATCACCAGTCAGTTTTACGTTATCCAAACCTGAAAAACCATCCACACCATCATTTTGTATAAAATATTGGAAAGAAACTTCATTTGTACCTAGAGGCACAGGTATGGTTTCTGTTCCTGAACCATCTTGTGTAGAAGTAAAACCTTCAAATAAAGTAACTCTAGTTTGAGACATTCCATCAAAAGTTACTTGGTACTCTATTCGATCTCCTGGAACATTATATCCTACAACCTCCCAGTCAAAGCTGAGATTAACCCCAGTGTATCCAGAAACATCAACAGTCACAAAATCTAAGGAGGCGAATCCAGAAGTTCCATTATCTCCTTCATCATCCAAATCATTTTCTCCAAAAATAGTATTTATAAAGCTTGGGTTTTCAAGTCGAGAAGTATCTGTGATATTGATTACACCAAAATATCCATCTACACCCCAACCATTATCAAATGTTGGAATACTGGTGGTATATACCCATTCTGGTTGCGTCCCATCAAAATCTTGAATAGCAATCACAGGAATGCCTACGTTAAAAGGATTACTTGTAATAGAGCTTGGGGTTATTTCTGGCTCTGTAGTATCAGCAGTCAAGGTAAGACCTGAAACTTCTGCCGAATAGGCTATATTTGGGAAAGTGGCTACACCATTCACGGCAGAAACTGGATTAAGAGGGTTGACCAGAGTACCTCCAGAAGAAGTTAAGCTAATGTCTGTAATGATAGAGGTGTCTACATTTCCATTTTCATCCACATAGGCTACTTGGACAGCTGGCGTTATAAACGCATTTACTTGCACATCTGTGGGTTGTTGTAAAAAGGCCATTTCTGAAGCGACAACATCTATAGTAATTAGGTTACCAGTTACAGTTCCACCAGTGAAAGTAGAATTGAAAATAGACCCTGAAATTTCTGCTATAAATCCTAAACCTGTCTCTGGCACTTGGAATTCTATAATGCTTTCATCGGTGATATTGGTTTCATTCAAAACCACTTCTACCGTAAAATTTACTGAAGCACCATCAGCAACAACCACAGAAGTAATTGGTGTAAAAATAATTTCATTGTCATTTATAACTGCTGTTCCTGTAACTACGGAGGATGCCTCTCGGACAACTACATCTTGAAAAGTCAATGGCCAATTTGCTGTATTATTACCACCTGCTTCAAATCGCATTTGAGTTACAGTGGTAGGCTCATTATCACCATCGCCTTGATCTATAATATCAAAACTAAACACAGACTCTGGAGTACCGGATGCTGTTGCATTGGCTGCAATTACAGTCCCTACTGGAACTTGAGTTACAGGTGCAATGACTTCTGTAGTATTGTCATTCGCAAATACATCGAAAAGAGAACTTGTAATTGAGAAAGGATCTATAGTAGAGGCAGTTAAAATTATGTCTAGACCTTCTGTATTGTGTATGATGTTAGAAAATGTAACAATACCATTTGTTGGGCTAAGCGTTAAGGGCGAAGTATCCAAATCGCCTGTGGAGGTTAATTCCACTACTGAAGAAGTAGTTGTATCTAAATTTCCATTAACATCAAAAAATCCTAGTTCTACTGATGGAGTCATAAACGCATTTACCTCCACATCAGTAGGTTGTTTTAAAAAGGCTATTTCTGTCGCCACCACATCCAGAGTGATATTATTTCCAACCACGTCTGTAAAAGAAGAGCTGAATATAGATCCAGAAAATTCTGCTTCAAAACCAGAATTAGTTCCATCCACTTGAAACTGAATTACACTACCATCTACAATGTTAGCTTGATCCAAAGTGACTTCAACCGTAAAATTAACTGAAGCACCATCAGCCACAGCCACAGGAGTAGTTGGCGTAAAAATAACTTCACTGGCTGTAACGACTGCTGTTCCTGGAATTTCAGTGAATGAGGCATCTTGTATAGCAACATTCGTAAATGTTGACCAGTCTGCAGTATTATTAGCTCCAGCGACAAAACGCATTTGAGTAACAGTGGTAGGCTCATTATCACCACCGCCTTGATCTATAATATCAAAACTAAAGACAGGAAGTATATCTGTATCCGCAGCAACAAAAATACTTGCTCCCACTTGAGTTGATGGCGCAACGACTTCTGAAGTTTGATCATTAAGAAATTCACCCTCGAGTTTTACATTGTCAATACGATTATTACCATTAGCATCTGTGGCACCGTTAAATACGATTCTAATGACTAAATTAGATTGATTATCGATACTTGTGACCGAGGATAAGTTAAAAGATAAAAGTCCGCCTGGGCTTAAAGCCGGATCGAAAGGTGAACCCGTGGGAAAGCTTGTAAACGTTGTTCCATCAGTTGAATATTCTATAGTATTGCTACTGAAGCCTGCAGGCGAGCGTCTTGACCAAAAAGAAAGTGATAAATTTTTATAACCCTCTGAAGAAAAATTAAAATCAAGATGTTTTCCATTATTGCCTCCTCCAGATGATGTTCCTGCTCCTCCACTTACTGCAAAAGAAGTGCCAGCTTCGCTTCCAGAACATGTATTTATAGTTGAACCATCAAATGAAGTGGTTGATACTAAATTATGAGTAATAGAGCCGGATCCTGAAACTCTATTATCTGTATTTAACGGAGTCGTAAAAGGAGTTGTACCATTAAAATCCCAGCAATGGATAACGTCTTGGGCAGTTGTAATTTGAGCGGTTAAAAGGAATAAAAACAATAGTCCTAATACCCTAGGAGGTGAAAGTTTAGTCATGATTGGAGTCTGTTTAGTCAAAGATATGAAAAATTGAGTTGAGAGCCTTCGTTTAGTAACTAAATAAAAAATATACCTTCCTCATAATCAGTAACATGAGAGCAATAATAATAAATTTGTGCCATTATTAGTAAAGATAACTATCACGCATAAGACCTTCCACTAGGAAGTTAGCACTCATAAAGACAATATTAGGTTGATTTGGGTTTTACCTCATTTAAAATAGCTCCAAAAGTCTTTAATTGATTTTAAATTTAATCTTTTGCTCAGATAGTTCATCAATCAATTCATTACAAATTTTTACTTTTTGTGTTTTGCTCGGCATGTGGATTTTAATCTTGTCCTTCATTTCATACACCACAAAGTTTAGCAAGTGATCTCCCGAGTAAGTCTTGAACAAGTCTCCTAAGGCTAGTACTTGAGACTGGTTAAGGTCATCCACGTTCATTTGGATTGTTAGTTTTTTGGCATTTTCCTTTAAGACATCTTGGAGTTGTTTAAAAGACAGAAAACCAATACGGGTTCGCCCAGGTTCTCCAGTATCTCTATTTGTAAATTGGGTTGCCTTCAACTTCACGTGAACAAAATTATCCTGAATCAAAAAGTGTCTGAATCTCAAGTACTCTTCCCCAAAAATCCAGAATTCATGACTTTCGTTATAATCTTCTAGTACAAAAGTCGCAAAGCCTTTTCCGGTTTTGCTTACCCTGTGATTTACATCTGTCACCACTCCCGCAAGGGATAACTCTTTATTGAGGTGATTTTCAATTTCTGCAACTTCCTTTAGATTCGATCTGCAAAAGGAGTTGATTTCCAGTTTAAAATCATCCAACGGGTGACCCGATAAAAACAGACCTACCACTTCCTTTTCTGCTTTTAAAGTTCGCATGGTATGCCAAGGCTCGCAAGGCGGTACTTCTGGCTCAGGAATTTGGACTTCACTCGCCTCACCAAACAAACTCACTTGGGATGAGTTTTTATTCTCTTGGTATCTTGCTGCATATTTAATCACCTTTTCCAGAAAGGTTAAATCTCCGTCGGTAGCTTGAAAATATTGAGCTCGGTGCACTTCTCCCAAGCTATCGAAAGCTCCTGCGTAAGCCAAACTTTCAAAAGCTTTCTTATTGGCAGCTCGAAGATCGATGCGTTTGGACAAATCAAAAATAGAGAGGTAGTGACCGTCTTTCTTGCGGTGTTCTACAATAGTGTTCACTGCTCCACCACCAACGCCTTTAATAGCGCCCATGCCAAACCGAACGGCATTGTCTTTATTCACCGAGAATTTATAATAAGATTCGTTCACGTCTGGTCCCAACACCGGTAAACGCATTCGCTTGCATTCCTCCATAAAAAAGCTAACTTTCTTGATATCACTCATATTATTGGAAAGGACAGCTGCCATATATTCTGCTGGATAATGGGCTTTTAGATAGGCTGTTTGGTAAGCAACAAAGGCATAACAAGTCGAGTGGGATTTGTTGAAGGCATAACTGGCAAAAGCCTCCCAGTCTTTCCAGATTTTCTCTAGCTTTTCTTCATCGTGTCCATTGTCTTTGGCTTGGTTAATAAACTTTGGTTTCAGTTTGGCTAAGACATCTTTCAATTTTTTACCCATGGCTTTCCGCAAGACATCGGCTTCCCCTTTTGTAAAGCTGGCCAATTTTTGCGAGAGCAACATCACTTGCTCTTGGTAAACGGTTATCCCATAAGTTTCCTCAAGATATTCTTGCATTTCAGGCAAATCGTAAGAGATTTTCTCCTCCCCGTGTTTCCGTTTTATAAAACTCGGTATATACTCCATCGGTCCTGGTCTATACAAGGCATTCATCGCAATAAGATCTCCAAACACCGTTGGCTTTAGATCCTTCATGTGTTTTTGCATCCCCGGAGATTCATATTGAAAAATCCCAACAGTTTCTCCACGCTGAAAGAGCTCATAGGTCTTTTCATCATCTAGCGGGAAAGCTTCAGGATCTAGATCGATGTCGTGGCGTGCTTTTACAATCTCAACGGTATCTTTAATTAGAGTTAAGGTCTTTAAACCCAAAAAGTCCATTTTCAGAAGGCCTGCATCTTCCACCACCGAATTATCGAATTGGGTGACATAGAGGTTGGAGTCTTTGGCAACGGAGACGGGAACAAACTTGGTAATATCGTCGGGGGTGATAATCACTCCACAGGCATGAATGCCTGTATTCCTCACAGAACCTTCCAAAATCCTAGCTTGGTTTACCGTTTCAGCTTCTGGGGAATCTTGTTCTGAAATAGCGATAAGTTCTAAGACTTTATCGACCTCTTCGGATCTAAATTTCTTCCGAATTTCCTTTTCATCCATGCTAAAGATTTTCCCTAGCTTGGACATGTCTGGTATCAATTTGGCAATACGATCGGCTTCATACAAAGGCAGATCCAAAACTCTTGCAGTATCTCTTATCGCAGATTTAGCTGCCATGGTCCCATAAGTGATAATTTGCGCCACCTGATTTTGGCCGTATTTCTCAATCACATAATCCATTACTTTGCTCCGCCCTTCATCATCAAAATCGATGTCGATATCGGGCATACTCACTCGCTCTGGATTTAAAAACCGCTCGAAAAGTAAATCGTATTTTATAGGATCTATATTGGTAATCTTCAAGCAATAGGCCACGGCACTACCCGCTGCAGATCCACGTCCTGGACCTACAGAGACTCCCATTTTCCTGGCTTCGCGAATAAAATCTTCCACAATTAAGAAATAACCCGGATAACCTGTGTTGGCAATAACGGAAAGTTCAAAATCCAATCGGTCCTTGATCTCTTCACTTAATTCTCCGTAACGCGCTTTAGCCCCCTCAAAGGTAAGGTGCTTCAAGTAAGCATTTTCTCCACGCTTACCAGCATCGGTTTTATCCGCCTCGTCCAAAAATTGTTCTGGGATGGTAAAAGCCGGTAATAACACCTCCCTAGCCAGTTCAAAGGCTTCCACCTTATTGGCAATTGCCTCCGTGTTGGAAATGGCTTGAGGTAAGTCTTTAAAAAGAGATTTCATCTCCTCAGCAGACTTGAAATAGTACTGGTCGTTTGGAAGTCCGTAGCGATAGCCCCGTCCGCGACCTATGGGTGTGTTTTGCTTTTCTCCGTCTTTAACACACAATAAAATATCATGCGCATTGGCGTCTTTTTGGTCGGCGTAATAGGTATTATTGGTCGCTACTAAATTGATGTCGTGCTTATTGGCAAGTCGGATTAAAGCTTCATTGGCGCGCTCTTCATCTTCTTGCTGGTGACGCATAATTTCTACATAAAAATCATCGCCAAAGGTGTCCTTCCACCAGACCAAGGCCTCTTCCGCTTGGTTTTCTCCAAGATTCAAAAGTTTACTAGCAATCTCACCATAGAGGCTTCCCGATAGAACTATGAGGTCCTCTTTATAGGTTTCAATAAGCTTTTTATCAATTCTAGGGACATAATAAAAACCTTTGGTAAAGCCGATAGAAGACATTTTTGCTAAATTATGATAGCCCTTTTTAGTCTTGGCCAAAATCACCATTTGGTAGCCATTGTCTTTATGAGTTCTATCCAAGTGATCTTCACACACAAAAAACTCACAACCAATAATCGGTTTTATAGGTTTTGAAGTGTTTTCATCATCATTGGCCACAGCGGCATTGTGTTTTTTAACTGCATTTACAAAATGAAACGCCCCCATCATATTGGCATGGTCTGTAATAGCCACCGCTGGCATATGGTGCTTTGACGCTGCCGCTACCAGATCTGGAACAGCCGTGGTCGATTGCAAGACGGAGAATTGGGTATGGTTATGAAGATGAACAAAACTAGACTCCTGCAGTTGTTCTAAATTCTCGTCAAGCTCTGCTTTAGAAGGACCGCTTTCTTCTGATTTTGCTTCTTGCTTTGCTTTCAATTGAGCAGAAGCTTTTTTGAGGTTGATATGATTAAGACCCACTTTACCGACAGGCCCCGTATGCTTAGACTTGAATTCTGGAATATAAGTACGCTCTGACTGTAATTCTTTTTCTGTATAATTTCCCTTGCGGATCAACTCTAGAAAACAACGCGTGGTCGCTTCCACATCTGCAGTGGCGTTGTGAGCGTCGTTAAAGGGCTCTCCAAAAAGATGTTGATGTAATTCGGTTAATGTAGGGAGTTTGAATTTCCCTCCACGCCCCCCGGGGATTTGACAAAGCTTAGCTGTTTTTTCTGTACAAGTATCCAATACAGGCATAGATGCCATTAAAGACTCTAGTTGAGCTCTATGGAATTCGGCTCCCATCACATTCACATCGAAACCCACATTCTGCCCAACCAGAAACTTAGATTCTGATAAGGCCTCATTAAACTCTGCTAATACCCTGTCCAAAGACTCCCCTTTTTCTAGAGCCAAGGCGGTAGAAATACCATGAATGCGCTCGGCATCGTAAGGAATGTCGAACCCCTCAGGACGAATTAGATAATCTTTTGCTTCTACAAGATTTCCCCACTGGTCATGAACTTGCCAAGCGATTTGTATAGCTCTAGGCCAGTTGTCGGTATCGGTGATGGGCGCGTTCCAGCGCTTGGGTAATCCTGTGGTTTCGGTATCGAAAATAATATACATGAAGCAGAGTTTTGGACTATAAAATTAGCAAAAAGCAGAGTTTAAAATAGCTTTATTCTGAATTTATCTCTGCTAAATTATGAGATTTCGAAAGAGCTAACGCCCCTAATTAAGACATCAGGGCTACGCCCCTAACTAAAATTGCAAACCTTATGATGTAGGGGCGTAGCCCTGGCATCTTCGTAACACAAACTGCAAAAGTAACGATCTAAGGGCGCAGCCCTGATATCTCTGCATCACAAACTGCAAAAGTAGTGATATAGGGGCGTAGCCCTGGCATCTCTGCATCACAAACTGCAAAACTGATAAAATAGGGGCGTAGCCCTGGCATCTTCGTAACACAAACTGCAAAAGTAACGATCTAAGGGCGCAGCCCTGATATCTCTGCATCACAAACTGCAAAAGTAATAATCTAGGGGCGTAGCCCTGATATCTCTGCATCACAAACTGCAAAAGTAATGATG
>NZ_APLF01000026.1 GCF_000355905.1 Psychroflexus gondwanensis ACAM 44
ACGAGGTGTTTTTGCCAGGTTAAAGTTAAGTTACAAAATGCAATTGTGTTAATTAAGTCCGACAGGATTTTCGTCAAAATCATTATGCACTTTTAACCAATTAATTGTAAATGTTGGTAGGAAACGTATGGTGTCAAAAATATTTTATAATGTAAATTATAATTTACAAAATAAGCTATATTTGTAAAATGTATTTTGTGTTATGACAAAAAAGAAAATGTTGATATTACCAAAAGCAAGAAGACTTCTTGATGAAATGGGTGAGAATATTAAGCTTGCACGCTTGAGAAGAAAACTCAGTGCTGAACAAGTAGCTGAACGTGCAAATATGAGCAGGCCAACTTTGTCGGCAATTGAGAAAGGCAAGCCAACGGTGAGTATGGGTTCGTATTTTTTGGTTTTACAAGTGTTGGGGTTAGAAAAAGACTTTCTTTTTCTTGCTAAGGATGACGAATTAGGAAGGAAATTACAAGATGCTAGCATTAGTACAAACGGGAGAGCACAGAAACAAAGAGATAAAAATGGCACTTTGTCCACTAACACCACTTTGTCCTTTAGCAAAATTAGAATGTTCTGATGGATATAGATGTGGTTACAATCGTGGATTTAAAGCTGCTAGAAAATAATGAAACCACATAATCGAGTATGCAAAGGAGAATCGGAAGGTTCAAATTAAACTCTGTTTCAAATTTATTAATTCAAAAATTTAAGTCTTCTATATGACTTTTTAGCGATAAGAATGTCCGCCCCAAATTCTAGTTCAAGAGCTTTGTGTTAGTTTTTCATTCAGTTTTTTTATTAATTGGAGTTTCTAAATCAGAAGAGAATTCAAAAAATCTTCCATCCTATTTGAATAGACAGTATTACAAAGCTCTTTCACCAATATAATCATCAAACAAAACTCACCTTTTAATATAGACGTTTATTTAAAAATCATTATTTGGGCTTTTCATAAAACAATCAAACACAGCAGTGTTTAGAGACAATCGATGAAGATGAAGATTTTCGATATTTTTTTCAATAAAATCCCAATCCCAATCAAAAAAGGTATTACTCGATAAGTCAAACCAAGAAAACTTATATGGATATTTTTTTAAAAACTCTTGGGTAATGTTTAGTCTGGTGACATGACCATATTTCCAATCGAATCTTTTAGGATTATCAAGTATATATTTCATGCTTATCATGTCTTTATTTTTATAGATTAAAAGCTGATTTGCGAAGTCAATTTTATCTTTGTGGTTATGAAAAAATATTGGATTTATATGTATCATAGACTTGCTAAGACTCTCAAATGAGATATGTTTTAAATACTTATCAACTAAAAAGTAGTTAACTCTGTTATCCTCACACATAATTAAAAAATTAATAATTTGAGAATAGATAAGGTCGAACCTCTTGAATACGGGATTCATCTTAAACTCTATTCTAGGTTTTAAAAATTCTTCAATTTCAATATTCCATTCAAGCTTTGGATTAACCATAAAATACTTCCAATTCCAATTTTCATAATTTGGATTTTTTAAGATTGTATAAAAAAAAGAAGGGTTTTTTGATAAGGTTTGAAAACTCAATTTATCTTTAAACTTGTGGATGAAGCTTGCATTTGTGGGTAAAGATTTATTTGTTGATAATAAATTCCAATTCCACAAGTCTTCATATCTAGTCACAATTTCATCAGACTGCTTGAAGTTAAAAGTCCTCGACAATCTATCCCAGTCTAAATTCTCTTTATGATGATCTATAAAGTCAAGTTGATTATCAACCAAATTTAAGACAAGTCTATTTTTATTAAACCTATCACTGTATAAGTTTAGAATGTCTTTCGAAGGGAAAAAGCTTTTAGAAAGATCAATACTAGAGAAGTCAATTAAGTCTTCATACTTTTTAAAGAAATCTATAGATAAATCAATTTTAGACAATTTCCATATGGCAGTCCAATCTAGTTCTTTCTTAAAGCAATCCAGTAACTCTTCATCCCAAACAATATGCTTATTATCCATTAAATAATAGCGATCAAAATTGAGTTTATCTTTATTTTCAATCAGCTCCTTTTTACTGAATGGATAAAATTTTGAAACTAAGTTTGTTTTTAAATCTTCAAGCTTAAATAACATATTATTCAAGGGTTAAATCATTTTGTATGAATACTTTCTTTGTAATAAAAAGCCGCTTATTCTACTCAAAAAAACTAATAAATAACTCTTACTGTGATTTTTTGAGAATTGATTATTTAGAATTATAGTATAGATTTTTATAAATAATACCTCTTACTAAAGGAGTTTACATAAATCTTAATTATCACCCACCTGTCTATTATTTTAGCGAGTCATATTCCTTTTACTTTGTTTGATACGAATTAAATTATCTGCTTTTTTTCTTTCGAAACCTCACAACTATTCTAACATAGATCAAAAATGAACTTATAAGTGCTAATGGATATAGAACACAAAAAATGATAAAATTCACTTCATAATAAGACAAATTAAATAAATTGGCTAAATTGATTATGAAATCTGTGCAGTAGATATAGACATATATGCCTGATTCTACTAATTGCTTCATTACCTCTGAAAATTTCATTTCTTATTTTTTAATCTTTTGGTTTTAATATTTAAATCAATAGCTTTTAAGATGAAATACAAAATTAAAAGTGGAATAAGAAGTACCAAAAAGACAATATTAGCCACACCATAATTTCCAGTGCTATGTAATAAGTTGATTATTCCAAAATACGTAGGATCGGTATATTCAAAATAGGGCTTTAATGTTTTTACATGATTATTCTTACAGTAAGTTGTATCGTTGTGACACGCCCACGTACATTTGTCTTTTACTGGTTTTGATATATTCATAGTTTTATAACCATGAATTACTCCAGCTTGGTTATTAGTTGTTGAACGAATGGTTTCATTAACAATGAGCATCAGCACATAAGGGCTACAGATCAAAAAGAGGAAAATAACTGTCTTTTTCATAAACCTATAATTCATATTATCTTTTTAATTTGTCTTCTTATTTAATTATTCCAAGTGTATTTTTTATACATACCTATAGGGGCGTAGTTGAAAATAAATTTATTTTTTAAAATGAAAATCATCTAATACGTTCCCTTTTATAATCGAACGTATTAAAAAATTTGTTTTGGTTTTAACTATTCCAAATGACTTATGCTCTTTGTAGATTATCCATTCTTTATCATAATGAACTACAGATGGGGTTTTGTCTATAGTATCATTTATTTTGCCAAATACAAATCTGTAAACCAATGCCTCTACTTCATTTAAAGTTAAATCATCTATGAAACATAACTTATCACCCTTTATGAAAACGACATATTGAAATAGTGATTTTCTATTTTTAAGAATTTCTTTTTTATCTAATTTTCTCAACTCAATAATCGCAGCTAAAGCAGCTAAATAAATATGAAGTAGACTATTAACTTCAAATGCTTCCACTTCTGAGTTATATAATTGAATTAATTTTTCATCTGTTTCTTTGCAAAGATTAATACAAAATGAATCAAATATTTTCTGTTTCTCTTCCTTAGATAAGTGGCTACTTCTTTTTAATAAATTCCTCATTTATTGAATGTTTAAGTATTATATTTTTCTACTCTTATATCTAAATTCACTGTGATTTCAAGTATTTAACTTTTAAAAGCTATCTCTCACTAATTCCAAGGTGTAATGGTAATAGTTGAATTAAAATTACCAAAATGGTCATAAGAACTAGTTGACGATGCTGTCGTTTCTCCATTGCTATTAGAAAATGTAGTATTTACATTATTAAAATAATCTAATGAAGAAGAACTCTGACCTACAGTGTTTCCATTAGTGTCTTGATAGTTCACATTGTAATTGTTAAAATAATCTATAGAACCTGCTGATGTGCTCGTTGTATTCCCGTAGGTGTCATAGGAAGTAGTATTGTCGTTACCAAAATAATCTACACTTGATGAAGACGTTCCCATTGTAGCCCCACTAGAATCATAATAGGTGGTATTATCATTACCAAAATAATCTGTAGACATTTTACTTGTAGCTATAGTATTTCCATGACTATTGGAGTAAACTGTATTGGTATTACCAAAATAATCTACGCTTGAAGTGGCATTGTAAGTTTGTGAAAAGGCTACTGTGAGTCCTAAAGTAAAAAAGATTGCTGTTGTGAAAATGGTTTTCATGATTAAGGTTTTTAAAGTGTTATTAATATTTATACACTCCTTAATGCAACTATCTTAAAAAGGTAACCCAAGAATAATTATTTTTATTCTAATAAAATAAAAGAAGCCCAATAATACGGTTCATATTTCTCCGACATTGAAATTTGTGCTTGTTTTAGCGAATGATATATTGAATTACCTTCTATATAATTTTTATAAAACAGAGTAAAAAGTTCAGATGTTTCTTTATCAGGAACCTTCCATAAACTTACTATCTGTTTTTTAACTCCACTTAATTCCAATGCTCTTTGAAGACCAAATATACCTTCTGAACCTTTATAATCTCCTTTACCAGTGTCACAAGCTGAAAGAACCATCAAATCTACGTTAGATAGATCCATACTGCTTAATTCCTTTGCTGTAACAATTCCGTCATTAGCATAACTTAAATCATTTTTTAAATTTTGAGATAACAATATACCGCTGCGATTCATAGAATCATCTATAGAAATATTTGTTACATTTCTATCCATCAAATTAACATCAGCACTTGTGTAATAAAATCCATGAGTTGCAATGTGAATAAAATTAAATGCTATTCCATTTAATTTGCGCAAATTAGTTTCACTTGCTTCATCATCGTAAAGCACGAGACATTCTTGCTGATTTGCTGCTAAAACGGTCTTAATTTCATCTACTTCTTTAAATGTATAAGGAAGGGGCGGAAAAAATCCATTTTGTAAATTATTTTTGATACTGTTAGTTACAGACGAAAAACTACGGGTTCTATTTGATAAATTAATACTACTAAAATCTACACCTCCAAATGCTATGTTTCTTTTTGAATCATCATAATAACCTTCATGTAATTCAATGATATTTTTAGTACTACTAACTAAACGAATATCATTCTTTGAACTAATGAATAATGATGGCAAAGCAATAGAGCTAAGATCTCCTGATAGGGATAAAAAGATTTTTGACCCTGGTTTAATGAAATCCTTTAAAGGATTCCATATTAATCCTCGCAACCCTACATTCTCATCTTTGGTTTTATATAATAAGTTGTTTCTTAATACAATATCTCCTTGTATATCAAGAATATCCTCTAACTTATTTTGATTGAAAAGCTCAATTCGAACTGGCCACTCTAGTTCATTATTAAGAACTAAAGCAAAATATTTTTTAGAAAATTCACCATTTTTCTTTAAATAATCTGTTGTTAATATTTCAATCGCATATTCATCTTTATCTAAACAGTTCTGAATTAATAGATAATTCGAATCCTGATTATAATACAATGGTAGATTATAATCCTCAATTATGGAATATAAGAACTCCTTTTCCTTCACATTAATACTAATTGAATCATTAAAATTAATAGATGAATTCAACAATTCGGCATATGCTTTTTTTATTTCATTAGGAAGCTCGTTTATTAATTCATTCACCTCTTTATTAGCATTGAGGGCGGTTTTATTAAATCTAAGAATATTATTGTACAAAGAAATATTTGATTGTGGACTATTATTCTTGAGATAGTAACTATTAATAATATTAATTTCATTTTCAACTTTTGACACATAGGTTTCTTTTGCTCTAGAAGTTGAGAAGAAAAGTTTCAAATTAAGTCTTTCAAAAATTAGTTGTTCAGCTTCTTTAACCATAGTTAAATCAACTTCATCACCTAAAGAAATATGTGCCAATAAGACCTTTAAATATACATCCCTTAACTCCTGTTTCTCATACTCTATTAAACCATGTAAATTTTTAAATACTTTCTTTGCCTTGTTTAGAAAGCCATTATGTTTATAAAAATCACCTAATTCTATTAAAGCTTCACAAAAGGATACTGAGTTTTCTCCTTTAGATTCTCGAAGGATTTCAACCTGTTCTATTAATAGCCTCTCAGCTTCATCTAATAAGTTTTTATCATCATTATCAAAAAAAAATGATGATGATTTTATTAAATTTAGTGCTTTTAAGTCTTTATAATTTAACCCCCGAGAATAAGCATAAATAAAAAAATTCGCCTTGGTTGATAATAGGATAGCAAAAATGTTAGGGTCTTCAGAAATATCCAAAGAAATTAATTCAGCATAGGTTTTTCTTGCTGCATTATACTTATTCATTTTAATTTCTATACCTACTTTAGTATTTATTAGAAACTGGTAATTCTTATCTTTTTTAAGTTCGCTATTTTCGTAGGATTTTAAAATAGAGTTTAATATTAGTTCACTTTCTTCCAAATCTCTTGATCGCATCGAACTAACCAGAAATATTGTCAAACTTTGAATCTTATATGACAAATCTTTATCTGAAAAACCACTATACAGTTTTTCTACTTCAAAAAACAGTTTTTCGGAGGCCTCATAATCACCTTGTAATTCACGAATGTTGGCCAAGGCCATTTTAGGAAAAACTAAATATTCATCTTGATTTTCAAAGTAACTCTCAGAACCTATTAAACTCAACGCTTCCTTATATTTTTTCTCAGCTTGCCCCAAATCTTGCATGGTACTTTCAATACACATTGCCAAGTTTATAGTAGACGCATATTTTTTATCAAGCCTTACATTTTTAGCAATAGTTGTTTTTGAATAAAGATGAGATAAAATAAAGAAAACTGACGGATAGGAAGTGTTACGATATTTTTCATATGCATTCTCTGAAAATTCTATTGCATTAACAAACTCTCCTTTTTTAAGCATTTTCTCACTTTGCTCTAAATAACTATATTTATCAGACATTATAGAAGTAAACCAAAATGACCCATAATTGTAGTAGAGCCCATTGATGACTATAGCAAAAATTATAAATAACAGAACCCCTATACCATTTAATAATTTTTTGAAATTAAACTTTCCTTTGAATAAAGAGTATAAGTAATTCAATATTAAAAGAACAATAACAACAATGACCACTAATAACAAAATACAGAATAGCAATACCCTTATAACTTCAATAAAATAATTAAACCCCCAAAAGCCTTCAGGTGAAGCTATATACCAAGCTAAATGAATTATTATTATTATAAAATACACTACGACTAATAATAAAATTATGTTCATAGAGCTTTTAATACTTTCAATAATTGAGCTTCTTGAAATCATAATCTAAAACCATTTCATTTTTCTTAATATTTTTTCAGATTCAGATTGGTACTTACCTGGTTTCCTTGCTATAGAATTGAGTAATTTCTTGCCTTCACCCCTTTTATTAATCTTAATAAAGAGCATAGCTAATTGAAAATCAACATCTTCTAATAATAAAGAATTTTCTATTTTTTTTAATTCTATCAAATTGTCTAAGGCTTTTTTCTCATCTCCTGAATAAGCTTGAGAGATAGCTAGGAAAAATAGTAATTGATTATTACTTTTATTTTCAATATCTAAATTTAATAATTTCTCTTTAGCAGCAAGCATTTCGTGACTACCTACTAAATAAATAGCCTCTTTAGCTTTTTTAGATTCTCTTGCGGTTAAACCTTTAAAATTATATTCTTTACCTCGTAAACCACTATTCAACTTGGATTTTAATATACCTCCATTCAATATATTTTCAAAGACTTTATTATTATACGCGAATTCTTCTATTATTTGATTATCAGACATTTTATTTGGTTGCCATAATACTAATCCTATAAAAAAAATAGCTGCTATGGCTATATATTTAGCATAAAAAGACCTCTTTGAATTAAGTTTTTTTGTTTTGATTTCATCCTCGGCATTCCACTCTTCAAAGTTTCTCTTCAAATCATCACGTGATTTTTTTTTTAGAGCCGCTTCAATCAATTTATCTGGAATTAATTGATCAGCATTTTTGTTATCTATTAATTCATCTAAAAGAATCTCTCTTCCCAGTGCCGCCGTTGCTTTAGGTAAATTGTTTATGAATTTAATATTAGATATAAAAAGGGGAAGGGTTCTAATTAATTTAATCAAAGGATTTTGGTCATCTAAATGCTCATTTTGTTCTGCAATTTCCATAAAGAATAGATCTCTCCAGCTTAGAACATCTTCTTTTGATTTATTTTTTTTAATTAAAGCATTTTCAATTAAATCTTTATAAATATCATCCGATTCTATAAAAAGCCTCCCTATTTGAAACCACTCATATTCAGCTTCGCTATTAAAAGTAAGCTCGTATGTGTTTTTTGTTATTTCAGTTATGACTTTCATTTTAATTTCTTTCAAATTGTAGCGCTATATCTTTTAATCTTTTCTGACATTTTGCTTTTTGGTTTTTGGCATTTTTTGCATTCGTGTAAGTGAACCTTGATGCTATCTCCTCCATGCTTGCTTTTTGATACCAGAACATAGTTAGAATTTCGGCGCAATTACCACCTTTATTTCTCATTACTGCAAAAGCTTTATTAATGGCCTTTTCATATGGACTTTCATTGGTGATTTCTTCTAGCACATCTGTTACTTGATCACTATAATCTAGATTTTCTATATCTCGATCTGTTGTTTTATAAAGTTTTTGTTCTTTTCTGAACCCTTCAAGTGCCATGTTTCTGCACACAGAATTTAAATAGGTTTGAATAGACGATGTTAATTTAAAATCAGGATCCTCTAATTTTTCATACAAGACTATAACTGCATCATTAAACACCGTAAACATTTTAGTGTCATCCATACTTTGAGATCCAAAACATTTTGCCATAAAGGCAAAACATTTAGGTTTACAAATCTTGTACATTTGCTTTAGCTTGTTTTTATCCTGTCTTAATTCTATCAATTCTTTACTATCCATCCTTATCTTAAAACTCGTTATAAATCTTTAAAGGTAATATTTTAGAATGTTAATAGCTGCAGTTATCTTTTTCCTGCTCTTTTAATAGGATAAATAGGTAATTTATACATAAGGTCTCCCATAGTTGTCTCTATTTGATATGCGATAAACACACCTGTTCTACGTAGCTTAGATATATTCCCTCTAGCGATTTTTATACCTTCAGTACAAGATCCTATTTGTCTTATCTCATCTGGAAAATCTAATGAATAGTTATGCGGATTATTGTATACTTTTAATATTGCTTTCATGATAGTAGTTTGTTTAATTAATGATAGAATTAAGTTCGGATAAAATTTGACTTTTTGTACTGTAGTTGATGAATAAAGGATGGGTATTTGCGCTTTGCTTTATCCATTTATTCCAAAAATATTTGACCTTTGAAATTTGGTACAAGTCACTAGCTTCCTTGCTTTTTATTCCCGTAACTATCCAGGTAGCTTTAAAATCTAATGAGATAGGTAAGATGCCTATATCCTTATTTTTCGCTTCTAGTTTCCAATCATTTCCGTTTAAATCCTTTAAAAAATTAGTGCCCGTAAAATGATTATTTTGCTCTATTACATGATTATTATTTTCAAAGTCCAGGTAACCATCTGTCATTATTATAATCGTGTTATCATATCCAGCACTAGTCAGATTCTCTTTATTATTATTTAAAAAAGACCATAAATCCACACCTGCATAATCGGAGTGTTTCTTACCTAGAACAGCTTCTTTCTTAAGTTTTTCTAGAGTAGAAGTCAATATAGATTCTAGCTTTTCTAGTCGTTTGTTCTTATCTTTTATGCTCAATTGATCTAATCTTAATTGAAGTATATTTTCATAATAATTAAGATCTAAAGAACTTCCTTTTTGAGGTATTATTTTTAAGACAAATCGATCTTTTGAGGTGATGATAAGATTCTGTTTGGCTTTCTTTTTAAATTTTTTAAAGATCAATTCAATTTGTGCGAAATCATAAGATAACTGATTTTGATTCAGCACTCGATCACTTAGATCTAGGATGATTGTATAATTTATAGGTTTCCTTTTTGAAAGGTTTTCTGAAGTATTCTCTTCATTCGCAAAAGCGAGACTAAACAAACCATTTATTATAATTATTGTTAATAATGTGTAACTTTTCATGATATTTATTTTTTAGAGTTTATAATTTAGTTGAGTGAAGAAATTGTTTTGAAATTTTCTTCCATAAATGTTTTGTATATATTTTCACATTCTACTTTCTCAGCGCCTATCTCTGATGAGCCATTTAAGAACTGTCTCCATCCTATGTAAAAACTATTTAAACTTTTAGACAAGACTTCTGGGTTAATCATCGTGTCATTCAAACTCTTCATAAGTAATCCTATTCTGCTTTCGAGCATCTCTACTTTAGACTGTAACTCTACAATTTGTTCCTCATATTTATTGATCATCTGGTTTACTTCCTTAATTTGCTCTCTTATCAAATTGATATTGCGTTGTGCTATTTTTTTAGGATTTTTCTTAGTCTTTTCTTCATTCATTAATTGATACATGTAACCAAAGACCAAATATGCCAGATATCCAAAAGCTAGAACCAAATAGAAGTTTTCACTGGCCCAAAAGTCCCAATTTTCTTCTCCGATTCCAGCCATTACTTTAATTTCATGAATGGATTTATCTATTTTATAGGCAAGTAATGCATCTACAATTAAGGTTCCTAAAAGAAAGCCAGCTATTTTTAGTGTGCGGTATGAGCCTTTTATAGTGTGAGGAATGATCCCTAAGGCAAAGAAGAGGAAAGAACCTAAGTAAACGATTATCAAATTAGGAGATGGATTTAAAATTCCATTCATATCAAATATGGAACCTATCACCATTGCTAGGTCATCACCAGATGTTTCTACCAGTAACCCTGCACTCCTAAAGAACGCTGAGTAAATAGTTGAAGCATAAAAGAAGATTAAGTACACTGCTAGTACAATGGTAAGTCCTGTGTATAAATAGTAGTTGGTACTTTGAAATCCCGTCTCTAGCATTTCATTGTCTAAATCGTTCTGAATGTCGGCAATGCTATTATTTAAATTAGTGCGGTCTTGATTCTTATTTGGGATTTGAACTTGTTCTATCACCTTTTTCTCTGCAATAACTTTTTGCTTATCGTCTTTTTTATCTTCAATTTTTGCTTCAAGTGATTTTCTCTTTTCATTAGTTTCCTGCTCGTTATAATTTTCATCTACCACAAAGCCGTCTTTAATCCAATTCAGAAATGTTTTTAAAGAAGTAGCGTCTCCTCTATTTAATCCCGATTGAAGATGTCCATAGTTTGAAAAACTTTTAACTCTGGTAATATTACTATTGGTCTGTTTAGATTTTTGAGCTTCTTCTGGTTTTGAAGAATTGATTCCTTTAGTTTTGTTTTTAAGTGCCTCCATTATTAGTTGTTTTTAATTGATTACAACCCTTAATGTGATATTAGTGAAAAGGTAACCTCGAAAGAATTAAAAAATAAATAGAACTTACTAATTTCATTCAAACGGAATATTTTCCAAAATAAAAAAAACAGAATTAGGTCTTCCTCTTCGTTTTGATAAGAAAGGGAATCTATCAACTTTCAAATCATTTTTTAGGATAAGTAAAATCTTCAAATTTCTCTAATTCAAATAGCAGACTGTTTGATATTTTTTCAAGCTCCTCTACTAAGAAAAGCTTCACAGAAATGTGAGGCTTTTTTTTATTTTAAGAGTTATTGGGCGAGAAGTTTATCCTGAGCGAAGTGCAACGGAGTCGAAGGGAGTCCAGTCCCCGCTACTAAGAAAAGCTTCACAGAAATGTGAGGCTTTTTTTTTAAGAGTT
>NZ_APLF01000027.1 GCF_000355905.1 Psychroflexus gondwanensis ACAM 44
CCTGTTGTGCCTTGGCAGGCAGGCCTGTCGAAGTGTTAACCTATCGGCACTCCATATGTTTAGTTATTGCCAGTAGTTTTTTATTCATCTCTTCCAATATATTGTAATTCGTTTTTTGTTTTTGAAAGTTGAAAATGAAAGTGTTTAGTTCCATCTTCCATAGGTTCTTTTACATAATACTCTCGATTAAGGTAGTTTTTCGTTTCAAAATTTAGTTTTTCAAAAGTTTCGTAATCGGCAGAAGGATAATCTTTTTTGAAATCTACAACCTCTAAAAATCCTTTAGATTCTCGTATTTCTTTGGCAATTCTTGATTTGTCTGAATCAGAAATTTGAATTTTCAGAGTGTGTGCATAGTCCATAAATCCACCACTTCCATTTTTCAGTATTTTAAAGTCGTCCTTCAATTCAATATTATGTTCCGCTAATATTTTTAGGGCGTCATTTTTGCTAAAAGTCCAGTCACTAATCCAAGGTGACATACATAGAAGAATAAAACCTAAAGTCAATATTGATGATATATATTTTCCTGTTTTGGGTCTGTTACATATTCGAAAAGTCCAATAAGTGAGAAATGTGATTTGAAAAACCAAAAGAAATGGCCATATAAAAATCACAAGAAATTCCAGTTCAGCCAATATTGTCCAAGCAATTATTAGGCTCAAAATAACTCCTGTTATAATTCCAATTTGTTTATTTCCGTGTTTATAGGGAAACCAAAAGCAAAGGATTGTTAATCCAAATAAAATTAAACTTGTTATGAGATTGAAGTGGTTCATTTTCAAATTAATGGCAACATCCTCATAAATCCTATTCAGATCTTCAGCATAGGGGATATATCTATTTAGAATGTTGTTTTATTTTTATCTAAACTAACACTTTCATATATTTTATCCAAGGAACTTCTAATTAATCACTGAAAATGCTGAATTCAAGATTCTAAGGCGATGGAGGTTTTGCTATCGCAAAATCTGGTAGACCTTATGATGAAAGTTACGTTTCTGTGTTGCCTAAATAGATAGCGAAAAATCAAATAAAAAAGCTCAAAGAATCAGCTTTGTGAATCCATGAGCCTAGACTACTCCTGTTTCAAATTAATGAAGAAAAGAGTTGTTTTTTACCTCAGTTCTTTGTTACCCAACGTTTTTTAATCCGCAACTTGAAACATTAGCGGCATTTTATATAAAACATTAATTGGTGTTCCATCTTTAGTTCCAGGTTTTAAATCAGGCAACAGTCCAATAACTTCTATTGCATTTTGATTCATAATTCCTGGTCCACCAGTTGCATTTATATTTATTGCTTTTCCGTTTGTATCAATCACAAATTCAATCATTATTTTTACTTTGCCTGTAAGTCCAATATCCGCGGCAAGCCCAATATTAAAATTTCTCACTACGTGCATTTGAATGTATTTGTTTGTACACTTTTTTCTTTTTTCAATATCCCATTTTGATTTACAGTCAGGTGCTAATGGTGGATTTTCAACTTCATTGAATTTTATTAACTTAAATTCGTCAATTTCTTTAGTTATTATTTTAGCTTTTGAATAATCGTCATTTTTGGTTTTCTCCGATTTTGATTCTATGATTTTTGGTTTTGAAGGTTTATCATCGATCAATTTCTTCATTTCCAATCGAATCATTGGAAGTATAAAATATGTTTTACCCTCTACTTCTTGAACAGTAATATGCATTGAAGAGAATCCGTCATTTTCTGTTCCAATTAGTATTTGGTTGTCTTTAATTATCCAATTTTGATTATCAAGGAAAAAGAGTTCTTTCATTCTTTCATCAGCAAGTTTTCCAAATTTAATCCTAAAGACTTTGTTTCCTTTAAAATTGAACTTAGAGTTTAAAAAGGCATCCTCAACCATTTTTAATGCTTCTTTTTGTGGAACTTCGTCAGAATTCGAAATATTAACATTAATTGCTTTCCATTCGCCCATTAAATTTTCGTCATTCAGTTTTTGAGCGTTTGTTAAGAAGCTAAATATTAATGTTGTAGCTAATAAGAATTTTAATTTCATAATGTTTTTTCAAATGTTCTACTTCATCCCCATAACCCCTATTCAACTCTTCAGTATAGGCTATATATCTATTTAGGACGTTGCTTTTATGATCAACTAAACTAACACTTTCACACATATTATCCAAGGGACTTATAATTAACCACTAAAAAGGAGCATTCAAGATTCTAATACAACGGATATTTGCCAACACTACTCGCTTATTTTTTCCTTATATCGCAAACGCAGGTTTTCGTCATTTTCACCTGCGCAATTATTTTTAAGGGCATTATTTATTTTCAAAAATGTGCTTCCCAATTTGAAAAGCAATTTAAAAACAACCTTCCCCTCTTTAAGGGTTCTTGCCAACGCATCGAATTCCCCCTTATCTAAAAATACCTGATCAGTCAACAAAACATATAGCACTAGCCTATCTGCAAGCCATATGCTTAGTTATTGTAACACGTTTATATCGCATTATTAATTCCATTTAAAAATTCAGATATTCGTTTAGGGTTATTTTTATTCGTTTCAAGGAATCCTAGGTTCCCGCGTACGAACTCTTTAAAAATTCCATTGGGTTTATCAGAGGTATTATTTAGCCGCATTCCGTAATTATAAATGTAAGAACGAATAGTATATATTGGTCCCCAGGGAAATCCCCACCAACCTAGAAGAGATGATTTTATAATGGCATTCGTGTTGAGTTTGTTTAAGCATTCTGAACAGCCAACTTTTATGCGTTTGTCATAATGTGATATTACAATTATACTAACTACTTCTCCTATCATCGAAATATTTAATTTTTTGTTTTCGGAGGAACAAATCGAACAAGTACTGTTTTCAATTAGACTACAATATTCAGAAAGCTCATCTTTAGTCAGTTTTCTGTTTTGGATCTCAATTCCATTTAGAATCTCTGGAGAAAGGTTTCTTTTTTGGATTTCAAATTTTAGAATTTTTAAAACTTCTGGTCGTAATGAATTAGCATCCTTCATTGCAATATTTTCAATGGTATAGTCATCGAAATTTTTATAATTATCTCTAATATCTTCTATATCCATTCAGTTTTTTTTTAAAAAAAAATTTGTTACAACATCCATATAACCTCTATTCAAATCTTCAGCATGGGGTATATATTTATTTAGAACGTTGTTTTATTTTTATCTAAACTAACACTTTCACACATAGTATCCAAGGGACTTTTAATTAAGCACTAGAAATGATGTATCCAAGATTCTAAAGAAACGAATATTCATCAACACTACTCGCTTATTTTTTCCTTGTATCACAAACGCAGGTTTTCGTTATTTTCACTTCCATAATTATTTTTAGGGACACTATTTATTTTATAAAAATAATGAGTGGAATTAAAATACTTCCCTATTTGGAAAACACTCTAAAACAACCTTCTCCTTGTCTAAGTTCTTGCCAACTCCTCGAATTCCCCCTTATCTAAAAATCCAAGATCAGTCAACAAATCATATAGCTGACTCCACTGAGCCTACCTGTCGAAGTGTTGGCCTATCGGCAAGCCATATGCTTAGTTATTGTACCCAGTTATTAGTTTATAAATCGTTTTATTTAGTTCTCCAATTTTCTCGAATATTTTCAACTCTGTTCCTTTTTTCAAATCTCTACTTGCAGTTGCCGAAGAAATATCTTTGAAAATATCCATATAATCTTTTCTCGTAAATTGAATCTTATTTAAAGAGACAAAATATTCTAATCTGTCTTTTTCATTTAATGTTCGATTATTGAAATTTAATAATTCACTTATTGAAATATCAATTACTCCTAACATGTATTCAATAAACTGTGTTGATTTTCCAGATTTATCACTTTCCGCTAAAGCTTTATAATATTTTTCCTGATCATTACTAATTAAAGTCTCGAAAGGTAAGAACTCAAAGATTGGATATTTTTCCATTAAAATCAGAGTTTGCCATAATCTTCCCATTCTTCCATTCCCATCTAAAAATGGATGTATAAACTCCATTTCATAATGGAAAACGCAACTTTTAATTAACTCAATTTCGTCTGACTTTTTTAAGTATTCAAAAAGGTCTTTCATTAAGTATGGAAGGTTTCCAAAAGGTGGAGCTTCATGTTCTATTTTTGAACCTTTTACAATTCCAACGCTTTGTTTTCTGTATTTTCCAGCATCTTCAATGAGGCTTTCCATTAAGTCTTGATGAGCTTTTAGAAATGACTTTTCATTAGATGGTTTGTAAATATCTAAATTTTCATATATTTTTATTGCATTTAAAACTTCAACGACATCTTTTTTTGGACCAATAACCCTCTTGTTTTCGAGAAGCGCTGTTATTTGTTCTTCCGTAAGTATGTTTCCTTCAATTCTTAAAGAAGAATGAATAGTTTTAATTCTATTCTGTTTTCTTAATTTAGGAGAAGGTTTGTTTAGTAAGTTAGCATTTACTTCACCTATTTTTTCTGAAATGGAAGTTATTAACTTTAAAATAGAAGATGTTATTTCGTAAGGTGGTTTCATTCTTGATAATATCATTTGATATTATCAAAGATACAATCATTTCGCTATAATTGTGGAGTGAAACGAAATTTTTGATTGGGCACAACGTTTCGGCTATGGTTAGTACGGGAATTAAAAGTAATTACTTCTCGATTAAGTACTTAGCCAAAACTTTTTATTTTGTTTTATCTTTTTATTTCTAAAGCCAAATCAAAAAGATTTGGCGGACTTGGTTAAATGCATTAAACTTTGGGTTAAGCACTAAAACCCGTATTAATTATAGCCATTGTTGTGTGTAGGTGTTTTTCAGTTCAGTTTTGTCATTCCTAATTGGTCAATCGCTTGTCTTCCATTTTCGTCCAGTGAGAAAGTCAAATCAGTCCAAGCTGTTCCTTCAATACCTTTTAAAACAATTCCATTTTCCGTTTTCGATATTGTGAACAAGAAATCCGCAAGATTGGCGTCCTTGTCCGAAGAATTTTTTTCCAATTCTGTCATTCCATATTCATCAATTGCTTGTGGTTGGTAGTTGTTTAGGCTAAAAGCCAAATCAACCCAAGCGCTACCCTTAACGCTCTGCATCTTAATTCCGTTATCAGTTTTCTCAACAATAACCTTAAAATCTTTTAATTTCGATGATTTTTGTTCTGTGTTCTTTAATGAAGAACATCCCATTAGAGAAATTGTAAAAATCAATAAAATCAGAATTGTTTTTCTAAAATTCAATTTTGTTTTCATATCTATGGTTTTAAATTAAAGTTCGATTTTTTTTCACTTACACACAACATCCATATAACCCCTATTCAAATCCTCTGTATAGGGTAAATATCTATTTAGAACGTTGTTTTATTTTTATCTAAACTAACACTTTCAAACATTTTATCCAAGGAACTTTTGATTATCCACTAAAAATGGATCATTCAAAGTTCTAAATTAACGGAGGATTACTATCGAAAAACCTGGTAGACCCTATAATGAAGTGTACGTTTCTGTGTAGCCTAAATAAATAAAGAAAAATCAATTAAAAAAGCTAAAAGAATCAGTTTTACAAATCTTTGAGCCTAGACTACTCCTGTTTCAAATTAAAGTAAAAAAGAGTTGTTTTTTACCTCAGTTCTTTGTTGCCAACTGGCTTTTAAATTCGCATTATATTATCTACTTTACTTTGAACATTATCAATGCTTTCAAAAAATGGAACTAGTTCTGGTTCAATCCAACTTATCAAATCGTAAAGTTTTGCTCTAATACTGATTGTTTCAGTACAATCGATATTGTTTCCGTTAAAGCATAAAGGTTCACAATGGTTTACTCTATTTCTAAACTTTCTAATGTCATCCAGTTTTGAATAGATACTCGCTCTATCTTCTACTGCAGGTTTGTTGATGAAAATTTGTATTGGTTGTCCACCGATTAATGAGTAGTGATGAGCAAGAAATAAAGCTATCCAAAAACCGAAAGTTTGGTCTGAAATTATTTTTCCGTTAGTTATAGGAATTCCTCTTCTATTTAATTTGTTTTCCGTTTTTATAACGGAACTTCTTAAAAAGTAGTGTGAATGAGCCAATGACGGATTTCTCATAAATCTATTTTTTTGATTTATTATCCAATCATTATCAACAAAATGGCTTGATAGTTGTAAATTTAAACTATTCCTTAAAACGACTTCAAGTTGTGTCAATATAGGATGCATTGCTTGAGCCAACCTAATATTTGCATTGTATAGTCTTTTGGCTCTATTTTTATTATTAGTAGTAGCGTTGAGATATCTATTATATCTTGGTCTAGATAAATACTTATTTCGTAATTCGTTTCTCATATATTTCGCAATATCGAGAATTATTTATATATTTACATCATATAGATTTAGTAAAGCCTCTTTCTTTATTGAAATGTAACTAAATAGAAGATATAAAAAGGAACTCTTAATCGAGTTCCTTTTTTTTGTTTTCAGCTTATTGGAAACTAGCTTTATAGTTCCTTTAATGCTTTAATTATGTCTTTCGTTGAATGGATAGGTGTATTTAATGCCATCTTATCTGCTAAAGTTGGACTAAATTTAAGTACTTCATCTTTTGAAATTTTATGACAAATAGGTAAAATAACTTTATGGCCATTCATTTCTCTGGCAACCATTCCGTTCAATTCGTATTCTGTCCAATTCTTCTTAACGAATGATGGCGAAATTATGACTATTCCGAATCTTGAATTTGTTAATCCAACGTCAATTTTTTTTCTTAAACTGTCTCCAATTTTTAATTCAAACTCATCATACCAAACCTCAAATCCGTTTTCTTTTAACGAACCTGCAAGACTTCTCACAATGTCATCTTTATCTTCTGAAGCGTGTGAAATAAAAAAATCGTATCGTTTATTCTCTTTTACTTCTACATTTTCGAACGTTGTTTGTGATGAATAGTTTTGATGAATTAAAATGTCTAATTGTGTTTTTTGCTCATCTATTTTTCTTTGTAAACTTCGCTGAAAATCTTCTTGTTGTTTATTCTGCTTTTTAATTTCTGTATCTTCTGAATTGCGTAAATCTTGTTTTTTCTTGCCTAATTCAATTGACTTATCAGCTATCTTTTTTTGGTATTCAGCAATTTTCTTCTTACAATTATATATGTCAGTCTGATAACCTTGTATCTGTCGATTTTTACTTTGTAAAGTTGAGACGGACGTACTTTTATTAATTGACCTATTCACAGAGCAAATTTGTTTGTTTTTTTCATTTTCCTTTTTACTCTCATCCGCAATTTTCTTTTGAAAGTCTGCAATATCTTTTTCAATTTTGTTTATTTGGTTTTGGTAATAGCTTGGATTCATTTTCGTTTTTTCAGCTCGTTGCACAACATCCATATTTCCCCCCATTCAACTCTCCAGTATCGGCTATATATCTATTTAGGACGTTGTTTTTATTACCAACCAAACTAACACTTTCATATATATTATCCAAGAGGCTTTTAATTAATCACTAAGAATGCCACATTCGACATTCTAAGGTGACGGGTGTTTTACTATAGCAAAATCTGGTAGGCCATACAATGAAATTTACGTTTCTGTGTTGCCTAAATAAATAGAGAAAAATCATTTAAAAAAACTCAAAGAATAAGTTTTACGGATCCATAAGCCTAGACTACTCCTGTTTCAAATTAAAGTAGAAAAGAGTTATTTTTTACCTCAGTTCTTTGTTGTCTGTATTGCTATCCTTAAAGTTTGTCGATAGTTCCAGCTTTTAAATAATTTAAATATCGATTAAGATTATATTCTAAACCTCCATTTTCAACTCTATTTATCCAGTTCAAACCATATTCAAAACCCTTTAATATTTCTTTTAGTGATGTCAAATTAAGTTCGTTTTTTGAAAGATTTTCCGAAATGATTTTCATCAATTTTTTCCTCTCGTCGCCTTCTTGATAATGAAATTTACGTTTTAAAACAAATGTATCAATTTCATAATAGTGTAGCATTACCTTCACTACATCATAAAGCTCTCTACCATTTACAATTATTGGGTCAACCGTTATCGAAATTATATTTTCAAATCCTAATATTTCATTTTCTATTGAAAAATTTAATTCTGGGTTCAGAGCTCCAGGATCTTTAACGTCAAAAGTTTCTCTCAATTCATTTGTTCGCTTAATATATGGTTCATCGCTTGGGTTTTCACATTCAACGCAGAAAAAAATGTCTTCTACTTGCTCAATTGAAATTCCGTAATCTTCTCTTTTAAAACCTTTAAGTCCAGCCGATTTTAATGACAGACATATATCGTCAGCTTTTTCTAATCCTGTTGGAATCATTTGAATAGAAATCGGACCATATATTGTTGGAATTGAAGCTGTATACTTATTATTCATATTGTATAAGGCGAAATAATTTCCGAAATCGCTTAAATTGACAAATACTTTGTCCCATACTTCGTTTTCCTTATCGTTTTCATCTGTATCAAATTCAGTTAGCTCATATTCTTCCCTGTGGACTAAATTTCTTGAAGGAATACCACGTAACTTCAAATAGGATTCAAAGTCAGTAAGCTGACAAGAATGGAAAAGGTTTATTCCTTTGTTTGTCAGTAGTTCTGTTAATTCGGGAATTCTATCTTTTGTTATTAAGCCCATATTTTTTTTGCATTACAGCCAACATCCGTATAACCCCTATTCAAATCCTAAGTATAGGGTATATATCTATTTAGGACGTTGTTTTATTACAAACTAAACTAACACTTTCATATATATTATCCAAGAGACTTATATTAACCACTGAAAATACTGCATTCAAGATTCTAATACAACGGAGGTTTGCCAACACTACTCGCTTATTTTTTCCTTAAAGTGCAAATGCAGGTTTTCGTCACTTTTATTTTCGCAATTATTTTCAAGGACACTATCTATTTTCATAAATAATGAGTGGAATAAAGGTGTTTCCGTATTTGGAAAGCACTCTACAAACAACCTTCTCCTCTTCTAAAGTTTTTGCCAACACATCGAATTCCCCCTTATCTAAAAATCCCGGATCAGCCAACAAATCATATAGCGATGGCCTATTGGAACGCCATATGCTTAGTTATTGCCAAACGTTTTTCCTTTTTAAATCGCTAATATTTCAGAAATCATTGTCTTATATTCTTGAATATTTCTTTCATATTTTTTCTGAACTCTAATCCATAATATAACTCCAACTGCTAAAATTGTTGTTGCAATTATATACATTGAAGCACCGCTAATTTTACCTGAGATTACAGCAATTAAAAAAACTAATCCCACCGACATATGTGTAAATATTACTAATTTCCACAAAAAGTGTTGATTAAAAGAAATTTCTACATCGGTCTCCTTTTCAATATCTGTTTTTGATAATTTTCCATTTACAACAATGCTGTTTAAATAGAACAAGTACCATGCATATAGAATCCGTTTACGCATTTTAAATGTTATTGAATTATTTTTATCGTGATTCATATTAAACACTAATCCGTTAACAGATTCAAGTGCGGACTCAATATTCTTACTAATCTCTTTAGGACTACTTTCTACTTTAAAATTCCATTTTTTCATAATATCGTTTTCAATGTTTGGTAGCGTCTCGGCTAAAAATCGTTGCTATCCCGCAGGGTAGCTATGATTTTTTAGCCATTGTTGGCGGGTCGTTATTTCTTTATTTCGTTAATATTAAATCCATCTAAATATGATACTTTCCACTTGGACTCTACTTTTATCACTTTGAATTTATAGTTATAATCTTTCCAACTTTGATGCGTATCTTGATTTAATCCGCCCCATTTCCATATATATTCATTTCCATTAATTTGTTCAATTTCTACTGATTTCCAATCCATATTATCTTGGCATGAACACCAAGGATTCACATCACTTACGAAATTGAATGGAGGCATATCTCCAACAAGCCAAGGACCATATTCAAATTCATTAGCTTTTAGTTTTCTGTCAAGTGTCAAAATTATTTGATTGTAGTTCTCAATAAATTCTTTAGCGAAAAAGTTGGTATTCTTTAGCTTACTAAGGTTTTGCTTTAGTGCGTCAAAGTCGAATCCAATATAAATGCTGTCGTTTCTGTCAGCAACAACAGGAAGTAAATCAATTGAATTTTTTGAGTCTGCCCATTTTAGTACTTCTCTTATTAAATTCAGGATTTCCGTTTTGTCTTCTGGTTTTTCATTCATTGAAGTTTTAACCATACCTGTAGGTGTTTCAATTTTATTTTCCGTAACAGTTGTCGATTGAGGACTTTGATTACAACTGCATAAAATCAGTCCAAATACTATTGTTAAATATCCATGTACTTTCATTCTTTGTTCGTCTTTTTTCAATGCCCGCCAACATCCGTATAACCCTATTCAAATCTTCAGTATAAGGTATAGATCTATTTAGGACGTTGTTTTATTATCAACTAAATTAACACTTTCAAACATTTTATCCAAGGAACTTTTGATTATCCACTAAAAATGGATCATTCAAAGTTCTAAATTAACGGAGGATTACTATCGAAAAACCTGGTAGACCCTATAATGAAGTGTACGTTTCTGTGTAGCCTAAATAAATAAAGAAAAATCAATTAAAAAAGCTAAAAGAATCAGTTTTACAAATCTTTGAGCCTAGACTACTAGTGTTTCAAATTAAAGTAGAAAGAGTTGTTTTTTACCTCAGTTCTTTGTTGGCTTTAGTTTTTTTT
>NZ_APLF01000028.1 GCF_000355905.1 Psychroflexus gondwanensis ACAM 44
TTTGACGAGGAATCTTTAGCTTTTCGATAGACCTAGATTCTTCAGTTGCCGAAAAGGCTCCTTCAGAATGACACTTTCGAAATGTCATTCCGACAGAGAAGTTTTTTTTGCTTTGACGAGGAATCTTTTGTCTCTAAGATATACTTTTGGCTTTCCGACAGTTAAGATTCTTCAGTCGCGAAAGGCTCCTTCAGAATGACATATTCGAAATGTCATTTCGACAGAGAAGCTCTTTTACTTTTTGAACTTTCAGATTTCTACTTTTGGAAATCATGCTTACTCAATCAAACTTATTCTGCGTAAGATTTTCAAATTTTTTTTTTAATATCCTGAAATAGGATTTTTAGTCCTACTACTTAAATCGTAGCATAGACTCTAGAATGTCATTGATTTGTTTTCTTTTTTGTCTCGATACGGGTACCTCATCATCATTGCGCATAATTAAACTACCACCATCTTGTTTTAAAATACTTTTCACATAGTTTGGATTTACCAAATGCGATTGATGTACTCTTAAAAAACCATGCTCCGCAAGAATTTCATCTATTTCTTTTAGTGTACGGCTAATGAGAATTTTGTTGCTATTTTCAAAAAACACGTTGGTATAGTTATTATCAGATTGGCAGCGTACAATAGTTGCAATCTCAACAATATGGTATCCTACCCCTGTGGGAAGTGCTAGTTTTAAACGATCTTTGGTTGTGTTTTTTAGGTTTTTTTGGAACAATTCCCATTGCTCTTGACTTGTTTTTTTTCTTCTTTTTTCCCAACTAGAAAGTGCTCTTACGATATTTTTCTCACTAATTGGTTTTAATAAATAGTTGATGGCGCTGTATTGAAAGGCTTTAATGGCATATTGGTCATAAGCGGTGGTAAATATGATGTCAAAATCTACGGGTAATAATTTATCCAATAATGCAAAACCATTTAAATGCGGCATTTCAATGTCTAGAAATAGTAAGTCTGGTGGATTGTTTTGTATGTATTCCAATCCATGTTTTGGATTTGTGAAAATGCCTAAAATGATGTAATCAGAATGGACTTTTCTAATGAGATTTTCCAACACATTGGCGCAATGTATTTCGTCGTCTATTATGATTATATTCGTCATGATTCAATTGTTATATGTCAATGTTATTCGTGTTCCTTGAGGTATACCTTCTTCTTCAATATCTAAAATAGTCAATAGCACTTTAGTATCGTTGGTATGATTATACAACGATAAGCGTTCTTTAGTAATATCGGTACCCATAGATTTGTGCATTTTCTCGGTTTTACCACTGGCGATTCGTCCTATGCCATTGTCTTCTATGATAATTTTCAAATTTTGACTCGTATCAAAACTTATATTCAGCCATTTTTCAGGTTTTTCGCTAGGATTGAGACCATGCCAAATAGCGTTTTCCACAAAAGGTTGTAGCAACAGTGGCGGAATAGTATATTGAGACAGATCTTCTCTAGAGGGTGCTTTTATGCTATAATTGAAACTATCCCCAATACGGTTTTTTTCCAAGGATAGATAAAGTTCTAAAATCTCTAATTCTTCCTCTAAAGTAATTATATTCTTGGCACTATTTTGAAGTATACTACGGAGTAATTCTGAAAAATCATCTAAATATACTACTGCATTATCAATACGTGATTTCATTATTAAATTTTTGAGCGCATTGAGAGTATTAAATATAAAATGAGGATTCATCTGGGATTGCAAGGCCAGCATCTCCATATCTTGAATTCGTCTTGTAAAGCTGCTTTTTATTTCCGCCTCTTTCTGTTTTTCTATTTCGGAATACAGCTGGATCAATTCATCAGTTTTTTCATTCACTTTTTTATCTAGCTCAACATTCATATTTTCTTGTAAAACTCTGTTTTGTTGTAATTGGTCAATTAATTTTTCATTCATAAGTTCTTTATCTTTTTGAAGTAAGAAAATATTTTCTCCAATGGCAATTGAGAAACAAAAAACTTCTCCCAAAAGGCCTATTTGAAAAATAATATTGAGAGCATATGGAAAATTGAAAATGCTATCAGGCTCCAAAAATCTTTCTGTATACGCTAGGTAGAATGATAAGACGGAACCAATAAAAAACAACGTTTGACCTACAACGAAATATTTAAGAAGCGGATGTCTTACTTCATAAAGTATCCATATAATCAGAATAAAGTTGAGTGGTAAGACAATAAACCGAATAATTGAAAAAATTGATACTCCAATGTCCACATGTATAAAATAATAATTGAAAATAGCATGGGCAACGGCATAAACAAAACAGAATATTCCAAAGTAGTAAAGTACTTTCGAAAGAATCTTATAGCGTTTATGTATTTCCAATAAATGTAAAATGAAGAATATGTAGAACCCCACGAACGTAAACTGGACAGAATCAAATATAGGTCTTGAAAGACTAGGTACATAAAGAAAAAAGTTCGCTACACTTGCAGATGTGGTACTCAAAACCAAAAGTGCATACACAATTTGAAAGAACAAATACCCTAGATAATAAAAATAAAGGCGCTGCTGCAAACGCATCCAGAAGACCAACACAAAAATAAAAATACAGCTGAGGGTTATCAAGTAGAAATAAATGAACCCTACAGACTTTGCCTCTGATTTTAAGGCGTTGTATACAAAGTCCAAATAGTTAATCCTAGAATAAAGAATAGGAGGATTTGGATTTGAGAAGTAATAATCGTTAGCCAGTTTTATGAAGCATACAGACTTTTGCGAGGGTGGAAGCACAATCTCTGTAAAGTAACTTTCTGTCTTATTATCACGGTCACTCAAAGAAACTAAATGTCCGTTTTTGAGATGTTCGGTTCCTAGTTCACTTTTTATATAGATATCGATGTATTGATCTTTGGTGAAAATGTGTGTGCTGATCGTATCTTCAGTAGTATTTTCAAGATTAAATCGCAACCAAACTGCAAGATCCTTGGTAGTTGTATAGGTTGAGTCATAAGGCTGCCATTGATTATTTTGCTTAATATCTTGATAGGGGACTTCTCGACTGATTCGCAATGCCTCAACTTCACTATGGTTCACTAATGCCTTTGTAGTTGTAATGGAATCTGCTAGTATTTGGGCAGGTAGCGAGTAGATTACAACTATAAAAAAAATAAAAGTAAAAGTGTTTTTTTCATAATTGACTAAAGTACAAATTCATTTTGTGTGGAATATTATTATTTAGAATTTGGATGCTTTCAGTTAGTATTGAGCAAGATAGGATGTTTTTGCCAAATTCTAAATGATACCTGTCAAATTCTAATTATGGGTTTTGATGTAAGGTATTGATTGCTATGTTTGTTTCGAACAATTCAAAATAAACACCATGAAAACGAAGTGTTTACTAATTTTTTTAACTGTCTTTTTTACAACGACCCACACATCCAATGCTCAGTTCTGGAAAAAGCTCCAAAAAAAAGTAGAAAAAAGAGTTGAAGAGGTTATAATTAATAAAACAGAAGACAAAGCCTCCGAACAATCAGGAAAAATAATGGAAGAGATATTAAATCCCGATTTCCAAAAAAATAGCCCTATTGCAATCGGTGAAGAGAAAGGAAATATTGATGATATCCCTGAAAGCTATGAATTTACATGGTCTTATGAACTTACAATAGTTCCTGAAAAAGCTAAAGAATCATTAAAACTCACTTACCATTTGAAAGAAGATGCCGATTATTTTGGTACAAAAATGGAATTATCAATGCCCATGCTTATAGTTTTTGATGTTGGTTTAAACAGCACGATCATGTTTATGAATCAAGACGGCAATAAAAGGGTGATGGTAAATAAAATACCTAATGCCTATAAGAATATAGATACTGAGTCCAGTTCTAATGTTGAAGACTACACGATGACTAAGATCGGAGGAAAAGAGATTTTAGGGTATTCTTGCCAAGGTTACGTTTTCGAAAATTCTGTGCATAAATTTACGACCTACATAACTTTTGAAGTACCGGTAAGTTTTACAAATGTTTTTGGTAATAGTGAAAAAATGCCTCAGGAATTTAAAGATGAGTGGTTAATACAGGACGGAAAAAATGGATTGATGATGGAAATGCAAATGGAAGATAAAAATAAAGCCAAGAACACTATGAAAATGTATTGTACAGGACTAGAGGAAGAATCTTTGGTAATAAACATATCTGAATATAAAAGCTTTTAAGCAAGGTGATTACAAAATTAAGTTCAGTTTTGAAAGGAATATTCCCCTCAGAAGGGAAAGCCTAAATTCAGCTTTTTTAAATTTGAAACTACAGTGAAACTCAATGGGAAACCATAAAAAGTATAGAACGATAGCCAATGCCTTATATTCTTGGTGACATGTGGTTACCTGCTGAAGCCTATGATTTTATAAAAATACTTGCGCTTTATCAACAAAAAGGAATGGCTTATAGAGAAAATACCAGAACAATACCAAAGGGAGAATATGAGATTATTTTGGTAGCAACTCCTGTGAAAACTAAAGGATAAATTACAATAGAATTAATCATGTTTAACTTAAAATAATAAAAATGAAAACAATTAAATTAGTATCGATGCTGGCGTTTACCTTTTTTATGATGAATGTCAATGCACAAGGACAAGGAGAGACTGTTGCTGGGTTAGAAGAAAAAGCTTTACTTGGAAAATTTGTAGATCATAATATGACCTCTTTTGTAATTATTGCAAGTGAGGATTTACAGAGAATCCAAAATATACTTTTACATGAAGATTATTTGGAAAATGAAAAAGAAATTAAAGGAAAACTCAAAGGGACACAACCCTATTTTGCTTTAATGACAAACAAAGGAAGATACGATCTCAAAAATATGAAATTTGAAAAGGGAACTATTCTTACGATGTATACACGAAAATATTCAGGAGATGTCCTTATACCAAAGAATATGTTCTTTCCTAGCGACATTTTTAAAGGAAAGGAAACGATTAGAGTTGGAAATTCTAAAGCAACAGTTAGCTTAAAAACAAAAGGCGAAGTTTCTCTTATTTTCATGTAAGATGTAACGAGTAATAATCAATTATATAACACTAAATGAAAGCATATAGAAAATTAATAATTGTAGCAATTGGGATACTCGTAATTTCTGCCTGCAAAAACGAAACGATAGACAAAATCAAAAAAGCTAAAAATGATATTAGTAATGTTTCAAGTATTGTAAGCAATGCTAAGGAGGCGCAAGAAGAGTCTTTAAAACTGAAAGAGATCACCCCAATGACCAATGATGAATTGAAAACTTGGTTACCCGAAAATATTGAAAACCTTAGCCGTACGGGATTTAAAGTGGGTAAAACCGGTTATATGAATGTGGCTTCGATTGAAGGAACCTTTAAAGCAGAAGACGGGCATGAACTAAAAGTAGAGGTCATTGACGGAGCAGGGGAGATGGGTAGTGTCTTAATGACAGGAATAGGTATGGCCAGTAAAATGGAAGTAGAGGAGGAGAATGAAAGTAAACACCTTAAAACAGTTACAGAAAATGGGATAAAAGCCAAACAAACTTATTATAAAAAAAGAGGGGATACAGATCTTCAATTCATTTACGGAAAACGATATATCGTTATGATATTGGCTAGAAACACAAAACCTGAAAAAGCTTGGGAGTTTGTAGAACAGTTGAATTTAGAAAACCTAATAAAATAATTAAAACAATGGAAAATAAGGAAAATATAACCGATCATACCATATCATCAAACAGTTCAGTAAATAAAGAAGCCAAGAATATTGCCATTATTTCTTATATCACTATTGTTGGACTTATTATTGCCTTTGTAATGAACTCTGATAAGAAGCATGAATTTTCTTCTTATCACATACATCAATCATTGGGACTTGGCTTAACATCTTTAGCAATTGGATTCATTGGAATAATCCCTATTATTGGATGGATTATCAACATTTTGGGCGTCTTTGTGCTACTCTATATGTGGATCATGGGTTTGGTAAACGCAACAAACGAAAAGCAAAAGCCAATTCCAATTTTTGGAAAAAAATATGAAGAGTGGTTTAAGAATGTATAGTTGAAGGTATCTTCAAACAAACATAATATTATTTTTGACTTATTCGTTTTGATTAAAGTCTTCTGATCCTAAATAAAAGTTAGAAAATATGAACCTTATCAATAGATTCAAAATTGTGAAACTGAGAACTTTAATCCTAATTTTCAGTAAATACTAAGTTGTATATGAGAATATTCTAGCGATAGAAGTTTCTAAGTAAGGCCTCTTTTAAATTTAAAAGAGGCCTTTTTATTTGGATTAAGACTCATCGAATATATTCATTAGAGGCTTCTAGAGAATATATGCTCAAGATAGAATACATCTCTTAATTAAATTATGAAAAAGGCATGTCGTTTTGCTCACTAAAAGTCTCACAAATCTCAAACTAAATAGAGTTTATACCCTTAAGAAGAAAGCCAAACCACACCGTAAATAAAAATAAAAGTCCATTGAACGGTGCGTATCCAATTTCCTTTGGTTAACCTCCCAGCTGATGACTTTAGGTCTCTATTGGCTTCGATATTATGATGTAAGGGTACAAAATATAAAAATGTGCTTATCCAGGTTGAGATCACTAAAATTTAATATACCAAATGGGCTATTTAAAAATCTAAAACGCACAAATACAGCGCTATTACCATTTTAAGGGCTAGTAAGTAGAGATCAAATAGTTAATCCTTGAATAAAGAATAGGAGGATTTGGATTTGATAAGTAATAATCGTTAGCCATTTTTATGAAGCAAACAAACGTTTGCGAGGGTTGAAGTACAATCTCTGTTCTCTGTAGAGTAACTTTCTGTCTTATTATCACGGTCACTCAAAGAAACTAAATGTCCGTTTTTAAGATGTTCGGTCCCTAGTTCACTTATTATATAGATATCGATGTATTGATCTTTGGTGAAAATGTGTGTGCTGATCGTATTTTCAGTAGTATTTTCAAGATTAAATCGCAACCAAACTGCAAGATCCTTGGTAGTTGTATAGGTTGAGTCATAAGGCTGCCATTGTTTATTTTGCTTAATATCTTGATAGGGGACCTCTCGACTAATTCGCAATGCCTCAACTTCACTATGGTTCACTAATGCCTTTGTAGTTGTAATGGAATCTGCGAGTATTTGGGCAGGTAGCGAGTAGATTACAACTATAAAAAAAAATAAAAGTAAAAGCGTTTTTTTCATAATCGACTAAAGTACAGATTCATTTTGTGTGGACTATTATTATTTAGAATTTGGATGCTTTCAGTTAGTATTCAGCAAGATAGGATGTTTTTGCCAAATTCTAAATGATACCTGTCAAATTCTAATTATGGGTTTTGATGTAAGGTATTGAGTGCTATTTTTATGCTAAACCATTTTAAATAAACACCATGAAAACGAAGTGTTTACTTATTTTTTTAACTGTTTTTCTTACTACGGCCCACATATCCAATGCTCAATTTTTTAAAAAACTCAAAAAGAGGGTTGAGGAAAAAGTTGAAAATGCCATTGTTGAAAAAACTACAGACAAAGCTGCAGAAAAGGCTTCAAAGACTATGGATGATATGCTAGATGTTAATCCCTTTGTTAGTCCAGGAGCAATGAAAGGTAATCCTGAATTAATAGCCGATACTTACGAGTTTTCTTGGAAATATTCCTTAAAAATAACCACCAAAGAGGGCGACATGGTATTCGATTATTATCTAGAGCCAGACTCATCCTATTTTGGATTTACGACGTCCGCTACTGGTGCGACAGGTATGTTCACAGTTATGGATACTGGGCAAGAGGTAATGGCTATGTTTATAAAAAATGATAAGAATAACACAGGTATGGTGAGCTCAATGCCAAGCGGTGTAGACTTGAAAGAGGAAGAAAACGGAACGGCAAAATTTACGTTCGAGCAATTGCCAGATAAAACTATAAATGGGTATCGCTGCAAAGGTATTAAAGGTATTAGTGAGGACTACGAAATGGTCATGTACCTAACTGACGAGACTGAAGTGAGTTTTAGTGATATCTACAAAAAAGGAACTGCTAAAATACCTGTTGAGTTAGAGGATTATTTCAGTCCAGATGATAAAGCCTTAATGATTACGATGGACATGAAAAGCTTGAAAAACAACAAACAGGATATGACAATGGAATGTGTGGGTCTCGAAAAAGAAAGCAAAACTATCAAAAAGTCTGATTATAAATTTATGTAGAGGTGAAATAATCATTATCGAACCTATCACAAGTGAGAAAATTTGGATATAAAGCGATGTTAAATCAATTCATTTTTTCAATGATCTACTTTATTAAAAATACCATTAGAAACTTAATTAATAACTTAAATATATATCTTATGAAAACTTTAAAAATTACAATTTTATTCGGCTTACTGAGTTTGTTCAGTTTTTCCCAAACGGTACATACCGTCGACAATCGAGACCAATCTGGAGGACAATTTACAGATTTACAGGCAGCCGTTGATGCTGCAAGTCCAGGAGATATTATACAGGTGCTCCCATCACCAGATTCTTACGGCAATATTGACGTGACAGAGACACTAACAATAATGGGCTTGGGGCACAATCCTGCCAACACCAATGGCGAAGTTGCCAAGATTCAAAATATTAGTTTAAAGGGAAACTCGGCTGGGTCAGAGATTAAAGGATTGCGAATATCAAGAATTGATGCCGGTACCGCAAGCAATAGTGTGAACCTAGATGACATGCATATTATCAATAATAGAATAACGAGCTATGTTTCAGGATCTACGACAGACAATTTAAGTGATGGTTGGATTGTTGAAGGCAACTATTTTTCTAGTACTTCAACCAATATTGTACCAGAAACCGGCACTGATGATTGGCAAATGAAAAACAACTATATGAGAGGTTTTTTCACCAAGGCTGGCAATACATCTATCATTACCAATAATATCATGTTGACTTCGTCAAACTCCCATATATTTTTTTATAACTGTGATAACCCATTGGTCAATAACAATATATTCATCTCAACTGGTAACCTAACCGAAATAGGAGTGAACAATTCCACCATTGTCTTTGATTATAACATTACTTATAGTACTGCCTTGACCATTGATCCCTTACCTGGCTCCAATAACTTGGACAATACAAACCCCATGTTCGCTGATGTGGCATTTACCTTTAACGAAATACCAGATTTTTATACTAGTGACTTTGATTTAGCAGCAGGTTCCCCAGGAATAAATGCTGGCAGTGATGGCACAGATATCGGTATTTTTGGCAACAATTTTTTATTTGATCCCAACGGAAGGCCTAACCTTACACCCTATCCAGAAAGTATCACAATTACCAATAGTGTTGTTGCTCCAGGACAAACACTTAACGTGAACTTTACAGCTACTCAAAAACAATAAATATGAAACGTATTTTACTATTAATAATTTTAAATATTGGGCTTGTTTTTAATGGCTGGAGCCAAATTACAGAAGCCGAATATTTTATAGATACAGATCCTGGTGTGGGTAATGCAACGAATTTAACGCTTGGCGCAGGCAACGACATCAATGAGAATTTCAACATCCCAACCGCTGGTTTAAGCAATGGATTACATGTGCTACACATACGGGTGAAGGGTACGAGCGATGTTTGGAGCTTGTATTATCGCGATTATTTTTATATCCTCACTATAGAAGTGCCAGAAACAGGTTCAAACTTGAGTGCCGCCGAATATTTTATAGATACAGATCCAGGTGTTGGTAATGCCAATACATTATCCATTACCTCTGGGCAAACAATCGATAATACCTTCAGCATTCCAACCAGTGGAATTGCAAATGGCCTGCACGTTCTACATATACGTGTTCAGGATCTAGACGGTAACTGGAGTTTATACTACAGGGATTATTTCTATATTCACACCGTTAACAATTTTGTATCCACACCAATTACAGGAGCCGAATACTTTTTCGATACCGATCCAGGTGTTGGCAATGGCACTTCAATTGCGATTACCGAAGGTTTTTCGATTGATGAAACCTTGGCGATCCCAGTTCCAGAGGATATGGCAGATGGAAACCATTATCTATACCTACGTGTAAAAAGTATGGATGATAATTGGTCTACCTATATATTTGCGCTTTTTAATGTAGATAGTACTTTGTCTATAGGTGATATCAATGATCTAGACTTCAAGGTATTCCCTAATCCTACAAACACATCTTTGAATATCCAATTCAATAAAGATTTAGACTATTCATTACAACTGTTTGATGTTCATGGAAAGGAATTACTCCGCACAAACACCGATGGATTGAACACTCGATTGGATTTTTCAAATTATCCTAAGGGAATGTATTTACTTCATGTGATTGAGCAAAAGTCTGCCAAACGAACCACAGTTAAGGTTATAAAATCATAGCCTTAAAAATTTGGTTCATAATTCTGAAGGTGACCAACTGAGTAATGAAATTGCACACTTATTTTAAAAGTGTTTTTAAAATAAACTGAAGAAAACTTGCAATTTAAAAGAGGCTATCTGAAAAGGTAGCCTCTTTGTCATTCCGCCAGAGAAGCTTTTTA
>NZ_APLF01000029.1 GCF_000355905.1 Psychroflexus gondwanensis ACAM 44
CCGTGTATAATTAATTGCTAGGTCACTGCCGATTTACGAACATTCCTGCGGAATATTCTATCTGTGATTTATTTGCTAAATTGGTTGCTTAACCACGCAACTAACCATACACAATTACGTTGGTGCGCCACGAAGTTGTGGTTTTCCAGTAGGTGTAAATCCTACCTAAATAATTTGCTGTTCATTTAGAAGAGCTGCCGACAGTTAAATTTGTGAGGATTTCGCTGAAGCTCGGCATGTTCAAATAACCAAGCTGTAATACACAAGTGTGAACCCGTAGTAGCTTCGATAAGTGTATCTGTAGATTGGGGAGAGTTTCGACGATCTCGAACCCTGTTATGTTGCATGGATAAACAGTAACATGAAGTGTAACAATCTACCGGAGTCATAGGGATGGCGTGGTTATAGATGGAAAACTACGAAACCCCGAAAAAACGGGGCAGGCTGTGGGAGGTCTCTTGTTACAAATGGTGGCAACTATAAAAGCTAGTACATAAGTATTACGAAATTACTAGCTGTAGCAAGAGAAGTCGGAGGTGTTTATAGTACCTATGATGTTGGAGACAACAAAACTCTAATTAGGAAAGGGACACTACTTTAGATATGCTTATATGAAAAACAGAATGACAAGTATTGATGTAAATCTATTAACAAGTCCATCGCAAAGCGATGCAACAATTCGTGTTTTTCAGAGGAAGCTATATATTAGAGCCAAGCAAGATAAGGGCTTCAAGGCTTATAGTCTTTACGGAAAACTCTGTGAGGGCAATACGCTTATAGAAGCCTATCGACGAGTTAGGAGCAACTATTCTAAAGGGGTAGGTGTAGATAATCAAAGTTTTGACGCTATTGAAAAGCAAGGAATATCTATTTTTCTTGGCGAGATTCAACAAGACTTACAAGGTCATACCTACAGGGGCAAAGCAGTAAAGCAAAAGCTCATCCCCAAGGAAAAGGAAGGAGATTTTAGGGTATTAGGAATACCAACAATTCGCGACCGCGTGGTTCAAATGGCAGTAAAGATGCTAATAGAGCCACTTTGGGAGGCAGATTTTGAGCACACCTCTTTTGGATTTAGACCCAAACGAGGAGCAAAAGACGCCATAAAGCAAGTAAAACAAAATATTTATGATAGGCATCAATTTGTCTATGATGCGGACTTGTCGAAGTATTTTGACACCATACCGCATACTAAATTATTTATTTTACTAAAGAAAAGGTTGGTAGATCATAGCATTTTAAGTTTGATACATCAATGGTTAACCGCGCCTGTACGGCTACCCAACGGAAAGCTGGTAGCGAGTACCAAAGGAAGTCCACAAGGGGGAGTTATCTCGCCATTATTATCAAACATATATCTCCATGCATTTGACCAGATTGTAAACAATCCAAAGGGGAAGTTTGCCAAGGCAAACATCCGCATAGTTCGTTATGCAGATGATTTTCTATTGATGGGTAAATGGTATTTCAGCAAAGAGATACTGGGCTATATCAATAGTATAATGGATAATATGGGATTAACGTTAAATAAAGAAAAGACCAAACTTCTGCATAGTATTAAGAGCAGTTTGTTCTTTTTGGGGTTTGAATTTAGAAGTATAAAGTCCAAATTTGGATGGAATGCCAAGAATTACACCAATGTACGACCCAGTATGAAATCACGTTCCAAGCTGTTTTCAAAATTGCGAGAACTATTTGCAAATCGAAAACATTGGACAATTGAGTGGATAGTATGGAAGGTTAATCAATTATTAAGAGGTTGGCTAAATTACTTTTCTATCAGTAAGGTTACACATATTTGGGAAACCATAAAAATCATTAAAAAGCATCTGGATTACAAATTATTTAAATGGATGAAGTGCAAAGGAAGGAAAGCGCATCGGAAGCTACGCCAGCGACCCTATGAGAATTTGGTTAAATTTTACAACCTATTTGACATAGAAAAGTATGCACGTTTGAAAACCCTTGCGAAAGCCCAATAAAGAAATCTATCGGTAAGCCGTGTGAGGGAAAACTTCATGCACGGTTTGATGAAGGGGGCGCTGATTGTTTTATTATATTCGTATAGCGAATATGAGAAGAACAATCAGGCTCTACTCTACTGTGTAATGCGAAAATTCGTCTTCAAATAAAATTGTTTCCTAAATAAGAAACATTTATCTTTGTCAAAATAATAAAGTTGAATGAATCCGAAATTTAAGGTCGAATTACTGGAAGAAGTGAACGAATTTTTAAACGGACTCAACGAAAAGGCACGTGAGAAAATCATATTCAATATGCTAAAAGCTCAAGTTGTCAGTAACAATGAACTTTTCAAAAAGCTGAATAACAACGTTTGGGAATTCCCAACTCTTCACAACAAAACTAAATACCGCCTTTTTGCCTTTTGGGACAAGACAGATAAAACCGAAACTGTCGTTATATCAACTCACGGAATTGAAAAGAAAACAGCAAAGACACCTAAAAAGGAAATTGAAAAAACCGAACGGATAATGAAACAATATTTTGAGGCTAAAAAATAACGATATGGAAAAGAAAGGAATGAAAACTTACAGTTTGGACGAAGTGACCGACAAATACATCGGAAAAAAAGGAACGCCAAAAAGAGACGAATTCGAGAACGAACTTCGGCTCGACCTAATCGGAAACGCAATCAAACAAGCTCGAAAAGAACGAAACTTGACACAAGCCCAACTTGGAGAGTTGGTCGGTGTCCAGAAAGCACAGATTTCGAAACTCGAAAACCATTTGACTGACGCTCGATTTGAAACGATTTTAAAAGTATTTAAAGCATTAAACGCAAAAATTAATTTTAATGTCGAATTACTAAACCAAAATCTGAACTTATCATAAAGTGGGAAAAGCACTACACACAATAACGTGTATAATTCATTGCTAGTTCTAGCCTACTTACGAATCCCGAAGCGTCGGGACTCGTAGACTTTCAATCTGTGATTTATTTGCTAACTTTATTGCTAAAACACGCAACGAAATCATACATAAACACTTTACATTAAAAAAATAACCCTTAATTCAATAATTCAACCTTAAGGTTACATTTCTAATAAGTGTATTCCGATACTGAGCTTTATCAAAATGCCCTAGAAAAAGTGAAATCACGTCAAAAAGTTACAGAACTACTCGGTGAAATAGAACCGATTGACAAATTTGCGATTTTAGAGGGCGAAGTTAACTATACCAACGGCAACCAAACGGTAAATTCTACCATCCAGATACAAGGGACAAAAGGAAAAGCTAAGATGGATATTTCCCCAGATAGAATTGAGGGCAAGTGGGTCTATAAAAAGATCTATGTCCGAATTAAAAACCCAGATGATAACAAACAAACGATTAAAATTATGGATGAGCTCTAAAAAGTAGTAAGCTTACTCTACTCAAAAGTTGTTTGGGATATGATCACCAAATAGAAGTTTAAATTTTATAAAGTGTAGTCACTATAGTTCCTTTTTGGCCATTTAAAATACTAGATGATAATTGCATTTCTTCCTTTACCTTTAAGTTAAATGGTGCAGCCGTCAAGTTGACGCCACTTTGCTTTTTTAGTCTAATTCCTTGGCCTGAAATAATATCCTTATTGGGTATAAAATCTCCTTCGGGTAAATGTTCGGTTACGATGATATATCTAAAAACTCTTAACTTACCCACTATACGTTGAATTTCAGTATTCGATAAATGTTGTAACACTTGTCTTAGTAAGGCACAATCTCCAGAAGGCAACTCATCTACTGCAATATCTAAACACTGGAATTCTAAATGATCTTCCTTAAATTTTTCTATATTCCGCTCTATGAGACTTGTAACTATATCAACAGCATGGTATTTTGTGGTATAGTTTACCAACTCTTTTCCTATGTTGAAATCACCACAGCCTAAGTCGCAGACAGTAAGCCTGTTTTGAAAGGATCTTAAAAATGAAGATACAACCTCTATGTAGGGGTTAATCACTTCAGGATGATGGGAGCCCATTCCCGAATAGAAATCGGAGGTGTTGCCTCCCCAGAGTTTCATTTCGTAAATCTGTTCCATAGTTTCTTTTGTTGGCCATGGGGTTTTTATACTCTTTGGTTTGTTTTCTTTTTCTTTCATCACCACCGTATGGGTTTCTGCAGACGAAGGTATCCAATTTTAGTATCACCCCTCATTAATCATATTTTCAACTTCGGCTCTGTGTATCACCCTTTCATTTTGAGTAAATTGCCTCGGGGCAGGCACATTAGACATTATATAGGAAAAAGTTTATAATTCAAGGCAAGCCTCGGAGTATTTTAATCTCGATTATCGAGTAAATAAACCGAATAATGGTGGAAGTATAATCCATACTTATCTCAACTCTGTTATATTGCATTCAAAATCACTCATATGAAATTGAATTTATTGTCTTGTGATGCTCAAAGACCAGATAAAAGAGCGATAGCTAAATGTATTACAGAGATTTCACTTGGTATTAATGAACCATTGTCTAGCGAACTTACAGATATACTTTTAGAAGGAGATGCCGTAGATATTGAGCTAGAAGATAAAAACGCTGGCTCTGCTTTAAGAGCTTTGCGAAAGCTGGATATTGACTATGAAATTATAGAGTGAGCCAAATACTTTATTTAGAAACCATCACTGATTTTAATAAGTCGGGGGAAATCATAAATAACCAAAAGCTAAGCTGTTTTTAGGGATGTCTTTAGGAATAGATGACGTGTAAATTGAAAAAGCCAACACGAATTGTAAAAACTGGTGTCGGCATTTTTAAAATCAGTTACTTAGAATATTTTTGTACCAAAGGCATTAATTCCATACTAAGTCCCTGACCCATTTCCATACCTTTTACAGCTAGTTTCGATTGAGTTTCTAGCATTTTTTCTCCAAGTTCAGACTCGTAAAATTTCAATAGTTGTTTTACATCTTCATGGGAATAATATTCCATCGACATTTCAGCCATTTTCGAATAATAAGTATCCATAATAGGCTTCAAATCTTTTTTAAAACTGTCCAAATTTTCTGCAGGAATCATGGCGTAAAGTTGACTAAAAGAGGCTTCTATAGCATCATTTGATAATTTTGTGAGCTTCAGCGCATCTTCTTTGAACGACTCATTTTGAGCTTGGGTTATTCCGAAATTGCCCAGACAAATCAATAAAATAATTAATGTTTTCTTCATAATAAAGGGATTAGTAGTTTTAGTTATTTGAGGTAAAAATAGAAAATTCATTTTTAGTTGTAAAGGAAAATTAAAGTTTAGTTTATAGCAAATTCATTAAAATCTACTCATACGTAAGGTAATCTAGAGAAAAGCAATAAATCTGTTCAAAGAGAATACTTGATCGAATGTTTGGGGGTTATCTTAAATAAGACTTCTATGCGATGCTGAATTCAACCATTAAGTTTCAACACTATAATTACAAACATTGAAGGCGAGAAACTTAAGTGATGCTGTCATGAAAAACATCAAACAAAATCTGGTTTTGCGCTTACTTACAAGAGCTATACGTATTAAAGCAGTAGATTTATTTCCAGTTTTCGGGATTCTGCTATCACTTATGATTGCAGCATTGGCGATGAGCTTAAGTTCGGTTTCAGTTATTGACAATGCTTTGCGGTTAAAAAACACGTCTATATAACTACTTCCAATTGTAAGATTGATCAACTTTAGTAGGGGAGTGGACTTATAAGTTATAGTGATTGATTAGAAAAAGCAACAGCATAAACGAATGCATTTATTTAGGCTTCAGAAGTCCATTCGGTTTGTATTTGCTAAATTTAGTCTCTAGAGCAGCAGTCTATAAAATTTAAATAGATACCTTACGAGGTAGCTAAGCCATCCTAAGTATAGATTAACTATAAAATTGAAACATAATGAATACGACTAGAACGATTAATCTAAAAAGTAGACCCAAAGGAACCCCTAAATTATCAGACTTCGATTTTACTACTTCAGAAGTAAAAGAATTACAGAAAGGAGAGGTGTTGCTTCGCACAACCTATGTTTCTGTAGATCCTTATTTAAGAGGGAGAATGAGCGATGCCAAGTCTTATATTGAACCTTTTGAGCTCAATAAACCCATTGTCTCTGGGATTATTGCTGAAGTCATAGACTCCAAGAGTGATAATTTTAGTGTCGGTGATTTTGTCTCTGGTGTTTTAGAATGGAAAGAAACTCAAGTTGCCAAGGAGGATAGTTTAAAAAAAGTAGATCCTAGCCAAGCTCCGCTTTCTGCTTATTTAGGTATTTTGGGAATGACTGGATTGACGGCTTACCTTGGACTTACCGAGATAGGAAAACCGAAAGAAGGGGAGACTCTTGTTGTCTCTGGCGCTGCGGGAGCGGTTGGAAGCATCGTAGGACAAATTGGGAAAATCCTCGGCTTACACGTCGTAGGAATTGCTGGGACTGATGAAAAGGTAGATATGATTAAATCTGACTTTGGTTTTGATGAAGGTATCAATTACAATACTACCGAAAACATGACTCAGGCCATTGCCAAAGCTTGTCCTGATGGAGTAGATGTTTATTTTGATAACGTTGGAGGTGAAATTTCGGAGGCGGTTCTCTTCAATATCAATAAGTTTTCAAGAACAGTAAATTGTGGAGCCATCTCTGTCTACAATGACACAGAATTGCCCAAAAGCATAAGTGTACAGCCTTTTCTAATTAAGAATAGCTCTTCGATGCAAGGCTTTGTTATCTTCGATTATGTCGATAAACATCCTGCTGGAATTAAGCAATTAGCAAAGTGGTTACAAGAAGGTAAGCTTGAGTATACCGAAACGATTCAAGAAGGATTTGAAACTATACCACAAGCCTTTTTGGACCTTTTCGAAGGGAAAAATAAAGGGAAAATGGTGGTGAAATTATAATCGACTAGAGCTTATTTTTATAAATTATAGCGGCTTGAGTATGATTCAAGTCGCTTTTTTGGATTTAATATTCTGTACTTTTAGGTGAGGTGAATCCTATTCAAAATTATTAATATTATTTCTCTACATTTATTTGTTGTACGTCTTGTATTAAAGTACCGTTTGAGGATATACCTTGAATAATAAGCTGATAATCTACTTGAGGTTTTTTAATTTTGAATGAGATTTCTCCTGCTGCATTTAATTTGAGAAGGGGCTTCCAATCAACTACTCCATAATTTTGGTAGAAATCACTCGTGTAACTTTCAAATTTGGGGATATAATACTGTTTTTGTTGGCTAAAGGCTACGGGATAGTTAAACTTCTGAGGATTTACAGTTTTAGAGGACTCAAAAACTGACGTAAATCTGGAGTATATTTTTATACTTCCATTTACATCCAAAAAGCTCCCTCCAAAACCTCTAAGATTTATTTCAACATAATCTACGTTATCTAGAGAATAAAAACCAAAAAAAGAACCATCTAAAGGAACATCGTCTAGGTACAATTGCGGGCCTTGCGGTGTGTTTCCATCTGGTCTAACTCGATTTGATGCAGATAGATTTACCACCGATAAGCCTCCTCCATTTTCATTGGCTCTAATCCCTGGTTTGGAATCTAGGTATCTACCTAGGGTTTGAAAAAGTGTGATGTCATCGTAATTTATAACACTAACCCTGCCCCATTTTTCAGCGCCTAGCTTACGCTCGCGTTCCTTTACTTTATCTACCCTTTTTACTAGTACAACTTCATCGAGTACTTCTCTATCTTTTCCAAATAAAACTTGAGGTTGATCCTGAGTATAATTTAATGAGGTCTTTTCTACTTTAGGTTGAACAAAAGGAGCATTTGTCTTAAAATCAGGGTAAGTATTTGGCGAAAATCTTACGTATAGATTAGCAGGGAGTAATTGGTTCCCTTGCATTTTAGAAATAGCAAGTTCATCATCTTCAAAATGAAAAAAATTATTTATAATGAAAGATTTTTTATTTGCAGGGATGTTGACAACCTGAGGCGAGCTGGAGTTACTTGCATGAATCAGAAATTCCTGATTTTCCCCTGTAGGTTTATTTAAGGTTGCCTCAAACTCCAATAAATTTTCAGATTTATAACGAATCTCAAAATCGGAATTAAAAATGGAACCCCAGTCATACGCGCTCCATCCTTGAGTGATTAATAGCTTGTCGAGTTCTTGTATTTTGTGCTTATCAACCGCATTAAAATACCAATCAGCCTGTTGAACTACACCTCTAATATAGGGTTGCAGCAAGAGATAAGACGTGATTGAATGCTTATGTTGATTGGCAATTGAATTTTTTGGTAAAACAGAGACACTCACCTTTATGCTGTCTAGTGCCATCTTAGGCTTCATTTGTATTTCTAATGAATCTAACGAGGCCTTGATTTTTGGACTACTGAATGTAGTTATTGGAAGGTTATTATAATTAAAAAATATACGCTCCGCTATCACTTTTTTATCAGGGTCAATTAAGGTGAGTATATTCATACCAGGTGTAAATTCCTTAAGGTTAAAAAGAAAAGGAAAAGAAAGGTATTTTTCAAAATTGAGATTAAAAACCTTACTGCCTTTTAAAGTATGAAGTATTAAGGAAAACGACTTATCTCTAAAGATATTGGCGCTTTCGCGATTAGTTTCTACTAAAAGTCTAAGTTCATCCTGAGTTGTTTTGGCA
>NZ_APLF01000030.1 GCF_000355905.1 Psychroflexus gondwanensis ACAM 44
CATAGCTAGTCAGTTCATTAATCGAAGTTAAGGTATATTTGCGAGTCCGCCAAATTTTTAAATTTGGCTTATTGAGAAAAAAAGATAATAAGAAAAATTTAAAAATTCGGCTCGTGCTCAATCCGAAACTAATTGTTTAATTCACACGCTACGAGCCATATACAGGAACGTTGGGGTTAATTTTAACTCAAACTGAAAAGTAGTTACCTGGCCCAATGTTAAGTTTTATTCATTCTCAATTTGAAAATAAATAGAGTGAATATAAATTTGAATTACTAACTTTAAACCATAAATGGTATGGAACAAAAACGAATCGTAACTTATCTCAAACTTGGCATCTTGCTTTTTGGAATTTTGCTTTTGAATAATGCTTGCGAAAAAGACATCGCTGTTGAATAATCATTGGAAGAAAACAATAATGCATTTGTACCAACTGTAAAAACACTTTCCAAAGATAATGTAGGACAAACTTTTAATAATCTATCTTCTCAGTTAAATATTGACCCTTACTTGCAACTAGAACAAAAAAACATACATGGCAAAACTACGAAGGACACGTTAGGTATATCTGTTTATACGGATGTCATAAAAGAAGTTACTTTAGGTAATTATAAATCTTATACCATGAGAATCACTTCTGAAAATGACCAAAGCAGTATCTTTTATAATCTTACTCTTGAGGACAAGAACGGACAACCTGATATGTTTGTTACTCAATACATACCAACCCAAAACTGGCTAAACGATCAAAATCAAGTATTCGAAGGTAATATTACAACAATGGGTATTGTGATGATATTACACATGCACCACCATCCGGTGGCGGTGGCCCAACTGAACCAGGAAGTGGCTATCCGCCAGACCCTCAAGGAAGCCCCTACTACCCAACTAATTGTGATGGTGTAGTGATAGTAACTTATGAAAGTGTAGCCTATTCCTGTGGTTGCGGTCATATGCCTGGGGATGATTGCCAAGGATGTACTAGTAGCAGTCCAATGTGGTCAGGCTACCATGAAATACCTTACTATTATTGCGATGCTACCGATTATGGTTCCGATCCAAGGGACGATACCAATAACCCTAATCCAGGGGGTGGTGGAGGTGGTTCAGGAAATGGCGATGGCACATCACCTGACGATACTCCAATAACTGTACTTATTCCACCAGGTGAAGAATGTGAAAATCCACCGCCTGGCGATTTAAATGGGGATTGTAAATTAGATGCTTATGAAGTTTGTCTTTTACAAGGCAATAGCAAAGAAGTTTGTGAGTGTGTGGCAGATAGAGGAACCGTAGAAGAGTGTCTACAAGATATAAAATGTGAACGCTTAAACAGATTAGTACAAACCGATGGTTTAGGTTCAGATATATTACCAGTTGTCAACCAATTAAGAACAAAATTAGGCGCAGGTAACAATGAGTGGTCTATGAGCTATAAAAATGTTTGGTCAGAAGAGGGCAGAAAAAACGTAACCGATGATGATGGCTTACAAGAAGGGCCTTCAGATGAAAGATCACCTTTTAATTATACCACTACTTGGATAGGCCAAATTCATTCGCACCCTGAAGGCAAATTAGCAGTGCCTTCTTGGCTAGATATAAGAGCTCTTAAATTGCTACACACCGAATCCTACGACGTTTTCAATGATGAAGTATTTATTATGGTTGTAGCACCAAACAACATCACTTATGCTTTAAGAGTAGACAATATTCAAACCCTTATTGATAAAATTGATGCCGATATGCAAAATGCTAAAGGGAATAATGATGATGAAAAAAGAAAATATATTAAGGAAGAAATGAGAGAAGATTATAGTAATAGCAGCAACTTAGAAAAAACCTTTTTAGAGCTTTTTGGTGATTACGGTATTTCCTTCTATGAAGCCACAGATGCTACCTTAAGCAATTGGAAACAATTAGAGTTAGATGAAAATGACAACGAAACCGTAACCGAAACCCCTTGTAATTAAAACTTAAAGTGATGAAAAAAATAATATCAATAATAGCAATTGGATTAATTTTTTACAATTGTAAAGCACAAAGTCCAGTATTAAATATGGAAGATGCAAATGTTACTAAAAGTAAAGCCCCTGATAATTCATATTATAAAGATGTAAATAATACTCTCAATAATTTTGAAGGTACATGGTTATATACCAATGGGAATACCTCTTTAAAGATAATATTAGTAAAAAGTACTCAATATTTTAACGGCGATTTTTACGAGGATTTGTTGATTGGTGGCTATCAGTACATAGAAAATAGAGTAGAAAAAATAAACACGCTTTCTGATGCAAATGACCCAAGTATTGGTAGAGCTGCAAGTATTAGAGGCAACAATATCTATAATAATTGCAGATACTCACCTGTTGATGATTGTGTAGATGGAGAAAAAAACTTAGACTTATCAATAAATGATGTTCCTTTAGAAGGGCACATAGGCACTTTAAGATTATTTAAAAGAACTATTAATGGGCAAGAAGCCTTAAAAGCTAATATTTCTATGAACTATTTTCGTGATGTAAGTGGCCCAGCACCAGATCCAACATTACCTTGGCGTATGGATAATATTGTGTTAATTAAACAAAACTGATATTAAAAAACTAACCACAACCATGCATATGTTCAATAGCGGCTTAAGTTTACACCTAAAGTCGCTTTTGATTTGCTTAGTTAATTATAAATCAAAAAAACAAGTATATTTTACCGCTACTGCAACATATGCAAGTCCGTTGTAAACAATGCAAAAAAAACTACGAACCAATGAATGAATTTTACGTTTTAGATGTTGAGACAGCGAATGCGGACTATTCAAGTATTTGCCAAATCGGACTTGCAAAATTTGAAAACGGAGAACTGACCGAAAAATGGGAATCGCTAATCGACCCAGATGATTACTTTGACGGAATGAACATTTCCATTCATGGAATTACGGAAAAAATGGTCAAAGGCTCACCGACTTTCGAAGAAATCTATCCAAAGTTAAAAAACATTTTGGAAAATAAAATAGTGGGACATCATATGCCTTTTGACAGAATTGCTATCAATCGAGCGTGTGAAATTGCCGAATTGGATTTAATAGAAACTAATTGGCTTGACTCGGCTAAAATTGTCAGACGGACTTGGGAAGAGTTTGCTTACAAAGGTTTTGGACTTGCCAATATTGCTGACCATTTGGATATTGAATTTGAACATCATAATGCTCTTCAAGATGCAATCGCAACTGGAAAAGTGATGTTAAAGGCATTTGAGAAAAGCGAAATGACTTTAGAAGATTGGTTTGGTAGAGTAAAAAGACCAATTAACATTTATGCAAATGGTTCAACGACAATAAAATTAGACGGTAATCCAGAAGGACTACTTTACGGAGAGAATATTGTTTTTACGGGGGCTTTGATGATACCAAGAGCCGAAGCTGGGAAAATTGCATCTGAATTAGGTTGTAATGTTTCGAATTCAATTACCAAAAAAACAACAATGTTAGTTGTCGGAATTCAAGACACGACAAAACTTGCTGGATATGCAAAAAGTTCAAAGCACAGAAAAGCGGAGGAATTAATAAATAAAGGAATTGGAATAAGGATTTTGTCCGAAAATGATTTTAGTGCTATAACAAACGATTGAGAAAGCACAGTTTACAACAATGGCTATAATTAATACGGGTTTTGGTGCTTAACCCAAAGTTTAGAGTTTTTAAGGAAGTCCGCCAAATCTTTTTGATTTGGCTTTAGAACAAAAAAGATAAAACAAAATAAAAAGTTTTGGCTAAGTGCTTAATCGAAAGTTTAATTACTTTTAATATCCGTACTAACCATAGCCGAGACGTTGTAAAACATTAGAAAAAATTACGAACTAAAATGGGAACTTGGGGAACAGCCATAAAAAGTAATGATACTTCAGCAGACATTTATGCTGAATTTTTTGACTTGTACAATGATGGAAAAGAACCCAACAAAATAAAAGAAAAGCTGATTTCCGACAACCCAGAAAGTAGTAATGATTTTTGGTTTGCTTTGGCTTTAGCTCTTTGGGAAACAAAAAGTTTACCAACCGAAATACTCGAAAAAGTCCGCCAAATAATTAAAAGCGGTTCGGACTTAAAACTTTGGGAAGAACTTGACGCAAGCAAATCTGATATCAAAAAACGGAAAATCGTACTCGAAAAATTCCTGGTCAAATTAGAATCAGAAAGACTTAAGGCAAAGGCACGAAAAAAGAAGAAAACCAAGGAACCAATTTTTGAAATGGGAACTTGTCTTGTTTTTAAATTAGAAAATGGAAACTATGGTGGAGCAATAGTTTTGAGCTCGGATTCGGAAACTGGCTATGGATATAATCTAATTGTAACTACAAAACTAAATCAATTAACAAAACCGACTTTAGATGATATTGAGAATAGTGAAGTTTTAATTAATGACTTTGGGAATTGGCAAAATAGTATAAATTGGTCTTGGTACTTGCCTGATGACTCTTTGACCTGTATTTTCGAGCCAATAGGAAAACTGGAAATCGATAAAATTTATCATCCAAATGAAACAAAAATACTGGTTGGATATACAGCCAATTGGGATTTAATCAGTTCTTCAATCCTAAAGCAGTTGGAACACGAAAAAACCAACGGGAAAACCAAAACTTTTCCAACAAAACGATTGATAAAGAACAAAAAACGGAAATGGTGGCAACTCGGATAAAAAACGTTTTACAACAACATATAAAAACAATGCTAACGTACTGCTCAATCGAAACATTGTGCTCGCTTGCTTAGCGGTTTGTCCTGCGGACAATCACGCTCGCCTGCTCGCACTGTTTTTATACGAGACGTTATGCACAAATGGATAAATGAAAATGAAACTAATTTTAATACTACTTTTTATAATAAATCCTCTATCAGATAATTATTTACTTATCGCTGAGAGTGAAATAAATGAGAAAATAGAAGATAAACTAACAAAAAATGATCAATACTTTGATAAGAAACTTGAATCATTTTTTAAAAATTATGTGACTTCTAATCAGATAGCTGTTCAAAATGCTGAAGATGGATTAATCTATCATGAGTATTTGGAATTTCTTCTCCATAATGGTGCAGGTTTAAATAAAATTGATGAAAACAAGCAGACCAAAGAAATTAGAGAAGAACTTGAAATTATTGATTTAAATAATGAAAGCGGAATAAAAAATTTATTTTATAAAATTGTATCCCCAGTAGTTCAAAAGTTTAAAGAAGAGTTGAGTAAAGAGGAGTATGAAGATGAACTAATTTTAGAAATTTCAAAAAACAAACCAAGTCAATACGACAATATTGATATTGCCTTATTAATCAATTGGTTAGTTCACAAATATGATCCAAATGATTTTAATAGACCTTTTTTAAAGAAATTCGTTATTCTATTTATTTTCATACAACTCGAATTAAATTAATAATCAGTGCATAACACCTAGTATGGCAAATAGCTTTTGTAGGCTAAACCGAAAGATTGATTATATTTAAAATCATAAAGAAAAACCGAAAAGGTAAGTAAGTATTTACACGCCACTTGCCATACTAGTGACCCGTTGGCAGCAAGCAAAAAAATAGAATTTGAAAATAAATTTAGACTTCATAGAAAAATTAAAATATTACAAAGTCTCTTTGATTTTTATATTTATTGGAGTTTGGTGTCTGACTTCAGAAATCGAAAATTTTAGCTTTGAGATTAAGGAAATTGGCACTTTAGGAAAAATTGGTGTTTCAGTTATGACTATTGGAATATTAAACTTAATATACCTTCATAGAAATCTTTATTATTTAAAATCTCAATTTAAAATAGAAAAAGATGAATTTAAAAATAGATTACTTAAGACTGCCGAGGAGAATGAATGGGAAATAAACGAAATCAATTCTAACTACTATATTTTAAATACAAATCGCTACGATAAATTTGAAAGAAATGATTTTTTGAAAAAAAATTATTGCGAAAGAATTTACGTGAAAATCGATAATCCATTCATATATTTTAAAAGCGTTAATGATTTTGATTCAGATCTTGCGATTAGAATTTCAAGCGGAGAAAATAAATTAAACGAGAAGTTAATTAGAAATATACTAATGCCAGCTGCCAACAATGTATAACCGCAATTACGGCGGATTCGACCACGTCCGAATCCACGCGTAATTGCTAACTTCCGTGCTTAACCGAAAAACCTCGTATATTTATCCGTAACTGCGGTTATACTAAACGTTGGCAACAAGCTGAAAAAACGAAATGCTGAAAGGAAAACGAAAACTGATTTTACTAATTCCTATTGTAATTCTGACTTTTTTTGTCGGAATGCGATACGAATTGGATTATCGGATTTTGACTCGTAAAACGGTAAAATATTTGGCGGATTATAAACTCGGATTTTATGGCGGAAAGGACTTTCGCCTTTTTCAAACGGACATTGCTTTTATTTTGACTTTAATCCCAATCGGATTTTATTTGACATCACGAAAGATTAGTTCTCTGAAAAAAATAATCGGACTGAATTTAGTCTATCTGATTTTAATCCCGACTTTTTACTGTCTTTTTTGTTTTCTCGAAAGTCAGTTTATAGAAATAACTATAACGAATCCAATAATGAATGACGGAATTTTAAAATATCATCAAAATAACGTGAATTATAAAATGATTTTATTTTTGACAATAATCTCGACTTTTATTATCGGAATAATATTTAAGAAAATAACAACCGAAAAAAAGCCAGTTG
>NZ_APLF01000031.1 GCF_000355905.1 Psychroflexus gondwanensis ACAM 44
TAGGGCGTTTTTCATTCTTTCAATTTATCTGGTAACCAATAATTTCTGTCCTTATATCCTTTTGGTATAATAAGTCCTACGTTTTCTTTTTCTTTTTTTATACTCTCAATTATTGGGTGTTCTGGATTATTTCTTTCTCTAGTTTGTCCACCATAGAAATACCCAATGCCATTATCATCAACTGCATTAAACCTTTTTGTTATTGTATCTATAATGTCAGCAGAATTTTCAAAAACAAACATTCCGAAATGAATATTGGTACTCCACAAAACACCATATCCTTTTTTAGTCTTATCAAAAATTGCTCTAACGTTGCTTTCACATCTTTGTATCCAATATGCCCAATTGATAACTTCATAGCCCGTGGTATCTTCAACAATTTTCTTTTTTCTAAAAGGTTCGTGTTTAGGCGGTCCATATCTGGATATAGCGAAATGAGAAGGTCCATCAAACTCAATGAATACGGGATTCCTTCCATTGAGTGTCAATTTTAAGTCCATAGAAAAACGCTTAACTCTTATCTGTCTTTCTATTTCAATATCAGGATAAGTCCGCCTCATTATTGCAATTAATAAGAGTTCATCAAGACTTGACTTTTCAGGTTTAATTGCATTCGGTATTTTGTTGTCATACCAAAGTTTTTGAATTTTTCTTTCATCAATAACTTCATTTCCATCAACACTTGTAAAATCGACTTCTGCTAAATCACTGTCCAAGATGTTAAGTATTTCTTTAACATCAGATTTCGTTAAATAAGAACCAACATACTTGTCGCTGTCATTGAGGTCGAAAACTCCTTCAGGTCGTCCTAATATTGCCATTTATCTTCGTATTTTCATTTAAGTCGTTATAGTTCTTGTTCGCATTTCGCCCAAAATTCTGTCCAACTTATTTCAGGCTGGTGATTCTCAAAATAGTCTTTTATTTCTTCTTTAATTATTTGTCTTGATTGCTCTAAAAGTGAATGATAGTCTATGCGTTGTCTTATCTGTCTGCTCTCGTCTTTTTTAAAGATTTCACGTTCAAAGTCAAACCTATTTCCTTTATCTTCTGTATCGTTTATTGCTTGTAATATCCTTCGTGGATGTTGGTTGTGTCCACATTCGGAATTCATTAGAGAAGGTGCAGTACAATTACCGATAAATTTAGGATACAACGTTTTTCTTTGAAATGTCTGGTATGAGTATCGAAAGTGTGAATAAAATGTCTGGTCAACCAAGACTGTCCAATAAAGTGCAACTGCGAATAATGCTTGTTTGTCGGTTGGAATTATGTCTAAATACTTGTACTGAGGTGTCAAGAAGAAGTATTGGATATTAAATTCTGTTCTGTCGTAATGCTTGTTTCCGTCAACAGGTATTTGTCCCACGAAATTTAGAAGGTCTTTCTGAAATTGCTGTTTATAATATGTATTAAAATCCGTCAATCTTTGTCGTTTTAAATGCCCTACAACGATTTGTATAAAGTTAGTTGCGTGGGTTAAGCCCTAAAATTAGCAAATAAATCACAGATAGAATATTCCGAAGGAATGTTCGTAAGTCGGCAGTGACCAAGCAATTAATTTTATACGGTGTTATGTGCAGGCTTTATTTTTTTCGGTCATTATTTTTTCAGCTGTCTCTGATAGAAAATCGGTTAATTTATCAATCATAGTTTTCAAAAAATCGATGGATTCTATTTTAATACATGACTTTTCAATTTCAAAGGATATTCCGCTTGACTTTTCAATAAATTTTAAAATATCATCTTTTGGGGAATTTATCATTCCGTTGTTGTGAGCAATAGAGTTCCTAATTAATTGATATTTTTTAATTTCCGTCCATTTCTCATTTAGTGTGTCCAAATTTACATTTAAAACTTTTATAATGTATTTCCGACATTGTCCAATATAACCTTGTTCTTTGATGTCTTTGGGTCCGATTTTTAAATTTTCTGCTTTCCGACACCATTCACAAAGCTCAAAAAACTCCTTTTCAAAAGTAGAGTATACTGTCAAGTATATGGATTGATTTAAAATGTTTGGAAATTCAGAGCTGTTTAGAATCTCCATTTCATATATGTCAAATGCACTAGGTATCTCGGGATTTTGTCCGTGTTCTTTATTCCACTTATCATATTTCGCATCAAGTTCTTTTTCTTGAGTAATAATCATTCCCTCTGAGCTGTCCAAATATGCTTTGATTGGGTCAAATTTAAAATCTAAAATTATTCTTGTGTTATCAAGAAAGTCATATTTTTTGTTCAAACTCCTAAATGACATAGATTGGTTTTTTGCTTGCACATAACGGTCTTGTATATGGCTCGTAGCGTGTAAATTAGCGATAACTATTCGGTTAAGCACAAGCCAGATTTTTAAATTTTACTATTTACTTTTTTTATTGGAAATCGTCAAATTTAAAAATTTGGTGACTTTCCAAATATACCTTAACTTCGAATAAGCAAATGACTAGCTATGAGCTATATACGTTGTTATATGCAGGGCTTTACGCACTTTTTAATTCGTCTAAAAGCCAATTTAATTTTTGTCGAGCTACACTTATCAAGTCAACATAAGTACGATAGAGAACATCTCCACGTTCATTATGCGAACTGATTATACCTTTTACCTTACCACCTAAAAGTATAATTTCTATTTTCTGACTATGAAAATATACATTTAATTCATCACGATATTTTAATGCTTGTGCTTCTGTATCTCTATTTAAAGTAAAACTCGGTCTTTTAAACTCTATTAAAACTAAAGACCTCGTTATATTTCTACCAAATAGAATGTCAGGTCTATCATCAGGTTTATCTCCTTTATAGGTTTTATTAATTACTTTTTCAATTGAGCTTTTTAAACCTTGGTCTGAAAATATAACAGAATAGTCATCTCCAAAAAGCCAAGTGTTTTTTTCAAATGCAGTATGAACTGTTGATTCTAGCGTTTTTGGATTTTCGATTAAAATATTAAGTTCATCTAAAAATCTTAATCGATTAATTGCCTGATTTGTAATTATACTCATTTCTAAAAAACCAAAATCAGATAGTGCTTCTGCAAATTTTTCAACATCTCCAGTTCTAGTCTCTTCAATATTTTGCACGATTTCCCAATAATAATCTTTTTCCATTGCAGAAACCATTACAGAAATAACTGTATTTATTCTGTCTTCTGTTTCTCCATAAAATTTTTCTAAAACTTTGTATAAGGCTTTCTTTGCAAAAGGTTGTTTATATTCTGGAAGCTTTTCGAGTTCTTTGTTTATTTTTCTTTGATAACGAGCCTTTGCCATTTTCATATCTGTAACAAAAACTTCGTCAACTGATTTTCTTAACTGTTCTGTTGTATTTGCAGTAAGTGAATTATAAAGTTTACTATTATCAATTACAGCACCAAAATCTGCTGTTAAATCATCCTCTAAATCATCACAAACTATTTCTCCGTAAACTCGATTTTGTAATTTTTTAGGAATTATTTCATCTTCTGAAAGGAAGTTTTGAGGTCTTCCAATTATTTTATTGTTAACTCTAATAGCAATGCCGGACTGTTTGATAGGTTTTTCAGTTATGGTATAATTTAATGTGGCCATCTTACCATTCGGTAATTCAATTCTCTCTGAATATGATTTGCCTTGAAGGTCTAAAACACCAATATCTTCTCCATTTATCGTAATATCAAAATCCATTTCACGACCATAATCACGAATTAGTATTTCTTTTAATCTTTCTGGATTTGGAAAATTGAAGTTTTGATTTATTCCCTCAAGAGTAATTCTGGTTCCGTGTTTAGCTTTGTCACAATCAGAAACTTTTATAGGAAGCGGAACTTTTTCTAAATCATATCCAGCTTTTGATAAGTCATCTTTATTGATTGTTAAAGAAGTCATTTTTCCATTTACAAAGGTTTCAATAGTCATTTGACTAGCAACCATAAGACCTGAAAACTTACCAATTCCTTTCCGCCCTTTGACTTTTCTTTTTTTCTTAAAAGTGGTATTACCCTTTCGAGAAGTTCTGCTATTTGCGATATTTAAGTACTCATTTCGGACTTCCATTTCTTTCATTCCAGAACCATCATCTTCTATGATAATTTTAGGGTCAGGCGTTAATTCATCGGGAAGTATGATTTTGACGTTTTCAGAGTCCGCGTCATAGGCATTGTCTATTAATTCCTTTGTAGCTTCTTCAACTGAACGATATGTTTCGCCTAATAATTCGGCTAGTTTAGGGTCGACTTTAAAATGTGCTGATTTTGTCATATCTTTTTTGAAGTACTAAAGTTTTTTTTGCCTTGCATATAACGTTGATGTGTATGAGCCGTTGCGTGTTAAAGCACGGAACATTAAAAGTACAAAACTCCGCTGGAAAATTCCCAAGAATTTTCCAGATAGGCGCAGACCCAGCAATGGCTTATACACGGTGTTGCCACACGTTTTTATTCAATTCCGAATTTTATTGTTATTGCACTTTCTATTTTAATTTTCTCAAACTCAATGTCAATCGGCTGAAATTCTTTTGCTTTATATTCCGAGTTGTAACCTCTGATTTGAATTCCAGCAACTTTTCCTTGAAGTAAATTCGTAATGTTTGAATTTAAATCCGAAATATAAAGTGCTTTCCCTAAATTTTGATTTAGAGGTTTTAGCATAGATTCCGCTTGCATTTTTGCTTTCAGAACTGCTTTTTGTTTTAGTTCTATTTTTAGCTCTTCTAACTTTGAATATTCGGTTTTGCTTAAATAGACGTTGGAAATTTCAATCGATTCTAATCCAACGATTACTTTTCCAGCAGTTTCTGCATCGTAAACTAATAACGTATAGGCTTTGTTTTTTAAGACGTCAGTTCCTTTTAAAAAGTAGTTTTTGAAATTGCTTGTTACATCAGATAAAGTTAGTTGTTTTTTTGTGTCAATTCCGAGTGCGATTAGTTTAGTATTCATTCGGTTTTCCAATTCCTCAACAGAAGTTCTGCCTCTTGTATCTTTTTCCGTTATCAATATTGATAGATAAATTTGGTCCGGAACAACTAATGTGTCAACAATAGCTGTAGTTTCCAAATACGCTTGGTCAATAAAATTTTTTTCTTGAGAATAGCCTTTTAAGAATAAAAGTCCAATTGCTAATAATAATCCAATTTTTTCATTTCGTTTTTATTTAGTCAGTTCTTAATTCATTTGTTTTACGAAACTATAATTTCAATTTGTTTCTTAAAAATCAAAATGAGTGAACGACCTTTTTCAGTTAGTTTGTTGGTCAATTTGCACGATTTTTCAAATGTGTGGC
>NZ_APLF01000032.1 GCF_000355905.1 Psychroflexus gondwanensis ACAM 44
CAGTAGGCTTTATTTCATTCACAAAGTCGTATTCAAAATGTCCTTTCTGTAATTCTAATAAAACTCTATCTCCAACGTTTAATTTATTCCACAAGTTTGGTTTTATTTCAAATCGTCTGTCAGATTCTTTTATTTTAATAAAAATCCAATGTGACCTATTCTTTTTTCCACCAGTACTTTTTCGGTCAATAGTAAATTCAGATTGGACGATTTCTTTTTCGGCATTTTTTTTATTCAGAAAACTTGTAGTGGAAATGGTCAATCCAGTTAAGCCTAAAACAAAACCAAAAATCACAGAATATCTCCTTCCACTTTCACTAAATACAGAAGGTTGAAATTTATAAAGGAAAAACAAGCAAACTAAACTGAAACTAAATCCTAAAAAGCCAAAATTTTTCCAAAAACTCGATTCCTCAATTATATTCTCAATATTGCTCATTTGAAATATTAAAAAGACCAATCCAGAAAAAAATAAAACCATTGATATATGACTCCAAATTTTATCTTTTAGTTTTTGTTTTTTCTCACGAATTGTTTTTGTTGGAAAAATGTAAAATAATAGTTCTTCAGAGTTAGAAATAAACCAAATTAAACTTCTCAATATTATTAAGATAGCTAAAATGTTAAAATATCTCAACCAAGAAGTTTCATTTCCAAATACTATGATAATTAAAATTCCAATTAAAATAATTATCGAATGATTCCGAATTTGTTTTTTATGCGTTTCGTTCATTTTAGCTTACTGCCAACGGTCTGGCTATACGCAGTAGCGTGCAAATAAGCCATTCGGTTTTGTTTTCAGTTACAAACTTAGCAAATAAATACCGAACTTTTCGTTTCAGCCCAAACCCTAGCTATTGCTTATAGCTGTTGTTATGCCTCGTTTTTTATTTCTCGTTTATCCATTTTAGCCAAGCCTTTCCTACTAAATCCCAACCAAACTTTTCATAGTTTATTTGACCGTTTTCCGTGATTTCAAAATAGTTATGTTCTCTGTTTAAGTAGGATTCAAAGTCAATATTAGTTTTGTTTTCTTGAATCATCTCCACTCTTAATAAGTCATTAAAGGGGCAGGCCGCGTCTTTTGTCCCATAAGAAATTAAAACAGGAATTGTCAATCTTTTAAAGTCTTCGTTTAGGCTTTTTGAAAATGAATAAGTTCCTTTATTTGCATTATATCCATGTTCTCTTGAAGTTTCGAATGGTTTATCATTGACGCTTTTCCAATAGTCGAAGTCTTTTTTTACCCAACTGGTATTCTCGTTTTCGAGTTTCCTATCTTGCGTTATTATTGAGAGTATTCTCGAATAATATGGTGTACCGCCCGAGTAAATTAAATGGGTAACATTTCTGTTAGTAATAGCCATTTTAACCGCTACGGAAGAACCTTCGGAATGTCCTGCAATTACAATTTTGTTGGTATCAGTCCAAGGTTGTTTTATCAAATATTCAATTATTGTATTATTTCTTTCGGTGTAGAAGTCCAAGTTTGCCTTTTCAGTATAATTTTTTGGTGGCAAGTTGCTTTTACTATCTCTAAATTCTCCGTTATCTGCGAGTTCGGATTTATTTATGATTAAAGGCACACCAGGTTTATTTATACTGATTAGGTGAAATTCTTCTGTAAAAATTTCTGTGCTAAATGAAAATGGTGAAAAGTGGTTTCCTTTGTCGGTATATTTTATTAAGGGTTTTGCTAAAGAACCTTGTATGAAAATTAAAATCGGCTTCTTTATATTTTCTTCTCCCTTTTTTGATTTTACAATAAAGTCAACTTTGTCCGATTGAAAATCTATTTGGTGATGTGTATATCCAAAATCTTCAACCGTTTTTTGAGCAAACGTATTTTGAGCAATTAAAATTGAAATTAAAATTAGTAGTTTCTTCATTCTTGATTTGAATGTAGTAAAACTTTTTGAAATTACAAGAAGTCTGCGATTTTGAAGCACTAAACTGTCTGCCACTAATGTACTTGATACGAAGCACAAAGCTTCATTTAACCATTGAACAGCCAATTTATTGTAAATACGGCTATGTCTTCTTTGTTCTTTTGTTTCGTTACATTCGGTCATAAATTGGTATTGGTATTAGTTTCAATATTGTCGCAATTAATAGCCAGCGTTTTGTAACGAACGCAACTTTCTTTTTGCTCATAATTGCTTTGAAAATTTGTCTAACTGTTTTTTCAACTGGCATTACCCAAAACAATCCTTCACCTTTGGCCATTGCTGTATCAACTAGTCCCGGTCTAATGTCTGTTACAAAAACTGGCTCTTTAAGTTTTGATGCTTTTTGCCTTAGTCCTTCTAAATAATTTATTTGATAGGCTTTTGTTGCATTGTATGCAGGAGCTTGTCTACTGCCTCGAAGTCCGCCAATAGAACTTATTGCAACTAAATGTCCTGATTTTTGGTTTTCAAAATAGTTAAAAGTCCAATCTGCAACACAAGTAAAACCTAATACATTCGTTTCTATTGTCCGCTTTTCTATTTCAAAGTCTAGGTTTTCATTTAAGTCGCCAATGCCCGAACTAATAATTAATAAATCAAGTCCACCAAGCTCTTTAGTTAATTCATCTAATTTCTGTCCAACAATGTTTGTGTCATTGATGTCAATTGATTTTATATAAAAATTTAAATTCTCGCTTTTCAATTCATTAAGCAATTCAATACGTCTTCCTGTCAAGCCAATTTTATAATTATTGTCTACCAAAAGTTTTGCAAGTCCTTTACCGATTCCAGACGTCGCCCCAATTATTATAGCTTTTTTCATTCTTAATTTTGTTTGTTTGTTGTGTCGTCCTAAAATGAGGCATAACGTCTCTGTATATGGCTCGTAGCGCGCAAATTAAACAATTACTTTCGGATAAGCACGAGCCGAATTTTTAAATTTTTCTTATTATCTTTTTTTACTAATAAGCCCACCGAAGGACTACTGCTACCAATTTAGTAAATAAAAACGACAGTAAATTTAAAAATTTGGCGGGCTCGCAAATATACCTTAACTTCGATTAAGCAAATACCTAGCTATGAGCTATATACGTTGTTGTGCTTAGTGCTTTCTCCAGTTTAATTCGATTCCTTAATCTCAAAGTAACATCTTTCACACACTAATTTTATTTTTGCGAACTCCATAGATTCATCATTCCAACCATCTGTTTTAAGACGCTCTTTTTCGCATTCAGAACACCAAGCTTGGAAATCATCTTCTTCGTCCAATTCCATTCCACGATAAGTTTCAAAAGCCTCTTCAAATCCAGTTTTTTGTTCCGTATTCAAATGTTGGCAAATAAATGCTTTTCTTATTTTTCCGTGAACACTACATTCAATTAATTCACTCTCAATTTTTTCGGCTTCTTCTTTCGTTATTTGTTCAGTCAGAAGAAGATACTTTTCTAAATGGTCAGAAATCACTCGGTAAGTTCCAATTCCTCCAATTATATCGAAAGCAATTGATGTCAATTCCCAACCTGTAAATTTATCTCCGTCAAAGTGAGGATTGGTTAGTTTTTCATAATTTTTCTTTTCTCCGAACTCTTTGATTTTTAAAGTTCTTAATTTTCTCGGTTCAACAGAATCTTCATTTGCCCAAGCCCATAGCCAACTATTTGTATTCAGCGAGAATGTGCCAACAGGAATATATTTGAAATAAATTTCTTTGTCATTACTATACAATCTTAATGTTTCGCTGGATTGATTATAAAACCAATTTTCATAATTTTCAGTATCATAATGCTTTCTGAAATTGTTTTGAAATTCAGTCAGCTTTTGACAAATTTTGTCAGCGTATTTTTCGTATTTCAAAGGTCTAAATATCAAGTCAGTTTGGTTTTTTCTGCATTAAGCACAACGGATTTGTATAAGAATAGTAGGGCGGAAAAACAGCGACTACCATTCGGTTGAACACAAGCCGAATTTTTAAATTTTTCTTATTATTTTTTTTTCAATAAGCCAAATATAAAAATTTGGCGACCTCGCAAAAGTGCCTTTATTATTGGGTTAAGCACTAATTGCCCTATTATTTTTATACGGTGTTGTGTGTAGTGCTTTCCGCACAATTTATTTTCTATTTACAAATCCAGTTGCCGTTCTTTTATTGTCATTAGTTACCCAAACTATAATAAAAGGTTTGCTTGAATTATTATAAGATTCCGATTCGATTGCTCCGCGTTTAAATCCGTTATCCATATTCTTATATTTTAATTCGTCAATTTCGCCCATAAAGTTCCAAACTTTGTCAGAGTGCATAGAGAAAATTACGCTCGATATTTTTCCGTTATCATAAAGTACTTTGATGTCATAAATTCTGGAAGAAAGAGTTTTTTCAAATATTAGCATTTTAGTGTCTTCTGAAACTAATTCATAATCAGATGGGACAGCTTTTTTAATATCAGATTGGGAAAGGCTTTTTTCCATCCAATTTTGCGCAACTGTAAATGGTTTTGAGCTAAATTCTTGAGCATAAATATTAAAACTCAAAAATAATAATGTAATCAGCGTTAATTTTGTTTTCATAAAAATTTGGTTTAATTCAATTTTCGTTCTCAGCGGTTAGCAAATAAAATGCTATTAATTAAATTTCTGTTACGGATTTCCTTATTAGTAGGATTTTTTTTGCATTACACACAACGGTTTGCGTATATGGTTTGTGGCGGGCAAATATGCTATTAGTTTCAGTTTATAAATTCATTTCCTAAAAATATACAAAACTTCGAGCTTGGTAAAAAATCCGCCATAAACTATATACGCTGTTATGGGCTGGTTTAGTACATCTGAGTTTTCAATTTAAAATTCTTTAATAATCTATAGGATTTTAATTAATTTATGTGAAAATTAATTAAACTTTATTTAGCTTTATTAAGTTTTGTAAAACTTTTAAATTGCAAGGTCTTGAAAGATATTCTTTAGTATTAAAATTTTTATACCATTTTGAGTTTATTTCTAAATTATTATTAGTTGCTTTTATAGCTGCTTTTATTGTCTTTATTGGCAAATTTTTTCGCCAATTTTTTATTGAATATACCACGCTACAATCTTCTTTCAATTTTATGAATTTATAATTAGTCCCCCTGTTTGTCGTGTAC
>NZ_APLF01000033.1 GCF_000355905.1 Psychroflexus gondwanensis ACAM 44
TCTTTTCTTTTTTGCATCGCCCAAAAAAGAAACAAAAAAGACTAGGCTTATTTTTATGTCTTAGAAAACTACAAAAGCGGTTCCTCCACGCAAAGCAAACCGTTTCACTAGTGCTTTGCTCCTTTATCCCTTCTTCACCACTTTTTTGTTTTCTAACTTCCATAAAAAATAGGCCGTTTTTCTTTGTATCGTGAAACTTGATACTTCAAGGCTGTCACTTCGAGTGATTTTCGATAGAAAATTGTATCGAGAAGTAATTTGAAGTTTCACGTTTAATCGAGTTCTCGATACAAATTTTACTTTTTTCAAAAGTCAAATTCACTCGAACTGACATGTATTCAAACTCACCTCTTACGACTCACGGCTCACCTGTCACTTCGAGTGGTTTTCGATAGAAGATTGTATCGAGAAGTAGTTTGAAGTTTCACGTTTAATCGAGTTCTCGATACAAATTTCACTTTTTTCAAAAGCAAAATTCACTCGAACTGACATTAACAGAAGAAAATTTGAATTGTTAATTTTGAAATTTTAAATATGAAATCTTGTTTACCTCTCACCACTCACCACTCACGGCTCACTTGTCACTTCGAGTGATTTTCGATAGAAAATTGTATCGAGAAGTAGTTTGAAGTTTTACGTTTAGTCGAGTTCTCGATACAAATTTTACTTTTTTCAAAAGCAAAATTCATCTGCCATATCGTCCACAAATAAAAACTCCCGAAAAGGAGTTCCAGAAATTATATTCAAAATTAAGTAAGTAAAAAACTTCTTAGGTCTTGGGTCTCGATTCCTGCAACTGTATTTCCGGAAAAGCTTTCCATGGTAACTACCTTTTTGGGATAATTATCTTTAATTTGTTTTAGATTGCCAAACTCACGTTCTAGCGTAGCAGGATCATTAATAGTTAAAGCCACCTGCACATATAATTTTTCCCCTTCTTTTTCTGCAATAAAATCTACTTCTTTGTTCCCCAGCATTCCTACCTTTACTTTATATCCTTTAAAAAGCAGATGATTATATACTACGTTCTCCATGATCTTTCCCCTATCCTCCAACCTGAATCCCCAGAGTCCGTTCCGGATGCCCAGGTTTTCAAAATAATACTTTTCGCCTATCTCGAACAACCGCTTCCCAATTAAATCGTAGCGCCCCACTTTATGGACTAAAAAAGCATTTACCAAATGCTGTATATAATTCTGTACTTGGTTTGGCGCCATCTTTACGCGCTGAGACTTTAAAAAATCACTGATCTTTTTTGCAGAAAAGATGCTGCCTGTATGTGCCGCTAAAAACAAAACCAACTGTTCCAGAAAATTAACATTCCGAATAGCATAACGATTAATGATATCCCGGTAAACAATACTCTGGTAGATATTCTTTAAATATTCAAATACCACTTCGTCTTTCAGTTCCAAATGAATGAGATAGGGAAGCCCACCGAATTTGAGATATTTGTTTAAACTCTCCTCATTTTCTGTTAGCCCATGAAAAGATATAAACTCTGGGTAAGCAAGACTAAAAACCTTTATGGCAATATATCTACCACTGAGATGTCCTGCGATGTCCCCCGACAATAAATTAGCGTTGCTGCCAGTACAATAGAGATCCAGATTGGTTTGAAGTAATAAGGAACGAAGGGCATCCCCAAAATTTTCAATATCTTGGATCTCATCAATAAAAACATAGGTTTTTCCAGATTTCGCTTTATGAGCCTGTACATATTCATGTAAATCTTGGGCAGTCTTTATAAATGAAAAAGCTAGATCTTCTTTATTGATATAAATAATCGTTCCGCTGCTATCATTTTCTTTGATCCATTGTATGATCTGAAAAAGCAAATAGCTTTTACCTACACGCCGCTGACCCGTTAACACCTTAATAATATTCTGCCCGATGAATGGCCGCACCTTCTCTAAATAATGAGAACGTTTATGTATATTATCTGGAATCACTAAATTATTTTCTATCATTATGATTATAACTTTTTACAAATATAGCAAAAGTTATAAGTATGTTTATGTCTTTTGGGTTGTGGTTAGGGAGGAGTAATTAGTGGTTAGTGAGGAGTGAGCTTTATTGCTCATTGTTTATTGCTATTAACTGCATTTACAATTTCACTTGTTTATACTTATTTTCATTCTCTAAAAACTAATTATAAGTACTTTCAATCCCATCTTCCAAATTAGTAGAAGCCTTCCAACCTGCTTTTTTCATCTTATCTTCATTCATCAATTTTCTTGGAGTACCATCTGGTTTAGAACTATCCCAAACGATCTCGCCATTATGCTCCACTACTTTTTGAATGGTTTCTGCTAGTTCTTCTATAGTTAGATCCTTACCTGTTCCAATATTATATAAGTGTTCCGGCAATTTATTTTCTAAAGCGAAGACTACCGCATCTGCCATATCGTCTACATGTAAAAATTCACGCATTGGAGTTCCACTACCCCATAATTCAACGGGCTCGTTATTATTAAGCTTGGCTTCGTGAAACTTACGAATCATGGCAGGAAGAACATGTGACGTTTTTAAATCAAAATTATCGTTGGGACCATATAAATTCGTAGGCATAAGACTCACAAAATCCCTACCGTATTGCTTGCGGATAGCCTCACAGGCTTTTACACCTGTTATTTTTGCAATGGCATACCACTCATTAGTGGGCTCTAAACTACCCGTTAACAAATACTCTTCCTTCAAGGGTTGTGGTGCCAGTTTAGGATAAATGCAAGAGCTTCCTAAAAAGATAAATTTTTTAGCTTCCGTACTATGAGCAGTGTCTATAAGATTATTTTGAATTGTAAATTTTGAAATTTTAAATATGAAATCTGGTTTACTTCTCACCACTCACCACTCACGGCTATTAATGCTTTCATTCATTTTTTCCATTGATGAAAAAACGAACCAATCCCCAAAGCTTTGGGGACTAGGCTTACGAAATTCTTCCTAAAATTATCGCTCACCTTCTAAATTTTAGAAACTCGGCTGGAAAACACCCTCAGACAGTCTAAAATTTTACGCCATCTTCACTTTAATTTTTACGGCTGAATTTAGTAGGCCGTTTTCTAACTTTCGAGAAACTTGACGCCTCAAGGCTGTCACTTCGAGTGATTTTCGATAGAAAATTGTATCGAGAAGTAGTTTGAAGTTATGAGATTAATCCAGCTTTCTATATCATTTATGTTCTCTTTCTTTTTTGCATCGCCCAAAAAAGAAACAAAAAAGACTAGGCTTATTTTTATGTCTTTGAAAACTACAAAAGCGGCTCCTCCACGCAAAGCAAACCGTTTCACTAGTGCTTTGCTCCTTTATCCTTTCTTCACCACTTTTTTGTTTTCTAACCTCCATAAAAAGTAGGCCGTTTTTCTTTGTATCGTCGAACTTGAAGCCACGAGGCTGTCACTTCGAGTGATTTTCGATAGAAAATTGTATCGAGAAGTAGTTTGAAGTTGATAGCTAAAAAGAGTTCTCGATACAAATTTCACTTTTTTCAAAAGTCAAATTCACTCGAACTGACATTAACAGAAAAAAATTTGAATTGTCAATTTTGAAATTTTAAATATCAAATCTGGTCATTGAGTGTTCTGTCGGCAGACAGAATGTATCGAAATGACGTGTCTTAAAGTATGGCTTCGATATAATTTTTCAAAAGAAAAATCACTCAGCCACCAGTTCACCTCTCACCTCTATTGGCCCATTCACCAAAAACCCATTACACCACTATACTATTACACCATTATACTAATCTACCACTCACCTCTCACAGCTACCGACTCACCACTCTCGACTCACGACTCACGACTATTTACTCACGACTAACCACACACGGCTACCGACTCACGACTCAAACTGACATTTTTTCAATTAAAAATTCATAATTAAGAATTAAAAATCGTTTAGAACAAGACACCTTTGTAACTTATTCGTTACATTTGTAGTGTGAGAGAAATCGATATTACAGAAAAATGTTTGGAATTTATCGACAACCAAAACGAAAGGGTTGGACTTAAATTCTTCCAACTTATTGAAGTTATCACTGAAATTAAAGTAGTGAATGCTAACTTTCTGAAAAAGCTGCAATCGACACCGTTTTATGAGTTACGAATTAAAGCAGGAAATGAATATCGAATTATAATTTTTGCGATGGACCATATGAATTTTGCCGAATGTACAAAAGCAGTTTGCCTATATGGATTTCAGAAAAAGGGAACTAAAGATTATAAAAAGGCCATCCAACACGGTGAAAAAATAGTAGAAGATTATCTAAAAGAAAAGTAATTATGGGAAAATCAATAAACGCAAAAGAACTGATTTCAAAACGATATGGAAAAGAAGGCTCAAAAGAGCGGGAAGAATTTAAAGAAGATGCTTTTTCCTATTATTTTGGAGAAATCATTAGGAACCGAAGAAAGGAATTGCATATGAGTCAGGAGAATCTAGCAGAAAAGGTGGGAAAGAAGAGACCTTATATTTCTAGGATTGAAAACGGAGAAGATATTCGATTATCAAATTTCGCTTTACTTGCCAATGCTTTAGGCTTGTCCATTGAACTCATCTCTCAAGACTAGACACTCACTTGTCACTTCGAGCCTGCCTGCGTTCCTTGGTAGGCAGGTGATTTTCAATAGAAAATTGTATCGAGAAGTAATTTGAAGTTATGAGATTAATCCAGCTTTCTATATCATTTACTCTCTCTTTTCTTTTTTGCATCGCCCAATCCCGAAGTATCGGGAGAAACCAATCCCCAAAGCTTTGGGGACTAGGCTTATTTTTATGTCTTAGAAAACTACAAAAGCGGTTCCTCCACGCAAAGCAAACCGTTTCACTAGTGCTTTGCTCCTTTATCCCTTCTTCACCACTTTTTTGTTTTCTAACTTCCATAAAAAATAGGCCGTTTTCTTTGTATTGAGAAGCTTGAAATTCCGTGCAAGCGATAGCGCGATACGGAATCTGTTTAAGTAATATATTTAGGCTTTAAGTAATTTCTTGTTTAAGCTT
>NZ_APLF01000034.1 GCF_000355905.1 Psychroflexus gondwanensis ACAM 44
CAACCTGGCTTCGATACACCCCGCTACAAAAAAGCGGGTCACTCAGCCACCAATTCACCATTGTCATTCCGACAGAGAAGTTTTTTGCTTCGACGAGGAATCTCTTTGTCACTCTAGGTAATGGTAAGTTTTTTGAGGTTTAGACCTATAGTCTCTTTATAATCTAAACCGGTGGTTCTAGTAAATTTGAAAGTGAACTAGCCTTCGTCCTTAACATAGTTTGTCTTCCTCAACTCATACTTTATTTCTTAAGAATAAAATGTGAATATTTTGAGGAACCTTTTACATCGAGATAAAAATCGATGAAATCACTCAAATATTGAGTAAAATCTATATAAATTAGTCATTTTAAAGTATCAATTTATTGAAAAATCGTAACATTACTTATTAGTTATCGTCTTTTGATCAATCCTCTTAAAAATTAAACCATTATGAAAATTATTTTTATTCTACTTTTTTGCCTAAGCATTTCATTTGGTAATGCTCAAACGTTTACTGGTCAAGCGACTTATCAATCCAAGACTGTTTTCGATATGAAACTAGGCGGGGATCAGATAAACGATCAAATGAGAGCTCAAATTGCTGAAATGATGAAAAAGCAATTTGAAAAAACCTACACTTTAGACTTCAACTCAGAAGAGTCTCTATACCAGGAAGAACAAAATTTAGCTGCACCAACAGGTCGGTCTGGCATGATGAGCGGAATGATGGGAAACTTTCAATCTGGGAGTCAGTATAAACACATCAAAGACAGTTTGTATTTAGAATCAAAAGAGTTTTTTGGTAAGTCCTTTCTTATTCAAGATTCTTTGCCAGTTTTAAAATGGGAATTGGTAAACGAATCAAAGCAAATAGGTCAGTATGTTGTTTTCAAAGCTGTTGCAGTCAAAGAACTTGACAAAACTGCTTTTACAGAATTGAGGAAAAAGGAAAAAGAGGGGGACGAAGAAAATACTTTACTAGAAAATGATAGCATAGTATCCCCACTAGATCAATTTGAAATGCCGAAATCTATTGAAATCGTAGCTTGGTATACTCCACAGGTGCCTGTAAGTCATGGACCAAGTGAGTTTTGGGGGCTGCCAGGACTTATTATGGAAGTGCAATCTGGTAAAACAACGATCTTGTGTTCTAAGCTTATTTTGAATCCAAAAGAAAAAGTTGACATAGAAGCACCTTCTAAGGGTAAGCAGGTTACCCAAAAAGAATTTCAAGATATGGTATTGGAAAAAACTCAAGAAATGCAGGATATGTATGGTGGTGGCAAAAGAGGAGGAAACTCTATTGAAATTCGAATGAACTAATTTGAATTTCACTTTTTTATGAAAAACTTACTTATTTTACTGTGTTTATGTGTTGGTATAAACTCAGGATTTTCTCAAACGACAAAACTAATTGGAAAAGTAACCGACTCTATTGGGAACCCACTGTCAATGGCTAGTGTGATAGCCAAAGAAAAGGAAACTTTAGAAATTGACTCTTATAGTATTACTAATGAAGAGGGTCTTTTTCAGCTAAATTTACCGAAGGGTAAAACCTTTATTCTTGAAATTAATTTTTTAGGTTTTCAGCCTTTATCTGCCGAAACTTATATGCCAGAAGACCTCAATGTCATTGAAAGTATTTATGTACTTCAAGAGCTGGCAGATGAACTTGATGATGTAGAGTTGGTTTATGAAATGCCGGTTACTATAAGAGGTGATACTATTTCTTACGACGCCGATTCCTTTGCTAGAGGCAACGAACGAAAGCTTGGCGATATTATTGAAAATCTTCCAGGGATGAAACTCGATGATGACGGGAGTATTGAAGTAGAAGGAAAAAAGGTCCAAAAAGTAATGGTTGATGGAAAAGACTTTTTTGATGGCGATTCCAAACTAGCTACCAAAAATATTCCAGCCGATGCGGTGAGCAAAGTTGAAGTTTTGCGAAATTATAACGAAGTTGACCAGATGCGAGGTTTGGGTAATGACCAAGAAAATGTGGCTATCAATATAAAATTGAAAGAAGGAAAAGAGAATTTTTGGTTTGGAGAACTCAATGCAGGCATAGGATATGGTGAAGAAACGCGCTACCTAGCTAATCCTAAGCTATTTTATTACAGTCCTGATTATAGTATAAATATCATCACCAATTTTAATAATACTGGCGACACGCCTTTTACTTTTCGAGATTACTTTAATTTCACAGGGGGCTTTAGAAACTTCAACAGTGGGGGCGGAACGCGTTTTAACATCAACGATTCTGGACTTGGATTTTTATTGACTCAAAATGACAGAGCCCAAAATATAGAAAATGAATTTGTGGCTGGCAATTTTACTTATAAAGCTTCAGAAAAGCTTGACATTAGTGGCTTTGCATTGCTTTCTGGTAATAAAACAGATTTCCAAACCAATAATATTCGGCAATTTATTTCTAGTGGAGAAAATGAGGTAACTGAAACTGAAAATACCCAAAAGAATCAATTAGCAATGTTGAAACTTAGCAGCGTATACAAACCTAATGCTAATTTTCAATTGGATTATGATGTGTTAGGTAAGCTTTCCGATCAATCTGAAGTTGCTAATCAATTTTCCCAATTTGGAACTATAGACAATCGCATCTTGGAAGATAAAGCCAATAAACCTTTTTCTATTAATCAGAATGTAAATGCTTATTATACACTTTCAGAGAAGGATATTTTTTCAGGACAGGCCCAGCATTTGGCTCAAGAAGAAGATCCATTTTACAATGCAATTTTAGATTTCTTGCCTTTTGCAGGAATTTTACAAGCCAACACCGGTCAGTCGAACTTTGATATTAACCAAGAAAAGATAATTAAAACCCAAAAGCTAGATGCTAAAGTAGATTATTATCGGGTGCTCAATAAAAAAAGCAACATTAGTTTCAATGTTGGAACCACCTTAAGTTATCAAAACTTTGATAGTTCCATTTTTCAAAGGTTAGATTCTGGTGCGACTCTAAACTTTGACCAAAGTGCTGAGGTAGATGGTGAACGTTTTCCTTTACAGAATGATGTGACTTACAATTTTAGAGATTTATTTTTTGGGACGAGGTATAAGTTAATTACGGGAAAATTTACCTTGACGCCTGGACTTACATTGCACAACTACGATTTGAGTACGGATCAATTGGGCTTAGAGACTTCATTCAATACGTGGAAATTACTTCCAGATTTGAATTTGAATCTTCAGTTGAAACGAACCGAAACAATTAGGTTTGATTATGCAATGACTGCAGAATTTACAGACGTTAACCAGTATGCAGAAGCTTTCGTATTTAATAATTACAACAGGCTATTTAGAGGTAACCGAGAACTTGAAAATGCTTTAGCCAATTCTTTTAATTTATCCTATTTTAATTTTAATATGTTCAACTATACGAACATCACAGGTAGATTGAGTTATACCAATAGAATCAACGGAATCAAAAACGATACAGAACTGGTAGCTATTAATCAAGTCGCTTCACCATTTAACATCAGTAGCAATTTTGCAGATGAAACCTTTTCAGGATCTGGGTCTTACAGCAAGCGCTTTAGAAAATTTCAAGTAGAAACTAGTGCCAGATTGGGGATTAACACTTTCAATAACCAAATTAATGGAGAAGTTTTAGAATCTGAAAGCTTTACTCAGAATTATAAAGCTAGTTTGAGAAGTAACTTTAAAACTTGGCCAAATTTAGAAATAGGTTATGATTTCACTAGTAACCGCTATGATAATGGTAGTTTTATCTCTACTTTCTTTACAGACCAACCCTTTATAAATTTAGAAGCCAATTTTTTAAAAGAGTTTACCTTTACTGCAGACTACAATTATTTTAATTACAGAAGTAAAGACGATAGAGTTTCTAATGAATATGCTTTTTTATCGGCGGACTTATTTTACCAGAAAAAAGATTCTAAGTGGGAATTTATTTTGCAAGGGATGAATCTTTTAGATGTTCAGTCTATCAATCAAGATAGTTTCAATGAGTCTTTTAATACCACTTCAGAGTATTTCGTTATGCCTCGCATGCTTATTCTGAAAGTGAGGTATGAATTGTAAATCTAGTTATGATTATGTAGATCGACTAATACCTATCCCAACTAAAAAATCTCTCTCTACTT
>NZ_APLF01000035.1 GCF_000355905.1 Psychroflexus gondwanensis ACAM 44
TGAGCTGGCTTTTCTATTGACGATATTTTTCCAAGGCTCGACCAAAATCGATTAAGTCGAACCATTTTAGTTTGTCCAGATTAATAATTTCATTTGTCCGTTTCTCAATGTTTAAATTATCTAAATCTTTTGAATAAACCTCGATTATTTTAGCCTTATTCTTCTCAATTTCTTCAAGTCCATAATAAATTGAAGTTCCGTCAAATTCTATAAATCCAAACTTTCTTTGTTTAATATTTATTAAGAGAAAAGGGAAATCTCCTTTCGTATTATTCGAGTTATATGCTGGTTTTCGGCAAGCAATGCAATCAGATTTTTCAAGAAAGTCAAATGTTTTATCATCTTGAAACCAAATCCAAGTCCGACTTGAGTTCAGTTCTATATTTGGATTTTCAGGATTTGAGTAAATTCCGATAATTCCTCCGTAAGCAAGCATTCTCCATTCTTCAATATTGTAAACTAAAATTCCAAATTCATTATTTGGTGATGCAATGAAATAGTCTTCTGTCCAGCTTTCTGCTTTATAGTCAACCAGTTTTTCTTTTTTAATATTCCATTGTAATATTTCGTTCATTTCGGTTTTTTTTTCAGCTTGCTCACAACGGTCTCGTATAACCGTCAGTTACGGGTTAATATGCGTTATTTTTCGGTTTGGCACAGACGTTAGCAATTCCGCGTGGATTCGGACGTAGTCGAATCCGCCGTAATTGCGGTTATACATTGTTGTGCTTTCGTTATTTTTCAAGGGTTTATTCGTCCTTCAATTTTTTATCAATTAAAGTGATGATTTCTAAACTTTTAGTTCTATACTCTTTTAAATGTGGTATATAATTATTGAAATACATTTCATAGATAACTTTAGCTGTGTTTCTGTAACCAAAATCGGTTAAGGCGTATTCTATGAAAGCTTCACTATAAGCACCAGTACCTCTAAAGTCAAAGTCGGCAAACCAAGGTTGTGTGTATTTTACAATTTCCAAAAAGGAATTTGAGTTTGTAGCTAATTCTTCTAAATCAACAGAAATGTTATTAGACAAATCCAAATACAAATTATTTAATTTAATTGATAGAGAATCATTAGACGTATTGTTTTGTTGATTGTAGTTTTGTAGTAGTTCACTACCATTTTTTCTTAATTTAATATTTGGGAATCCGAAATTTACGTATCTACAATTTATACAGTTTAAAAAGTCTTCTTTTTTTATTGTTTTATTAATAATTGCCAAATAATCTTTTTCTATAGATTGTGAAGAACTGACAATTTTATCAATATTTACTATGTCTTGTTGTAAATCTGCTTTTATGGTTGCATAGATATTATTCAATACTTTTTTTTGTTGCCGCTCTTGATTCCAATTGTTAATTGACAGAGCAATTAAAATTCCAATCACGACAAGAATAATTTCCCCAAGAGCATACTTTAGATACTTTCCAGTTTTACCTTCTGAAATTAAATTTTGTCTAATTTTTCTGAAGAATTTTATCATTGTTTGATTGGTGCTTTGGTTATTTTTTTTCCAATTCTTTCTCTATAATTTCAATTATCTTTTTTAGATGATTTTCTAATGTAGGATATTGATAAGTGAAAAGATTTTTGGTTGTGCCAGTATATCTCATAAGGTTATTTTCAAATTCATTTTCACTTAATAAATGAATGTTACTACTTTTAAATTCTGGTAATTTTGGAATTCCGATTATTTCAGCTAGTCCATTTCTGTCTGCCATCGTTCTTAAAGAGCCATTCTTTTTAATATATTCTATACTTTTATCATATTCTTGTTTTACACTTTGTTCTTGATTTTCAATTTTCAAAACCAAGGGGTCTAATGCAATTAAGTAGTTGCGAAGACTATCATTACTAATGTTTTTTAATTCACCAGAGGTTTTCATTTCAGTAAGCACGCTATTCTCATATCTGAATTCATATGTGTTAGAAAACACGTTACCAAATGTTTTTGATATATAAGCTTCTGTTATAGTATCTTGGTTACTATCGATTAGATTAAAAATTTTGTTTTGCCATATATTCAAAGTGTTAACAGACTCTTTGGTATTGGTAACTTGCTTTAGATTATTAATCGCTTCGGTTTTTATAAGTTTTAAGTATTTCTCTTGATTACCTTGTATGTTCTGTTGTTCATTCCAATTGTTAATTTGCAACGCAATTAAAATTCCAATAACAACAAGTACAATTTCACCAATCGCATAAATCAGATATTTACTGAATTTATTTTCAGTCAGCATTTTTTGTCTAATTTTTCTATAGAATTTTATCATTGGTTAGCGGTTTCTGATAATGAAGCACAACGTCTCGGCTATGGTTAGTACGGGTATTAAAAGTAGTTAAATTTCGATTAAGCACTTAGCCAAAACTTTTTATTTTGTTTTATCTTTTCATTTTTAAAGCCAAATTAAAAGTTTTGGCGGACTTGGTTAAATGCATTAACCTTTAGGTTAAGCACCAAAACCCGTATTAATTATAACCATTGTTGTGGTGTCGTTTTCTTTATTTTCAGTGAACTCCAATTCCGTTAAACATTAATAGACTAATTGCAGTATCTTTAAATTTAATTCCTTCGTAAACTTGAGTTATCTCAAATTTAAGTTTTGTCTCTTTATTTGCTGGAAATTTTATTTCTCCTATATCAATTGTTTGAATTTCAAATGAATCCAAAAGGTCTAAAACTGCATAAGGTTTGTTATTCAAATAAACTTTCAGTTGCTTAACTCTTGAATTATTTACCCAAGTCAGTTTATTTTTCTTGTATCCGTTTGCCAATAAAATTCGATTAATTCCTAAACCGCCATTATATTCCTTCATTTCACTAAAGTCAAAAGAATATTCGATAAATTCTCCGATTCCAAAATTAGTTTTTCCCTCAATCCAAGCTGTGTTTTTATCAAAATCGTGAGCATTTTTCGGTGAGTAATTTATTCCATTATTTTCTTTCAATTCAGACGAGGCTTTAATCGACTTTACAGAACCACCACAATACCAACTGCAACCTTTCAAAAAGATTAACTCTCCAATTGGTCTGTCAGGTGTTTCATAATCTTCGTATTCAAAAAAGTTAGAATCTTTTCCTTGAACTGCTTGAATTATTTTCAATTCTTGCGAGAATAAAATTGAGCTGAATGCTAAAAAGAGTATTGTTAATTTAATTTTCATATCGTTTTTCTCAAATGCACCACAACGTCTCGTATAAAAACAGTGCGAGCTGGCCAGCCTGATTGTCCGCATGAAAATCAGGAGTTGCAAGCGAGCAGGGAGTTTTGATTTGAGACTGATTTAAGCATTGTTTTTATATATTGTTGCCAACAGTATTTTTGCTGAATTTTGGCTGGTATTTCAATTTGTCCTGAAAATTGGTTCAGATGGATATGGTTCTAGTTCCAAAAATATTAGGTCCAGAAATAATTTTCGGTAATTTATATCTTGAAATTTCTTTTCAGGTATAACTTTTAAAGCATCAAAGATGAAATCATTTTCTTGGTGTAAATTTCCCTCAGCCTCAAATTTCCAATATGTATCTCTAAATTTATATTGCCAACAATCTTCATCCACTATCCCGATATTTTCAATAATATAAGTGTAGCAAGATGTAAAGGAGCCTGTCGCAAACAAAATCTGTGGATCAAATCCAAGATCAGTTTTAAACTTTTCAAAGAGATTCAGATCAACTTTGTTTTTCCTCACCTTGTTCAATAAATCTCTATATCCTGCTTTGTTTACCTCAGTCAGATAACCTTCCCGTATGAGTAAATTTTCAAATAAACTGTGAATATTCCGCTTATAAACTGATTTTCTCGCCAGGGGATCAAAATTGCTTATCAGTCGCTCATATCGGATGTCAGAACAAAGTTCAAATTTTTTGTCCGCAACTAAGGTATTTTTATTTGAACCACAAGATGAGATCAGAATCAGAATTAGTATAAAAAGAAGTTTTTTCATATTGTTGGCAACGTCTCTGTATATGG
>NZ_APLF01000036.1 GCF_000355905.1 Psychroflexus gondwanensis ACAM 44
TCCTAAAACATCAATTATGTTAGTAGTTCTAACAGGTGGTTTTGATCGGTTCACAAGTGCAGCAGAACTATGCAGTTATGCTGGTCTAACACCAGTGATTAGGCAAAGTGGTAGTAGTGTAAAAGGACGCCCTCGAATAAGTAAAATAGGCAATCAAAAACTGCGTAATTTATTATTCATGTGCAGTTTTAATGCTTGTAAATACAACAAGGCTTGCAGAGATCTTTACGAGCGAATAGTGGCCAAAGGGAAGAGTAAGAAATTAGCACTTATTGCGGTGTGCAATAAGCTCTTAAAACAGGCCTTTGCTATTGCTAAATCAGGGTTGATATATGATAAAGAATATAAAAGTACTCTAGTGAGAAATTAATGAGTTTTTACTTGTTTTTAGCCACAGTACCGTGTTGTGCTTTCGTTATTCTTTTCCTATTTATTCATTTAATTTTCTATAGTTATACTATCAATTTCAGTTATGGTTGACTTTAATTGTTTTAGATACCAATCCAATTGCGCATAATGATGATATAAATCATCAAGAAACTCGGAAAGTTGTTCAGGCTTCATTTCTCGAAAATTTCCAGTTCTTCTTTCATAGCTATACTTTCTGCTTAAAAAGTCCCATCTTTCGTCCAATATTTGTCCGTTGTCAATCAATCTATCATAAGTTGAATTATATAACTTAATTACCTTTTGAATTAATTCTTTATTTTGGAAAACAGTAATTTGATTCCCTGATACAGCTGATTCATATGAGCCAGATATGGGATAAAATGTGCGTTGAGTTTTAAAATAAATAGGGAATATGGAATCTAGCGATTTTCTTTCATTATAATATAAATTTGGTAAGTCACTATTTAATACTTTATAAGTCACTATTTTCGGTTCTATATTCTCTACTATAAGTTGAATAAAAGCCTTGTCCTGTTTTAGGTCATTTTTTATACTCGCAATAAATTCCTTTTCTGATATACCCTGTTTTCTGGATTCATTCCAATTATTAATCTGTAATGCAATTAGAATCCCAATAACCACAAGAACTATTTCACCAATTGCATATTTTAAATACTTTCCAGTTTTATTTTTTTCCATTAAGTCGTATCGTATTTTTCTAAAGAATTTTATCATTGGTTAGCGGTTTTCGGTAATGAAGCACAACGGGTTTGTATAAAAATTGTGGCGATATGCGGCTAGTGTTGTCGGAAAGGGAGTCTACATTGAGCGCCGCTCTCCACTTATCCGCCGGACCATTTTTCCTAACGCTCAATGAGACGAGGAATGTCGCATATCGGAAAGCAATCGGCTAAGCCGCTTGCCAGTTTTATCGGCTAGACTAAGTTACATAAATTTGTAGGAAACTCAATTCTATTATCAATCTAGCCATGAGAACTATACGTTGTTGTGCTTTCGTTATTTTACAAAGCAATTAACTATATCTAGTCTACAGATGTTTCTTTAAGTATCTGATTTATTAATTGTTTAGCCTTTACAGACATGTTCTTGGCTTCGTGTAAAACAAATAATTTATCGTCTATATAGTTTTCGAATTGAGGATTCTGTAGAAGGGACAAATTATCTATGTTTAATTTTGAACGTTCGTACATAAAATTAGCAGCTGATGCATCTACATTTCTTAAAGAACCATGAGTTTTTAAAAAATTGACGATATCTATACTTGTTTTTTCCGTTTGCATAGCCATTTCTTTCATTTCATTATAATAACGAGTCCATTGAAATAATAATTTTTTCAGCTCCTTATTACGAAGTTTTGATAAACCACCTGAGTTTTTAAGATCATTTAAAACAAACTCACTGGGCTTCCATGTTGGGCTTGTAAGTGTCTTACTTATAATGCTGTCTAAAGTTTTTGAAGCAAATTGACTCTCTTCTTTATTAAACATTGCAAATAGATCTTCCATAGTACCTATAGTATTAGACAATTTGGCGTTAATGGAATCAAGATCTCTTAAATTATCTTGAAACTCCTCATTAAGGTTTGAAAGTGTTATTTTTTCTTGATTAACTTCAAGTCGTTTTTCATTCCAATTATTAATCTGCAATGCAATGAGAATACCAATAACCACAAGGATAATTTCTCCAATAGCATATTTCAAATACTTGCCAGTCTTATTTTTATCCATAAGGTCGTAACGAATTTTTCGGAAGAATTTAATCATAAGAGGTTAGTTTCTCTAAAGGTATTATTTTTAATTGATTCTGGATCTCAAATAATGAAGCACAACGTTTAGTATATGAGCCGTTTTAATGGCTTATATACATCTTAAGTTTGATTTCTAATAAAATACTTAGTTTTAGTTATTAATCAGAAAGAACAAAGCAGTTGTAAGGTCCCTAAAACGGAGTTTAAAACAGCTTGAGAAAGAGATGAAAACCTTAGAAGATAAGTTGTTAGTTTTAGTTAAACAAGAGCATCAAGATCTATTAACTCGTTTAAAAACTATTCCAGGCATTGGACCTAAAACATCAATTATGTTAGTGGTTTTAACAGGTGGTTTTGATCGGTTCACAAGTGCAGCAGAACTATGCAGTTATGCTGGTCTAACACCAGTGATTAGGCAAAGTGGTAGTAGTGTAAAAGGACGCCCTCGAATAAGTAAAATAGGCAATCAAAAACTGCGTAATTTATTATTCATGTGCAGTTTTAATGCTTGTAAACACAACAAGGCTTGCAGAGATCTTTACGAGCGAATAGTGGCCAAAGGGAAGAGTAAGAAATTAGCACTTATTGCGGTGTGCAATAAGCTCTTAAAACAGGCCTTTGCTATTGCTAAATCAGGGTTGATATATGATAAAGAATATAAAAGTACTCTAGTGAGAAATTAATGAGTTTTTACTTGTTTTTAGCCACAGTACTTTGTTGTAGCAAGTTTTTATTCCAAGATTATTGGTTTTTCAGTTTTTTGAATTTTTATAATACTAAAAGGTTGAGTCATTACAAGGTTAATCCCTTCGTTTTCCACAGTTGTTACAGAAATATTATTTTCATTTTCAATAACACTTTCAGTTCCAATTTCCCAACCTTGCCCTTTGACTTCAAGAAAAATAGCAAATACAGTAAATTCATTAAAGTTTATATCAGTTTCGATAAAATTATCTGTTGTATTGTGTACAGAGTTCAGTTGAGTAAGTAGATTCTGCCATTCAGTCGTATTTGAAATAGTCAAATTAGATTGAGAAATACCTTCTTGACCATTTCCGAATAATGCTCCTTTTCCAATTTCCGTGAAATTAATTTCAGTCGATTGATAATCAGCATTATCATCGTTATTGCAACTAATTAAAAGCCCCATTCCCAAAAGGAATAGTAAAATTCTTGTTCTCATAATATTCGTTTTTTACTTAATGTTCAATTCGCACGTGATTTTTATCAAATTTGCTACAACGTTCTTGTGTATGGTTAGTTGCGTGTTTCAGCAACTAATTTAGCAAATAAAAAACCGAATAGAAAATCCGTGAGGATTTTCGTAAGTAGGCT
>NZ_APLF01000037.1 GCF_000355905.1 Psychroflexus gondwanensis ACAM 44
AGTCTTTGTAACTAACCATAGCATTGTAATGGTTCAACATATTTTTTCTTTGAGTAACATTTGTACCAGCTAAATTTCCTGTATTTTCCCATACCATTACATCACCGTATTTTTTATCTTTTGGATCCCAGAAATTATCTTTACATTCACATACGCTTACATTATTAGAAACTCCGATTTTAAACACTAAAAAACCAATTAAAACAACAAAAACAATTAATGCAATTTTAATTACCTTATTTTGAGAATTATTTTTTTGTAGAAATTAGTTCAGAATAGTTTTCTTTTTTATTATTATTTATATTGATTTTATCTTCGTTTTCAATATTATCTGTACTATTAGAAGATTTTAATTTATCGTTATTTACAATATCATTGGGAACATCATCTTTGGTTTTTAGTTCAACTTCCCTTAATATGGATAATTTGATTTTTTCATTATTATTATTTCTGTATCCCCCAAGGTCAACTTTTATAGATTTTTTTTTGTAATTAGATGATAGATTTATAAAACCATCAACTGTCCAAGAAACAACTGTATAAAATTTTGTTAGATGAGTTGTGTACTGAAATTCTACTTCATTATCAGATATAGAAATAGGTTTCCAATTCAATTTTTTGCCAGAGTTGATGATTGTTTCTTTTAAGTTTTCATCAGTTATAATTTTGAAGCTTTCTTTTAGATCTTTCATTTTTTTAATTTTTTGATACGTTGTAAATTTTTAACTTGCCCATAACGTTGTTGTATATGGTTTGTTGCGTGTTTTAAGCAACTAATTTAGTAAATAATTACCGACCAAGAAAGTCCGCGAGGACTTTCGTAAGTAGGCGAGAAGCCAGCAATAAATTATATACGGTGTTGTGCGTTCGTTTTTATTTTTCTGTCAATTTCATCTAATTCCTCAAGCGTGTGAAATCCATCATCTCCTTTTTTCGTTAATCTCGTTGTTGTTTTTCCAGCAGACCAAAATATAAAATCCAATTTTTTCATTTCGGATAACTTATTGTCTTTAAAAACTTGGTCAAAAAGTCCAATTGTTTCTGGTAGAAGATTTTGGTTAATTATTTTATCGTAACCATTTTGAATTTTTTCGAGTTGGTCTAAATATTTATCCAATTTAATTTCAAATTCCGATTGATATGGTCTTGACATAGAAAACATTTTCGCAACTTCGCTGTCGTAAATTGGCATTTTGTCGTCAATTGTATTCAACATCTTTGTTGCAAATGAAAACTGCAAAGTGTTTTGTCCTTTTCTGTTCGGAAACGAGTAAAGTCTGCGTAATACTTTTTCAAAGTCAAATTGTTTTTCGTTCCGATTTTGTTCCAATATTTTAAAATACTCTTTTTTAAATTCAGGCGTAAGACCAGCGTTGTCAATTCGGTAAAAACTCCTAAAAACAAATTGAAATAGATAATTTTCATTAACATTCGATTTCTTAAATTCGGTTTTTAGGAAATTATAAACATCGACACTTTCTTGGTCAATATTTTCAATTATTTCAGTCGAATTGTTTTCAATATAGTCAGTTATTTCTTGTATTTTTTTCATTAATTTTCCTGAATTTTCAATTTTAGTACGATTTTTTTTAAATGACGCACAACGGATTTGTATAAGAATAGTAGGGCGGAAAAAAAGCGACTACCATTCGGATGAACACAAGCCGAATTTTTAAATTTTTCTTGTTATTTTTTTGTTCAATAAGCCAAATTTAAAAATTAGGCGACTTCGCAAAAGTGCGATTACTATTGGATTAAACACTCATTGCCCTATTGTTTTTATACGTTGTTACCCATTGTATTTTTGCACGAACTTAATGAATAGTTCTTTATTCAAAGGATGTTTTAATTTTTGATAATCCTGTATCTTAATTAAACGAATTACATTATATTTTTTGCTATCGGCATCAATAATCTTATAATCAAATTTAATTTCCGAATAAACATTCAACGCATTATATGCAGACTTGCTATTTACTATATAATCTAAAACTGCAAAAGAAATAAAATCTGCAAATTCATTTATGACAATACCATCCTTTTCTATTTTATAAGCGAAAGAAAAAATTAATGCCTTATTTTCTGTTCGTGCAGATGCATTTAAATTGTTAAATGTTGTATTGACTAAATCATTTAGGCTTTTAGCCACTTCGTTTCTCAAATCATCTTGTGCACTACGAGTTCTGTTGATATCACTTACCGTAAGGTCTGGTAGGCTTTCTTTAACAAATAGTTTTGGTGTGTAGAATACCCCAACTTGAAAATCAGACTGAATATTCATAATAATTTCGTAATCTTCTTTATCCCATTTTGAGATTTTGCTCATTTTATTATCCGCAGAGCCATATTGATCAGTAAACTTATCTTGCATCAAATGATAAAATGTTTCTGATTTTTCTCGTCTTATTTCGGCACTTTTATCATTAAATCTTTTGGTTAATCCAACCATAACTATTTTACCTGTATTATCAAAAATTACACTTTGTTTATCAAATTCCAAATCCATAAATTCGTGCTCTTCCGAAATATTTAAAGCTTCAAACGGAATTCCGATAATCGGTTTGGCATCTTCTAAATTTGCACGGCTTAAACCAAAATCTTCAATTGATTTGGTTAAATCAATATTTAGAAATTCATAAACATTTCTACTCTCTTTAGGATAAATCCGTAAAATATCATTTTCAATTTCAAACCTGCCAAATTTTGATAAGGCAGATTGCCCAAAAAGTAAAGGCGCATTTGCATTATCCATAACTGTCGCACTTACATTTTGAATATATAAATCTTGTATTTTAATTTCTTTGACTATAATTTGCGTTCCCTCTATAATTGAGCCGTCTGCTGTTTGGTATTTTTGACTACCAATAATATCGTCTTCTTTCAATAATCCTTGTTTAGCAAGAAAGTTGGCTTCTGTTTTAGATATAGAAATGTCAGAGGCTCCAGTATCTAATATGAATTTCATTTCAATTCCGTTTACTTTACAAGGAATTTCATAAACTCCATTAACTTTTTCCATTCGCACGAATGTTTGAGAAAATATTGGTTGAAGAGTTAAAAATACCAATGCTGTAAAGAGAATGTTTTTATTCATCGCAATTTTTTTTTAATATAATGGGT
>NZ_APLF01000038.1 GCF_000355905.1 Psychroflexus gondwanensis ACAM 44
CCGTGTATAATTAATGGCTTGGTTATCGCCTACTTACGAAAATCCTCGCGGATTTTCTATTCGGTTTTTATTTGCTAAATTAGGTGCTTAAACACGCCACTAATCATACACAAAACCGTTGGCAACAAGCTAAAAAACAGAACGCTGAAAAGATGAACCGAATACTTTTAATATTATTTCTGACTTTTAATTTGACTTGTTTTTCTCAGACACAATCTGAAATGAATAAAGAGTCAAGTAATGAATATAAAAAAGTCGATATTGAATTAAATAATGTTTATCAAAAAATATTATCTGAATATAAATCTGACTCAACTTTTATTGACCGACTTAAAAAAGCGCAAAGAATTTGGATTACTTATAGAGACGCTGAATTGGAAATGAAATTCCCAGCGGACAACAAACAAGCTGAATATGGAAGTGTTTATCCAATGTGTGTTTCATTGTATTTGAAAGAACTGACCGAAAATAGAATTGAAAACCTGAAAGTTTGGCTAAACGGAATTGAAGAAGGAGATGTTTGCGTAGGTTCTGTAAAATCAAAATATGAATTAGACCAAAACGATTATTCCAAAGCATACATTGAAAAAGATAGCACAATTTGGATACCTCAAAATATAAATAGTGAAATTAGAATATTTGGATTTCAGTCCAAAGATATTTTATCTAAAAAAATGATTTTAATCTCTGTCTTTACAAAAGATGTTGAAAATAATCCTTACGATTGTAAATATGGTTCATATTATCACACACAATCAATGGACGATTTGGTCTTAAAGTATTTATCAACTGAAAACCAATTTATGAAAATTGCCATTCTAAAAAAAGGAACATTAATTGACACAGTTTATATGGAAAAGAAATGGTTTGAATTTAGTGAAGAATAAAAGCCAGTTGCCAACACCGTTTATAATTTATTGCTGGCTTCTCGCCTACTTACGAAAGTCCTCGCGGACTTTCTTGGTCGGTAATTATTTACTAAATTAGGTGCTTGAAACACGCAACAAACCATATACAACAACGTTACCACACATTTGAAAAAAACTGAACGGCCATATAATCCAGAAGAAATTAAAGAACTGAAAAGTCGGAAAAACTCGCTTTGGCAACATTTTGAAAATTTCGGAATGAAATGGATTGGAATAACATTTGTCCTTTTAGCACCTTTGTTGATTTATGACAAATTTGTTGGCAAAGTCTCGTCTGATAAGCAACTTCTGATTTTAATTCCTTTGCAAATATTTTCAATTGGAATTGTAATTTATTGGATGAATAGAAACGGACAAATTGGCTGGAATAAAAAAATTGAAAACGAAATTAAAAACGGAAAAGCACAAGTTCTGAAAATAGAAACCGACAAAGTATACAAGAGAAAAGAAACTTACGATTTAGGTTCTGGATTTTACATAAAAATATCGAAAAACGAAACTTTATTTCTGCAAGGTCAGTATTTTGACGAATTACAATATTCTCGGAAATTCCCAAATACTGACTTTGAAATTGTCAGAACTAAACTGCATTTTAATGAATTGATTGACATAAAATCTTTCGGAAAATATTTAAAACCCGAAAAAAAATTAAAAGCGTTTACGAAAGAACAATTTGAACAAAACGAAGTTCATTACGATGGAGATTTATTGAATATTCCAATTGAACAAATAGAATAAAAACGTGTGGTAACACCGTGTATAATTAATGGCTGGTTCTTGCCTACTTACAAAAATCCTCGCGGATTTTCTATTCAGTTTTTATTTACTAATTTAGGTGCTTAAACACGCCACTAATCATACACAATAACGTTGTGGTGCATTATAAAAAAAACTTGCAATGAAATTAAGTTTCGTCAAATATTTGATATTAGTTCTGCTTTTGACAAGTTGCGAAGAAGACAAAAAAACTATAAAAAATTATGGTTATTTAAAAAGTGAACCCCAAAATCTTAATGTAGCTCTCAAACTTTCGGAATTTAAAAATTTCGGCCTTTTTATTGACAGAATAAGTGAAATAACTTGTAATGACAGTATCCCAAAAGTTGTCATTGAAGATAAAAATCTAATAAAAAATATCTATCCGGTTTATGATTGCAATCCAGCACCGTTTAATCCCAAAAGCAAACATTATGTCACTTTTCGAAATGGAAACGCACATAGATTCCGCTCTGAAAAAGAAATAAACATTGACTCATTAGATTATATATTAAAAAACGATTTTGCCTATTATCATACCTCAAATAAAAGCGAGAATCCTGACGTTTATTATACAATAATTGAATCAGAACGAAGTGAAAAAACAAATGGAATTGAAAACCTTTTATTTAATATCACGAATGAATTTGACGAATTAAATAGTAAATTGAATTTAAATATTTCATTCTGGAATATTCCACCTCTTCCGCCACCGCCACCACCGCAAGAAAAATCAGAACAAAAAATACCCCAAGGAATTTTTATCTACGAATTATATTTTGCCGAATTTAGCGGTCGAATAACAAACTCGGAATGTAAAGTGATAATCGATGAGAATAAAATAACAGTCGAACAGACCGAAAACACTAATTTAACGGGTGGAAAAGAGATTTTCAAAGGATTGATTTTAATGCATAAATCAGGAAAGTGGATTTTAGCAGATGACGAAAATGATGTGAACGCTGATGAAATTGGTGGCTGTACAGACATTCCGATTATAGAATTTGATAAAAAACTAATCGAATGGTGCTGAAAAAATAACGCACCAC
>NZ_APLF01000039.1 GCF_000355905.1 Psychroflexus gondwanensis ACAM 44
CCAACGGGACAAAATCAAAATCTATAGTGTTTTAAAAAATAAGAATAAGCCTAATTGTCCCGTTAGGGACTAAACATAGGTAGCACAAAGCATCGTCATATCACCAGATTGTGCCGTCAGGTACAACATAAAAACCAGCAGCTAGTCATAAGGAAGTCGAAAAGCAATCCCCAAACCATAGGGCGTACCTAACGGCACGCTGTCTTTTTTCGTTTATCTTTTTTTACCGAGATCTAGTCCCTAACGGGACAAATATCAAAACCCATAGCGTTTTAAAAAGAAGAACACTCCTAATTGTCCCGTTAGGGACTAAACATAGGTAACATGGGTGACATAAAGCATCATCCTATCATCAGATTGTGCCGTTAGGTACAACATAAAAATCAGGAGCTAGTCATAGTGACGTCAAAAAACAACACCCAAAACCATAGGGCGTACCTAAAGGCACGCTTTTTTTTCGTTAACCTTTTTTTACCGAGAGCTAGTCCCTAACGGGACATGTTGATTAAGTGAGTTGAGAGGTTTAAAATTGGGCTTAGCTTTACCTTGTAAAAGAGAAAGACCGCCTCGGGTGGGAGGCGGTTAAAAGACATTATAATTTTTTATTTTTATTTCTTATTAAATAAGCATAGTAGAAGAAATAAAGTGAAAATAAACTAAAGTAAACTACTTTTATCCATTTACTGTTTAAATAAAGTAAAATAAAAATAGAAAAGACTATTACAATAAAAAATAAAAAATCTTTTTTAATCATAATAGATATATTAACAATTATATCCAGCAGCTAGAGCCATAGCAGAAATACCGAAACCAAAAACTTGTAAACCTGGAATCATCATCATTACTACACCTGCTCCATAAACAGCTCCTGTAGTTTCTTCACAGGTAACTTCTCATTCAACTTTCTTACGAATTTTTGTTAGGATATTAACAACTAATATTAAAATAATAAATATATATGCAATATCCATGAGCTTACCAGGTACAATTTCAAACTTTTTTAGCAATATCATAATAATAACCAAAAGACCTCCTATAAAATTAAATATTTCTGTAAATTTATGTTAAGATTTTTTATTCACATTGTCATTAATGCTTATGTAATCTTTTCTCAATTTATAGGTTAAAACTATAAGACTGATAATAAAAAGAATCGTTGCTAATACTAAAAATTGATTAAAATCCTTATTAAAATTCCTTAAAAGAATAATACTAGAATATGTAGAAAGGCATATGATCGCAAATAGTTTAGAAAAAAAAATTCTTTTTTTGTTAATATATATTTCATAGAAAATTTAAATTCAGTTGTAAGTCTTATTTGAAATTATTAGAAACATCCGTTATCATCCATACTAATTAAACCATATGAAACAATTCCTGCTCCCAAAAATGGGGCAAAAACACCACCAATTAAACCGACAGCTACTCCTGTGAGCATTGCTCCACAATAATAGGCATCGGCTCCTCCACTCAAATTCTCCATCTGAGTTAATTCTAAATTTTTCATAAAAATAAGTTTTAATTTACTGCCAAGCAAGTTTGTGAGATTTAAAATTGTGTTTAGCGTTACCTTGTAAAAGAGAAAAAACGCCTCGGGTGGGAGACGGTTTAAATTAAAATACTGTATTATTTTTTCAATTTCACAATAAGAATTATTAAAATCATCGAAATGATATACATGGCATAAGTATACCAAATGCTAAGATTATAATTAGTGAAATATTTTAAATAAAATATTATTGAAACTATAGTAATACAAGTTAGAATTAAAATTTTAATTAAATTCATATTTCATTAATTAAGCATGATGCTTCTATTGCTAATATAGCAGCTCCACCCCCCCATCCAACGGGATTCCAAAAATTTGCTAACACACCAGCACCATAAACTATAGCTCCAGCTGTAAAGCCTGCGCAGAAGTTACTGTATGTATCATTATTACCACCAATAATTTCTAATTCGTTTAAGTTTAATTCTTTCATAATTTATATTTTAAATTAATTATTCATTTCATCACAACAAATTGTTATCATAACACCAGCTCCGTAACCACCAAGTAAGGCACCAACTCCTAATCCTGCAATACCTCCAAAAATTGCTCCGCCAGCTATAAAAGCTAATTTTCCTTTTGTAGAACAATCCAATGCTCCTCCTCTCAAACCTTCCATCTGAGTTAATTCTAAATTTTTCATAAAAATATAATTTTAATTAATGCCAAGTAAGTTTGTAAGATTTAAAATTGGGCTTAGCTTTACCTTGTAAAAGAGAACAACATTCCTATTTGTCCCGTCAGGGACTAAACATGGGTAACACGAAGCATCATCCTAACACCAGATTGTGCCGTCAGGTACAATATAAAACCAGGAGCTACTCATAGGAAAGTTGAAAAACAATCCCCAAACCATAGGGCGTACCTAACGGCACGCTATTTTTTCGATTACTTTTTCTACCGAGATCTAGTCCCTGACGGGATATAATGATAAAGTGAGTTGAGGGGTTTAAAATTGTGCTTAGCGTTACCTTGTAAAAGAGAACAACACTCCTATTTGTCCCGTTAGGGACTAAACATAGGTAACACAAAGCATCATCATATCACCAGATTGTGCCGTCAGGTACAATATAAAACCAGGAGCTACTCATAGGAAAGTTG
>NZ_APLF01000040.1 GCF_000355905.1 Psychroflexus gondwanensis ACAM 44
ATGCCCAGTTATTATTCACTCTGTTTCATATTTCCAGAGTTCATACCAACCCTGAATTTTTTCTTTTTCCATTCTATAAGGAACTTAATTGGAACAAAAATTGTTACATCGACTTTTTCTCCATTTCTTAATGCAGGTTCCCAATTCCCACTAGATTTGGATAACGCAACTTTAAATTCATTTTCCAACTCGGGATAGTCTGCTCCAGAAACTATTATATCTTTTGCTATTCCCTCTTTGGTTATTAACATCGTGATTTTTACATCTCCTAGTAAGTTTTTCTTTTTTTTATGATTAACTGGATTTAGATTTTTGATGAGAAAGGAATTCAAATCTCCATCTATGATTTTGGGTAAAACATCTACTTTTTCTTGCTGATTTTTTTTAATTCCGATTAGATTTTTATTAATGGAATAATCATAATGTTCAACAAGTTCTCCATTCTCATATCTTTTCCAAATTCCAGTTTTTTCTTTTTCCGTAAATCTCCCAACTTGCAAAGTATCTCTGTCATAACTGAGTTCAACAAAAAGTCCATTTTTCTTGTCGTTTTCATAAGTCGTGAGGTATTTTACTCGCATATCATTTTCGTTATATTTCTCACGAAAACGGTAGTATTCATTCCAAACTCCTTGCTTTTGATTATTTTCAAACTGACCTTCTTCTGATACCGAGTTGTAATATTTCCAGTTCCAAGTCAATAAATATTTTCCCTGTCTAATTTCTGGGTCAGATTTTAGAACATTATAAACTTCGTTTTTCTCTCCGATTGAGTTATTTACTTCTCTCGTTTCTTGTGATTTGCAAATGGATATTGAAAGTAAGCAAATCAATATTAATATCTGTTGTTTCATTTTTTTTGTCTAATTGGGCATAACGGTTACTGTATGGTGCGTTGTGGATTTGATAAAGATACAATTTCAGTTTAGCACTTAGCAAAAACCGCTTTGTGGTTTTGTAATTTGCTTTTCAAAACAAAATCCGCTAGCGGATTTTGCGAGCTTGAAAGTAGCTACTCAAACTTGCTAAACCACCTTACCCACAATGCACTATACAGCGTGTTGTAGCAAGTGATTTTTTTCATTTATTGAGGAGTTGCTCCATCTTTATAATCATATTTAGTATTATACGAGCCATCCTCGTAATACCATGTCCATATTCCTATTCTTCTACCTTTTTTATATTCTCCTCGAACATTTAAGTTTCCATTTTCATAGTATTCTTCGTAGACGCCTTCTCTGCCTGTTGATGTTGAGCCACCTTTAATATTAATGTTTATTTGACCATGAATTTCTTTTAAATTCCCATTATCATGATACTCATAAACTTGTAAAAAACTACCGGTGTCGGTTTTTGTGTCAATAAATTTATATTCTAATTTCCCATTATCTTTTATGGAGTAATTTTTTGAAATACTAACGTTTTCTGAAGTATTTGATTCGGTCATAATGAAACCGTTTTTTGAGTATTGGGTAATTATATTGCATTCAAAATCATAAAAAGATTTTAATGTATCATTTTCATAGAAATGTTTCCAATGTCCTGTCGCTGATCCATTTTTAAATTGTCCTGTTGCTGCTAAATGACCATTTGAGTAGTAGAAATCATATTTTCCTGATTTTTTATGGTCAAAAATTTTGGCAAACTGTCTCAAAATCTTTAATTCACTTTGTACAGATTCAGTCATTGATACCTTCTTTGTCCATTCGTCACAGATACTGCAACATCCAAAATTATTTCCTTCGCCTGAAGTATATATGAGATATTCATTTCCAACGGGCAATGAAGCACCCCCCACAGATGAATTATGACTACCTGTATTAATCTTAATTATGGTACTGTCAACTGAGCCAAATATGACGTCGATAATCTTAACTGTAGAATATAAGTTTCCATTTTCGTCTTGGTCGGATGTAAGAATTTCGCAAATGAAAACTGTCCCTGTCTGCCCTTTAAATAATTTTTCGGTCAATGTCTTGTCGTCCGCTGCGCAAATGGAAAATCCAACTTTAGCTGCCAGGATTAATAAGATTATTAATATAACTCCCTTCATTTTTCACATTTGCTAC
>NZ_APLF01000041.1 GCF_000355905.1 Psychroflexus gondwanensis ACAM 44
CCACACGTACTTCTGCGTTATGTTATCACGTTTTTCCATTTTTCAGTTTCCGCAAATTCTTTTACAATTCTGTTCCGCTCCACAAGTAATTCCGTCATATATTTTTCAAGAAATAGCTTGTCCGCTAATTTACCTAAAATTCCGATTGGTGATTTATAATCAAAAAAATCAGTCATTAAAGTTCCGCCATTCAAATCCGCAAAGTGATGTTCGTGTTTAAATTCCGAAAACGCTCCGCTAACCATTTCGTCCGCAAAGTAATTTGGTCGGTCAAATTCGGTCACTTTTGAAGTCAGTTTTTGATAAATTCCAAAATGTTTCGCTCGCCACGTTACACTTTCATTTAGTCCTATTAAACCGCTTGTTTTTCCAGCGATTGCCTCTTCGTTTGTTTGGACTGTCGAAATTTTATGCAAATCAATACTCCGTGATAAATCGAAAACAATTTCCTTATTCGCTTTGATTACTGTTCGAAGTTCAATTCTCGGCATAATGTTTTTTTCGTATGTGTGGCAACGTCTCGGCTATGGTTAGTACGGGAATTAAAATTACTGAATTTTCGATTAAGCACTTAGCCAAATCTTTTTATTTTGTTTTACCTTTTCATTTTTAAAGCCAAATCAAAAGATTTGGCGGACTTCGTAAATATGCCTAAAACTTTGAATTAAGCACCAAACCCGTATTAATTATAGCCATTGTTGTAGTGCGTTTTTTATTTTCCAATTCCATTATTATTTATGTGTTCGATCAGAGTATTTTCTAATTCGTCTGATACTTTCCAAAATTTATCATCCATTTCCTCAATAACATCTTCCAGTTCGTCTTCATCAAATTTGTCAAACTGTTCTTGTCTTGCATCAGGTCCTTCAGGAACTCCATTTGGGAAATAGATTTTATTGAATTCACGTAATTGGTTTGCAACCGAATTAAAATTCAGATATTCTAGATCCGCAATTGTATCAGCATTTTTGTCCGCTCCGTGATTCATATAATGGTCCCATAATCCGTCAGTTGTCAAGGGTTCAACATTAAACCATACTCTCTGTTGCCGATTCAATTTATTATAATCCGTGAATCCTAAATCGACTATTTTTTCCCAAGTATTTTGGGCTTCTTCTCTTGTCATAAGTTCTGTTTCTCAAATGCACTACAACGGTTTGGGTATGGCAAGTGCGGGATTTGAAACCCGTATCTGACAGCCCGCAATAAATTTAATTAAATACGAGAAACTATGAATTTTAAACATAAACCCGCATTTGCTATACCTGTTGTTGTAGGGCGTTTTTTTTCTTTTAATAAATCAATTATTCAGTTGCAATTGTGTCTGTTTTGTATTTTTCTTTTAGTAGTCGTAAATCTGTTTTTAGTGTATTCAAACTATCAGTTAAAACGTCAACTTTTTGAGAAGTCTTTACAACAGTTTGAGTTAAGCTGTCAATCTTTGAATCATAGTCGTGATAAGGCTGATTCTGAACTAAAGTCGTCAAGAAAGACACTAAGATTGATACAGCAGTCAAAACAACAGCCCAAATAGTCAATTTTCTACCTAATCCTTTTTGAAATCGAATTATGTCAACTTCCGATTCTAATTTCTCATTCTGTAAGCGTTCAAGTCTGTTTTGCTCAGTTATTTCTTTTTGTTCGTTTTCAAATTGTTTGGTAAATCCGCCTTGTTGTTCTAAAAAGCGTTTTGTTATAGCATTAGACTCAAAGAACACTTCAAAATTATGCGGTTCGTTACTTCGTATGTGTGTAATAACAATATCATCTGCAGTATTCATTATTTTACGTAGCAGGACATACACAACTTCTTCATTTTGGTCAGGATATACTTCTTTCCAAATTGTTTCCGAATGGATTGGTCTGTCAGATTTATTTTTAATGAGATATTTTAAAATCTCATCCATTGCTTCATGTTCTGATATTTCTGTCATTCATTCTTTTTTAATGCCCTACAACGTTGATGTATATGAGCTGTGGCGTGTTAAAGCACAAACCTATCCAAATATAAACTAACTTTTGGAAATCCGTGGATTTTCCAAATAGGCACAGACCAAGCCAT
>NZ_APLF01000042.1 GCF_000355905.1 Psychroflexus gondwanensis ACAM 44
ACTTAAACAAAATAAATACTTAAAATTAAGTAGTACACTAAATGCATATGGCATATTTAATTTATATTTATAAGGATATTCTGAAAAAATCCATTAAACTCTAAATTATGAACAAAATCTTACTATTTTTTTCAATTTCAGTGCTTTTTTGTATTAATGTTAATGGACAAAAAAATCAGAATGATATAGATGATAAGTTAAAAGAAAATCTTGAAGTTCCTAGAGAAATAGCTTATCTGCATTTGAACAAATCGACCTACTTAAAAGGAGAACAAATAGCATTTTCTGCTTACGTTTTGAATAAGTACAACCTTAAAGCATCAAAAGAAACAACTAATCTCTATGTCCAGATTAAGGATGCTGATGAAAAGGTCATTAAGGAGAAGCTTCTTCTGGTCCAAGATGGTGTTTCTTCAAACACAATTAGAGTAGATTCATTATTTACATCAGGAAATTATACCATTAGCGCATTTACAAATTGGATGCGAAACTTTGAGGAACAAAATTATTTTGTGGAGAACATTAAGGTTATTGAATTTGATGATAACGAAGAAGGCTATGTTGACAAAAATTCAAATGATTTAGATATTCAATTTTTACCAGAAAGTGGTCACTTATTAAACGGGGTATTAAATACCGTAGGAGTAATCGCTAAAAAAGAGAGTGGGCTTGGTATAGCAAATGCAGATTTACGAATTATAGACGATCAAAACAAAGAATTGGCACGTTTTAGACTTAATGATTTTGGTATTGGAAAATTTTCTTTTATCCCTAAAATAGGAACGATTTATAAGGCGGAGATTTCCTACGACGGGGTGCCGTCAAGGGTTTTAACCATGGGTATACCTATTGAAAAAAATGGCATTATTCTTTCTGCCGTAACAACTCAGGATGAACTTAGACTTTTAGTAAAAACTAATCGCGAGAGCGCCAAGACCTTTAAAAATAAGTCGTTTTCCTTAATACACCACACCTTGAAGGGTAGTAGGGTTTACGATCTCAATTTTGAAAAAAATCTTTCCAATTCTTTTCTTTTTAACCTTAAGGAATTTAAACCTGGTATGAATATACTCACCTTAGTTGACCCTGATAAAAAAGTGATAGCGGAGCGTATATTTTTTAATTATAATAACCTTCCAATAACTACATTCAGTAGTCCAAAAATCAAGGCTTCGTTAGATTCATTAGAAATACAGATGAAGCCTAAGATGGCACTAGACAGCATAAAGGTGAGTGTCTCTGTTTTACCAAAAAATTCAATTGCCAATCAACATAATCATTCAATCACGTCTTATCTCTTGCTACAACCCTATATTAGGGGTGTAGTTCAACAGGCTGATTGGTATTTTAATGCGATTGATAAGCACAAAATACAAGAACTCGACAAGCTATTAATCACTCAAGGATGGAGCGCGTATGACTGGGGTTCCATTTTTAATTCCGATTTTGAGATTCGTTATAAATCTGAAAATTTATTGGAGTTTGAGGCAACCTTAAATAAACCTACAGGCGAAAATCAGGAATTTCTGATTCATGCAAGTAACTCCAGCTCGCCTCAGGTTGTCAAGATCCCTGCAAACAAAAAATCTTTCATTATAAATAATTTTTTCCATTTTGAAGATGATGAACTTGCTATTTCTAAAATGCAAGGGAACCAATTACTCCCTGCTAATCTATACTTAAGATTTTCGCCAAATACTTACCCTGATTTTAAGACAAATGCTCCTTTTGTTCAACCTAAAGTAGAAAAGACCTCATTAAATTATACTCAAGATCAACCTCAAGTTTTATTTGGAAAAGATAGAGAAGTACTCGATGAAGTTGTACTAGAAAAAAGGGTAGATAAAGTAAAGGAACGCGAGCGTGAACTAGGTGCTGAAAAATGGGGCAGGGTTAGTGTTTTAGATTACGACGATATCACACTTTTTCGAACCCTAGCTAGATACCTAGATTCCAAAGTAGGAATTAGTGCCAATGAAAATGGAGGGGACTTATTGGTGGAACTAAGATTTCAAAATTCTTTAGGAACACCGGCTGGGTTAGAGGGTGGAGGGCCAGGAGGTCCTGCCAATTCGAAAGGTATGCAGTTGTACCTAGACGATGTTCCTGTACCTACTTCTTTTTTTGCTTTTTATCCTCTAGATAACGTAGATTATGTTGAAATAAATCGCAGAGCTTTTGGAGGGGGCTTTTTGGATGTTAATGGAAGTGTAAGAGTATACTCTAGATTTACGTCAGTTTTTGACTCCTCTAAAACTGGAAATCCTCAGAAGTTTAACTATCCCGTAGCCTTTAGCCAACAAAAACAGTATTATGTCCCCAAATCTGAAAGTTACACGAGTGATTTCTACCAAAATTATGGAGTAGTTGATTGGAAGCCCCTTCTCAAATTAAATGCAGCAGGAGAAATCTCATTCAAAATTAAAAAACCTCAGGTAGATTATCAACTCATTATTCAAGGGATATCCTCAAACGGTACTTTAATACAAGACGTACAACAAATAAATGTAGAGAAATAATATTAATAATTTTGAATAGGATTCACCACACCTAAAAGTACAGAATATTAAATCCAAAAACTCTCTTATTTTTGAACTTAAAAAAATGAAAAAGTAGTGGGGTTTTGGCAATATTATTCGACCCTAGAGAAGTAGAAAATTTAAAGAAGCATATTCTGTTCT
>NZ_APLF01000043.1 GCF_000355905.1 Psychroflexus gondwanensis ACAM 44
ATGGCTTGGTCTGTGCCGATTTGGAAAATTTATGGATTTCCCAAAGTTAGTTTATATTTGGAGAGGTTCGTGCTAAATCACGCCACAGCTCATATACATCAACGTTGCCAGTAATGCAAAGAAAATTCGTAAGTTTCCATATAATTCAACTTTTTGATTTATATTTGTCTTTTAAAAAGGACAAATAGACTAAATGAAACCAAAATTTGAGGTAGTTTTTCTTGAACAAGCTATTGACTTTATGTCCAAATTGGATGCTAAAGCAAAAAACAAAATCTATTACAATTTGGATAAAGCGAAACTCGAAAATGACCCAAAACTGTTTAAGAAACTGACAGACGACATTTGGGAATTTAGAACACTTTACAAAGGAATTCAATACAGACTCTTTGCCTTTTGGGACAAAACAGACAAAATCGAAACGCTTGTGTTATCGACACACGGAATGGTTAAAAAAGTAAGTAAAGTTCCAAAATCGGAAATTGAGAAAGCATTGAAAATAAGAGCTGAATATTTTGACGAATAAACTTAAAGTTATGGTAACAAAAAATAAAAAAATGAAAATGATGACACTTGACCAAATGAAGGACAAGGATATCGGAAAGATTGGAACCGTAGAACGAGACAAATACGAATTTGAATTGCGTATGGAAGTACTCGGCGATATGATTAAATCTGTTAGAAAAGAACGGAATTTAACGCAAGAACAACTCGGGGAGTTAATCGGAGTTCAGAAATCGCAAATCTCGAAATTGGAAAGAAACACTAAAAATGTAACTATCGAAACGATTTTAAAAGTATTCAAAGCATTAAAAGCCAATGTCCGATTTAGCGTGGAAATGAACGAATCGGAATTTAAAGTAGCATAAGCACTACTGGCAATAACTAAGCATATGGCTTGCCGATAGGCCAAAGCTATATGATTTGTTGACTGATCCGGGATTGCTGGTAAGGGGGAATTCGATGAGTTGGCAAGAACCTTACAAGAGGAGAAGGTTGTTTTTAGAGTGCTTTGCATCCCTTTTTATTCAGTTGCTTATCTAAATTAAGGTGCTTTTTAGGGGGATCACTCTTTTTTTGTGTGAGAATCTGCTATTTTTTATCATTTTCCTTTAGTTTGGGCATTAGTAAGTCAAGGCTCTTTTTAGAACCGTTTTTTTTAATGTTTGCATTCCAGTTTATCCTTTATAATTTGTTTGTAATCCTTTGGAGGACCACGACTGTCAAAGGTAAAAAGTGTGATCAATGTCTCCTTTTTACAACTCGGACAACAGCGATGTAAGGACTTCTCTTGAGTGGCAAAGGTTATTATGTGTGCCAAGTTTTTATCTCTTAATTGCAATTGTAATAACGGTAACTTCTCTTTTTTCCAACTGCTGCTCAAAAACCCATAATGCCTTATTCGAGTAAAGCCTTTGGGAAGAATATGGAGCTGAAAACGCCGTATAAACTCCCTAGTGGAGAGTGTTAGTGTGGTTTTTTGCCCACCTTTTCTATAGTCTTTTAAACTAAATGTAATCCTCCTTTTTTCTTTATCAATCGACAAGATACGGTGATTACTTATCGCTATTTTATTTGCCCCGTTACAAATTTAAATTGCCTTCAGGTGATAATTTGTAACGGGGTGAATGTACCTACCTAAATATTCAATCACATGTTCTGGTTTTCCAAAAGGAGTTTTGGCATACACCACCCACTCTTTTTTAAACAACTTATCATATAAAGATTGCGGTAATTGGGGAAGTGCTTTTCGTAATTTGGACACAAAACGA
>NZ_APLF01000044.1 GCF_000355905.1 Psychroflexus gondwanensis ACAM 44
TTACTCTCTTTTCTTTTTTGCATCGCCCAAAAAAGAAACAAAAAAGACTAGGCTTATTTTTATGTCTTTGAAAACTACAAAAGCGGTTCCTCCACGCAAAGCAAACCGTTTCACTAGTGCTTTGCTCCATTTTCCTTTCTTCACCACTTTTTTGTTTTCTAACCTCCATAAAAAGTAGGCCGTTTTTCTTTGTATCGTGAAACTTGTCATTCCGTGCAAGGTGATAGTCGCGATGCGGAATCTGTTTAAGTAATATATTTAGGCTTTAAGTAATTTCTTGTTTAAGCTTTAGATAGAATTACTCTCTTTTCTTTTTTGCATCGCCCAAAAAAGAAACAAAAAAGACTAGGCTTACGAAATTCAGTCTAAAATTTACGTTTGCTGTCTAAATTTTAGAAACTCGGCTGGTAAAAACAGCCTCAAACAGTCTAAAATTTTACGTCATCTTCACTTTAATTTTTACGGCTTAATTTAGTAGGCCGTTTTCTAACTCTGTTGAAACTTGAAGCCTCAAGGCTGTCACTTCGAGTGATTTTCGATAGGAAATTGTATCGAGAAGTGCTTTGAAGTTAATGAAGATACTGAAATGAATTCAGCATGACAAAGCTTATCACTCACCTCTCACGGCTATTAGACCTTTCAATTAAGCTCTGGATAAAATTAGTGATTTCATTCATTTTTTGCATCGCCCAATCCCGAGGTGTCGGGAGAACCAACCTGCCTGCTCAACCGCAGGTAGGCAGGAAAATCTAGGCTTATTTTTCTTGAATACTATTCATTATTGCTTATTGTGTTAAGCAAAAATAGATAATAAATGCTTATTGCATTAAGCAGTATAATTTCAAAATTATTTAAACTCACCTCTCACGACTCTTCACTCACGGCTACCGACTCACGGCTCACCTGTCACTTCGAGCCTGTCTGCGTTCCTTGGTAGGCAGGTGATTTTCGATAGAAAATTGTATCGAGAAGTAGTTTGAAGTTATGAGATTAATCCAGCTTTCTATATCATTTACTCTCTCTTTTCTTTTTTGCATCGCCCAAAAAAGAAACAAAAAAGACTAGGCTGTTTGAAAAAAACTAGAAAATCCTAAGGAATCCCCAGCCACAGATGAAAAATAACTCATCACGCTAAAGCGTGATTCAAACAAATTTTCATCTCTTTTCCCAAGCTGCTTCCTTGATTTTTAACTTTTTTTCAATAGGCCGTTTTTCTTTGTATCGTGGAACTTGTCATTACGTGCAAGGCGGTAGCCGGGATGCGGAATCTCTCCCATTCCGTACAAGCGATAGCGCGATGCGGAATCTGTTTAAGTGATATATTTAGACTTTAAGTAATTTCTTGTTTAAGCTTTAGATAAAATTACTCTCTTTTCTTTTTTGCATCGCCCAAAAAAGAAACAAAAAAGACTAGGCTGTTTGAAAAACAACTAGAAAATCCTACGGAATCCCCAGCCACAGATGAAAAATAACTCATCACGCTAAAGCGTGATTCAAACAGATTTTCATCTCTTTTCCCAAGCTGCTTCCTTGATTTTTAACTTTTTTTCAATAGGCCGTTTTTCTTTGTATCGTGGAACTTGACGCCTCAAGGCTGTCACTTCGAGTGATTTTCGATAGAAAATTGTATCGAGAAGTGGTTTAAAGTTATGAGATTAATCCAGCTTTCTATATCATTTACTCTC
>NZ_APLF01000045.1 GCF_000355905.1 Psychroflexus gondwanensis ACAM 44
CTCGTAGCGTGCAAATTAAACAATTAGTTTCGGATGAAGCACGAGCCGAATTTTTAAATTTTTCTTATTATCTTTTTTTCTCAATAAGCCCACCGAAGGACTACTGTTACCAAATTAATAAATAAAAACGACAGTAAATTTAAAAATTTGGCGGACTCGCAAATATGCCTTAACTTCGATTAAGCAACTACCTAGCTATGAGATATATACGTTGTTGCCAGTAGTTATTTTTTCGCAAGTCTTGATTTCAACTCTTCCGCATCTTCTAAAGTGAATTTTTTGTTGGTTCTAAAGTTTGTTATACAGAAATTTATGTTTTTTAAACCTTTACTTTTACTCAATTGGTTTTCCAGTATAGTTTCCGCTATTAAGTACCTAAAAGTTAATTCCCCTTTCGGATATTTTTTTATTGCCATTTCTAATAACTCAATTCCTTCTTTCGGGCGGTTTAAGTTCTGAGTTAATAATTGAAAAGGTCTTTCAAAGTAAAATGTGTTTTCGTGATATCCGTTTTCTATTTGCAATTTCCAATTCATAAGAGCATCTTCGTAAAAACCTGCATATTCATATGATTGAGCTTTATCTGAATACAAGTGGTCTTTTGGATAAAAACTGTTTTGCTCACTAATGTCTAGTATTTCTTTTACTAAAGTTTTGTTTTTACTTTTCGCAACTATGTCGCTCAAATAGAAGAAATCGTCTTCGTTTAATTCACTTTCAATGCCATATGTTTCTGACTGATTTTCTATAATATTGTTTATGAACTTTTTTATCGAAAAATCTGGTTCAAGAATTAAATTATGAACGTTTGAAAAATTCCGATATTCTGAAAAGGAAAACATTAAAGCATCGTTTAAACTTTTAGGAACTAAATCTAAATGACCAGCATCGTAGCTTTTAAATAATCCTTTGAAGTTTCCATTAATGTTTTTAAATACTGTGTCAAGTTTTTTTCCAGTTTCTAATCTAAATGTATCATCTTTTAAGCCTGAAGATACGAAATACGATATTTTACTTTTATTATTGTTTAAATACTCTTTTAAAAAAATAATTTGGTCACTAAGAAGGTCAGGTGTTATTGCGATAAAAGAATTGAAATTATTTTCTTTTTCAGATATCATTTCATTAACAAATGTTGCAGTATTTGAGTGTCCTATCAAGACGCTATATTTAGATGTTGAGAATTCTTCTTCAATTAAAGGTTTTACCTCTTTTATCAAATGATTTTTTAATTTCTCTGAACCTTCTAAAAAATCTATTACTGGAACATTGATATCATTACCATAATTCGGATTAGTTTCATAATTTCTGTTGTTATGATATATACTTACAACTATTGATTGAGGAATAATATCATATTCCATTAAGTAATGAGCATAGCTGCTTGTGATATGAAAAAGACCATAACCATCTAAAGTATAGATTACTGGATATTTTTTTTTAGTAGTATAGTTTTTCGGAATAAAAATTTTAACCTTCCTTTCGCTTTCAAAATATTCCGATGCAATATTTTTCGTTAAGGTATCGGATTTGATTTCCGTTGAATTTTGACTGAAAGAATCAAAAGCTATCAATAAAAAGCAAAGTGTTATATATATTCTCAAAGTTTTTTTCATAATTACTGGCAACGT
>NZ_APLF01000046.1 GCF_000355905.1 Psychroflexus gondwanensis ACAM 44
TGAAAATATTTAATAAATTTTTGGTCTTATGTATCGCAGCTTTTTTTATAAGCTGTGATACTGACCCAATATTGTCAGAAGCTAATGTGGTAAGTTTTGAAGAAACTTCAAAATCTTTAGCTATAGACGTTGGTTCTTCTGTATCAGATCAGTTTAGCGTTTTTACAGGCGGTACTACTGGAGCAGATAGAACATATAATTTAATTGTAGAAGGAGCTACTATACCATTATCAGGTTTAGATATGCCGGCAACGGTGGTCGTACCTAGTGGTTCTAATGAGGGTATAGTGAATTTTACAGTAAATTATAATGATGAGTTTAGTATAACAGGTGGAAGTTTTAATGTAATATTAGAAGATACTTCTACCAACCTTATTGGAAACTCAGAAATAAGTATTGATGTAAATGTAACCTGTGAATCTCCTGCATCTATTGATTTTGAGTTCGATGGATATGCTAGTGAAATAACTTGGTCAGTTATAGATTCAGATGACAACACCATATATTCTGGCGGAGGTTATTCTGATGGTCTAGCAACATTTTCAAGAGAAGTATGTTTAGCAGACGGTGACTATACGTTTGTTATAGATGATAGCTTTGGTGACGGACTTTCATTCCCCAATATTGGTAATGCAACTTTAACCTTTAAAGGTGAAGTACTTGCAGAAGCAGTTGGCGATTTTGGTTCACAATTTGTTGGTGAATTCACAATCGTGAATTAGTAGTTGATATTATTAAATTTTAATTAACTCTTGTTAAATATAATTTCTATTATATTTAGCAAGAGTTTTTTTAATTTAATATGATAAACATGAAAAAGACAATTTTAAACATGATGTGGTTCTCCGTTATAGCCTTACTTCTAGTAAGTTGCGGTGATGACTTTCTTGTCGAAGAGCCAACTGGGAATGAGCCTACCATTAAACAAATAGGAGAAGCTGGTGCGGTAAATCCAGAGATTAATGGTGCCTTTATGACTGGCGTTTACTCTACAATGTTCACAACAGGAACAGGAGGAACTGGTTCACAATCGGATTTTGGCCAGAAAGGTTTTGATATTTATAGCGATATGCTAACTGGTGACATAGCCCTTACATTAAGTACTTACGGATGGTACAGAGCTGCTATTACAGAATTTCAAGCTCCTTTAGATTTTACTCAACAAGAGAACTACCAAGGATGGAGGTACTACTATAGAGTAATAAATAGATCAAATTTGGTTATTGAGACTGTTTTACAGGAACCACAACCAGAAGAGGAAGCTGATTTAATAGCAATTATAAATGGATTAACAGATGAAAACAGACATATTGTTGCTCAGGCTTTTGCAATGAGAGCTCATTCTTACTTCAATCTTACTCAGCTTTATATTAACGATGTTACGGCATCTTGGAATTCACCAACTCTTCCAATATATGTAGTAGCAGATCTAGTAGGTAATGAAAAATCTACAACAGAAGCTGTGTATCAATTGATAGAAGATGACTTAACGAGAGCTATTTCACTTATGGATGATTTCTCGAGACCATCTAAGGTGGAGATTGATAAGCCCGTTGCTGAAACAATCTTGGCTTACGTTTTAGCCTCACATAACGATAACAGATGGACAGATGTTGTTGCTTTAACAAATAGTGCAATGAGCGGCAGTCCTGCAAGTTTAATGACTGCTGATGACTCAATCAATGGAATACTTGGTGGTTTTAACGATGTTAACGCTTCAGGTTGGATGTGGGGTATTGATTTAAATGTAGATATTGGTTTAGGCTTAGTTTCATGGTGGGGACAAATGGATGCTTTCTCTTATAGCTATGCAGCTGTTGGCGATAATAAAGCTATGGACCAAGGTTTATACGATAGTATGCGTGCTGATGATATAAGAAGAAATCAGTTTTTAGATGATCCTTTAAGTACAAGGAACTTACAACCATTAAACAAGTTCTTCGACAGTGATAGAATCATATTTGGTTCATCTCAAATCGTGAAAGCAGATTACATTTACATGAGATATGCAGAACCTTTATTATTAAACATAGAGGCTTTATATCATACCAATCCTGCTGGTGCTAAAACTGCTTTAAAAGATTTTGCACAAACTCGTATCGATGATGTATCCTATATTGATGCCTTGAATGGCCAAGCCCTATTGGATGAAATATACAAGCAAACTCGATTGGAGCTTTGGGGAGAAGGTAAATCATACTACGCTATGAAGAGAAATAAAGCTACGACTGTAAGAGGTGACAACCACCTAACTTTTGTGGGAGAACCAATTCCTTGGAATGATGAGAGAATGACCTTGGAAATACCTCTCCAAGAGATTCAAGATAATTTATTTATTAACGATCAAAATTAAAATTCTGAAAGAA
>NZ_APLF01000047.1 GCF_000355905.1 Psychroflexus gondwanensis ACAM 44
CATCCTATGTTTGTATATATGATGAATAAAGTTATTAATTCTTAGATTCGGGAATTAATAATAAAGGGAGAAAGAGCAAGACAACTATTTGTCATTTGTCATAAAGACCGTTCGGAATGCTTGTCCCTTTCTCCCAGTGCTTAAATTTTGAACAGTTCATTAGGCCTTGAGCCTGTATTTAGGATCGATAAAATAAAAGCACTTCTTAAACTATAATCTATGGATAAATTTATTGGAATTGACATTAGTAAACAAACCTTTGATGTTTCTTTTTCCAAAAAGGATCAGCAGGTATTTAAAAATACACGTAAAGGGTTTGAAAGGTTTTTAAAACAAGTAAATGATAATACAGGTTTGGTCATGGAGGCCTCTGGACCTTATTACCTAAGTCTTGCAAATTTCATGTATGATAAAGGTTTCAAGGTTTATGTGGTAAACCCTCTAAAGATTAAACGCTTTAGTCAGATGAATTTCAATCGTGCTAAGACAGATAAAAAAGATGCAGAAGTCATACGTGGTTATGCACTAAAGATGCAAGAAGATTTGAAAGGATGGAAACCAGAATCGAGACAGATCAAGGAGATGAAACAGCTTCATACTGCTCTTGAGCTGTTAAATAAACAATTAACTCAGGTTCGCAACCAGTTGGGAGCTTTTAAAGATAGTGGGTCTATCTGTAAGGAGTTGAAAACAAGTTATCAAAGCATACTGAAAAAGCTAGAAAAGGAAAAAGATAAATTAGAGAGTAAAATGTTGAAAATAGGAAAAGAGGAGTATCAGCAGACCCTTAAATCATTAACATCCATTCCTGGCATTGGTAATAAAACTGCCATTATGCTTATCGCTATGACTTCAGACTTTGATAAGTTTGAACACTACAAGGAATTGATTGCCTATGTAGGTTTTAGCCCTAGAATATATCAATCTGGCACCAGTATAAATGGCAAGGGGCATATATGTAAAATGGGAAAGGCACAAATCCGAAAATTACTGTACATGTGCAGTTGGACTGCAAAAAAGTATAATAAGGGCTGCGTGGAAATGTATGAACGTTTAAAGAAGAAGGGCAAGCCTGAAAGAGTAATAAAAATAGCACTAGCAAATAAACTTTTAAAACAAGCCTTTGCTATTGCAAAA
>NZ_APLF01000048.1 GCF_000355905.1 Psychroflexus gondwanensis ACAM 44
TCGGTTTTTATTTGCTAAATTCCGTGCTTAATCACGCAACTAATCATACACAAAACCGTTGCCATTAATTATGAAAAAAACATTCGTCTTCCTTTTTATACTTCTGATTTCAATCAAATCTTTTGCTTGCAGCTGCGAATGTGATGGAGATTGTTCATTCAGCCAAATTTCAAAAGGTTCTGAATTTGTAGCTTTAGTAAAAGTAATTGAATATTCGGATTTTCTTGACAAAGAGATTTACGATTATGAAGGAAAAATGCCTTTTTCAATGACAGTAGAAGTTATTGTTAAATATATTGGTTCAGAAAAACGAAAAACGATAAAAATTTGGGGAGATAACGGAATGTTATGCCGACCATATATTGCGAACTTTAAAATCGGAAATTATTATTTAATTGCACCTTCGAAAATAACCGAAACTTCGGATATTGGAGTAAAAGGCAATTATGACTTTTTCAGTTGCTTTACCGACTATTTAGCTGTAGACTTTGAAAAACAAATAGCTTACGGAGAATACTCAAAAAAGGAAAATCAAATAGCTCTAAAAGATTTTGTAAAAGAAATTAAAAGTTTAAAATTTAAAAAAACAGAATGGTTTACAAATAATGAAAACATAAACTTTTTCAAAGCCGATTCAATTACTATTTACAAAATTCTGAATAGAAAAGAAGATTTTGTAAAATTGAGCAAAAACCGAATAAAAATCGAACAAAACGAGAATAAAGATTATACGAATTTGGAGTTTAAAAGAAATGGAAAGCTTAAAATTACGGACACAAATATTGAAAATTGGACAGAAACAGTACATTTAGGAAAATGGAAATGGCAATTTGACAATGACAAAGGCATATTGAGTTTTTATTTAGATAAAAAGTTATATTCTTCATTTATGGTGGTTTCTCACGAAAGAGATTCTATGATTTGGAATACAGATGACATAGTGCAATTTTATGTTCTGAAATTGAAAAGAGTGCAAAAATAACTAATGGCAACACCGTTTATAATTAATGGCTGGTTCTCGCCTACTTACAAAAATCATCGCGGATTTTTTATTCGTTTTTTATTTGCTAAATTAGTTGCTTAAACACGCCACTAATCATACACAAAT
>NZ_APLF01000049.1 GCF_000355905.1 Psychroflexus gondwanensis ACAM 44
ATGTATATAAAAAATAGGCGAAACAGTAGTAAAATCAAGGCTTTTGGCTCGTGTCGAACTTTGTGCTTAACCGAAAGTTCAGTGCTTCGAAATCGCCTACTTTTCATATACTAACCGTTGTGGGTAATTTGAACAAACTGTAATGCAAGAATCAAAAAGACTGAATTTCTTAAAATCTTTTCTAAAATTATATGGAGTTGAGAAAATTGAATTGACCAACGTAAAGTCTGAATCAATTAGCGGAATTGCAATCTATGATGAAACGGACCCAGAGGAAAGACAAGACTTTATTTGGCATAAAACCGAAAATGAGGTTCCTTCTCTTGAACTGAATACTCTGATTGAAAAAATTGTTCAGAAAAAATGGCATAACGGAGATAAAATAACAAAAGATATTACCGAAATAGAATTTGTAGAATTTGACAACGAAACGAAAAACAGAATGGAATTTGAACTGTTTGAAATTAATATAAAAATGGTTGATAACGGAGAAGAAACGGATTCTTATTTTGTGCATTACTAATCAAAAAAATGAATTTAATTAAGAAAGTATCATTAATTGGAATTGTTTTCCTCTTGCTAGGCTGTTTCTCAACTGAAACAAAAAATCCTGAAAAGGCATATAAATATTGGGCTGGAAGCAAACCACCGAAAGAAATTAAATTAATAAAAGGAGAATACTATCAATCACCACATTTTACACTCGAATATGAATTGTTCCTTAAATTCAAATCTGACAAAAAATGGTTTAACGAATTTGTTGAATATAACGGACTTAAAATTGACACAGTTAGAAACGAATGGAAAGGTTGGACTAAATTACCAGAGTGGTTTAACCCTGACCATAACTATCTGATTTATGCAAAAAATCAAACGGACGAATTTGAACGTTCTAGATATTTAAGAAATCCTAAAACTGGAACTTGTTACATTTATGAAACAGTTGGAATGTAAAAAACTACCCACAACACGGTGTATAATTAATTGCTTGGGTAAGTGCTTATCTGGAATATTCCTTCGGAATATTCTCTAGTCCGTATTTGTTTATTAATTTAGTTGCTTAACCACGCAACTAACCATACACATC
>NZ_APLF01000050.1 GCF_000355905.1 Psychroflexus gondwanensis ACAM 44
AACTAATCCTCGTACCTCGGAAGCTTTTTAGTTAGTTATAAAAATACATTAACTTACTTAGTTCACAAAAACTAGTAGAAGATGTATTTAAAAAAAAGTCAAAACGATTTTAGAAACGGCCTTAGACCAAGTTCCCGACTTTAAAGAACTTGCCCTTACTTTAGAAAAAAGCTTTGCCATCAATGGTAAAACAAAAAGCACCTTAAACAATTACGTGTTGCGCTGCCTTGCTCACTTGGCTATTTACTATAAATCCAGCCCAGTCCACCTTAGTGAAGAAGAGATCAACGACTACTTATTCCACTGCCAGAACCTACACAACACGCCTTCCGAAAGCTTTTTTAAACACACCATCTATGGTCTTCGATCTGCTTACAAGGTGATGGGAATGGATAAAAAGCGCATCCAGCTTCCACAAATAAAAAGGCAGAATGATCTTCCCATTGTGCTCAACAAAAAGGAAGTTCGCGAGTTATTAAAGGCTCCTAAATACCTAAAACATCAATTGATGTTAGCTATGCTTTATGGTTGCGGATTGCGCAGTTATGAGCTCTGTAATTTGTTGCAGGCTGATATTGACTTCGAGCGTAAAATGGTATTTGTTAGAAAACAGAAAGGAAAAATAGACCGCTACGTTCCATTGAGTGCTCATTTAATTAGAGGCTTACAAAAATATTTTAAAACAGAAAATCCTGTAAAACATGTTTTTAATAGTCAGAAGACCACAGACGGTCTGCCAGGACCGCTCACCACAAGAGCGCTCCAATGGGTTATTAAAGAATGTCGTCCTAAGGTAAACACACAAAAGAAGTTCACAGCCCACACACTTAGACATTCCTACGCCACCCATTTGCTAGAAGATGGGCTCAATATTATGTGTTTAAAAGAACTTTTAGGACACGCTCATATAGAAACCACCATTGTGTATTTGCAAGTGTCCAATTCTGGAAGTTCAGTGAAATTCAGTCCCCTGGATACCTTGTTTA
>NZ_APLF01000051.1 GCF_000355905.1 Psychroflexus gondwanensis ACAM 44
TTAGAGGTCAGTAGTTAGTTACTTATTAATTCTGATTGATATATTTTGTCTCCCTCCACCATTTTGACAATTAGATTATTGAATATAGTTGCTTTACTCTGTGATCGGTTTATTCTAAAACAAAATTCATTGAAATATCTATTGAGATTATCATCACTTACCCAAGAATAGGTCGTTCTTATCCAAGATTTAACTTGATGTATCATTGTATGGAGCGCTTTAAAATTCAATCCTCTGTTACTCTCAATCTGTGTTATGTCATAAGCTTTTGAAATGGGTCTATATCCTCTCCATTTATCTGTTGTGACCCTTGCTTCTCTGCTAATATGATTGACAAAAATATATTGCAATGATCGGGCTGAAAAATCATCTATTTTCATAGCATACATCCTCTTGACCTTACCCTCCTTTGTAAGCTGGATGGCCGTTACCGCCTTCTTTTTCTTGCTATCATAGCTTCTTCCTGTTTTCCCTGCTTCTCGGCCCCCAAGGACAAACTCATCAACGTGAACATCGCCATCCATAGGGTTTTTCCCACTAGAAGCCATAGCCTCTCTGACTTTCAACATAAATAGTCGAGCAGTTTTTTCAGTCACACCATAACGCACACCCATATAACTTGCTGATAAACTTTTAGTGCTAGGAGCCATTTCGAAACAGATAAAAAATGCCTTTCTGACTCCAAACTTAACTTTGTGAAAAAGAGTGTTGGCAGTAGCAGATTCTATATGCCCGCAGATGTTGCACTGCCTTGCAAAATCAGTACGAATTTGACAAGCAGTGTGATTGCACTTGAGACATTTATATCGAATTTCTGACTTCACTGAAGCTAAATATTTCTTGCAATCTTCGTCTGTTTTGAACCGATCAGAGAACTCTAGAAGATTTTGACCCTTAAATACGTCCATAATTATATATATTTACTACCACTAAGATAGGTATTTATATACTGACCTCT
>NZ_APLF01000052.1 GCF_000355905.1 Psychroflexus gondwanensis ACAM 44
AACGTTTAGTATATGAAAAGTAGGCGATTTCGAAGCACTAAACTTTCGGTTAAACACAAAGTTTGTTACGAGCCAAAACCCTTGAATTTACTACTATTTCGCCTATTTTTTATATACATTGTTAGCCACAGTTATTTTAGCTCTTCAATAATCTCAATAATTTCATTTCCTTCTCCCATTTTCAATTCTTCTCCTTCTTTACTTTCGTATGGAATTCCGCCTTTGACATATTTTAAAACACCATTTTTGTCTAAAAATAAATTCATTGGATACGCCTGAATTCCTAATTGGTCGGTAAAATCCTTGGCATTTATTAGATGCTCAAAGTCAAACGGATGTTTTTCAAGAAATTTTTCAACATCTTCCTTTTTCTCGTATGTAATAGCAATAAAATTAAAGTCATCTTTGTACTTTTCTTTTATTTTATTCAAAACAGGCATTTCGTCAATGCAAGGCNCACATCTTGTAAACCAAAAATTAATCATAGTTGGTTTGCCTATTAGTTTTTCGGAATTAAAGTTTTTATCGGCTAAAGTCTTTAAGTCAAATTTTGGGAATTCTTTGTCTTTAAATTCAGATAATGGTCCAGAATTAATTAAGTTGTCTTTCTTTTTGTCACTAATGGCAAAAGATATTTTAGAAATTATAGAATCCTTTTTTGTTTCGGTATTCTCAATTGTCAAACTTCCGTATAACTGTTTTCCGAGTATTTTGGTCATTTTGTCAACCTGTTTAGTTAACATTTCCTCTGCCTCTGATTTTGTAATTCTGTTTTTTCCATCAGTTGTATAATATTCTGTTTGGCAATAAGAATAAAAAGAAATTAGTAATAAAAATGTTGTCGTTATTATTTTCATAGTTTATGGGTTTTAATTGTGGCT
>NZ_APLF01000053.1 GCF_000355905.1 Psychroflexus gondwanensis ACAM 44
AACGTTTAGTATAAAAGAAGTAGGGCTGTAAATAAGCAATAATTATTCGGATTATCCACAAGCCAAATCTTTTGCATTTTGTTTTATATTATTCATCTAAAAGCCAAATCAAAAGATTTGGCGACTTCGCAAACAAGCCTGAACCATTGGGTTTAGCACTTACTTGCCCTATTTTTTTTATACATTGTTACCACCAGTTTTTTATTCCCAGTAGTTCTCTCATTCGTTCGTTATACTTATAAAGAATTCTGTGTTCTGATAAAATTCCGCTCATTTTTTCAGGATATTCAATTTCGAACCCGAATTCATTTGCCTTTAATTCTAATTGTTCAATAAATTTTTTCGAGTATTCAATTCCGTTTCCGAGTAAGTATCTTTTTTTTCCAGCTAAAAAATCTTGTTCAGCTCTTTGAGTATTGAATTTATTGTAAAATTCAGGTGCTTTTGTCGAATCAATTTTATTTGAGAAATGGTAATCATAAACTTCAAATTCGAGACTGTCTTTTTTCCCAAGTCCCTCCATAAACAAAAATTCTTCTCGTAAGTCTTTTGTTTTAGGATTTACATTTATGCTACAATAATTAAAATACTTTTTTGGGATTTCAAAAATTCCGAGAGAGTTAGTTTTCAGTCGTGTAGTATCTTTTTTATTTGTGATTAAAATATCGTGTTCTCTTTTATTTAAATATGCGAGAGTAGAGTCAGTTGTCGATTCAGTAAACCTATCGGATGTATCTCTGTATTTCACGACTTTTACTTTTCCTACTTTATTTTCCTGCGCAAGTAGATTTTGGAAGAGTCCAAATGTTAGAATTATCAATATGTATTTAAAATTGCGTTTCATTCAAATTGGTGGTAACGT
>NZ_APLF01000054.1 GCF_000355905.1 Psychroflexus gondwanensis ACAM 44
CAGCGCGCTTTGCATGCGATAAGAAAATGCCGCACTAAAGCTCTTGGTGGACATTTAGATTGGTGTATGAATTGCAAGAAGCTCCATTTGCAATTCAATTCCTGTCGCAATAGGCATTGTCCTACTTGCCAAGGACATAAGCAGCATCAATGGGTTGCTGCAAGAACGCAAGAACTCCTTCCTGTGCCTTATTTTCATGTTGTTTTTACACTCCCAGACCATCTCAATTCTGTGGCAATACCTTATCCCAAAGTGCTATATAAAATCTTATTTGATAGCGCCTGGGAAACCCTCTCTGCCTTTGGCAACAATCCCAAACATCTAGGTGCAAAACTGGGGATGATTGCCGTGCTGCATACTTGGGGTCAGAATTTACAATTACACCCGCATTTGCATTGTATTGTTCCAGGGGGAGGTGTTTGTGAGGCAGGATTCTGGAAAAAAGGAACAGCAAAAGATGATTTTCTATTTTCAGTAGAGGCGATGAGTGATAAATTTAGAGGCCGTTTTGTGTCCAAATTACGAAAGGCACTTCCCCAATTACCGCAATCTTTATATGATAAGTTGTTCAAAAAAGAGTGGGTGGTGTATGCCAAAACTCCTTTTGGAAAACCAGAACATGTGATTGAATATTTAGGTAGGTACACCCATAAAATAGCGATAAGTAATCACCGTATTTTGTCGATTGATAAAGAAAAAAAGAAGCTTACATTTAGTTTAAAAGACTATAGAAAAGGTGGGCAAAAAACCACACTAACACTCTCTACAAAAGAGTTTATACGGCGTTTTCAGCTCCATATTCTTCCCAAAGGCTTTACTCGAATAAGGCATTATGGGTTTTTGAGCAGCAGTTGGAAAAAAGAGAAGTTACCGTTATTACAATTGCAATTAAGAGATAAAAACTTGGCATACATAATAACCTTTGCCACTCAAGAGAAGTCTCTCCATCGCTGTTGTCCGAGTTGTAAAAAAGAGACATTGATCACACTTTTTACCTTTGATAGTCGTGGTCCTCCAAAGGATTACAAAAAAATTATAAAGGATAAACTGGAATACAAACATTAAAAAAAACGGTTCTAAAAAGAGCCTTGACTTACTAATGCCCAAACTAAAGGAAACTGATAAAAAATAGCAGATTCTCACACAAAAAAAGAGTGATTTCCCTAAAAAGTACCTTAATTTAGATAACCAACTGAATAAAAAGGGATGCAAAGCACTCTAAAAACAACCTTATCCTCTTGTAAGGTTCTTGCCTACTCATCGAATTCCCCCTTACCAGCAATCCCGGATCAGTCAACAAATCATATAGCTTTGGCCTATCGGCACGCCATATGCTTAGTTATT
>NZ_APLF01000055.1 GCF_000355905.1 Psychroflexus gondwanensis ACAM 44
GTTTTTCATTCACTCGTTTTCTAATATTCAAAAGGCTTGGGATTATTAATATGAACTGTACAAAAATCACAAATACAATTAAAGCAATTACAATAGTCCAAATATTTTCTTTTTCTATTTTTTCATAATAATTAAAAATCACCATTGCTATTGGTATATAAATAAAAGAATAGAAATTCGGAATTGGGATTATTTTTATCTTTAAATCATTATCCGTTTTAAAAATAAATTCAGGCGAATAATAATCGGCATAATTTCCGGGTAAATATCTCACGAAATATTTAAATTCGTATTTATATTTAGTTGTTATTGAAGAACCGTTTTCAAACATAACTTTTCTATTCCCTTCTAATTTAGTCGGGATAAAATGTTTTAAAAAAAGTTGTTTGTCTATGTTGGTCATTAAAATTAAAGCTAACATCCATATGAACCCTATTCAAATCTTCCGTATAGGATATATCTATGATAGGACGTTGTTTTATTATCAACTAAACTAACACTTTCACACCTAGTATCCAAGGGACTTTTAATTAACCACTCAAGATGCTGCATTCAAGATTCTGAAGCAGCAGATGTTTACCAACACTACTCGCTTATTTTTTCCTTGTATCACAAACGCAGGTTTTTGTCATATTCATTTTCGTAAGTACCTTTAACACTAATTATTTTCAAAGATAATGAGTGTCTTAAAGGTATTTCCCCATTTGGATAGCAGTTTAAAAACGACCTTCTCATCTTGTAAGGTTCTTGCTAACTCATCGAATTCCCCCTTATCTAAAAATCATGAATCAGTTAACAAATCATATAGCGGACTCCACTGAGCCTG
>NZ_APLF01000056.1 GCF_000355905.1 Psychroflexus gondwanensis ACAM 44
ATTCCAGACCGCTTTTTTTTTAAGATGTTGTGTTGTGAATAACATTCATAGGTTTATGTTATTTTAGGACATTATGAAACATTTTGTTTACATCATTCACTCTTCCAAAGTAGGAAGCTACTATAAGGGATATTCCATCCGACCATTCCATAGATTGAGAGAGCATAATGAAGATTCAAGTCGTTACACAGCGAATAAAGGACCGTGGAAATTAGTTTATTTACAGTCTTTTCCAGACAAGAAAGAGGCTTTAATTCGAGAACGAAAACTTAAAAAATACAGTAAGGATCAAATTCTAAGATTGGTAAGAACACCACTAAATGAAATTACGAAGTTCAAAAGAGACAGTTCATCTAAGGAAGATTAACATGGCCTGTCATCCCCAAGGCATTGTGGACGAGTTCGAGTCTCGTTGTGATCCCTAGGCATTGGGATTCCAGACCGCTTTTTTTTAAGATGTTGTGTTGTGAATGTGAATAACATTCATAGGTTTAGAATTATTAAACCGTTAGAAGTCTTTCCGATAGGAAGGGCTTTTTTGTTATATGGTGTTTTGAGGAAACTATGAAACATTTTGTTTCCATCATTCATTCTTTTTCTAAGATTGATAGGAGTACCACTAAATGAAATTGCGAAGTTCAAAAGAGACAGTTCATCTAAGGAAGATTAACATGGCCTGTCATCCCC
>NZ_APLF01000057.1 GCF_000355905.1 Psychroflexus gondwanensis ACAM 44
GTCGTTGAAACTCGCGTAGATTGTCCTTTCAAAAACATTCTCTTATGATTAAAGATATTAAATATTTTGGAATTGACATTAGCCATTTAGTTTTCGACATCACGGATTCCGATGGTAATTATCATCAGTTTAAAAACAATCCTTCTGGCTTTAAAAAGTTTGTAAAACTCTTAAATCAACAGAGTCACTGTGTGATGGAAGCTACAGGCTATTACCATTATCAACTGGCTTATTTTTTACTTGAATCTGGTATAAAAGTATCTGTAGAAAACCCATTAGCTGTAAAACGCTTTATACAGATGAAGTTGTCAAAAATCAAGACAGATAAGAGCGATTCAAAAGCTATTTGTGAGTATGCTCAAAAGGTAGAATTAAAGCAGTGGAAAGGTAATACTAAGGATGAGATGGAATGCCTTCAAATCACCAGAGCTCTTTCTGTGTATACAAAACAGAGCACAATGTTAAAGAATAAGCTACATGGTGAGGACGTATTGGGTGATCCGAGCAAAGCAGTTGTAAGGTCCCTAAAACGGAGTTTAAAACAGCTTGAGAAAGAGATGAAAACCTTAGAAGATAAGTTGTTAGTTTTAGTTAAACAAGAGCATCAAGATCTATTAACTCGTTTAAAAACTATTCCAGGCATTGGACCTAAAACATCAATTATGTTAGTGGTTTTAACAGGTGGTTTTGATCGGTTCACAAGTGCAGCAGAACTATGCAGTTATGCTGGTCTAACACCAGTGATTAGGCAAAGTGGTAGTAGTGTAAAAGGACGCCCTCGAATAAGTAAAATAGGCAATCAAAAACTGCGTAATTTATTATTCATGTGCAGTTTTAATGCTTGTAAATACAACAAGGCTTGCAGAGATCTTTACGAGCGAATAGTGGCCAAAGGGAAGAGTAAGAAATTAGCACTTATTGCGGTGTGCAATAAGCTCTTAAAACAGGCCTTTGCTATTGCTAAATCAGGGTTGATATATGATAAAGAATATAAAAGTACTCTAGTGAGAAATTAATGAGTTTTTACTTGTTTTTAGCCACAGTACTTTGTTG
>NZ_APLF01000058.1 GCF_000355905.1 Psychroflexus gondwanensis ACAM 44
TGATGCTTTGTGTTACCTATGTTTAGTCCCTAACGGGACAAATAGGCTTATTCTTATTTTTTAAAACACTATAGATTTTGATTTTGTCCCGTTAGGGACTAGCTCTCGGTAAAAAAAGGTGAACGAAAAAAACAGCGTGCCGTTAGGTACACCCTTTGGTTTGGGTGTTGTTTTTCGACGTCACTATGACTAGCTCCTGATTTTCATGTTGTACCTGACGGCACAATCTGGTGTTAGGATGATGCTTCGTGTTACCCATGTTTAGTCCCTGACGGGACAAATAGGAATGTTGTTCTTTTTAAAACTCTATGGGTTTTGATATTTGTCCCGTTAGGGACTAGATCCCGGTAAAAAAAGGTAAACGAAAAAAACAGCTTGCCGTTAGGTACGCCCTATGGTTTTGGGGTGTTGTTTTTCAACTTCTCTATCAGTAGCTGCTGGTTTTTATGTTGTACCTGATGGCACAATCTGGTGATATGATGATGCTTTGTGTTACCTATGTTTAGTCCCTAACGGGACAAATAGGAGTGTTGTTCTCTTTTACAAGGTAAAGCTAAGCCCAATTTTAAACCTCTCAACTCACTTAATCAACATGTCCATTTAGGGACTAGCTCTCGGTAAAAAAAAGTAATACGGAAAAAA
>NZ_APLF01000059.1 GCF_000355905.1 Psychroflexus gondwanensis ACAM 44
TGGGCAGAAACTAAAATAACATACACGACAATCCTGTTGTATCAGGCTTTGTGACCAACCCAATAGATTGGAAATTTAGTAGTGCAAGAAATTATGGTAATGATGACCATACCATTTTGGAAATTGATATAAATTAGATAGTGTGTACGAGCGAGACGCTCGCACCTGCTGGGGGTTTACTTCAAAGAAAATAGTTAAAATCATTGATGATAATCCACATGAAAGCCGAAAAGAATGGATGCTCTGGATGTTTGAACCTGCTGGCAAAAAAAATAGCAATGTTGCCAATAAACAGTTTTGGCAGCAGCATAATAAACCAATAGAGATTTGGTCATTAAACGTATTTGAGCAGAAACTAAAATACATACACGACAATCCTGTTGTATCAGGCTTTGTGACCAG
>NZ_APLF01000060.1 GCF_000355905.1 Psychroflexus gondwanensis ACAM 44
GGGGTTTTTTTATATTTACCCTATGCATTTCCTCTATATAATTTATAGCAAACAATCCAATAGATTCTACATCGGTGAAACTCAAAATGTTCAAAAGAGAGTTTTGATGCATAATCAACATGCCTTCAAAAATGCTTTTACGACCTCTGCTAAAGATTGGCAGCTCGAGCTCTCTTTTGAATGTGAATCCAAAGAAGAAGCCTTTTGCTTAGAACGCTTTATAAAACGAATGAAAAGCAGAGTGTTTATCGAAAAAATTATCCGAAACCCTTCTGTTTTAAAAGAAATTCTAAATAAGAAATAGACCCCGGTTCCCCGACGGCTTCGGGGC
>NZ_APLF01000061.1 GCF_000355905.1 Psychroflexus gondwanensis ACAM 44
GCAAGCAGGCTCGAAGTGACATAACGTATTCAAGCTGAGTACACCACCTAAACAGATTCCGTATCGCGCTATCGCTTGCACGGAATTGCAAGCTTCTCGATACAAAGAAAACGGCCTACTTTTTATGGAGGTTAGAAAACAAAAAAGTGGTGAAGAAAGGATAAAGGAGCAAAGCACTAGTGAAACGGTTTGCTTTGCGTGGAGGAATCGCTTTTGTAGTTTTCAAAGACATAAAAATAAGCCTAGCCCTTTTTGGTTACTTTTTACGGCGATGGTAAAAAGTAATGAAAGCATAAATGTTACAGAGAAATCGACCAATCTCATGGCTT
>NZ_APLF01000062.1 GCF_000355905.1 Psychroflexus gondwanensis ACAM 44
AGCTTATATACGGTGTTGAACTAATCCTCGTACCTCGGAAGCTTTTTAGTTAGTTATAAAAATACATTAACTTACTTAGTTCACAAAAACTAGTAGAAGATGTATTTAAAAAAAAGTCAAAACGATTTTAGAAACGGCCTTAGACCAAGTTCCCGACTTTAAAGAACTTGCCCTTACTTTAGAAAAAAGCTTTGCCATCAATGGTAAAACAAAAAGCACCTTAAACAATTACTTGCGCTGCCTTGCTCACTTGGCTATTTACTATAAATCCAGCCCAGTCCACCTTAGTGAAGAAGAGATCAACGACTACTTATTCCACTGCCAGAACCTACACAACACGCCTTCCGAAAGCTTTTTTAAACACACCATCTATGGTCTTCGATCTGCTTACAAAGTGATGGGAATGGATAAAAAGCGAATCCAGCTTCCACAAATAAAAAGGCAGAATGATCTTCCCATTGTGCTCAACAAAAAGGAGGTTCGCGAGTTATTAAAGGCTCCTAAATACCTAAAACATCAATTGATGTTAGCTATGCTTTATGGTTGCGGATTGCGCAGTTATGAGCTTTGTAATTTGTTGCAGGCTGATATTGACTTTGAGCGTAAAACGGTATTTGTTAGAAAACAGAAAGGAAAAATAGACCGCTACGTTCCCTTGAGTGCTCATTTAATTAGAGGCTTACAAAAATATTTTAAAACAGAAAATCCTGTAAAACATGTTTTTAATAGTCAGAAGACCACAGACGCTCTGCCAGGACCGATCACCACAAGAGCGCTCCAATGGGTTATTAAAGAATGTCGTCCTAAGGTAAACACACAAAAGAAGTTCACAGCCCACACACTTAGACATTCCTACGCCACCCATTTGCTAGAAGATGGGCTCAATATTATGTGTTTAAAAGAACTTTTAGGACACGCTCATATAGAAACCACCATTGTGTATTTGCAAGTGTCCAATTCTGGAAGTTCGGTTAAATTCAGTCCCCTGGATACCTTGTTTG